>CAVVLD010000108.1:0-105315 GCA_963748795.1 uncultured Solibacteraceae bacterium
CTCTTCCAGGATGTCCCATACCACCGGATCCTGCTGCTCCACCAGTTCCTTGGCCTGCTTGATGGTGGTGCAGTGGCCGCGCTGCTCCAGGCGGTGATAGATGAACGGCTTGAACAGCTCCAGAGCCATCTTCTTGGGAAGACCGCACTGGTTCAGCTTCAGGTCCGGACCCACCACGATCACCGAACGGCCGGAATAATCCACGCGCTTGCCCAGCAGGTTCTGGCGGAAGCGGCCCTGCTTGCCCTTCAGCGTATCGGAGAGCGATTTCAGCGGGCGGTTGTTGGCGCCGCGCAGTACGCGGCCGCGGCGTCCGTTATCGAACAGCGCGTCCACGGCTTCCTGCAACATGCGCTTTTCGTTGCGCACAATTACGTCGGGCGCATGCAGTTCGATGAGCTTCTTCAACCGGTTGTTGCGGTTGATCACGCGGCGGTAGAGGTCGTTGAGATCGCTGGTGGCGAAACGGCCGCCATCCAGCGGCACCAGGGGACGCAACTCCGGCGGAATTACCGGGATGACATCCAGAATCATCCATTCCGGCTTGTTACCGCTTTTGCGGAAGCTTTCCACCACGCGCAGGCGCTTGGCGAATTTCAGCTTCTTCTGGACGCTGGTCTCGGTCTTCATGCGCTCGCGAATCTCTTCGCTTAGCGCCTCTACATCGACCTTCTTGAGCAGTTCCTTGATGCCCTCGGCGCCCATCATGGCGATGAACTTGCCAGGGAACTCCTGGTCCAGGGCCCGCTTCTTTTCGTCGGTGATCACTTCGCCCTGGCTCAGCGCCTCTACTTCACCGGGATCGACAATCACATACGCTTCGAAGTACAGCACCCGCTCCAGTTCGCGGAGCGTGATATCCAGCAGGTGTCCGATGCGGCTGGGCAGGCCCTTGAAGAACCACACGTGCGAACAGGGGCTGGCCAGTTCGATATGGCCCAGGCGCTCGCGGCGCACGCGCGCCAGCGTGACTTCCACGCCGCATTTATCGCAAATGACGCCGCGGTGCTTCATGCGCTTGTACTTGCCGCACAAGCACTCCCAATCCTGGGTGGGCCCGAAGATGCGCGCGCAGAACAGCCCGTCGCGCTCTGGTTTAAAAGTCCGGTAATTGATAGTCTCCGGCTTGGTGACTTCACCGTGGGACCAGCTCCGGATCTTTTCCGGAGAAGCCAGAGAAATGCGGATGGAATCGAAGTCCGCAATCAAATTCGCACGATCGTAAGGTGAGGATCTCAAAATAGCCTCCAATTTCTAACTCACCACGGAGCCACGGAGGACACGAAGAAAACACGGAGGAAATCTTGGAGAATTTCTCCGTGCTTCCTCGTGTTCTCCGTGACTCCGTGGTCAACACATCTGTCAGTCAGCCGCCAAAGCAGTATCCGGCACTTCGCGCGGCTTCTTCCATCAATTCCACATCGAGACACAACGACTGCAACTCGCGAATCAGCACGTTGAACGATTCCGGCACTCCGGGTTCGATGGCTGCTTCGCCTTTGACGATGGCCTCGTAGATTTTGGCGCGGCCGTAAACGTCGTCGGATTTCGCCGTCAGCAATTCCTGTAGGATGTAAGCGGCCCCGTATGCCTCCAGCGCCCAGACTTCCATTTCGCCGAAGCGTTGCCCGCCGAACTGCGCCTTGCCGCCCAGGGGCTGCTGCGTAATCAGCGAATACGGCCCGATGGAACGCGCGTGAATCTTGTCGTCCACCAGGTGGCTCAGCTTCAACATGTAAATGTAGCCCACGGTCACCGGCTGCTCGAACTGAATACCGGTCATACCGTCGTACAGAATGGTCTTGCCGGACGTCGGCAGGTTGGCGTCGGTGAGCGCTTTCTTGATCTCGCGCTCGGTGGCTCCGTCGAACACGGGAGTTGCATACTGTACGCCCAGCGCTTTGGCGGCCCAGCCCAGGTGGGTTTCCAGAATCTGGCCCACGTTCATACGGGAGGGCACGCCGAGCGGGTTGAGAACGATTTCCACCGGCGTTCCATCCGGCAGGTACGGCATATCCTCTTCCGGCAGGATGCGCGCGATGACGCCCTTGTTGCCGTGACGGCCGGCCATCTTATCGCCCACCGAAAGCTTGCGCTTCATGGCGATATAGACCTTCACCAGCTTGATCACGCCCGGAGGCAGCTCGTCGCCCTTGCGCAGCTTGCCCACCTTCTCGTCGGTGATCTTCTCCAGCACCGCGATCTGCCGCGACGTCATCTCTTCGATTTCGTCGATCTGTTCGTTCAGCCGCGGGTCTTTGCTGGAAAGGCGCATGGCGCTTCAGGTCGCGCGATTTCATCTTCTCGATGAGCTCGCGCGTCAGCTCGGTATCCTTGCTGAGCAGGCGCTTATTGGTCTTTTCGTCGTGCAGGTCGGCCAGCAGCTTCTTGCCTTCCAGCAGAACGCCCAGGCGTTTGGCGCGCTCGTCGGTCAGGATGCGGATTTCATCCTGCAGGTTGCGCTGCAAACGCTGGATCTGCGTTTCTTCGATGCTTTTGCTCCGCTCGTCCTTCTCCTGCCCCTTGCGCGAGAAAATCTTGCAATCGACAATAGTGCCCTCGATTCCGGGCGGGCAGTACAGCGAAGCGTCCTTCACGTCGCCGGCCTTTTCGCCGAAGATGGCGCGCAGCAGCTTCTTCTTCCGGAGTGAGCTGAGTTTTTCACCCTTAGGCGTCACTTTGCCCACCAGGATGTCGCCCGGCTTCACCGTGGCGCCGATGCGGATGATGCCGCTTTCGTCCAGATTGCGCAGGAACGAATCGGCGATGTTGGGGATGTCGCGGGTGATTTCTTCCGGCCCCAGCTTGGTGTCGCGTGCTTCGATTTCGAACTCCTCGATGTGAATCGAGGTGTAGTAGTCTTCCTTGACCAGCTTTTCGTTGACCAGGATGGCGTCTTCGAAGTTGTACCCGCGCCAGGGCATAAACGCCACCAGCACGTTGCGTCCCAGGGCCAGTTCGCCCAGGTCGGTGCAGGGACCATCGGCCAGCACCGCGCCTTTGGGCACCCTCTGTCCCACCGCCACGATGGGCTTCTGGTTGATGCAGGTGTTCTGGTTGCTGCGTTTGAACTTGGTGAGCTGATAGATGTCCGCGCCCACCTCGCGGGAAAGCTGGCCTTCGTGAGAAGCGCCCTCCACGCGCACGATGATGCGCTCGGAATCCACCGAATCCACCACGCCCGGCCGCTTGCAGAGCACCACGGCGCCCGAATCGCGAGCCGTCACCAGTTCCATCCCGGTGCCCACGTAAGGAGCGTCGGCACGCAGCAGCGGCACAGCCTGGCGCTGCATGTTCGAACCCATCAGGGCGCGGTTGGCGTCGTCGTTTTCCAGGAACGGAATCAGACTCGCGGCCACGCTGACAAGCTGCTTCGGCGAGACGTCGATGTATTCGATTTCGTCCCTCGGCTTGAGCACGAAGTTGCCGGCCTGGCGCGCGTTGGAAAGATCCGGCACAATGCGGCCCTTCTCGTCCAACTGCACGTTGGCCTGCGCCACCACCCACTTGTCTTCTTCCCACGCCGAGAGATACTCGCAGTGGGCTTCGAATTCCGCGGGCTGCTTCTTCGCCCCTAGTTTGCGATTGACCTCTTCGGCTTCCTGCCGCTTGATAATGTCGCCGACTTTATAATCGGTATCGCCGGGATTCAGAATCTGGACTTCGTCGATGACCACGCCCTTGATCACCTTGCGGTAAGGGCTCTCAATGAATCCGTATTCGTTGATGCGCGCAAAGCACGAGAGCGACGAAATCAGCCCGATGTTCGGACCTTCCGGCGTCTCGATGGGGCAGATGCGGCCGTAATGCGTGGGGTGCACGTCGCGCACTTCAAATCCGGCGCGCTCGCGGCTCAGACCGCCCGGTCCCAGGGCCGAGAGACGCCGCTTGTGCGTGATCTCGCTGAGAGGGTTGGTCTGATCCATGAACTGGGAAAGCTGGCTCGACCCAAAGAATTCGCGGATCGCGGCCATCACCGGCTTGGCGTTCACCAGGTCGTGCGGCATGGCCGTGGACATTTCCTGGTACACGCTCATCTTTTCCTTGATGGCGCGTTCCATGCGCACCAGTCCGATGCGGAACTGGTTCTCCAGCAGTTCGCCCACCGCGCGCACGCGGCGGTTGCCCAGGTGATCGATATCGTCCACCGCGCCGATGCCCTTGCGCAGCTTCAGCAGGTACTTGATGGTGGCGCGGAAGTCTTCCTGGTCCAGGGTGCGCTTGTCCAGGCTGGTGGCGTCGGCTTTGTCATGCAGCTTGATATTGAACTTCATGCGGCCCACGCGCGAAAAATCGTACTTGCGCGGGTCGAAGAACATGCCCTGGAAGAGCTGCGTGGCCGTATCCAATGTCGGCGGATCGCCGGGACGCAGTTTGCGGTAGATCTCGATGAGCGCTTCGTTCTGCGTTTTGACACTGTCCTTGCGGATAGTGGACGAGATCACCGTGCCTACGTCATCGCGCTCGGGGAAGAAGATCTCGAACTCTTCGATGCCGGCTTCCATCAGCTTGCCGATCACCGTGGGGGTCAGTTCGCTGTTGGCGTCGATCATGACTTCGCCGGTGGTCATATCCACCACATCGGCCACTACGTAGGCGCCTTCCAGATCGTTGGGCGCCACTTCCACCCGCTCGATCTTGGCCTTCTGGATTTCCTTGTACAGCGATGAGGTGATTTTCTTGCCCTGCCCGACTACTGTATCCCCGGTCTTGCTGGCGATGGCATAGGACAGCTTCAGGCCGGTGAGACCTTCATCCACATTCCACAGCAGCTTCTTCTCTTTGATGCCGATCTTGCTGACCCGGTAGAAGGCCCGCAGAATCTGCTCGTCGGTCTTCAGGCCCAATGCCCGCAGGAATACCGAGCCGTAGAATTTCCTCTTGCGGTCAATGCGGACATACAGCAGGTTCTTGTTGTCGTACTCGAACTCCACCCAGCTTCCGCGATAGGGAATGATCTTGCCGAGAAAATACCCCTGCGCCGGCACGCGCTCGAAAAACACGCCCGGCGAACGGTGCAACTGGGATACGATGACGCGTTCGGTGCCGTTGATGATGAACGTGCCGTTGTCGGTCATCAACGGAATTTCGCCGAAGAATACTTCCTGTTCCTTGATGTCGCGGACGCTCTTCTTCTGGGTCTCGGGATCCTTGGAATATACCGTGAGCCGGATCGTGACCTTCAAGGGCGCCGCATAAGTCATGCCGCGCTCCTGGCACTCCTGCATGTCGTATTTCAGTTGCAGGCCCACCGGATCGCCGCACTTGTTGCAGAAGGTGACAACGTTCTTGTTGAACGTTCCGCAATGGTGGCACAAAATGTCGCCCGCGTGAAACGGATCGGTGCGGATGGTGGCTCCGCAGTTCCGGCAGGTCGACCGGAGATGGTGCAGACCCTTCAGGTTGCCGCACTTGCATTCCCAGTTGCCGATCGAATAATCGACGAACTCCAGATCGCTGACACCGCGAAAATCGGAAATCGGGAATACCGAATTGAAAACGGTCTGCAGTCCGATGTCCTCGCGCTCATTCGGCAGCAAGTCCATCTGCAGAAACCGTTCGTAGGAATTTTTCTGTACCTCAATCAGATTCGGAATCGGAATCGAGGTCTTGATCTTGGAAAAATCCACTCGCTCGGGAACGGCGCCGTTACTTTGAATTTCCATTCTTTAAACTCCTGACGGCAGACAGCCAACGCAAAAAAGGTGCGCTTAACAGCACAAAGCCAACGGCGCCCAGGGAGGCAATGCCTCTCGGAGCGCCGAATGAAAATACCTGGGGAGGAATCGAGTTTTCGAAGTGGAACCGAAAACCGGGGGGTTCGGAGTCTTGCGCGTGAAAAAAGAACCGGTGGAAGCAGGGGCGTACGAATCCTGTATGATTGTTGCAGGCAATGAAACGCACAGAGATCCCCTCTCTGCAGTTTCGCCCGAACTGCAATTGAAGTTCCAGGATTCGGGAATCACAATCACCAATTGGGATCGATCCAGCCTAACCGAAAGCCCAACTATCCACTCTAGCAGGCCTTGCGGCCTACGTCAAATGGCTGTCAGCGATCCGGCCCGCGAGCCGACCGCTGACAACCGACAGAAAAAAATTTCCAGCTACTTTACTTCTACCGACGCGCCAACATCGGTGAACTTCTTCTTGATGGCTTCCGCTTCGTCCTTGCTGATGCCTTCCTTCACCGGCTTGGGAGCGCCATCCACCAGGTCCTTAGCTTCCTTCAAGCCGAGGCTGGTGACTTCGCGTACCGCCTTGATAACGTTGATCTTGTTCGCGCCGGCCGCCGTCAACACGACGGTAAACTCGGTCTTCTCTTCCACTGCCGGAGCTGCCGCGGCAGCCGCGCCGCCGCCCGCCATCATCACCGGAGCGGCTGCCGCCGCCGAGACGCCCAGCTTTTCTTCGAGTACCTTTACGAGCTGAGAAGCCTCCAGCAGCGTCAATCCTTGAATCTGATCCGCAATTGCGTTAATGTCCGCCATTTCCAAACTCCTTGATATTCAAAAAAATCGTGAATTACTGCTGAAACTTGTTTTCCTTGACGCCCTGGTCCACAACCACCGCCAGGTTGCGGCCCACCGCGTTCATTGCCGTCACCAACTGTTGCGCCGGAGCGTTGATCACGTACAACAGTTTGGCGAAGATCTGTTCTTTGGAAGGCATGGAAGCCAGATCCTGGATCTGCTTCACATCGATGGCCCGGCCTTCCACAATTCCCGCCTTGAAGGTGAAGCTGGGGTTCGCTTTGGCATATACCGTGAGCGCCTTGGCCAGAGCCACCGGATCGCCCGAGGTGTAGGCCATCGAGGTCATCCCGCGCAGCCCTTTCAGCACCTGCTCCGAAGGCGTACCCTCGGAAGCGATCTCGGCCAGGTTATTCTTCACCACCCGATACTTGCCGCCGGCGCCGCGGACCGTTTTGCGCAGTTCGAAATCCTGCCCCACCTTCAGCTTTTCGTAGCCGGTGACGAACAGGTTCTGCAACCGCGCCAGATCCTGACGCAGGGAATCGACGTCTTTATTTTTGTCTTCCTTCTTTTTCATGGAAACACCTGTAGGCTAAACCGCCGCCGCCGCTTTCACTGTGAAGGGCGTGGTATCGACCGGAACACCCGGCCCCATGGTAGAGCAGATGGTCGCGCTTCTCACGTACTTGCCCTTGGCTACAGCCGGTTTGGCCTTGATCACGGCCGTGATCAGGCTGGCTGCGTTCTCGATCAGTTTGTCCGCCGCGAAGCTCACTTTACCGACGGGAGCGTGGATGATGCCCGTCTTATCGACGCGGAATTCCACTTTACCGGCTTTGATCTCTTTGATGGCCTTGGCCACGTCCACGGTCACCGTACCGGTCTTCGGATTCGGCATGAGCCCGCGCGGACCCAGCACCTTACCGAGTTTGCCGACCGAGCGCATCATGTCCGGAGTCGCAATCACGGCGTCGTAATCCGTCCAGCTTTCGGATTGGATCTTGTTCACCATGTCTTCGCCGCCGATGAAGTCGGCGCCGGCTTCCTGGGCTTCGCGCAGCTTGTCGCCGCTGGTGATTACCAGAACTTTCTTGGATTTTCCAAGACCGTTGGGCATCACCACCGTGCCGCGGACCATCTGGTCGGCGTGCTTGGGGTCGACACCGAGGCGCATATGCACCTCTACGGTCTCGTCAAATTTTGCAAATTTGATTTTCTTGACCAGCGGTATGGCCTCTTCGAGTTGATACTCTTTGGCCTGGACCTGTTTCAGCGCGGCTTGATACTGTTTACCTGGTTTTTTGCCATGTCTCCTCATTGGTGCAAGCGGTTCGCTATACAGGCAGACGAACCTCCCACTGAGCAATATTTCAGGGACAGCAAGTAGTGTACCAGAATTCGCAAGGCGGTGTCCAGCCTGCCTGGGCGTGTTAGATTCAAATTTCCATGGCCAAACGGAACCCCGCCGCCAAGCCTCAGGCTCAGCCCGCGCCGCCTCCCCTTTCCGCCGGCATTCTGGCCCGCCTGGAGCGCCACGGTTTGGCCATCGCCATCGCCCTGGTGCTTCTCGGCAGCATCCGGATCGCGGCCACCTACACCGTTTTCAACCACACCTTCGACGAGCCGGCGCACATCGCCTGCGGCATGGAGTGGCTCGACAAAGGCACGTACACGCTGGAACCCCAGCATCCGCCGCTGGCCCGCGTAGCCGTGGCGCTCGGGCCGTACCTGCTGGGACTGCGCAGCCCCGCGCCTTCCACCGCCCCATCCGCCATTTTCGTGGAAGGGCGCGAAATTCTGGATACCGGCGGCCATTACGATCTGACCCTCTCGCTGGCGCGACTGGGCGTTCTGCCCTTCTTCTGGCTGGCCTGCGCCGTGGTCTACTGGTGGGGCAAGCGCTACTTCTCCACGGCTACGGGCGTGCTCGCCCTGGCCCTGTTCAGCTTCCTCCGCCCATCCTGGCGCACGCCGGACTCGCCACCACGGACATGGCGCTCACCGCGTTCCTGGGCGCATCCTTTTTATGCGGCATGATCTGGCTGGAGCGAGCCCACACTGGCGCACGCTGCCTGGTTCGGCGCGGCCACCGGCCTGGCCATGCTCTCCAAGTTTTCTACCCTGGCGTTTTTGCCCGGCGGCGGCGGCCTCTCGCTCCTCTGGTATTTCCTCGCCGAGCGGCCGGGCTCCGGCGCCGTGGCCGCGCGGCGTGGTCGCGCGACTTCCGCAATTCGCCCTCGCCGTGCTGGTGGCCTGCCTCACGGTGTGGGCCGGCTACCGTTTCTCTTTCGCCCACGGGCTGCCGGCTCCGGAACTCTATGCCGGCATCCGGCAGGTGCTGGCGCACAATGCCGAAGGCCATACCGGATACCTTCTGGGTATGCGCCGCACCACCGGCTTCTGGTACTTCTATGAAGTGGCCCTGGCGGTGAAGACCCCGCTGGCTTTCCTGGTGCTGATGGGCTCCGGCATCGCGCTGGCCTGCCGCAGACGGGCGCCGCGCCGGCTGTACGTGCCGTTCGCTTTTGCCGCCGCGATTCTCCTGGTGGGCGCCTTCAGCCGTATCAATATCGGCATCCGCCACGTGCTGCCCATCTATATTGGCTTCTCGCTGCTGGCGGCCGTGGCCGCGCTACGCCTGCTCGAAAGCGGAGACAAACGCCGCGGCATCCACGCCGCACTGGCGCTTCTGCTGGCCTGGTATGCCGGGTCCAGCCTGCTGAGCCATCCCGACTATCTTCCGTATTTCAACCTGCTGGCCGGCAGCCAGCCCGAAAAAATCCTGGTGGATTCCGACCTCGATTGGGGCCAGGACATGAAGCGCCTCGCCGCCCGCCTGCGCCAGGTCAACGCCCCCAGCGTCGCCTTTGTCACCAGCCTGGTGGCCGACCTCCCGGGCGAATTCGGATTTCCCCCCGTGCGCGGCTTCCGGCCCGCTGTGCCAGACCCCGGATGGAACGCCGTCAGCGTCTCCAAATGGAAAGAAGAGCGGTTCGGCCTGGAAAACTCGTATCTGGATGTGCCTCTCTGGCCCGATAAGCTGATGGAAATGCAAGGCCAGCCCAATGTGCCCCAGCCGGAGCGCATCGGCAAAGGCATCCTGCTCTGGTATTTTCCGCCGCGCTGAATCAAGTGCTCGTCACAATTCCTCCGGCACGGCCTTCAGGACGGTGGCGATGGTACTGCCCAGGCGCCGCCAGCTTTCGGTTTCGAGCCGTAGCTGGCGTTTTCCGGCAGGCGTCAGGCGTAGAATTTGGCCTTGCGGTTATTTTCGCTTTCGCCCCATTCCGAGGCGATGAAGCCCTTGTGCTCCAGCCGGTATAGGGCGGGGTAGAGGGAACCCTGTTCGATCTGCAGATTGCCCTGGGACAATTGCTGGATGCGGAGCAGGACTCCGTAGCCGTGCTGCGGGCCCAGGGAGACAGCCTTCAGGATCAGCATGTCCAGCGTGCCGCGAAGCAGGTCTACACGCTTTCCATATCATTCTCCTAGAAACTCTAGGAGAATGATAGGGCGAGTGTCCTCGACTTGTCAACGATCAGAAATTGACGATGGAAGCGAACGATACAGGGTCTAGACTGGCTCCGCCTACCAGCGAGCCGTCGATATCGGGCTGCGCCATCAGGCTCTTCACGTTGTCGCCTTTGACGCTGCCGCCGTACAGGATGCGCACGGCGCCGGCGGCCTCTTTGCCGAACTTCCCTTCCACCTGCGCGCGAATCATTTTGTGGGCCGCCGCGGCGATTTCAGGCGTGGCGGTCTTGCCGGTTCCGATGGCCCAGACGGGCTCGTAGGCAATGATGATTTTGGCGAACTGCTGCTCGCTGAGGCCGGCGATGCCATTTTGGAACTGCCCGACCAGCACAGTTTCGGTGTTGCCGCTTTCGCGCTCTTCCAGTCGCTCGCCCACGCAGACAATAGGGGTCAGGCCGAATTCCAGGGCCGCCTGCGTGCGTTTCAGCACGGTCTCATCGGTCTCGCCGAAATACTGGCGGCGTTCGCTGTGGCCGATGATGGCGTGGCTGGCGCCCACTGCGTTCAACATGGGGGCGGCGATTTCGCCGGTGAACGCGCCTTCCTTGGCCCACGCCACGTTCTGCGCGCCGACCCGGATATTGGACCCTTTGGCGGCGTTCACAGCCGCGGCGAGATGCGTGAAAGGAGGGCAGATCACGATCTCGCAATGCTCGGACTTCTCGACCAGGGGCCGGAACTTCTCGAAGAATACTACCGTTTCCGCGGGCGTCTTGAACATCTTCCAATTGCCCGCCATTACTGGTTTTCTCATAGGATTTGACTCAAAAAACTGGATCCTTCCGGAATGGTAGTGCCGAAATTCGCGGCCACGGTCTGGCCGATATCGGAGAGCGAAGCGCGCAGGCCAAGGTCCGCACCGCGCCGGACAGAGGCGCCGGCGGCCAGCACAGGGACGTACTCGCGCGTGTGATCGGTGCCCGGGATGGTGGGGTCGCAACCGTGATCGGCGGTGAAGATCGCCAGGTCGGCGGGACTCAGCGCGGCTTGGAACGCGGGCAGCCAAGCGTCGAACTGCTCCAGCGCGGCGCCATAGCCCTGGATATCGTTGCGATGGCCATACTGCTGATCGAAGTCCACGAGGTTGACGAAGATCAGGCCGCGATCCATTTCGCGCATGGCCTCCATGGTCTTGGCCATGCCGTCGGCGTTGTTCTTGGTCTTGGACGATTCGCCAATGCCCCTGCCCAGAAAAATATCGAAGATTTTGCCGACGCTGTGCACCGGGATTGCGCGCTCTTCCAGGCGGTCCAGCAGCATGCCCGGGGGCGGCGGCACGGCGTAATCGTGACGGTTGGCGGTGCGCGTGAAATGGCCGGGTGTGCCGGTGAAGGGGCGCGCAATCACGCGGCCCACCTCGTGCGGTCCGGTGAGAATCGCGCGCGCGGTTTCGCAAATCTTGTACAGTTCCCACAAGGGAATCACTTCTTCGTGCGCGGCCACCTGAAACACGCTATCGGCCGACGTGTAGACAATGGGCGACCCGGTCAGCATGTGCTCCGCACCCAGTTCCTGGATGATTTCCGTGCCCGAAGCCGCCTTGTTGCCGAGCGTCGCCCGCGCGATGCGGTGCTCGAACTCACGCATGATTTCCGGCGGAAATCCGCGCGGGTACAGCGGGAACGGCCGGGCCAGATGAATTCCCACCATTTCCCAATGTCCGGTGGTGGTGTCTTTGCCGGGCGAAGCCAGGCTGCAGCGGCCGTACGCACCGGCGGGAGACGCGGCGGCGGGGATGCCCGCCAGCGGTTTGATGTTGCCCAACCCCAGCGCTGCTAGGTGCGGCAGATTCAGGCCGCGAAGGCGCGCGATGTTACCCAGGGTGTCGCCGCCGGGAGGATCGCCAAAGCCGGCGGCATCCGGCATGGCACCGATTCCTACGCTGTCCAAAACGATCCAGATGACTCTCTGAAACACAACACCTGACTGTAACATGCGTATACTTTTCCAAGGAGCTGTCTGCAGATGGAATCCTTCTGGAAAGACCTCAGGCAAGCGCTGCGCATGTTTCGGCGCAGTCCCGGATTTTCGGGGACGGCGCTGCCGCGCTGGCGCTCGGGATCGGCGCGAATACTGCCATCTTCTCGGTAGTCAATACCGTGCTGCTGAAGCCGGTGACGGCCCCCGATCCGGACCGCGTAGTTGTGTTTGTGACCACTAACAAGGAGGGGGGCGGCGCGTTCGCCTCGGACATCAAGTTCAATCTGTGGCGGAGACAGACCAAACGTTTTCGACAATGTGTCCGGCTCGCATTGGGCCAGTTTCACGCTGACCGGCACGGACCGGCCGGTGAGGGTGGATGCACAGTGCGTGACCGCGGGTTACTTTGCCCTTTTCGGCCTGCCGGTGGTGCAGGGCCGCGGATTTCTGGACGGGGAAGAACAGCCCAACGGGCCGCGCGCGGCGGTGCTGAGCCACGCATTTTGGAAAAAGGCCTTGAATGGCGATCCCGGCGCCGTGGGCAAATCCATTTCGCTGAGCGACGCTTCCTACCAGGTGGTAGGAATCATGGCGGACGGCGTGCAAATCGCTGACGGCGAGGCGCCCGATGTGTGGCTGCCGTTTCCCATCGACCCGAACAGCAATAACCAGGTGCACTATTTCCGGGCCGAGGGCCGTCTGAGGCCGGGCGTGACGGCGGACATGGCGAACGCCCAGTTGAAACTGACCACGCAGGAATTTCGCCGCCTCTATCCGAAGGCGCTCTCCACCAGCCGGGGGGACGTGTTCAGCGTGCAGCCGCTCCGGGATTACCTGGTGAAGGATGTGCGTGCGTCCCTGTTGACGCTGGCCGCGGCGGTGGGCTTTGTGCTGCTGATCGCCTGCGCCAACGTCGCCAACCTTTTATTAATGCGGGCCGAAGGCAGGAAGCGGGAGGTGGCGATTCGCGTGGCGGTGGGCGCTTCGCGCGGTAGAATCGTCCGGCAGTTCCTCACCGAAAGCGGGCTGCTGGCGGCCGCGGGTGCGGTTTGCGGGCTGGCGCTGGGAGCCGCCGGCATCCGCGTGCTGCTGGCGACACACGCGGTGGACATTCCCCGGTTGGGAGAAAAGGGCGCGAACGTGGCGCTGGACTGGCGCGTTCTGGCATTTACGGTATTGGCGGCGGCGGTTACGGGCCTGGTGTTCGGGCTGATTCCGGCGCTCCAGGTTTCGCGTGCCGATCTGAGCAGGGGCATGAAAGGCGGCGGCGGAAGGGTCCGCTCCCTGCTGGCGATCGTCGAAATGAGCACGGCGATTGTGCTTTTGATCGGGGCATCCCTCTTCATCCGTACGCTGGTTGCTCTGCGCTCCGTGAATCCGGGCTTCGACCCGCGGGGCGTCGTGGTGACGCAAACTCTTCTGGAACCGCGTCGGGAGGAGAGCGTGCTGCGGCGCGTGGAAACGATTCCGGGTGTGGAGGGCGCGGCGCTCACCGGGTTATTGCCGCTGGAAGGCGGGTTCAACAGCCTCACCATCACAATTCTGGGGCGGCCTCTGGAAGGCCTCTCGCACGGAAACAGCCGCTGGATGACGGTTTCGCCCGGCTATTTCGATGTGCTGAAGATTCCCCTCTTGCGCGGCCGGGTATTTACGCGCGCGGACCGGGGCGATGCTCCGGCCGTCGCCGTGATCAACCGGGCGATGGCGCGGCAGTTCTGGCCGGACAGCGATCCCCTCAACCAGCGCCTGGTGATTGGACGGGGGCTGGGACAGAATTTTGAAGAGCCGCCCCGCCAGGTGGTCGGCATCGTGGCCGATGTGCATGACGATGCGCTCGGGATCGATCCGCTGCCCGCGGTATTTGTGCCCTTCGCGCAACGGCCGAACACCCGCGCGTTGGGCATGTGGGTGGTGGTGCGAACACGCGGCAATTCTCACGCCGGCAATTCTCACCGCCATCGATGCGGCCATTCAGAGCGAAGTTCAGAAAGCGGCCGGCGGTCCGCCGGTTCCGGCGATGCGGCGGATGCAGACCATCCTGGTGCAATCCACCGCCCGGCAGGATTTCCGCATGCTGCTGATGAGCATTTTCGCCGGGCTGGCGGTGGTGCTGGCGGCCATCGGGATCTATGGTTTGATGGGCTATTCGGTGCAGCAGCGCACGCGCGAGATCGGCATCCGCATGGCTCTGGGAGCGCAGGCAAGCGCGGTGCGCAACATGGTAGTCCGGCAGGGCATGGGCCTGGCGGTGGCAGGGGTCGGGCTGGGACTGGCAGCGGCTTTTTACCTGACGCGATTTCTGGCGAGCTTCCTGTTCGGCGTGAAAGCACTCGACCCGCTGGTGTTTCTGGCCGTGCCGGCGCTATTGACCGGGGTAGCCCTGCTGGCGGTGTGGCTTCCGGCGCTGCGTGCCGCCCGCGTGGAGCCACTGCGCGCGCTGCGGCACGAGTAGGGCAACGCAAGGGGCCTAGACAGACCGGGAGGTCTGTCTTACTTGCCGATAAGGCCGCGGAGCAAGCCGCCGGCCGCACCCTTGATCTCACCCTTCACTACCGCTTTCACATCGGGCCGGAAGACCGGGTCAGCGGCGGTTCCCTGGACGGTGAACGGAATGGGCTCGTTGCGAAGGGCGGCCGCGAACCCGGCAGTTTGTACCATGGCGCGCATTTTGAAATCGAGGGCATTTTCCGGACTGACGGTGCCGCCGCCCTGCAATTCGCCGAGCGCCGGAACGATCAACTTGATATCGCTGGCATCGGTGCCTTCCGGGGCTACGCGCACATTCGCACTGAGTTCCTGAACGTCCAGATTGGGGTTGCTTTTGATGCCGGCCAGTTTTTCGATGGAGGCCATTTTCGCGGGCAAGTCAAAGCCCGCGAGCCTGGCGTTGCTGACCGTAAGCGAGCCGCCTGAGACCAGCTTGTCGGTGGGGCCGTCCATGGTGAGATTGGCGCTCGCGGTACCGCTCTGCAGCGAGGCGCCGGCGGGCAGGACCACACCAAGCGCGGGAAGCAACGTTGCCAGTTCCGTCAGCGGCATGCCGGGGCCATTGAGCGTCATGTGGACTACCATGGAGGCCTCCTGCTCGGCGTAGGTTCCGGCAAGCGTGGCCGTCGCGCCGCCAATGTGGATGCCGGCATGGTGCAGAGTGCCGGAATGTTTCCGCAGGTCGTGATCCACGGCGAAGTCCAGCTCCACGGGGCGCTGTGCAGGAGTGCCGTTTCTGGCCATTTTCAGCTTGTCGGCCTTGAGCTTGCCCTTCAGGCGAAGCAGGCGCCCGTCCGAATCGCCGGACGCGTCGATCGAAATCAGCCCGGCGAGTTGCGGCGCAATATCGTTCATGCCGGAGCCGGCCAGATCGAGTTGCGCCACGTGGAGGTCAGCCTTGACGGGGGTCATGGCGGCGTCGTCCTGGTTGATCGGTCCCGCGGTTCCGGCGAGGGTGAGCGAGCCGCCGCCGGCCACATGGGTGGAGATGGAAAAAGGAAAGGCCGAGGTGCTGGAGAAATTCTGAAGGTCGATATTGACCTGTTCGAGCACCAGGGGTTTCCAATGGCCCAGGGTGCGTCCCAGCGTCAGGCGGCCATTGGTGATGCGGACGAGTTGTACGGAAAGATCCAGCGAGGCTTTGTCCGGGGCAGCAGTCGGAGGTGGCGCGGATTTACCTCCTTTGGCTCCGAGCGTGGAAAAGTTCCAATCGCCGCCGGGCGCCTGCACCAGAACGATCTCGGGTCGGTCGAGCGTGATCTCTTTCACGTTCAGCTTGTGTGAGAAGAGGAACGGCAGCAGTTCCACGCCCACGTTCAGCGATTTTGCGCGCACGAAGGCGGGCTTGCCGAAATGCGGATCATCGGCCACGAACAGATCGTCCGCCGCCACACTGCCCGAAAGGAGAGAGAGTTTCAGATTCCCCAGTTTCACTTCACGGCCCAGGGCTGAACTCAGGCTGGATTCCAGCGTGGGCTAAACTGATTCACGTTGATCAGAAACGGCAGGCTGATGACCACAATCAATAACGCCGCCACTGCGATCCCTATCCATCGCAAAGTGCGCTTCATATGCTATCGAGTGTACTCTCGTAAGAGCGTATGCGTTGGTCGAAAAATATCCCTGCGATTCTGGTGTCGATTTTGCTGGCGTTGTGCCTGCTGGTGTGGATCGAGACCGCCAATACCGGCAGCACGGTGCATCGCCAGGAAGGCCGCCAATGCGCAGGCGGTAGTGGACGATCACTTGCTCCGCACCGCACGCGCGCTGTCGGCGATGGCCGATACTGCCGAAGAGCAGGACGATGCTCGCGAGGCATTGCACCTGGCCGATCATGCGCTGGACCAGGCCTTCGCCACGGCGCTGCGGCAAGCGCAGGAGGAGCCCCCTCCGGCCGGCGGAGATTTGCAGAAACTGAATGCACAGATTGACAGGTTGAAGGCCGCCATCGCCAGCGACGATGCCAGGGTTGCGCAACTGACCAAGGAAGCCGCAACAAACGAGGACGCCGCGGAACAACTGCAACTGGCCAATGCCCAGCAGACCCTGGAGAAGGACGAACTCGATGACGCCGTGCAGGATCGTGCGCGTGAAGGCGGAGATCGCGGTGTCACCATTGAACGCGCTTTGCAGCAGCACGAGAGCGATCAGAAGGCCGCGCCGCCGCTCCCCACGCTCGCCGATGTTTCCGCGGTGCCCACGGTGGCCGGGCAGGTCCGTATCTGGTTCGCTGCTTTCGAGCCGCCAGCAGCTTCTGCGACAGGCACAACAGCAGGCGCGCGATCAGGCTGCCGCTATCGCGGCGCAGCACAACAAGCTGGAGGGGCAGTCGGGCGAGTCTTCGGCGCCCGCCGGCGAGACCACGGCTCTCCAGGTGGCGCGCCTGCATCGTCTCTCCAGCCAGCGCAAGACCCTGGCCGAATTCGATAAGCGGGTGCAGGACTGCCAGCAACTGGCCAACGTCTACGGGAACTGGAGCGAAGTGGCAGCCGCCCATCAGCGTGGCGTATTGCACCAGTTAGTGGGCTCGTTGGGGATCATTTTCACAATTGTGCTGGTGGTGGTGGGGGTAGACCGCACGATTCGCCACGCATTCCACCAGACCGACCGCAAGCGCCTGCACCAGATGCGCATGCTGGCGACCGTGGGAGTGCAACTGCTGGCCGCGGCGGCGATTCTGTTGATCGTATTCGGGCCGCCGACGCAGCTTTCGACGATCATCGGTCTGGCGACGGCGGGGCTGACGCTGGTGATGAAGGATTTCATCGTGGCCTTCTTCGGCTGGTTCACGCTAATGGGAAAGAACGGCATCCGCGTGGGCGATTGGGTGGAAGTGGAAGGCGTGAGCGGGGAGGTGATCGAGATCGGCATTCTGAAGACGGTGCTGCTGGAGCGCGGCAACGCGTCGGCGGACGGCCATCCTACGGGGCGGCACGTGACATTCTCCAATTCGTTCGCCATGGAGCAGCATTACTTCAATTTCTCGACCTCGAACCAATGGCTCTGGGACCAGTTCGCAGTGACGCTGCCGATGGGCGGCGACCCGTACCGGACGGTGCAGCAGATCCACGACATTGTGGAACGGGAGACGCGGGCCGACGCCGAGGGCGCCACCGAAGACTGGGAGCGGGTAGCGTCCAAATACGGGGGGAGCGCTTTTTCCGCCAAGCCGGCGGTAGACCTGCGGCCTTCGGGGTTGGGGTTGGATGTGGTGGTCCGTTATATTACGCGTGCGCCGGAGCGCGATGCCATGAAATCGCGCCTGTTCCACGAGATTGTGGACTTGCTGCACAAGGGCGAGGAAGCGGTCAAATGAGCGTGCGCTGCCAGAGATCGAGTCCGCGCACGATGGCGTCTTCGAGCCAGGGATCGAAGCGTGCTTGAGCTTCTTCCGGGGTTTCTTCGTAATTGATCTGGAAGAATTCCTCGCAGGCGGAAATTGGATCCCGCACCTTCCACCACGAGAAACGTGGATACCGCCAGAATGCCGTCGAAACTGATGCCCACTCCATGGAAAGAAACCGCGATGGCGGCTTGCGGAGACCGTATTCGCAGTTCAACGGAGTTGTTGTGCTCCTTCAAGTTAGGTGAATAGTGAAGCGTCGGCAGCGATCTGAAGCATCTCCGGGTTCCGCGTCGCGCGCACGATCCAGAATTCGAAATCCGGCTTTGATGGAAGTGATCTCGACTGTGAGTTTCTTCGCAGTGTAGTCAAGCCGCTGCCTATCGCACGCGCAGAAGTTGAGCTGCGATCGTCGCGCGCTTTTGCCCATTCCTTCGGAATGATCTTACCCATTCCAACCAGGACATCGCGAGCAGAGGAGACCGCAGCGTCGATACTCCTGGGTGGTTTCGCCTTCGGCGCTGAGTCCAGCGCGATCACGAACAATCGTTTTTGGACGCTCGAGAACCACGACACCAGCGGTCCCAAGGTTTCCGAAATCGGCCTTTTCCAGTTCGTCCAGGTACTTCGCTTTCTCATCCGAACGCACCACCAGGGGAAACCAATTCGCTTTGATGAAGATCAGGCTCGCTATGGCACGCGCGACCCTTCCATTTCCGTCCTGGAACGGGTGAATTTGCGTGAAGCGATGGTGCAACCACGCCGCCTCTACCTCAGGAGGAATTTCGCGCTGCACGTGTTCCTCATGCCAGTGAATCAGGCGGTCCATCTCCGCTGCAACGTGCTCCGGAGGGCAGTATTCATGCATCGATCCATCGAAGATCGTCGGATTGTTGGGCAGCGTCTTGTATGCGCCGTCAGCGGGACCTCGATCTTCTCGCCCGACGGTGTCATGGCGATAGTGACGTCCTGATGCCGCAGCAGTCCGGCGTGGAGTTCCTTGATGTAGCTGGTAGTGAGATTGCGGTCGCCTTTGATGAACTCGAAGAGCCAGTCCAAAACTTCCGCATGGTCCTCTATGATCATGGCCACGTGTTCCGGCGTCAAGCGCCCAGGCTGGCGCGGAATCAGGCTCGGATTGATCCCGTGTTCGATCAGCGTCTGAGTCACCCCTCTATCGAATACGTAGACTCCTTCGATGATCCCCGTCTCTATGGCCCATTCGCGTTTCAGCCTCTGATGAAACTCCTCAAGAGCCTCCCGGTCCGCAAGATTGTCCTTCCGTTCCATCCAAATGCGGTGCAGCGGCCGGAGTTCATTGTTCGTGAGCGAACGAACATCCCGGGGGAGATCCTCGATCTCCCGCCATTTGTAGTCCTTGGCCATGGATTGGCACCATCGTACAACACCGCCTCGTCGGCTATAATCGGGATTGTCCTCTCTGGCAACGAAGGGAGTTCCTTTCCATGCAGTCTCGGCGTAATTTCATCAACAGTGTAGCCGGCGGATTGGCGGGCACCTTTGCCGCTTCCAACGTGCTGGGTGCCAACGACCGCATCCGTATCGGAATCATCGGCCCCGGCGCGCGCGGATCGGAGATTCTGCGCCAGGCGCTGGCCCTGGAAAACGTGGAGTGCATCGGCGCCGCCGATGTCTACACACGCCGCCTGGAACAGGCCAAACAGATTGCTCCCAACGCCAAGACTTACCTGGACTACCACCGCCTGCTGGAGGATCCGGAGATCGACGCCGTGCTGATCGCCACCCCGCAGCACCTGCATTGCGAGCACTTCATCGCGGCGATCGATGCCGGCAAGCACGTCTACCAGGAAAAGACGATGGCCTTCACGGTGGAACACGCCAAGCGGATGCGCGCCGCCTACCAGAAGGCGGGCCAAGCGCATCGTGCAGATCGGCCACCAGTGGACCTCCTCCGGCCAGATGCCCGATGCGCTGAGCTTCCTCAAGCCCGAGCTGATCGGCAAGATCACCGCGATTCACGCGCACATGTATCGCAACACGCCGCATGGAAAGCCGCAGTGGGCGCGGCTCGTCTATCCGGACATGACTCCGGAAAACATCGTCTGGAATTCGTTTCTGGGCAGGCGCCGCCGCACGCGTTCGACGCCAACCGCTACATCAACTGGCGCTACTTCTGGGATTATTCCGGCGGCAACGTGTACGAGAACATGTGCCACCAGCTTTCGTTCTGGTACAAGGCCATGAATCTGAGCATTCCGACGACGGTCACCATGACCGGCGGCCTCTACCTGTGGAAGGACGGCCGCGAAGTGCCGGACACCATGAACGTCGCCATGGAGCACCCCGAAGAGATTGCTGTTCAGTTGGGATTCCGGCTTCGGCAACGATCAACTTGGCGTCACCGAAGACGTGCTCGGCGACAGACGGCACGCATCTCTCAACGGCCGCAAGGGATCCGCTACACGCCGCAAAAGGTGAATCGCCGGGAGGGCAACGAAATGGTGGCACCGACGCGCAGCGATCCCAACGCCCACATGCAGAATTTCATCGACTACATTCGCGGCACGAGTCCGAGATCGCCTGCCCGTTCGACATCGGATTCCGCGTCTCCATCGCCTGCCGCATGGCCGTGGACAGCTATCGCCAGGGACGCACGATGCACTGGGACGCGGCAAAGGAAGAGATCGTCTGAAGCGTGGATTTCGAGTACACACCCGAGCAGATCCAGTTGCGCAAGTCGGTGCGGGAATTCGCCGATGGCCGAAATTGCGCCCCACGTCATGGAGTGGGACGAAGCGCAAACATTCCCGCTCGAGGTGATCCGCAAACTCGGCAAGCTCGGCTACATGGGCTCCATCTTCCCGGAAGAATTGGGCGGCGCGGGACTGGGTACATCGAGTACGCCATCATCATCGAGGAACTTTCGCGCGTGGATGGGTCGGTGGGGATTATCGTGGCGGCCCACACGTCGCTGTGTTCGAACCACATCTTCAAGATGGGCAGCGAGGAACAGCGCAAGCGCTACCTGCCGAAACTGGCGACCGGCGAGTGGATCGGATGCTGGTCGCTGACCGAGCCGGAAGCCGGGCTCTGACGCGGCGGGAACGCGTACCAAGGCCGTGATGGAAGACGGCGTCTGGGTGCTGAACGGCGCCAAGACATTCACCACCAACGCGCACTACGCCGATGTCTGCGTGGCCATGGCGGTGACGGATCGGGCCGCGGCGCAGCACGGAATCTCGGCCTTCATCATCGAAGCGGGTACGCCGGGTTTCCGCTGCGGCAAGAAGGAAAACAAACTCGGGCTGCGCGCCAGCGCCACCGGCGAGGTGATATTCGAAGGCTGCCGGCTGGGGCCCGGGCAGTTGCTGGGCAGCCTGAACAACGGGTTCGTCGACAGCCTCAAGATTCTGGATGGCGGCCGCATTTCCATCGCCGCGCTTTCCATCGGGATGGCGCAGGGCGCTTACGATGCGGCGCTCCGCTATTCGAAGCTGCAGGAAGCAGTTCGGGCGTCCCATTTCGGAATTTCAGGCCATCCAGCACAAGCTGGTGGACATGGCGGTGGATCTGGACGCGGCGCGCCTGCTGAATTACCGGGCGGCGTGGATGCTGGATCGCGGCATGAGGGTGACGCGCGAATCGGCCAGCGCCAAGCTGTTCGCCTCCGAAGCGGCGGTGCGCATTGCCGGCGAGGCCGTCCAGATCCACGGCGGATACGGATTCATCAAGGATTATCCGGTGGAGAAGTTTTACCGCGACGTCAAACTCTGCACGATCGGGGAAGGCACCAGCGAGATTCAACGCCTGGTGATTGCCCGGCAACTATTGAAAAGCTAATGACCGACTGGGCCCGTAAAATCCGGGACGGCGATACGCGCTCGCTCGCGCGTGCAGCCACGGCGGTGGAGAATCGCGATCCGCGAGGCGCGGAACTGCTGCGAGACCTCGCGCCCTTTGCCGGGCACGCGCGAATTGTCGGAATCACCGGACCGCCCGGGCGCCGGTAAGAGCACGCTGGTGGATGGCCTGGCACTGGCATTGCGGCAGCAGGGCAAGACCGTGGCGATTCTGGCGGTGGACCCGAGCAGCCGGTCCACTGGCGGCGCCATTCTGGGCGACCGCATCCGCATGCAGCAGCATCATGCCGATGCGGGAATTTTCATCCGCTCGATGGCGACTCGCGGCTCGCTGGGCGGCCTGGCCGCGCGCCACTCGCGATCTGGCGCGCCTGATGGATGCGCCGGCCGCGATTACGTGCTGATCGAGACCGTCGGCGTGGGGCAGGACGAAGTGGAGATCGCCGGACTGGCGCAAGTGACCGTGGTGGTGCTGGTGCCCGGCATGGGCGACGACGTGCAAGCCATCAAGGCAGGCATCATGGAGATCGCCGACGTGTTCGTGATCAACAAGGCCGATCAGCCCGGCGCAGACCGCGTGGAGCGTGAACTGCAAGCCATGCTGAGCCTGTCTGGCGGCATCGCGCCCGCGATTGTCCGCACGATTGCGACCGAAGGGGCCGGCATCGCGGAACTGCTCGCGGCCATCGATCGTACCGGCGAAAAACCGGCGGTGCGCCGGACGGCCGCGCCCTCCATCGACCACCTCGGCATCGCCGTGCGCGCGCTCGATCCCGCCATCGCGTTCTACCAGGCCCTGGGACTCGCGGTGGAGCATCGCGAAACCATCGCCGCCGAAAAGGTGCATGTCGCGATGCTGCCGGCAGGCGATTCACGCATCGAACTGCTGGAGCCTTCCGCGCCCGATTCGCCCATTGCGAAGTTTCTCGAAAAGCGCGGACCCGGGCTGCACCACGTGGCCCTGCGCGTTCCGGACCTGAATGCCGCGGTAGCGCGCCTGGCGGCCTCCGGCGCGCGGATGCTGAATGCGCCGCGCGAGGGGGCGGGCGGCCACACTCTACGTTTTCGTCCACCCGGCCTCGGCCGGCGGCGTACTGCTGGAACTTATTCAATCGGAGGATTGGCATTGAAAGCGGAAATTGGAATCATCGGCGGCAGCGGCCTGTACGGCATGCCCGGATTTGAAGCGCAGGAGGAAGCCAACATCACCACACCGTTCGGCGCGCCTTCCGACAATTACGTCCTGGGCCAGTTGGCGGGCCGCAACGGTGGCCTTCCTGGCGCGTCACGGCCGCGGGCATCGCATTTCTCCCTCGGAGCTGAACTTCCGGGCGAACATCTACGGCATGAAATCGCTGGGCGTGGAGCGCATCATTTCGCTCAGCGCGGTGGGCTCCCTGAAAGAAGAGCACAAGCCGCTGGACTTCGTCATTCCCGATCAGTTTTTCGACCGCACTCGCGGGCGCGTATCCACCTTCTTCGGCGATGGCCTGGTAGCCCACATCAGCTTCGCCGACCCGGTCTGTCCCCAGCTTTCCGATGTGGTGGCCGGCGCTTGCCAGGCGGTGGGCGTCACCGTCAAGAAGGGCGGCACCTACCTGTGCATGGAGGGTCCCGCATTTTCCACCAGGGCGGAATCGAACGTGTATCGCAGTTGGGGCATGGACGTGATCGGGATGACCAACCTGCAGGAGGCCAAACTCGCGCGCGAGGCCGAGATTTGTTACGTGACCGTGGCCATGGTGACGGATTACGATTGCTGGCACAGCGATCACGATGCCGTGACCGTGAGCGACATTATCGGCAACCTGGTGAAGAATGCCGAGAACGCCTGCCGCGTGGTGGCGGAGGCTGTCGCCGCCATGCCCGCCGGCCGCTCCTGCAAGTGCGGCTCCGCGCTGGCACACGCCATTCTGACGGACCGCAACCTGGTGCCGGAAACCACGCGCACGAAGCTGGGGATCCTGATTGATAAGTACTTCGTGTAAAGAGATCGCGCGGGAACTGCTGGAGGCAGTGCCTGGCCGGACGGCCGCCTAAAACTCTGCCGGGCGCGCTGGTGCAGGATTCGTGCGGGCAGGCGCTGTTCGGGACCCTGGTGGAGGGGCTGGCCGACCGCTTCGAGCCCCTGCTGTGCGACGCTTACGCGCGCCTGTTTTCGCAGGCGGTGGCGCTGTCTGTGGAGGGGCTGGACGCCGGGGCGCTGGTGGCACGCTATGAAAGCGTTCGCCGCGTGCGGCCCGTTGCCGGCAGGCCCAGGCGCGTGTTCGTCCTCTCGCGCGTCACACTGGGCGCCGATGTCGCAGTGACCAGCGTAATCCTGGCCGCCGCCAAGAAGCGATTTCCGAACGCCCGGATCGTGTTCGTGGGGCCGCGCAAGAACTACGAACTGTTCGCGGCCGATCGCCGGATTCATCACGCCGAAGTGGCGTACCGGCGGGGCAGCCTGCGCGAACGTCTGTCGGCCTGGGAAGAGCTGAAGGCAGCCGTGACCGCGACCGAGTCGACGGTGATCGATCCCGATTCCCGCCTCACGCAACTGGGGCTGCTGCCCGTCTGTTCCGAAGAGCACTATCACCTGTTTGAGAGCCGCAGCTATGGCGGCGATTCGGACCGGACCTTGCCGGAACTAACGGCGGATTGGGTGGAGAAGACGCTCGGGATCGAAGGCGCAAAGCCCTACGTGGCGCTGGGGCCCGCGCCGTCGCAAGCGCCCGTATATCGCGGTGAGCCTGGGGGTGGGCGAGAATCCCGCCAAGCGGCTGCCCGACCCGTTCGAAGAGGAACTGCTGCGCCTGCTGGCCTCACGCGGCATGCCGCTGTATGTGGATGAGGGGGCGGGCGGAGAAGAGGCTGGGCGGGTCAAACACGCGGTGGAGCGAGCGGGTGTGAAGGCGACCTTCTGGGACGGGTCCTTCGCCGGATTTGCCGCGATCATCGCCGGTGCGAAGTTGTATGTAGGCTACGATTCCGCCGGCCAGCATGTCGCCGCCGCCGCGGGCGTGCCGCTGATCAGCATCTTCGCCGGATTTCCCGCGCCCGCGCATGTTCGCTCGCTGGCGTCCTACGGGCCCCCACTGCTACGGTGATTCGCGTAGACCGGCCGGACGTTGCGGAGACGCTGGCGCGGGTACAAGGCGCGCTGGGCGGCCAGGGCGTTCAAGGCCAGAATTCCTGAGAAAAATATCATGGTCGGCCGACTACTATGTCGAACCTATGGATTTCGGTACTGCCATACAGATCATCGAAGCGCTGGCGGACGGCGTGGATCCGCGAACCGGGGAAGTGCTGGAGCCCGGTTCGCCGCTGGAGTCGCCGGCGGTCATTCGCGCGTTGCATGTGGCTTTGGCCGGCATGAATCACCAGCTCAGGCAACACACGCTCGATTCCGCTTTGCCGTCTAACTCCGGCACGGCCTGGAGCGAGGAAGACGATGAGGAACTCTCCAGGCTTTTCGACTCCGGTCAGAGCATCGCAATCATCGCGTCGCTATTTCAACGGACTCGCGGCTCAATTGCGTCCCGGCTCGTCAGGCTCGGGAAAGTGCCAGACCGGCAATCGGCATTCGTGTCAAACCTGCAGACCGTATCGAAGATTCAGTGAGGGATCTCGCGCTCCGGCAGCGGAGGCGCGGGCACCCGGCCGCATTTCAGATTCCAGTATGCCCAGGAGCGTGCGTCGAAGACGCCCGGCGGCGCGTGTTCCAGCACCTCCCGAAAATCATCCGGCCCCACGACGCCTTCGAGCGCACGCAGGTCTTCGATGGTTCCGTAGGTCATGACATGCGCGAGGAAATGCACCGGGTCGGCGAGGGCTTCCAAAGGCGGCTTGAACCAGACCACACGCTCGGCCACGGCTAACAATTCCGGTGTGGGGGACAGTGGTTTCATGGCAGTCTGCTGAGGTCGACGGCTGCTACTGCCGCGCGGAGGCGCTCTCTGACCTCTTCGCGAAGACCCGGTACGTCGTCGAAAAAACTGAGCGCCTTGAGAGTGATGACCGGATTGAACCTGCGTCCGTACACGATTTTCCCTGCGCCCAGTGCCGTGGGCAAATCCACGCCGTGTCGCAGCAAGGCGTCCACATCCAGATAGTCCTTCACTTCGGCCCGCTTTTGCACGACTGCCATCTTCGTGCCGGCAAGGTCCAGGAGCGACGCCACATACAGCGTCATCCCCTCCACCGCCTCACGTTCCGCCACTTGCCCGAGGTCGAGGCCGCCGAAAAACGACACCAGGACCGAGCCTCCACGCTCCACACGACACGTCAGAGTGTCATGTGCCACTTGAATGCGCTCGGCGTCTTTCAGATAGGGCACATTCGAGGCCAGCCGTTCCGGGTCGAACGGCGCATTCGAAAAAAAGTCGAAGTCGATTGACGCACGATGCCCCAGCCGCAAGGTCAGGGCCGTGCCGCCGTAAAGCGTGAACGTCTCCGGCGTGGCCGCCAATTCGGGCCAAAGTCTTCGCTGCGGCGGCGGCAGCATGGACAAGTTGGGAACCAGCACGGCCGCGCCTTACGGTTGACTTCGGACCGGCCAGGAGGCCTGTCCTACCAGCACGCGCAGGGCATTTTCCATGAGCTTCAGGCCGTGATCGTCTTCGGCCGTCAGAATCGATTCCGGATGGAACTGCACGGCTTCAATCGGCAACTCGCGATGGCGGACCCCCATGATGACCCCGTCCGCGGTCTCCGCCGTGATTTCCAGGCAAGCCGGCAGCGTTTCGCGCCGCGCGAACAGCGAATGGTAGCGGCCCACCAGAAACTCTTCGGGCATGCCTTCGAAAATGCCGATGCCGCGGTGGCGCACCGGGGAAGGTTTGCCGTGCATGGGGTAATCGAGCACGCCTAATTCCCCGCCGAACGCCTCCACAATTCCCTGCAGCCCGAGACACACGCCGAAGACGGGGACGCCCAGACGCACCGCCGCCTTCACCAGCTCCGGCACGCCGAAATCCGCGGGGCGCCCCGGACCGGGTGAAATCAGAATCAGGCTGGGGGCGATCTGCGCAATCAGGTCCGGCGGAAATCCGGCGCGGTAAGTCACCACCTCAGCGCCTGTCTGGCGGGCATAGTTGGCCAGGGTGTGGATGAAGCAATCGTCGTTATCCACCAGCAGCAGCCTGGTCCCGGCGCCGACAGGCTCTCGCTCCACACTCGCGGAAACGGCCCGATTCGCCCGCGCCGAGCGTGCGGAAAAAGCCGGTGGCCTTGAGCCGCGTCTCGCGCTCTTCCATGGCCGGAACGGAATCGTAGAGCAGCGTCGCGCCCACCGGGTACGATGCCATGCCGTCCTTCAGATAAGTGGTGCGGATCAGAATGCCGGTATTGATGTCGCCATTCAGCGAGATCATGCCGATGGCTCCCCCGTACCAGCCGCGCGCATCCCGCTCCAGGGATTCCACCGTCTCCGCCGCGGCTTTCTTCGGCGCGCCGATCACGGTGACGGCCCACATGTGGCTGAGAAACGCGTCCAGCGAATCGAAGCCTTCCTTCAGGAATCCCTCCACGTGATCCACGGTGTGGAACACGCCGGCGTAGGATTCGATGAGCCGGCGTCCGATCACCTTCACCGTGCCCGGTTCGCACACGCGCGACTTATCGTTGCGGTCCACGTCGGTGCACATGGTGAGTTCGGACTCTTCCTTGGCGGATTTGAGCAGCTCGCGAATGTTGTCGGCATCCTGCAGCGGGTCGCCCGTGCGCTGCGCAGTGCCGGAGATGGGGCACGTTTCCACGCGCTGGCCCTCCACCCGCACGAACATTTCCGGCGATGCGCCCACCAGTTGCTCCTCGCCGAATTGCAGCAGAAATTCGTAAGGGCTGGGGCTGGCGCGCTGCACGCGCTGGAACAACTCGGAGGCCTTCCCGGAATACGGCGTGCGGAACGTCTGGCGCAGGACGACTTCATAGTAATCGCCGCGGCGCATGCCTTCGCGCACGGTCTCCACATTGGCCATGTACTCTTCCGGCGTGTGGTCGCTCACGATCGGGCCGGGTTCGCGGTGCGCGGGAGCGGCGATGCCCGCGCCATCGCGCGGCAGGCCAGCGGTGGAAAGCGTATCGTTGGCGAAATCGTAACGGTAGCGCTCCACCTGTTCCTTCTTACGGTCCATCAGCCATAGGTCATCGCACAGGAACAGGTGCAAATCCTTGTGGCCGCTACGGGGCAGTTTCTTGCGAATCGGCTCAAACTGGAACAGCAGATCGTAGCCAAACGCGCCTACCAGGCCGAGTCGCGAATCCTCTTCCCCGCGAAACTCCTGCATGAGCGTGCGCAGAATGGAGAACGCCGAGGGCTGCTTGCTGCGCTCCTCTTCCGGAAAGAGTGCGGGCAGAGGCTTCAGCCGGCCTTCGAGAGCGTCTTCCCGCAGCGAGCACTCCTCCCAATCGGGATGCGCCGCCAGCACAGGGTACAGGATTCGGATGATGCGCCGGCCGCGCTCGTTCAACGGGCGGATTTCCACCTGGCGATCGAATGCCACAATCTCCAGCGGCGGGCAGGTGGAGGCGATGTCCCATCGCGAATACCGCCCGGGATACTCGTATCCCGAGGAAAGATAAATCCCACGATGGCGGTCCAGATCGCGCAACAAATGGATCAACCCCTTGCGGAAGTTGCTTTTTGACGTTGTGCGCGTGACCTGGATCCCATGGGGAGTCGTATACCGGTATTCACGCATCATATGACCCTCTGGGGGAAATTTCAGAATAGCATCACAGCAGGGCGTGAAAGCGCTCCAGGATCTCCGCGGAAAGGCTGGGCGCACGTTTCAGGTCGTGGGCCGCGCCTTCCACGAACAGCGCATCGGTGCGCGCCGGGATCGTGGCGATGGCCTCGCGCAACTCTTCGGGCGTGGCGAAAGGGTCGGCAGTACCGTGTACGAAGAGCGCCGGAGTGCGCAAATCGGGGAAGAACGCGGTGCGCTTCTTCTCGGGACGGTTCGGCGGGTGCAGCGGATAGGAGAGCAGCAGCAAACCATCGGCCAGGTCCGGCCGTTCCGCGGCAGCCATGGCGGTTTGCCGCCCTCCATAGGAGTGGCCGCCGGCGAACACGCGTCCCGGCGCCAGCGTGCGAAGGGCGGCGATTGCCGCCGCGACGCCTTCTCTATCGCGAGCCGCCGCCGGCGGGAAACGGCGGACCCTTGGCGCGCTGCCGGCGGAACGGAAGATCGTAGCGGAGCGCCAGGTATCCGGCGCCCGCGAACGCCTGCGCCATCTTGACCAGAAGCGGCGCGTTATGATTCGAGCCCGCGCCGTGCGTCAGCACGATGGCTTCGCCGCGCGGCGCATCCGGACGGTGGAGCACGCCGTAGATGCCGTGGCTTTCGAAAAGCTCATCCATGAGTTTATTCTGCACCGGCATTCAGGCGGCGCGTGATCTGGGCCACCATGGTGCGCGGCGCGAGGCGGGCGCCTCGCATCATCCAGCGATTGCGCGCTCCGGCAATCTCCTGCACCTTGCCTTGCAGCATGGCGCGATAGCCGATACGCGCCACCTCCGCCGCTCCCATCACGTTTCCGCCGCGCATCAGGTTGCTGTCTTCGATTCCCGCGGCCTCAAAAATCTCCGTCTGGGTCGGTCCCGGACACAACACGGTCGCGGTGACACCTGTGCCTTTCAACTCGTTGGCGATGGCTTCGGAGAACGAAAGCAAAAACGCCTTGGACGCATAATAGGTGGCCATAAGAGGCCCTGGGACAAAGGCCGCCGTGGAGGCCACATTCAGGATTCGGCCGGAACGGCGGCGTATCATGTCCGGCAGAAACAGCCGGGTCAGATGCGCGGGGGCGACCATGTTGACCTGCAGCAGCGTCGCCTGCGCGCTCCAATCGGTTTCAGCATACAGGCCGCGCAACGCGATGCCCGCGTTGTTGATCAGCATATCGATGGGAGCGCCGCGGATGTCTTCAAAGATTGCTTGAGGCGCGCGGGCATCGGATAAATCGGCAGTGATGCACCGCACTGGAACGGACAGAGAGGCGGCCAACTCCTGCAAGCGCGCGGCGCGGCGCGCCACCAGGATGAGGTCGTAGCCATCGCCGGCGCACAACCGCGCCAGTTCGGCCCCGATCCCGCTGGAAGCACCGGTGACCAGAGCCGTTCCCTTGCCCATGGCTATTCCTTCTTCTTGAGCTCGCTATCGTGATCCTGGATGAACCCTCGAATCTGCTCGGCCACACCCAGCAATTTGTCCCACTGCTCGCGGTAGAGCGTGACGGGGAAACGCCCCAGACCGTACACGGATAGGGCGCCCTTCTCGCTGACCTTCATCGAGATCTGTCCCCGGGCCACGGGCTTCTTGAGGTTTTCATTTTCGGCGCGCAAGCGCTCAATTTCAGCTTTCAAATCTTCTTCAGAGGCCATGGTTATTAGTTCAATGATAACCTTAAATAACCCCTGCAATGCCTGATTTCGATTCCGTACTCTTCGACTTCGACGGCGTTTTGCTGGACACCGAGCCCATGCATTGCGCCTGCTGGGCGGAGGTGCTGGCGCCTCTGGGAGTCGAGCTGGAGTGGGATTTTTACAGTGCGTGCTGCATCGGCATAGACGACCGCGACATGCTGCGGATGATGGCGACGCAGAGCGACCCGCCCAGGGACTGGCAGGAGTTATGGGAGCGATATCCGGCCAAAAAAGAGCTGTTCCGCACGCGCATGGCGGGCACTCCGCCGTTCGATCCGGCATTGCGGGAGGTTCTGCCGGCCCTGCAATCCACCCACAAACTCGCGGTGGTAAGTTCCAGTTCCTGCTCGGAGATCGAGCCGCTGCTGGTGAACGGCGGGATCCGCGCCCACTTCGGTACGGTCATCGGGGGCGACACCGTCCAACGCCTCAAGCCATTTCCCGACCCCTACCTTCTGGCGGCCAAGCGTCTGGGCGTGAAAGCTCCTCTGGTGCTGGAGGATTCCGAAGCCGGCCTCGCCAGCGGGCGCGCCGCCGGCTTCCAGGTGAGGGCCATCAAACATCCGCGCGAAGTTCCGGCGCTGCTGCGCGAACTGCTGCTCCATTAGCCGCCAGCGGGTCGCGTCAGTCAACACTGCCAGTTCGTTGTAAGAAGCAGAATTGGCCGCGGATCAAGGCCGATGAACGCAGATGGATGGATTTTTATCGGCGTTGATCAGCGGCCAAATATCGGCTACTGAGTCTCACAGATTTGAGTGACAGCGAAGGTGGGGCAGGGTTCACCCTGCGCGGGGCTTCAGCCCCGCAGTGTGTCACCGTAATATGCGAGCCTCAATAGGTGTTTCTGAGCCGGCCGAGCCGTTTGCAACTACTCCTCTCGTAGTGCCGCGATGGGATCGACCCGCACCGCGCGTCGGGCCGGAATGGACGCCGCGGCCAGTGCCGTAACGATCATAATTACCAGCGCCGCGGCGGTGGCGCCCGGGTCGGTCGCCGCGAGGCCGAACAACAGCGACGCGGCGAAGCGGTTGGCGGCGAGCGAGGCGGGCACGCCCACGGCAATTCCCATTCCGAGCAGCACCGCCGATTCGCGCAGCACCAGCCATTGCACCCCGCCGCGCGACGCGCCCAGGGCCATGCGGATTCCGATTTCCCGGGTCCGCCGCACGACTCCGTAAGAGAGCAGGCCGTACAGCCCGGCGCAGGCAATAAGGAGGGCCAGCGCTCCGAAGGCGGCCGAGACCTGGGCGATCATTCGTTCGGTGAAAAGCGCGCGATTTTCCAGTTCGGTGAAGGGCACAATGTCGTCGATGGGCAGCGGCGGGTGCATAGGAGATGCCCTGAAGCGCCGCCGCCAGCGCGCCCGGGTCGCCGGACGTGCGCACCGCCAGGGTCGCGAACGACGCGGGGTCCTGCGCGAAGGGGCGGTACAACATGGGTGACGGCGCGTCTCGCAGGCTCAGCCAGTGCGTATCTTTGACGACACCGACGATTTCGATATCGTGCGTTTCGCCGGCGATCCGAAAACTCCGGCCGATCACGCTCTGGCCCGGCAAGTAACGGCGCGCGAACTGTTCATTCACGATGGCGACCGGAGTGGCGTTCGCGTTGTCGCGCGCGGTGAAGCCGCGGCCCTCCAGCAGCGGAATTCCCAAGGCCGCCAGCAGACCCGGGGAGATCTTCTCCGTGAAAGTGTCCAGATATTCGCTGGCAGCCCGGAAGTTGCACATTGGCGTTCAGCCCCTGGCCCGTCAGCGGCCGCACGTGGATGTATCCGGCGGCCCGAACCCCGTCCACGGCCCCGGCGCGCGCGCTCAGCGTGTCGAACGCGCGCACGCGTTGGGCATCGCTCACCCCGCGCACAATCGGAATGTTGGCGGTGACAATCTGCTCCGGAGCAAGGGCGGGATCGAGCGATTGCAGATTGTGCAGCGTGCGGACAAACAGGCCCGTGGTCACCAGCACGGCGGTGCACAGTCCTACTTCGCCCACCACCAGGCCGCGGCTGAGCCAGCCCGGTGAGGTGTGGCCCGCGCCGGGCGTCTGGCGCAACCCGGCAAGCGGCGCGGAGCGCGTAGCCCGCAAGGCCGGCGCGAGACCGAATAGCAGGCAGGTGGCAAGCGTCAGGGCGGCGGTGAAGCCCAGGACGTGGGCATCGGGACGGAAAGAAAGGTTGGGCAGAATCGTGACCCGGTTCGGCGGCAGAAACAGCAGCAGGGATCCGCTGATCCACTGAGCGACAACGATTGCCAGCGTGCCTCCCGCGACTGCCAGGAGGGCGCTTTCGGTGAGAAGTTGCGAAATCAGGCGCGCCCGCCCCGCTCCGATGGCCTGGCGGACGGCCATCTCCCGCTGGCGGGCGGCGGTGGAGGCAAGGGCCAGATTGGCCAGGTTCGAACAGGCGATCAGCAGGACGAAAGCCACCAGGAAATCCAGCACCAACAAGGGCCGTGCGATGCGATTGCGCAATGTAGAGATACCCGTTCTACCGCCGTCCACATGAATCGCGCGATGGAGCAGCGCGCCGGCTTCGGCGGCTACCTGCGGCCGCGTCACGCCGGGCCGCATGCGCGCGACGAGGCTCACGAGGCGTCCGCGGCTGCGGTAGGGTTCCTCCTTGGGAATCCAATCTTCGAGTGGAATGAAAATATCGGCCGGCGTGTCCAGCAGGACGCCCTGGAAGCCGGGCGGCGCGATGCCGATAACAGTGTATTCCCACTCCAAACGCTGGAAACGATCGCCGATGGCATCGAGGCTGGAATTGTAGTGGGCGCGCCAGTAGCGGTCGCTGATCACCGCCACATGAAGTTCTCCCGGAGCCAAGGTACGGCCGCGCGCCGCACTGACGCCGAGCATTTGAAAATAGTTGCCTGAGATGGCCTGCATGGCGGCTTGCGTACTCCGGCCATGATCCGTGATTTCGAGAGTTCCGGGAAGATATTGGACGCCGGCCACGCCTGAGAGCAGGCGTGAATGGTCGCGCAGCAATTCGTAGCTCGGGTAGGCGAAACGATCGCTCGTGGTATCGCGCAGCAGCACCAGGCTGTGCGGGTCCTCCACTGGCAGCAGTCGTAGCAGCAGGCCATCCAGCACACTGAAGAGCGCGGCATTGGCGCCGATGCCGAGCGCCAGGGAGAGCACCGCGGCGACGGCAAATGCAGGGTTCCGGCGCATGTTGCGCACGGCGAAGCGCAGATCCTGCAGCACCGCCTGGAGGCCCGGCAGCACGTTGCGGTCACGCGTGGATTCGCGCAGGTGGGCGCGATTGCCGAACAGGCGCGCGGCCTGGCTACGGGCCTCTTCGGGAGACGCTCCTTGTGCCACCAGGTGCTCCACGCGCTGCGCCAGGTGAAACTGGAATTCATCATCGAGTTCGGCGTCCATGCGATGCGAGCGCAAGGTGTCACGGAGTTTGCGGAGCAGCGACATGGCGGTCAGTCCTCGCGTAGCGCTTCCATCGGGCTGACGCGGGTGGCACTGCGCGCCGGCAGCAGCGAGGCTGCCGCGCCGCCGAGGACCAGCAGTGCGACCGTAGCCGCCATAGCGCCCGCGTCGATCCGAGGTACCTGGAACAGCAGTTTCCCCACGAAGCGGGATAGCAGGAGTGCCAGCGGGAGTCCCAGCATCACGCCCGCGCCCAGCAGCAGAACGGATTCCCTCAGAAACAGCCACAAGACGTCACGGTTTTGGGCGCCCACGCTCACGCGGATGCCGATCTCCCGTGTGCGCCGCCGCACCGAATACGCAATGAGGCCGTAAATGCCCACCAGCGCGAGAGACGTGCCCAGGGCGCCAAAGAGAGACGAGAGAAGCGCCAGCAGGCGTTCCTGATGAATCTGGTGGTCGCGGAGCAGTTCCATGCTGATGGCGCGCGACACCTGATAGCCGGGCGCGGCGGTTCTGACAATGTCGCGAACGGCGGCTTCGATGGCGGGCATGGGCGCGGTGCTGCGCAGTTCCAGCGACGCACCGCTAGTGCGCTGCTGCTCGATCGGCAGGTAGACGGTGGGCGCGGCGGCATTGCGAATGTGCAGATCGCGGCTATCGGCGGTTACACCGATCACCTCGACGTTCTTGCCGTTCCAGCCGTCGAAATGTTTGCCGACGGCATCCTGGCCCGGCCACGCCAGGGAGGCCAAGCGTTGATTGACGATGGCGACGGGAGGCGCGCCGGGACCATCGCTCGAGGAAAAATCGCGACCGCGGAAGAGCGTCATGCGCATGGTGGCGAAGAACCCCGGGCTGACCTTCACGCCGTGAGTGCCGCTCAAAGGCCGGACGCCTCCGGAGGCATCGGTTAGCGTGATGCTGTCCCCGATCATGGCTCCGGTCAGTGCGCCGGGCGAGGCGAATGCGGCCGCTTCGACCCCGGGCAGATGCCGGGCGCGTTCCAGAATTTCGCGCATGACCGGCGGCGAGGCCGGAAACGTCCCTTTGGGCCCGAGGTTCACGGTAAGAATATGGTCGATGCGGTAGCCGAGATCGACCGTCTTGAGATTGCGCAGGCTGTGCGTGAACAGGCTCGCGCCGAACAACAGGACCACCGCAAGGCTGACCTGCACCAGAATCAGGGAACGGCGCATCATGCCGCGGCGCGCCAGGGTCACGCCTTTCAGGCCCGGCCCGGCATAGAGGCGGGACGCGCGCCAGGCGGGATACACGCCGGCCAACAGAATGGTGACCAGGCAGGCGCCAAACGTAAACAGCAGCACCGCGGAGTTGGCCGAGACGTGCAGGATCGCATAGTTTTCACCAGCGTTAAAGAAACCGAGCAAGAAGCGGGTGAGCGCCGAGGAAAGCAGCAGGGCGAGAGCTCCTCCGGTTGCCGCCAGCAGCGTAGTTTCCACCAGCAACTGCCGTAACAGGCGGGCCCGTCCGATTCCGATGGCCAGTTTGATGGCGAATTCCTGGCGGCGCTCGGCGACGCGCGCCAGCAGCAGATTGGCGAGATTGGCACAAGCTACCAGCAGAACCAGCGACACCGCGCCCATCAGGATGACGAGAGGATCGCGAAGTGCCGAGCGCCAGTTGTCGAACCCGTTACTGGCGTCGAGGAGCGTGAATACGGTCCCCTGGTTGACGTGATTCTTTGGGAGGGCGTCCTCGATCGCCTGGCTGGCAGCCTGCAGGCGGGCCGTTGCTTCAACACGCGACATCGAAGGTGGAATGCGGCCGAGCATCCGCAGCCAGACGTAGTTCGCCGCTGGGCGCGGGATGCCGGCCAGCTCCTTGCTTTCGGCAGTCGGGGCGAAGATGTCATAGTCGCTTTGCAGTTCCGCGCCTGTAAAGCCCGGCAACGCCACGCCCACGATCTGGAAGGCAATGCCGCTGATGGAAACATGCCGGCGGAGAACCGCCGGGTCGCCGCCGAACATGCTCTGCCATGCGTGGTAACCGAGCACGCAGACGGGATGCGCGCCATCGGTGCGGTCGTCGGATTCGTCGAGCAGGCGGCCGAGCGCCGGCCGGGCGCCGAAGAATCGGAAGTATCCGTCGCTGACCATTTCGAGAGAAGCGTTGTGGTCGCGGCCATCAAAATCGATCTGCACGGGGACGTTGAAGAAGGCGATGAGGTCAGTGAAGATACTCCCCTGCCGCGCGAGTTCACGGAATACCGGGGAACTAAAGCCATCGGTGTCGAAGTCTTTGCAGTGCCCGTGCACTTGGACAATGCGGCTCGGGTCGGGCACCGGCAATTTCTCCAGCAAAATGCCGTGGACCATGGTGAAGATACAGGCGTTCACGCCGATACCGAAAGCCAGCGAAAGCACCGCCACGGCAGTGAAACCGGGGCTGCGGCGCAGATTGCGCGCGGCGAATCGCAAATCCTGGAGGAGGGAGCGGAGTGGTTCCAGGAGGTCGCGGTCACGCGTGGATTCGCGCAGGTGGGCGCGATTGCCGAACAGGCGTGCGGCCTGGCTACGGGCCTCCGCGGGCGTGGCGCCGGCGGCGATCAAATCATCGACGCGCTGTTCGAAGTGGAACTGGAACTCCTGGTCGATTTCGGTATCGATGCGGTCCGGCCGGAACGTATCGCGAAGTCTGCGCAATAGCGACATAGGGCCTCCTACGCAAAATTCAGAATGGTGGCCACCGCCGCCGTTACGTTCTGCCACTTCTTCTCTTCCGCGGCTAGCTGGCGCCGCCCGGCAGCAGTCAATTCATAATATTTGGCCTTCCGGTTGTTGCCGGAAACGCCCCACTCCGCGCGAATCCAACCGTCCTGTTCCATACGGTGCAGGGCCGGATAGAGTGAGCCCTCTTCCACGCGCAACGCTTCGCTGGATACCGTCTGAATGTGCACGACGATGCCATATCCGTGCTGGCGCCCGCGTGAGAGAGTTTTCAGAATCAGCAGGTCTAGGGTGCCTTGCAGCACGTCCGGTCTTCCTTTGCCCATCGCTCCTCCCTAGATATCTAGGAAGAGACTACCGCCAAACGGTGCGGGCGTCAAGAAAAAGGTGCGTTTCCTGCCCGAACGGCTAGCTGGCGGCCGTCCCGGCACAGTGTAAGCTGGTAGAAAGTGTCTCCTTCGAAACCCAAGAAAAAACCTGCCGAGGCATTCCGCAGTGTGCGGCCGTTGCTAATGGACCTGGTACGGCCGCGGCGCAAGTTGCTGGCTCTCGGTTTCGTGCTGACCGTCATCGGACAGGTGTGCAGCATGGTTCTGCCGATTAGCAGCAAGGGCTTCATCGACAACGTCATCACCAAGCGGCAGACCTGGCTTCTGGAGCCGCTGATTCTGGCCGTGCTGGGCGCCACGCTGATTCAGGCCGCGACGTCGTTCGCGCTGAGTCAATTACTCTCGAAAGCGGCGCAACGTCTGATCGCGGAAATGCGCCGGCGCGTGCAGGAGCACGTCGGCAGGCTCTCGGTGTCGTACTACGACGCCAACAAGAGTGGCCTGCTGGTATCGCGCATCATGAACGACGTGGAAGGTCTGCGCAACCTCGTGGGCACGGGCCTGGTGGATTTCGTGGGCGGGATTTTGAAAGCGGTGCTGGCGTTGGGCGTCCTGATGTTCATCAGCCCGGTCCTGACGTGCATGGCCCTGGTATTCATCGTGGCGTTCGCGGGCGGATTGAGCCAGGCATTCAAGCGCATCCGGCCCATCTTCCGCGAGCGCGGCAAGATCACCGCCGAAGTCTCCGGCCGGTTGACCGAATCGCTGTCCGGCGTGCGCGTGGTCAAGGGCTATCACGCAGAGGCGGAAGAGGCCAAGGTCTTTTCGGGCGGCGTGGAGCGCCTGCTGGATAACGTGCTGCGCAGCATCACGGCCATTTCCATCATGAGCACCTCCGCCACCACCATGATGGGTGTGGTGGGCGCGGGCGTGTTGTACCTGGGGTCGCGCCAGATTCTGGCCGGCAAACTCACCACCGGCGGACTGTTCGAATTCATCTTTCTGTTGGGCTTCCTGGTGGCCCCCATGTTCCAGGTAGTGGGCGTGGGCACACAGATCACCGAGGCGCTCGCGGGTCTGGATCGCACCCAGGAGATTCTGCACGAAAATCCCGAAGACGAATCGCCGGCGCGCACGAAGAAGGTCAATGGCATTCTGGGCAACGTGGAATTCAACCATGTGAGCTTCGCCTACGACGCGGGGAAGGAAGTGCTTCACGATGTGAGCTTCGTCTCGCAGCCGGGGACCGTCACGGCACTGGTCGGCCCCTCAGGATCCGGCAAATCGACCATCATCAGCCTGGTGGCGGCGTTTCACGACCCCGGCGAGGGCAAGGTCCTGCTGGATGGACACGACCTTTCGACGATTCGCCTGGATTCGTACCGGATCAACCTCGGCGTGGTCTTGCAGGATACGTTTCTGTTCGATGGCACCATCCGCGAGAATGTCGGGTTCGCCCGGCCCAGCGCCTCGGACGAAGAGATTCTGTCGGCCTGCCGCATTGCGCGCGTGGACGAATTCGCCGAGAAGTTCGAAAAGCAGTACGACACCATCGTGGGCGAGCGCGGCGTGAAACTCTCTGGCGGGCAGCGTCAGCGCGTTTCAATTGCGCGCGCCATCCTGGCGAATCCGCGCATCCTGATTCTCGACGAAGCCACTTCCAGCCTGGATTCCGAGTCGGAGGCGGCGATTCAGGAAGGCCTGGCGTACCTCATGAAAGGCCGCACCACGTTCGTGATTGCGCACCGCCTGTCCACGATCCGTCGCGCCGACCAGATCCTGGTGGTGGAAAACGGACGGATCGTGGAGCGCGGCACGCACGATACGCTTTACGATTTGCGCGGGCCGCTACTACGACCTGTACACGCGGCAGCACGGAATCGACGCGAACCTGTTTCTGGCCCCCGGCGAGGGCGATCAGGTGCCCGAAGCGGAAGCCAAACCACGCCTGGCCGGTGCGGCGGCGCCGACCGCGGCATCCTTATTGCGAGGCGGAACGGCGTAAAAAAGGGGACAGACGCATTTAAATAATGCGTCTGTCCCCTTTTCTCAGTCTCCCGATACCGTCTCGTACTGCGGGCTGGCCGGCTTGCTGGCCTGCAGTGCTCCCAGACTCACGTGAATCTGCGGCATGGAGCCGGTCTCGAACGATTCGCGCACCAGGGCGTCCCTGCTGGCATCTTCGAGTTTGTCCCTCAGCATCTGGCGGCGCAGGCGCGCTTCGAATTCGGCCAATTGCCGCTCGATGTCGGTCGCCTTATTCTTATTGCGCACCATGTCTTCGCGATAACGCTTCAGGAAGTAGCCGATCGTCTCCACGCGGATCCGGATCGACCCGGTAGGCTTGTTCTCGTCGATGTCCTTGAAGCAGAAGTACGGCGTGCCCGAGTGCTCCACGATCTCTTCCACCACCGTGTAGATGGGGGCGTCGTGGCCGCACTTGAAACTGGAAAGCTCCAGCGCCACCAGGTTGGGATGCCGCGCCACATACTTGGCGGCCCATACCTTGCGGCTGGTGTTTTCGCTGTACGAGTTCTTCCACACGTCCAGGATCGACATGGGATGATCGATCTCGCCGGACAGCACATCGTCGCCAAAGAGACGCCAGATGATGTCGTCATCGATGGGCAGGCAGTCCTCGGTGAAGACCGGGTAGCCGAGCTTCTGGAACTCTTCCAGGATCTCGTGATTGACTCCGGGATCGTTGTGATACGGCCGGCCCAGCAGCACGACGCCCAGCCTGTCTTCGCGCTCCAGTTGCTTCCAGCACCTCGCGAGCGGCGCCGCGCATCTGGTGAGTTGTTGAACGAATCCAGCGCGCGATAGCCTTGCTCCACTGCCCGCTTATTCTCTTCGGGAGTCAGGCCCAGGATGTCCCTGAACTGTTCGAACATCTGCCGCTCCAGCAATTCCGGCTTACTGATGTTGACGAACGTGTCCATGAACAGCACGCCCTTCTCTTTGAAGAGGTCGCCTTCCTTGGTGAACGCCGCCTTCACGGCCTCCGGCGTGGCCGCCACAGTGGGGCAGGAACGGCTGGCCTGCGTGCCCTGCAGCTCGCTGGTGAGGCAATCGATCATCGGGAAAAAGATGATGTCGAGCGGCTTCTTGGCGTGCACCTTGTACAGCAGATTATGCACGTGCGGGATGCCGAGCTTGGAGGGGAAACACGGGTCGATCGCACCGCGCTTGGCGCCCTCTTTGTACAGTTCCTCGCTGGTGTACTCGGAGTAGACCAGGTTCTCCGCCTTGATGCCGAGTGAGGCGAAATAGCCGGTGAAGACCGGCGTCATCGAGTACATGTTGAGCACGCGCGGCATGCCGATACGAATCTCGCCGCGCTTCTTCAGCAGTTCAGCGCGCTTCTTCTGCGCCGCCGTGATCTGGAACTTCGGAGCCGGGTCGGAAACCAGCGGCAAGTCCGGAACCCGGAACACGCCCTTGGCCGACATCTCCACAAAGTTCGGATTTGCCTTCTTGATCTTGTCGAGGTTGCCCTTGATGCCGCGCATCTCCTCGATATTCTCCACGGTGCCCTTTTCGCACGTGGCGATGATCAGGCGCTGCGCTCCGGCTTCCAGCGGGACTTTGGTCCGCACCGGAGGTTTGTACTCCGGATTAGGAACCGTCGTCTTGACGTCAATGAACGTGCGCAGGCACTTGTTCTTGCAGAAGTAGCAGCGGGTGGCTTCTTCGCGCGTGGTCTTGTACTGAATGGTGGCGCACTGGTCGAGCCCGATGAACGTGCTCTTGCGCCCGTTGTCCCACAGGCGCCCGGCTTCCAGCGCCGCGCCGATCGCCCCGGCCTCGCCGCAATGCTCGTGCACGATCACGTCGGCGGGAGTTTCCTTGCCCTTGAAACGCGATTCGATGAAATCCACCTGCGCCTTCACGGCGGCCAGGTTGTACTGTGTGCCGCCCTGCAGCAGGAAGCGCGAGCCGATAGCAGAGAGGTTCGGAATCTGCGAAACGTACAGCCAGATGTTCTTGGGCAGCACGTTGCACAGCCCGGCCATGATCTCTTCCGGCTTCCAGCCCTGCCGCTGAAAATCCACGATGTCGCTCTGCATGAACACGGCGCAGCCATAGCCGAAACTCGGAAAGCCCTTGGCGCCGAATGCCGTGTCCGCGTACTGCTCCACAGGCACGTTGAAGCCCTGCGCGGTGGATTGCAGGAAGTAGCCGTTGCCCGCCGAACACTGCGTATTCAGCTTGAAATCTTTGACGCGGTTATTCTTCAGGATGATGATCTTGATATCCTGCCCGCCCACGTCGCAGATCACGTCCACGCCTTCGTAGAAATGCAGGCCCGCTTCGGTGTGAGCCACGGTTTCCACCAGCGCGGCGTCGGCGCCAATCACGTCCTTGAGGATGTCCTTGGCATAGCCGGTGGTGCCCACGCCCAGAATTTTCAGTTCCACGCCCTGATCGCGAATCTGCCGGTCCAGTTTCTGCAGCACCTCGATGGTGTCTTCGATCGGATTGCCCTTGGAAAGCTGATAGGTCTTGGCCAGGATCCGGCGCTTATGATCTTTCGACATCAGCACCGCTTTGGTGGACGTGGATCCGCCGTCGATACCGACAAAACCCTCCACCACGTCGCCCGGCTGGAACTGCGCGGGAACGAATTTCTTAGTGCGGTATTTGGCCTTGAACGCGGCCAGGTCGGCTTCGTCTTTGGCCAGTCCGCCACCGCCGCCGCGCTTGGATTTTTCTTCCTCGCGGCCCACGTTGACGTACCAGTCCAGCTTTTCGAGCCCGATGTACTGGCCCACGCCGTCGTCTTCGCTCTTGCCGAACTCCACCGATCCGATGGCCGCGAAGTACTGCGCGTTGTCCGGTGTCTTGATCAGGTCTTCCGGCGGAACCCCTTCGGGCAGCGGCGTGTTGCGCTCTTCCCAGATTCGCGGAATGTTGCTCTTCCAGCAGTCCCGCATTCCCTTGATGTAGCAGTTGGGACCGCCTAGCAGCAGCACCACCGGCTGCAGCGTGTTGCCGCGCGTCAGCACCGAGAGGTTCTGCATCACGATGGCTTCGAACAGCGATGCCATCAGTTCGTCCGGCGGCACGCCCATCTTCTGCAGGCCGTTGATATCGGTCTCGGCGAATACGCCGCACTTGCCGGCCACGGGATGCAGCTTGACGCCCTTGTATCCCATCTCGCAGAGCTGGTCCGAAGGGATGCGCAGCTTGGCGTTGATCTTATCGATGACCGCGCCCGTGCCTCCGGCGCACTTATCGTTCATCGAGGGAATCTTCTTCTTGCGGCCGGTCTCCGGATCCTTCTTGAAGATGATGATTTTGGCATCCTGCCCGCCCAGTTCAATCACCGACCCGCATTCCGGGTACATCCGCTCCACCGCCAGCGACACGGCGTTCACTTCCTGGACGAATTTCGCGCCCAGGTACTTGCCCATGCCGTTGCCGCCGGAACCGGTGATGAACATACGCGAGCGCTGGGCATCGAAACCGTCGATCTCCGTTTCGAAGCGCTTCAGAAACTCCAGCACCTTTTCCGGCTGCTTGGTATCGTGCCGCTGGTAGTCCTGCCAGAGTATCTGGTCGGTGGCCGCGTCGATCACCACGGCCTTTACCGTGGTCGAGCCGACATCCATGCCGATAAGGAAGTTTTTCTCCATGGGATTAATTGGCCCGAGTCCCTTCCGCCTTCATACGCTCCGCAATGTGCAGCACGAAGTTCGCCGCTCCGCCCACGTAGCCCTTGGTGTGCGGCACCTGGTACAACGGCCGCCTGGTTTCCGGATGCGCTTCCACCCAGGCGCGCGCCTGGTCCAGTGTGAGGCCGCTCTTTTCCAGCGCTTCGGCGAATTCTTTCTTGGCCTTGTTCTTGGCTTCGCCCAGTGCCATCTGCACACGCGAGTGGGCGTTGATTTCGCCTTCGCCCGAAGTTTCGATCGGCAGATAGATCATGTCCTTATAAGCCGACACCACGGCCGACTGCGCGCCGTCGGACTGCGTCGAAGGCATGCAGCCGAACGGCTTCACGCTGAGCACCATGTGAGCCAGATCTTTGTTGGAATAGTAGATGTTCTTGGCGACTTCCAGGTGCCCCTCGCCGCCGCCCGCGCGGGAGTTATAGAACGGGTGACCCAGGCGTTGCAATTCGTATTGATCGGTGAGGTGATGCGCGATGCCTCCCAGGGCATCCACAATCTTGTGATACTCGCCCTTGAAAATGGCCTCCGCCAGTTTCAGCTTGGCCACCTTCTGGCGGTAATTGACTTCGATTTTCGCGCGCGTTCCCAGCTTCCAGATGGGCGGCAGCACGGCGCCTTCATCCAGACCCTTGAAGTCCTTGTACTTCTGGACCACCTGGTGAATCATGTACATGATCCAGGTGCCGATGGGCTCCACCAGAACCTGCGCCCCTTCCTTTTGCAGGAAGTTGAACATGTTGAAGTTGCCGTCGCCTTCGGTAGTCTGGGCCCAGAACTCGCCGGTGATCTTGACGATGGGCTTCACCCGCAGCCGGTCGATCTCCACTTCGTTGAACCGGTCGCGGCACCGCTCCAGGGCCGGCACGTATTCGTCGCCCTTGAGCTGCTTCACAAATTTGCCGACATACTCTGCCGTATCGGAGAAGCCGCCCAGGTACTTCGACATCCCCTCGTCGAGCTTCCACGGACGCTTCTTGCGGAAGACCTCGTGCATGTACTCCATGGTCTCGTCGAGGACGCGGTCCGTCTCGCCGGCGGCGGTTTCGTACGGACGAATGGCATACGCGACTTCATTCATGACATCGCCGCAATTCAGCGCATTCAGGATGCCCAGGAAGAAGTCCAGGTTCATTTCCATCCCGGCTTCGGCGTCGGACTGGCTCAGTCCGCCGGACTGCTGGAACAGCAGCACACGGAAACCGTCGAACCCGCTGTTGCGCAGCGCCAGTCGGTATTCGGCTTCATACATTCCGAAACGGCAGGGGCCGCAGGCTCCGGCGGTGAAGAACACATACCGGTCGATGATTTCCTGTTTCGATAAGCCCTGTTCTTCCAGGCTTTGCAAATACTGAACCAGGTTTCCGACGGTAAAATAAGTGGGGTTGCACTGGCCGTTGTTGCCGTACTCTTTGCCCGTCTGGAATGCCTTTACGTTGGGAGTCGGCACCGCTTCGGCACGGTAGCCCAGGCCTTCGAGCGCGCCATGCACCAGCTTTTCATGCTTCCACGTGAGTCCGCCGAACAGCAGCGTGGTGTTGCCGCGCTGATCTTTCGTGAAAGGCTGTTCCACTGGCTTTTTGAAGTGGTGGACCTCCCGCTTGGCGAAGCCGGCTTCCCGCTCCAGCCGTTCGCGTTCTTCTCTAAGGCGTTGCTGGATCACGTCCTCGATCGAATTGCCGATCTGGACCAGGTTCGCCGGATGTGTTGCTTTCGGTTCGACAGGCTGAGTGCTCATAAGTGCGCTTCTTTCCCAGTTTGCGATCATTTTGCCGCTTTAACCGATTGAAAGATATAGGTATCCATTGAATGGCGACTTTCCAGTTGGAATGGGGGAATTAAAGGGGTGAGCGGGAGGCAAATCCCGTGGAAAATCGGCCTGGAAGCGAGCCGGAATTCCTTTGTTTGTAATCATCCGGACATTCCTGGCGTTTCTCGGATTCATCTACTTTGTGGCTTTCACCTCATTTGGAATTCAGGCGCCCGGATTGGTCGGATCGCACGGAATCCTGCCTTATGCGGATTTCCTGGCGGCCGTCCGCCAACAGTTAGGCGGTTCGGGCTACTGGGAAGTGCCCACGGTGCTCTGGCTCAACTCGAGCGATGCCGCGCTGCGCCTGGTGTGGATGGGCGGAGCGCTGGCCGCGCTGGTGGCGATTTTCACCCGCTGGCAGCGCCCGGCCCTGGCAGTGTGCCTGGTGCTGTGGCTCTCGGTCTGTTCGGTGGGCCAGGATTTCCTCTCGTTCCAATGGGACATCCTGCTCTCCGAGGCGGGCTTTCTGGCGCTGTTCGCCGACTCCTCGCGAGTCAGCGTCTGGCTGTTCCGCTGGCTCGCGTTTCGCCTCATGTTCTTCAGCGGAGTCGTCAAACTCGCCAGCCACGACGCCGCCTGGCGCAATCTCACCGCGCTGCATTTTCATTACGAGACGCAGCCGCTGCCCACGCCGGCGGCATGGTATTTCTACCAACTGCCGATGTTGTTCCAGAAGGCTTCCACGGTGTTCACGTTCGTGGTGGAACTGGCGGTGCCGTTTCTGTTTTTCGCCCCTCGCCGCTGGCGTCATGCCGGCGCGGGGATAACCGCCGTGTTGCAAGTGTTAATCCTGATTACCGGCAATTACACCTTCTTCAACTTACTCGCCCTGGGATTGCTGGTCTGGCTGTTTATCGAGCCGGACGGCGCCAAAGCCGGGTCCGGCACTGTGTGGCGCGGCGGTTATCGTCGCGATCGCCAGCGGGTTGCTTTGCCTCGGCTTGTTCGGCATCCCGCTGCCGCCCGGAGGCGCTGCTGTTCTTCGGTACGTGGAGCCCCTGCACATCGTGAACTCGTACGGGCTGTTCGCGGTGATGACTACCGAGCGGCAGGAGATTGAGGTGGAGGGTTCAAACGACGGCATAACCTGGCAGGCGTACGAATTCCCGTACAAGCCGGGCGATTTGCGCCGCGCGCCGCCGATCGTGGAGCCTCGACCAGCCGCAGACTGGATTGGCAAATGTGGTTCGCGGCCCTCGGATCGTACGAGCAAAACCGCTGGTTCGTAAATTTCATGATTCGCCTGCTCCAGGGCGAACCGAGCGTGCTGAAGTTAATGGAGTACAATCCGTTCCCGAAGTCGCCGCCTAAGTTCATCCGCGCGCAGCTATATCTGTATCACTTCACTAAGTGGGGACAAAAAGGCTGGTGGACACGCGAAGAACGTGGAACTTACTTCCCGCCAGTAAGTCTGAAGTAAGACAGGCCTCCTGGCCTGTCACGCCGATTCCCGAAACCCACTCGACCAACGCCAATCCTCCGGTCTCGCGGCCAAACCCGCAGTTACGGGATTCGCCTCAATATACAAGACAATCCTCTCTAACTCACCCTGTCCCCGTACCCAATGATCATAAGACTCGTCGTGCCAGAACGGTTGACCGGTGCGGCCCAGAATCACGTTGGCCTGACGGGCCGAATAATTCTTAATCGCCTTGGTGATTTTCGGTAAAGGGACCTTCGGATAGATCAAGATGTGGACGTGATTGATCATCAGGACCCAGGCCCGTAAATCGTAGAGACCAAGGTCTTGACAGATCCAAAGCGAAGGGCCGTTGCCACCACCTCCGCCACGCGCTGATCTGCCAGCCACCGCGGCCCGGTGGCAGCGCGGTCCAACTGCCGATCCACCGCAACGAATGCCTTTCCCGCGGGTTGGTTTCGCTCAAATTGAAGCATCCTGGGCAAAGACCCGTGCAAGCGCCAGGTAACGAACAGAGCAGTACCTTCAGGGTGCCAGTGAGGGAGGTGCCGTTCGTAATAGCTCAAGCCACATTTGTAACATGGCGATGACAGGCCAGGAGGCCTGTCTTACCGGCCGACTGGCCGAGACAGTCGAAGGAAGGCGCTCGCCGGCGAAGGCCGGTGGCCTCATGCGCTGGGCGCATGGCTCCGGTGGCGCGCCTCAGCAAGCTTGGCATAGAGGGCAGGGGTGTTACGCTGTCCCTGCTCACGCAGTGCTTCGAATTCACGGCGATACCTGAGTGCCTTCGATGAAGTACCCGCCTCCGCCTACCGGATACCGTCAGCGGCCGCCCGGCGGCAGATCCATCGCGGGATTGCGCGGGAAGAAGCCCCACGGCATCAGCTTGAAACCAGCGGCATGCACGGGCATCACCGGCCAATCCTCCGGCCGCGGATTGTGCGTGATTCCCATGGTGTACCAGAGCACCACGTCCCGATTCTCGATGGAGCGGTCGGCGGCGGTCCATTTCGGTGAGGCCGTCGCCGCCGCGGCTCTGATTGGGATAATCGCCCGCCGGGTACATCTCCGCGGGGCTGAACGGCGTCACCCAGACGTGCGCGTTCAGGAACCCGGCGCGCTTGCGTACCCACGATTCCGGCCGCGCGAACGGCACGGCGTTCTCGCCGGGCATCAGCGCGTAGCCGGCGCCGGTCGGCGCCGTTCTCGCACAATCCAGCGGCGGCTGCTTTCCAGGTTCATGTTGCGTTCGGCCTGGCGCTCGGTGCGGAGCGGCGTCTCCTGCATGATGAAGCGCGTTGTTCTGCGGATTTTGCGTGCCCGCGCGGCATGGACGCGCTGTTCATCTCCAGCACGCGGTTGGCGGTGCCGTCCACGTCCATATCCAGCCGGAAGCTGAAGAAGTGCTGGTGGTGCACGGCGTCGATATTCTTCTCGACCATGTGGCCGTGGGGATCGTGCGCGCCATCGGCCACGGCTTTGCACGGCCATGATGCCGGTCAACGCCACGCGCATTTCGAGCGTGCCGTCCTGGTGGAAGATCCAGTCGAAGCCGTATTCGTAATTGCCGGGCTGCGTCAGATAGCCGACCACCAGTTCGCGCGCGCGCCGTACGTTGTCGCCGTGCTTCCACGCGACCCCGGCGTCGCGCTCGTAGATCGCGACCGCGCCCGGAATGGTCTGCGGCTCGCCCGGCTTCGTCGGCCACCACGGCGTCGAACACCGTGCAGTTCTCCGGACAATCCAGGCCCGGGCGCAGCGGGCTGGCGGTGGCGCCGAGCCCCAGTTCGCCCACATCGAAGCTGTTGCGGAAGAACCAGCCGGCGGACGGGTCGCCGTACGGCACCACCATCTCCGCCAGCGACCCGCGGTACATCACGCTGCGCACGCGGCCGCCATCTTCATAGCCCGACCGTGTACAGCACCAGCCCTTCGCGCGGGATGCAGGGCATAACGGAAGTGCCACTTCTGCCAGCGCACTTCGCCGTCCTGCACTTGAAAGCCGGCGCCGTTCGGCTGGGTGATGTGCAGCGGCGCGGGCGCGGCACGCCACGGCCGCGTCGCCGCCGGCGGTGAACTCGTCGTTGTTGCGCGGGACCGGCACGTTGCGGTCGGTATCGAGCAGGTCGATGATCTTGCGAGTGGTCAGGTTGACGTGCGCCACCACGCCTTCCACCGGGTGCGCGTAGAAGTTGGCGCCGTATCCCGTGTAGTACGGCACCGCCCTCACGATCCGGCCCTGTTCGGTGCCCGGCAGGGCGAAATATCCGGCCGTCCAGGCCATGATCACGCACGCTGTTCAGGTCGCGAATGCCGCGCTCGCGCATGGCCCTCTGGTAGCGCGGGTCGGCGCGCACGATGGCGTCCGCCAGGTTGGAATCCTGCTCCGTCACGGCAGGCTCCGCGCCGGGATTTCTTTGAAGGAATCCACCTGCCGCGTCGCCAGATTGGCGATGGCCTCGTACGTCTTGTCCGCCGCGCGGCTCGTAGATGACGGCGAAGGCGCGCCGGGCACGCGGCGTTCGCGCAGCACCAGGTCCTTCGGCCGGCTCCTCCAGCGAAATCTGGCTGAATCGCGCTCCCGCCGGCACATGGCCGGCCGATTTGAGAATCGCCACCGCGGCGCCGGATCTCTTCCGCGGTGAGGGGAGCCAGAACATTAGCGGCGAACAACCGGGTCGGCCAGCAGAGGAAACAGAACAGACGGTGGCCTCACCCTACGCTCCCACGACTCTTCAACGCGATGGCATACTCGCGAGGGCTTCTCCGCCGGCATCTGCACCGTCAGTCCGCCGTCATCCTGTGTGTACGTCACCTTGCCCTTGTGGCCGAGCAGTTCGACGTTCTGGATTTTGCCCACTCCCAGTTTCCCGCCGAGGGCCAGCGTGGGAATGGAAGCCTCGTTCTCCGGCCATCCCATCACGAAGGCGTACAGAACGTTGCCCTTCTTTGTGAAGCGCACATCGGCGGCGGTCAGATCCTTGCGGTTCCTTTCGTTGAATCCCATCGCGCCGGCCGCCGCTACGGTGGCGTTGCCCGAGACTTTCCACGGGCGCGTTCCGTAAATGGCTTCGCTGTTCACGGCCATCCACTCGGTGATGCCGTCCAGCACTTTCAGTTCTTCGTCATCCAGCATGCCGCTGTTGGGCAGCGGAAAATTCAGCATCAGGTTGCCGTTGCGGCTGACGATGTCGCACAGCATATCGACCACCGTCTTCGGCGTCTTGTACCGGATGCCGCGCTTGTAGTGCCAGTTGCCGATGCAGGTGTCGGTCTGCCACGGCTCGCGGCAGAATCTCGTTGGCGATGCCGCGTTCGATGTCCAGCGCGCAGGTGCCCTCGTCGCAATCCTTCTTGCGTCTTGCTGGTGTAGACGCCGTCTTCTTGACGCACGTTGTAGTAGTGCGACACCAGGCGGTATCCGTAATCGCCGAAGGGAATGCCGCCGTCGGTATAGAGCAGGTCGGGCTGGTAGTTGTCGATCAGGTCCTGGATGCGCAGGAAATACCGCCGCTTCCACGGATTCCGGCTGCCACGCGGCTCATGGCCTGCGCGGGAATGGGCTGGTCTTTGGGGAAGGGATGGTAGAGATCGGCGTAGGCCGGGTCCTGCCCGTCGTAGGGAACGCCCGCCAGTTCGCCGGTCTTGTCGGCGCCATGCGAAACCGCCAGCCAGTTGTAGCTGTTCGACAGATGCTCGCTCACCGCGAACTTGAGGCCGTACTTCTGCGCGGCTTTGCGCCACAGCCCCACCACATCCTTCTTCGGCCCGATCGCCACCGCGTTCCAGCGCGGCTGGTGCTTCGAGTTCCACAGGTCGAAATTGTCGTGGTGCACGCCCATGCTCATGAAATATTTCGCGCCGGCCTTCTTGTAGAGCTGCATCAGGTGGTCGGGATCGAACTGGTCGCCCTTCCACAAGCCGGCATATGTCCTTGTAGCCGAACTTGGAGGGATGGCCGTACGTGGCGCACGTGATACTTGTTCTGATCGCTGCCCTGAATATAGATATTGCGCGCGTACCAGTCGCCGTATTCGGCGCGCCGATTGCGGACCCCAGTGCGCCCACATGCCGAATTTGGCGTCGCGGAACCATTCGGGGATCTTGTATTTCTTGAGCCCCTCGGCCGTGCCGTCGTACGGCCCTTTGGCGATAGGAGGAAGCGAATCCTGCGCCGCCGACTTGCGCGGCAGAAGCACGGAGGGCGCCGCGGCCAGCAGCCCGAGCGTGGTGCGTCTCGAAATCATGGTCCCAGTCTACTACCCGGCGGAAAAGGAATGCTCGCCGGCGCTATTCGAACAACTCCGAGTGGCTGCCGGTTCGCACCAGAATGAGCTCGGTTTCCGTCAGTCTGTAGAGCAATAGCCAATCCGGCTCGATGTGACAGTCCCAATGCCCTGCCCACGTACCGCGCAACATGTGCGGCCGACACCGTGGTGGGAGCATTTCCTGCGCTTGCAGCAGATCGACCACCTGTTCGAGTCTATCGATGTTCTTACGCTGCTTTCTGACGCGACGCAGATCTTTTTCAAATGCCGTCGTCGTGAGAATGGCAAGGCGGCATCAGATCTTGTCGCGCAGCTCTCGGAATGTACGGTACCGCCTCAGGCTGGCGGGGTCATTCGCTTCCTTCATGGCTGCGATGGTCTTGGCATTTGGGATCGAGACAGGAAACGGAAGCCCCTGGTTCAGTTCAACCTGTTTCATAAACAGACGGACGGCCTCCGTTGTTGAGATGCCGAGCGTGAAGAAGACGCGCTCGGCTGATTTCTTCAGTTTGGGGTCGATCCGGGCATGAATCATCAGAGTCTTCGAAGATCGCCGTTTCAAGGGAGCCTCCGATTCCAGTGTATCTCAATTGACATCCCTGCCGGTTGGGAAGCGATCTCTACAGCACCTCTTCGGACCAGTCCTCCAGCACCTGCTTCACCTTGCGTCATGAACTGATCGGCCAGCGCGCCGTCGATCAGGCGGTGGTCGAAGCTCAGCGAAAGATGGCAGATGGAGCGGATGGCGATGGCGTCGTCGATCACCACCGGCGTCTTGTCCACCGTGCCCACGCCCAGGATGGCCACCTGCGGCTGGTTGATGATCGGCGTGCCGATCAGGCTGCCGAAGCTGCCGAAGTTGGTGATGGAGAACGTGCCGCCCTGCACTTCGTCGGGCTTGAGCTGGCGCGAGCGGGCGCGCGTCGCCAGGTCCACGATGGAGCGCTGCAGGCCCAGCACGTTCTTCTCGTCGGCGTCGCGGATCACCGGCACGATCAGGCCGTTTTCGAGCGCCACCGCGATCCCGATATTGATTTCGTTGTGGTAGATGATGTTGTTGCCGTCGAGCGAGGCGTTGAGCAGCGGGAACTGCGCGCAGCGCCACCACCGCGGCGCGCGTGATGAACGGCAGGTAGGTCAGCGAGAAGCCGTAGTTCGCCTGGAACGTCGGCCTTGTGGCGCTCGCGCATCTTCGCCACCTTGGTCATGTCCACGCGATGCACGGTGGTGACGTGCGCCGAGGTGCGCTTGGACATCACCATGTGCTCGGCGATCTTGATGCCGCATGGTGCTCATCGGCTCGATGCGCGTCTTGGCCTGTCCGGCGGCGGGCAGCGGAGGCATCGGCCGGAGGCGGCGGGCGGCGGCGCGGGCGCGGGCAGTAGAGGCGGCGCGGGCTGCGCCGGCTGCGGCGGCGGAGCCTGCGGCGTTGCGCCTGCGCTGCGCCAGGTACGCTTCCACGTCCTGCTTGGTGATGCGTCCGCCGGCGCCGGTGCCCCTCACCTTGCCGAGATCGATGTTGTTCTCGCGCGCCATCTTGCGCACCAGCGGCGAGAGCGGCCCGGCGGGCTCCGGCGGGCTGGCTCCTCCACCGGCGCGGTGAGCCGGCGCGGGCTGACGGCGGCGCGGCCGCGGGCCTGCGGCGTGGGCGTCGGGCTCTGGCGCGGCGGCGGCGGGCGCCGCGGCTGGCGCGGCCGCTGGCGGCGGCCGCCGCCGCCTTCGTCAATGCGCGCCACCACGGTGTTGATCCCCACCGTCTTGCCTTCTTCCACCAGCACTTCGGACAGCGTGCCGGCGGCGGGCGACGGAATCTCGGTATCCACCTTGTCGGTCGAGATCTCGAACAGCGGCTCGTCGCGCTCCACGCGCTCGCCGGGCTTCTTCAGCCACTTGGTCAGCGTGCCTTCGACAATGCTCTCGCCCATCTGGGGCATCACTACGTCGGTCATGTCAGTTCTCTCTTTCGGCAGCGCGAGCACGCCCGTCTCGCAATCATCTCGCAATCGAAAACGCGGCCGAAATGCCCGGCCAGACGCTCGCGAAACCTCTTCCAGCGTGGCGCGCGCACGCCAAGCTGCGCCATCGAGGTCACCGGCTTGGTCAGCCCGCAGGGCACGATGTACTGGAAATAGCTCAGATCGGTGTGCACATTCAGCGCGAAGCCGTGCGAGGTCACCCAGCGGCTGATGTGCACGCCGATGGCCGCGATCTTCCGCGCCGTCCACCCACACGCCCGTCAGCTTCGGAATGCGGCCCGGCGGCGATGCCGAAATCGGCCAGCGTGTCGATGATCACCTGCTCGATGGCGCGCACGTACGCGCCCACGTCGCGCTTCCACTCGCGCAGGTCGAGAATCGGATAGCCCACCAGTTGCCCGGGGCCGTGATAGGTGACGTCGCCGCCGCGGTCGGTGGGATAGAACGAAATGCCCGCGCGGTCCAGCACTTCGTCGCTGGCCAGCAGATTCTCCATGTGCCCGTTGCGGCCCAGCGTGATGACGTGCGGATGCTCCAGCAGCAGAAGCTGGTCCGGGATCTGCCCCGCCTTGCGCTGCGGCCACCAGCTCGCTGCTGCAGCTCGAGCGCCTCGCCGTAGCCGATGCGCCCGAGTTCCCGCACGCAGCACTTACGCATTGATGGAAAGACCGTAGACCGCGTTGAACGCCTCGCCCACCGCTTCGTAGAGCGTGGGATGCGCGTGGATGGTCTGCATCATCACGTCCACGGTGGCTTCCGCTTCCATGGCCGCCACCGCTTCGCGCGATCAGCTCGAAGGCCTCCGGCCCGATGATGTGGACGCCCAGAATCTCGCCGTACTTCTCGTCGGCCACCACCTTGACGAAGCCCTCGTGATGGCCCAGGATGGTGGCGCGGCTGTTGCCCGCGAACGGGAAACTGGCCGACCTTCACCTTGTAGCCCCTGCGCGCGCGCCTGCGCTTCGGTCAGCCCCACGCTGCCGATGCCCGGCTCGGTGTAGGTGCAGCCCGGAATGCGGTTCTTGTTGATCGGAATGGCCGGCTTGCCGGCCATGTGCGCCACCGCGATCATGCCTTCGCGCGTGGCCACGTGCGCCAGTTGCGGCGTGCCCGCCACCACGTCGCCGATGGCGTAGACGCCCGGCTCGGCGGTCTGCTGGTTCGGGTCCACCTTGATGAAGCCGCGGTCCAGTTCGACGCGCGTGTTTTCCAGGCCGATCTTCTCGGTGTTCGGCTTGCGGCCCACCGCCACCAGCAGCTTCTCGGCTTCCAGCTGTCTCCTGCTTGCCGTCTTTGGTGGTCAGCGTCAGCTTCACGCCCGTCGCCGGTCTTCTGGATGTTCTCCGCCCGGGCGCCGGTTTCCACGCGGATCTTCTGCTTGCGGAAATTGCGCTCCAGCTCCTTCGAGATGTCCTCGTCTTCCACCGGCACGACGCGCGGCAGCATCTCGATCACCGTGACTTCGGTGCCGAAGCGCTTGAAGATGGAGGCGAACTCCACGCCCACCGCGCCCGCGCCGATCATGATCAGGCTCTTGGGCACCGCCGTCAGGTTCAGGATCTCGATGTTGGTGAGGATGAACTCCGCATCGGGCTGCAGCCCGGGCAGCATGCGCGCTTCCGACCCGGTGGCGATGATGATGTTCTTCGCTTCCAGCGTCTGCACGCCCGAATCCGACTTCACTTCCACCTTGCCGCCGCCCTTCAGCGTGGCGAAGCCCGCGATGCGCTCCACCTTGGCGCGCTTGAGCAGCAACTCCACGCCCTTGGAGTGCTTGTTGACGATGCCGTCCTTGCGCTCCTTGACCTTGGGGTAGTCCAGGCGCGGGTTCTCGCAATGGATGCCCTCCGCGTCGGAGTGCACGAAGCGCTCCCACACGTCGGCGGTCTGCAGCAGGCTCTTGGTGGGGATGCAGCCCACCAGCAGGCAGGTGCCGCCCAGTCGGGGCTGCTTTTCGACCAGCGCGGTCTTCAATCCGTACTGGCCGGCGCGAATGGCTGCGGAGTAGCCGCCGGGGCCACTCCCGATAACAATCAGATCGTAAGGCACTTTTTTCATTCTACCTGTGTCACCGGCGGCAAAGCCGGTGCGTCTACCATGAAAATATGAGATGGCTGCTAGTTCTTCTGATGCTGGCCGCCGGGTGCGGATTCGCCCAGACCAGCGCCCGCCACAGAAGAAGGCCGCAGCGCCTTCCCAACCCGCGCCACCCGCCGATAAATGGCCCATCGCGCGGCTCGCCGTGGAAGGCAATCACGATTATACGGCGGAGCAGGTGCTGGCCGTGGCCGGGCTCAAAATCGGCCAGATGGCCGGCAGGCCGGAGTTCGATGCCGCCCGCGACCGCCTGCTGGCCTGCGGCGCTTTTGAAGACGTCAGCTACAAATTCGCTCCCGACGCCGGCGGCAAAAGCTTCCTGGCCACCTTCCAGGTGCTCGAAACGCCCACCGCCTACCCCGTCCGCTTCGAAGATCTGGGCGTCCCCGCCAACGAAATCGAAGCCTTCCTCCACCAGCACGACCCGTTGTTCAACACCACCCGTCTGCCCGCCACCAAACCCGTTTTGGACCGTTACGTGAAGCTGCTGGAGAGCTTCCTGGAGTCCAAAGGGTCCACCGAACCAGTCAAGGCGGCAGTCACCGCGGACGCGCCCGACCGGTACTCCATCGTCTTCCGGCCGGCCAAGGCACTGCCCGCCGTGGCGCGCGTGACCTTTGAAGGCAACAAGGTTCTCACCCAGACCGCGCTGCAGGACGCCATCTGGTCCGGCGCGGTGGGCCTGCCCTATACCGAGGAGGCGATGCGCACCCTGCTGGATAGCGCCATCCGCCCGCTGTACGACGCCCGGGGCCGGATTCGCGTCGCCTTCCCCACGATCACCACCGAGCCCGTGACCGACGTGCAGGGCATCAAAGTGAACGTGACCGTCGATGAAGGCGAAGTCTACTCCCTGGGCAAAGTCGCATTCGAGGGACCGGTGCCCGTCAATCCCGACACCCTGCTGAAGACCGGCGATTTCAAGACCGGCGACATCGCCAATTTCGACCGTGTCGGCGAAGGCATCGGCCGCATCCGCACCGCCGTGCGCCAGGGCGGCTATATGGACGCCAAAGTCACCACGCAACGCCAGGTGAACGATGAGAAGAAGACCGTCGACCTGGCCATCCACGTGGACCCCGGCCCGCTGTACACCATGGGCAAGGTCGCTTTCATAGGGCTCGACCTGGAAGGCGAAGCCGAAATGAATCGCATGTGGAGTCTGAAACCCGGCAAACCTTTCAATCCCGATTACCCGGACCTGTTCCTCAAACGCGTGCGCGACGAAGGCGTCTTCGACCATCTGGGCGCAACCAAGTCCGAAACGAAGATCGACGAGAAGAGCCACGTTGTCGATGTGACTCTCCGCTTTGCCGCGGACATTCCGCAAACCAAGCCCAATCGCCACGGCGGGCGCGGCGGTTGGGGCGGCGGATTTTCAAATTAGGTGCCGCCTACTTCCCACCCAGCTTCCAAAGCATCTGCCGCAGCATTCCCATCAGCACCGGCGCGTCCCGGTAAGTCACCGACAGCCGGCGCACCAGGCGGCGGACCTTCTCCTCCGTCGATTCGGCCGTCAGCGGATTGACGTACCCGCTTTGCCTCAGCGCCTCCAGCAGCATCGCCGTAACCTGCTCCATCTCGCCCGCCGTGGCGCTGCGGATCTTCTCCGGCACGGCATCGACCGCCTTGCCGTCGCGCGACAGTTCGTACAGACACAGCGCCACCGCCTGTCCCAGATTCATGGATAAATCCGTCCCTACGGTGGGAATGCGCATCAGCCAGTGGCAGTGGCTCAAGTCGTCGTTGGACAGCCCGAACTTTTCCGACCCGAACAGCAGCGCCACGGGCGTTTTCGCCGCCGCGCGCAGAATCAGCCGCGCCCCCACCTCCAGCCGCCGCAGGGAGTGCTGCAATCCGCGATGCCCCAGCGACGTCGTGCCCACCACCAGCCGGCAATCCGCCACCGCTTCGGCCACGGACGCGCAATCCTCAGCCGCCTGCAGCAGGGGAGCCGCTCCCACCGCCGAGCGCGCTTCGCGAAACGCCACGTCGTAGGGCTTCACCACGCGCAGCCGGGAGAATCCGAAATTCGCCATGGCCCGGGCCGACGCCCCGATATTCAGCGGATTGCGCGTCTCCACCAGGACCACGCGCAAATTGTCTTTCGCGGTCGCGAGGCTCGCGGGGTCAGACTTTCCCGGCAATGGGCTGGACTCCCGGCGCACGCTCGACCGCGCTTTTCACCACCGCCTCCACTTCGTCCTGATACTGCCGCAGCAACTCCCCGGTGGCCGCCTCAAAGCGCATCACCAGCACCGGCTGCGTGTTCGATGCCCGCACCAGTCCCCACCCTTGCGGGAAGAGCACGCGCACTCCGTCCACATCCAGCGTCTTGTGACGCGATTGCAGTTCCGCCGCCGCCAGCTTCACCACCTGGAACTTCAGCTCATCGGGACAATCGAAGCGGATCTCCGGAGTGGTGACGGTCCGCGGAAGGTCCTCCAACTGAGCCGAGAGCGGGCGGCCGGAGTTGGCCACGATTTCCATGAGCCGGCAGGCCGCATACAGCGCGTCGTCGAAGCCGTAATACCGGTCGGCGAAAAACATGTGCCCGCTCATCTCGCCCGCCAGTTCGGCCCGGGTCTCTTTCATCTTGGCCTTGATCAGCGAATGGCCGGTCTTCCACATGATGGCGTTGCCGCCGCGCGCCGCCAGGTCGTCATACATAAGCTGCGAACATTTCACTTCGCCGATGAAGGTCGCGCCCGGTTTGCGCCCCAGAATCTCGCGGCCGTAGATGATCATCAACTGGTCGCCGTAAATCACCGTGCCGTGGTCGTCGATGGCGCCGATGCGATCGGTGTCGCCGTCGAAGGCGATGCCCAGGTCGGCGCCCGTCTCCAGCACCTTGGCGATCAGCGCCTCCAGGTTCTTCGGCACCGTCGGGTCGGGGTGATGATTCGGAAACCGGCCGTCCATTTCGAAGAACATTTCGGTCGCGTCGGCGTTGAGCCGCTCCAGGATTCGATGCATCACCGGTCCGCCCGTGCCGTTGCCTGCGTCCACCACCACGCGGATACGGCGCGGAAAGTGGAACTGCGCCGGCGACTTCGTCCACGTATGGCGTAACCGCATCGTACGAGCGTTCGCTGCCTTCGCCGCGATCCAGATCGCCAGTTTGAATCATGCGGTACAGTTCCTGGATCGCCGCGCCATGAATCGTCGAATCGCCGCAGACCGTTTTGAAGCCGTTAAATTCCGGCGGATTGTGGCTGCCCGTGATCATCACCCCGCCATCGGCCTTCAAGTGAAACACGGAATAATAAAGCACCGGCGTCGGCACCACGCCCAGGTCCGTAACATCGCATCCACTGGCCATCAGCCCGCATATCAGCGCATCGCGCAGCCGGGGAGAACTCAGGCGCGTATCGCGCGCCAGATTAATCTTCCTCCCGGCGTTACGCCGCAGGTAAGTCCCAAACGCCTGCCCAAGCACCTCGATGTCCTCGGACAAAAGCTCCACATCGGCCACGCCGCGAATGTCGTACTCCCGAAATATCGTAGATTTCAGCATAAATAAAACTCACCGCGGAGGCGCTGAGGCGCGGAGGAAGACGCGGAGAAGAACCAGGTCAGGGAACTGCTCGGCCCGAAGGGCCGCACTATTCCCCATCCCCAACCCCCATCCCCAACCCCCTTCTCGACCACGGCGAACATCGTCTATTGCTTAAAACTCCGCGTCTTCCTCAGCGTCTCCGCGCCTCCGCGATGAAATCCACCCCCACCCCACTCGCAATCCAGGGTTTAAGATGATATCGGTACCAGGGTGCCAGATGAAGACCGCCGAACGCCAGTTTACGACAATTAGCGACGTGCCGATCGACCCGCTCTACGACCAGCCGGTGGCCGATCTGCCCGCCCCCGGAGAGTTTCCGTACACTCGCGGCATCCACCGCGACATGTATCGCGGCAAGCTCTGGACCATGCGCCAGTTCTCCGGCTTCGCCACCCCCGAAGAGACCAATCGCCGCTACCATTACCTGCTGGCGCAGGGCCAGACCGGCCTCTCCGTGGCCTTCGACCTGCCCACCCTGATGGGGTACGACGCCGACCACGCCATGAGCGTGGGCGAAGTGGGCAAGTGCGGCGCGTCGGTCTGCTCGCTGGAAGATATGGAGATTCTCTTCCACGCGATTCCCTTGGGCGATGTGACCGTCTCGATGACCATCAATTCGCCTGCCTCCGTGCTCTGGGCCATGTACCTGGCGGTGGCCGAACAGCAGGGCGTGGAGTGGGCGCGCCTCTCCGGCACCTTGCAGAACGACATTCTGAAGGAGTACATCGCCCAGAAGGAATACATTTTCCCGCCCCGGCCGTCCATGCGCCTGGTCACCGATACCATCGAGTTCGGCGCGCGCCACACCCCGAAGTTCAATCCGGTTTCGATCAGCGGCTACCACATCCGCGAGGCGGGCTCGACTGCCGCCCAGGAACTGGCCTTCACCGTGCGCGACGGCATGGAGTATGTGGACTGGGCCCTGGAACGCGGCATGGCCATCGACGAATTCGCCCCGCGCCTGAGCTTCTTCTTCAACGCCCACAGCGATTTCTTCGAAGAGATTGCCAAGTACCGCGCCGCCCGCAAGATCTGGGCGCTGGCCATGCGCGACCGCTACGGCGCACGCAGCGAGCGCAGTCAAAAGCTCCGCTTCCACGCGCAAACGGCGGGATGCTCGCTCACCTGGCAGCAGCCTTATAACAACGTGGTGCGGACCGCGCTGCAGGCCATGGCCGCGGTGCTGGGCGGGGCGCAATCGCTCCACACCAATTCGCTCGACGAAGCCTATGCCCTCCCCGGCGAGCACGCCGTAACCATCGCGCTCCGTACCCAGCAGGTGCTGGCTTATGAAAGCGGCATCCCCAACACGCCCGATCCCCTGGGCGGCAGCTATTTTCTGGAGAAGCTTACCGTCGATACCGAAGCCGCGGCCAACGACTACATCCGCCGTATCGACCAGATGGGCGGCATGATCCCCGCCATCGAAGCCGGATTCCCCCAGACGGAAATCGCCGCCGCCAGCTATCGCTACCAGCGCGAAGTGGAGCAGGGAGAGCGGGTCATCGTGGGGGTCAATCGCTTCCAGTCCCCCGATCCGCCCATCGAGCTCCTGCAGATCGATGAGAGCAGCGGCCGCCACCAGTCGGCCAAACTCTCCGCCCTCAAACAGCGGCGCGATAATCAAAAGGTGCGGAAAAACCTGGACGCCCTGATGCGCGCCGCCGAAGGCACCGAAAACACCATGCCCTTCATTCTGGATGCCGTGCGCTCCTATGCTACCCTGGGCGAGATCTGCGATTCCCTGCGCGCCGTTTTCGGCACCTGGCAGGAAACGGCGCACCTGTAAAGTTTTGATAATGTCACACCCTATTCGAGTGCTTGTCGCCAAGCCCGGGTTGGACGGACACGACCGCGGCGCAAAAATCATCGCCCGGGCGTTGCGCGATGCCGGCATGGAAGTCATCTACACCGGACTCCGCCAGACGCCGGAAATGATCGTCAACGCGGCCTTGCAGGAAGACGTTCAGGTGATCGGACTCTCCATCCTCTCCGGCGCCCACAATGCCATTGTGCCCCGCGTCCTCGAACTGTTGCGCGAGAAGGACATGCTCGATGTGAAGGTTATCGTAGGCGGAATTGTGCCCGACGAAGATGCCGAAGCGCTCAAAAAGGAAGGTGTGGCCGCGGTGTTTCAACCCGGTGCTTCCCTGGATGCGATTGTAAACTTCATTCGCGGCGCGGTGCCGGAATCCAACGTGCAGTCCTAGGACGCCAGATCCAAGCGCATGACAATCAACTTTTGCAAGGTCAACAGGTTGGGGGTGTGGAAAACGCCGTTGCGTGTGCCCGTGGTTCACACCTGTGCGCCCCCCTGCTCGTTGTTCGGGTGGCCAAGATCCGTTAAAATGATTACTTACCTATTTCAAGACCGGCGCTATCGAGTGAATCTATCTCTGTGTCAAATTGTTCCTGGCCGCATCGCGCGTAAAGGTATGCTCGCATGAGATTTGTCAGGCGCTCCAGCCTGCTGATGGCCTCGGCGTGCCTTTGGGTGATGTCCGCTCCGGCATTCGCCCAACAACAGACTCCGCCTCCCGCGACTCCGCCGCAGCAGCCTCCTGCGGGCCAACAACAGCAGCCCCCCGCCAGACCGCAGCAGCCCCCCGCCAGGCCGCAGCAAACACCTCCGGCCACTCCGCCGCAACAGCCGCGGAACCCCTTCGAAACGGTGACGCCCACCCAGCCGCCCGCGCAGCAAACGCCTCCCGGCCAGAATCCCCTGCAGACCGTTCGGCCCACGCCAGGAACGCAGCCGGCCGCCAACGGGCAGATCATCACGGAAATCGATTTTCGCGGCGCGCGCCGCACCCCGGCCGATATGTTGAGGACCCTGATCCGCACCCGCGTCGGCGACGTCTACAACGAAGAAACGCTTGACCGGGATTTCATGATTCTCTACAACTCGGGCCGCTTCGACGATATTCGCCTGGAGTCGGAGCCCGATCCCAAAGGCGGCATCATCATTCGCTGGGTAGTGGTAGAGCGCCGCGTCATCCGCTCCATCGACTATCAGGGTATCCACACGGTCACGGTCTCGGAAATTCTGGATCGCTTCAAAGAGCGCAAGGTCGGTCTCACCGTGGAATCGCAGTACGATCCCAACAAGATCCAGCGCGCCGCCATCGTTTTGAAGGAATTTCTCTCCGAGCGCGGCCGGCAATATGCAACCGTCGATCCGGTCGTCGAACAGATTCCGCCGTCGTCTTTGAAGGTGACCTTCAACGTCAACGAAGGTCCCAAGGTCAAGGTCGGCACCATCACGATTACGGGGAATAAGGCCAAGAATTCGCGCTGGGTGCTCACCGCGATGAAGAACCTGCACCCGTACGGTATTCCGCACTCGATCGTTTTCGAGAACATGTTCGCCAAGACCTACGACCAGGCCAAACTGGAAGAGGACAAGGAGCGCATCCGCCAGGCCTATACCGATGCCGGCTATTTCCGCGCCACTACTCTGGAAGAAACCGTTACCATTGTGCCGCGCAGCGGCAGAGGCTGGCGCCTGCCCCTTTTGAAGTCCAACGGTCCGGGCATCTTCGCCGATATCAAGCTGCCCGTGGACGAGGGCAACCTGTATCACCTGCACGCCATGAATTTCGTGGGCGTCAAGCTGTTCCGCGCGCCGGACCAGGTGCTTCCACAACTGTTCGGCATGGGCGTGGGCAGCGTCTTCTCCACGGACAAATTGCGCAAAGGCCTGGAAAATCTCCGCAAGACCTACGGCCAGTTCGGCTACATCGATTTCGTGCCCGAGCCGCAGTTCGAATTCCCCAGCCCGAACCAGGTCGACCTGACCATCACAGCCGATGAAGGCCCTCAGTTTTTCATCCGCCGCATCGATTTTGCCGGCAACACCACCACCCGCGACAAGGTAATCCGCCGCGAAATCCTGCTGGACGAAGGCGACATGTTCAATACCCAGTTGTGGGACCTCAGCATTCTGCGTCTCAACCAGCTCGGGTATTTCGAAATGATCAAAAAGGAAGAGTCGCTGGAAGGTCTCAAGCGCAATCCGCAATCGAATACCGTGGACATCACCCTGAAGGTGCGCGAGCGCGGGAAGAACTCCATCGGATTGAACGGCGGCGTTTCCGGTATTGCCGGCAGTTTTGTGGGATTCAACTATTCCACCAACAACTTCCTGGGACTCGGCGAAACGCTGTCCCTCTCGTCCCAGCTCGGAACGCTGATGCGCGACGTCAGCCTGGGCTTCACCGAGCCCTATTTCATGGACCGTCCGCTGCAACTCGGCTTTGTGGTCTATCTGCGCCGCTACAGTTTCGACCAGGCTCGCCAAGCCTCCATCTTTGCCGGACAGAACCTCATTCCGCTGTACAACGAACTGGGCGCCAATAACCTGCTGAATTACGTCCAGAACAGCCGCGGGTTCAATGTTTCCGCCAGCTATCCTCTGCGTCACAGCTTCACCCGGCTGTCTCTAACCTATGGGTACGATATTTCCAACATCGTGACCGAAACTTCTGCCGCCGCAAACTACTTCCAGTACATCAATTTCAGCGGCGTCTCCGGCCCCAACGCCCTCGAGGGGATCAAGACCAGCCACATCACTCCCGCGCTGCAATACAATACCGTCAATCACCCGATCAGCCCCACCGGCGGCAAGAGCCTGTACTTCTCGGTGGATTTCGCCAGCAGTCTGCTCGGCGGCAATGTGAACACCATCCGGCCGGCAATCGATGCCAAGTATTTCCACCTGTCTCCCTGGAGCAAGAAGCACGTCATCGGGATTCATGCCAGCACGTCCATCATCAGCGGTTACGGCGGCAAAGAGATTCCGCCCTTCGCCCGCACCTTCATCGGCGGCGAGCAGGATGTCCGCGGCTTTGAGTTCTTTGGAATTACTCCCATCGCGTATATCGCCTCCAGTTCCGCGGTCAACGTGCTCAACAACGACGGCTCGCCGCGCACCCAGAAGGTGGTTTCCGGCGGCCAGTTGACCAGCGTGCCGGTGACCATGCAGGTTCCGATTTATCAGTTGATCACCCCCGGCGGCGATTGGCAGACCGTGACCAATTTCGAATACCGCATTCCGATCATCGGCCCCGTCACCATGGCGCTCTTTGCCGATACGGGCCTGAATCGCATCCTGTTACCGGGCCAGCTTAAAATGGATCCGGGACGCGTGGCCGACTTGAATAATCAGTTTCCGCAGGCCGGTTTCAGCGGCAAGGTCCTGATCGCTCCCGGCACCGAGCGTATCCGCGTCTCCACGGGAATCGAATTTCAGGTGATGCTGCCCGTGGTGCAGGCCCCGTTCCGCGTTTATTTTGCCTACAACCCATCGCGGGTCGTTCGAGAATTTGCAGACACCCATCGTTGCGGACCGCGCGGCGTTCCCCAATAATGCGACCTTCCTCCAGTCGGTCGCCAGCTTCGGCCAGATTTATCCGTTCGATGAGCGGCGGACGCTGTTCCGCTTCACGATTGGCAGGACGTTCTAGCGCAGACCGCGTCTGGCAATATGGTAGTATTTTCACACTTAGGAGTTTTTAGCTTGAAGATGAATTTCGTTGCAGTAACCGCATTGGCTCTGGGAGTCGCTACGTTGGCAAGCGCCCAGACACCGGCCACGCCCCAGGTTAAACCGCCGGCGCCGCAAACGTCCGGTGTGCTTCCCACCAAGATTGCGATCATCAGCGTGCAGCAGGCCATCATGTCTACCGGCGACGGCCGCAAGGCCGCCCAGGAAATGCAAGCCAAGTTCAATCCCCGCCAGGAAGCGCTCAAGAAGATGCAGGCGGATGTCCAGGCCATGCAGGACCAGATGAAGAAAGGCAGCGCCACCTTGAGTGACGATGCCAAAAACAAGCTGGCTCGCGACATCGATACCAAGACCAAGACCTTCCAGCGGGATGCCGATGAACTCAACGCCGATATCGAACAGGAAAACGGCCGTCTGATGCAGGACCTCGGCAGCAAAATGCAGGCCGTATGGGAGCAGTATCTGCCCCAGAACGGCTATGCCATCCTGCTCGATGTGGGCAGCCAGCAGACGCCCGTTCTTTGGGCCGCCGCCGCCGTAGACATCACGCCGGAAATTATTAAGTTGTACGATCAGGCTCACCCGGTGGTCGCAGGCGCTGCACCGGCCGCGGCCAAGCCCTTGGCGCCGGTTCCTCCCGCCCCCAAGAAGAAGTGAAACTGCGCCCGGCGGGTGTACAATTTCAACAGGGGGCTCTTATCCCATGAGGACGCTCGTCGGATTCGCCATCGTGCTGCTGGTTTCCTGCACTGGATTTGCGCAGTATCGGGGTAGTATTCAGCCCTACGTGACCGGAGGTTTTGGGAGCGTAGTCTATCCGGCTGGAACTGCCGCTACCAACCCCGGGCTTCACCGGATCACACCGAATGTGGTCTATCCCGGCGGCGGCGGTCCGAGGCTGGTGGTCCCGAATCCCAATCCAAATGCCGCAGCCAACCGGGGCTACCATCGCGGCGGCACCGGATCTTATGTTTACGCATATCCAGTGTACGTGGGCGGTTACTCCGGTTTGACGGACCCCTCGATGTACGATGGCTCGGCTGCCCCGCCGCCGCAGCAGCAGTCTTCCGGGGGAGTCACCATCGTAATGCCGCCGGCTCAGCCGCCCGTGGTGATCAATCAGTATTCCGGCGCTCCGCCCAATCCGCAGATGATTACCGTCCCGCCGGAGGACACGTCCGCGCAGTCAACCGATACCACTCCGGAAACGCCGCATTACCTGCTGGCCTTCAAGGACCACACCATCTACTCGGCCATCGCCTACTGGGTGGATGGAGACACGCTCCACTACTTCACCACCGGCAACACCCACAATCAGGTTTCCCTGTCGCTGGTGGATCGCGCCCTGACCGAGCGGCTCAATAAGGACACCGGCGCCGAAGTGAAGCTGCCGCAGTAGCTCATTCCCACTCGATCGTGCCCGGTGGTTTGTGCGTTAAATCGTAGAAGACTCCGCAGATCCCTTCCAGTTGCAGCAACTCGCCGCACATCGCCCGCAGCAGCGCGCCATCCATCGGCACCGATTGTGCGGTCATGCCGTCTACCGAATCCACCGGCCGCAGCACCACCGATTCCGGCGCTTCCGCCGTCCCCAGCGGAATCAGGATCACCGGAAACTGCCACACGCACCGGTCGTAGTTCGCCGCGTGCGAAAGGCGCCGCACCAGCGCGTCGGCCTGGCGCAATTTCGCGATGCGCTCGGGCGTCAGGGAGCAGGCGCGAATCTGCATCGCGGCCAGCGGCGCCTTACTGTTCCACCGCGGCCACCACGCGATTCATTCCGCTCAGCCGGTTGGTCAGTTCCGTGGCGCGAACGTGATCCAGCGCCTCTATGGCCAGCACCGGAGCATAGCTGCGCGCATCGCCCAACACCCCCACCGAGTTCACCGGAATCACCCATCCGTCCTCTGTCGCGCGCACCGGAGCATCGAATTCCGAACAGAGGCAGCGAATGGCCAACCCCGGACCCGGGAATGGATGACGGTCCAGCAATTCCGCCGGCAGCCCCAGTTCCCGCCCCACTTCGCGCACTTCATCTTTGTAAAAGGATTTCAGCGGCTCCACGATGCGGCCCGCCTCGATCAACTTCTGAATCCCCGCCACGCGATTGTGGTGCGTCTTGATGACCGCGGCCTTGGCCGTGCCGCCCGATTCGATGGTGTCGGGATAGATGGTGCCCTGGCCCAGAATCCACTGCTCCTCCATCAGGTGGCGCGATTCCACAATCCGTTCCTGCACCCGCACGAACTCTTCGCCGATGATGTGGCGCTTCTGTTCGGGATCGGTCACGCCCGCCAGTGCCCCCAGAAACTGATCCTCGGCATGTTCCACCGTCAGGTTGGCCATGCGCCGGACAAAATCCGTTTCGCCCTCGCGCATCAGCCCGGTATCCACGTAGACCCCGCGGACGCGGTCGGCGCCCAGGGCGCGCGCGCACAGCGCAAACGCCACGCTGGAATCCACCCCGCCGCTCACGAAGAAAAATACGCTGCGATTCCGCGCGCAGTCGCGGATCTCCTGCTCGATCGCCGGCACGCGGTGGCGCGGGTCCCAGTCCTTCTCGCACAAACAAACGCGGAATACGAAGTTGGCCAGAAACTCCTGCCCGCGCGTGGTGTGGACCACCTCGGGGTGAAACTGCAGGCCATACAGGCGGCGCGCCCGGCGCGGCGATCGCCGCCACCGCGCAGCTATCGGTGCGGCCGGTGACGCGGAACCCTTCCGGCAGCGCGCCTACGGCATCGCGGTGGTTCATCCAGATCTGCTGTCTCCCGCCGAGGCCGCCGAACATGGGGTCCAACGTTTCGTCCAGATCCAGGGTGGCCAGGCCGTATTCGCCCTTCACCCCCTTGCGTACCTCGCCGCCCAGAATGTGCGCCATCAACTGCTGGCCGTAGCAGATGCCCAGCACGGGCGCGCCTAGCCCGAAAATAGCGGGGTCCACCGTGGGACTGCCGGAATCGTAAACGCTGCTGGGCCCGCCCGAAATGACGATGCCCTTCGCGCCGGCCATTTCCGCCGCCGCCGTTTCACTGGCGCGCACCTCGGCATACACGCCCAGATCGCGCACTTTGCGGGCTATCAGGTGGCAGTATTGTCCGCCCGCGTCCAGGACAATGATTTGTGCAGTGGGGTTCAAGTATCGATTGTGGCACACCGCTACTTCATGACGATAACCTTGTGGACCCGCTCCAGCAGCGTCGTTGCCTGCGGCATGGCCTTCACCGCCTGGGCCACTTCCGGATCGCTCAGCGCGAAGACTTTATCGCTGGCATTCACGTCGAATGCCCAGATATACATTTCCTTCGCCAGGTAGCGCTTGATCCAATCGGTGTCTTTGTGGAACACGGCATCGGTGAAGGTGTATCCGTTCTTGCGCAGGTAGTCGTGAAACTGATCCAGCGTGGCGCTGTCCGGCATCCAGCCGTCAGGCATGTGCAGCGGGTGCGAGGCGAAATAGTTTCGCGTGAAGTTGAACAGGCCTTTGCGGTAAAGCTGCACTTCCAGGCTGTCGAACTCCGGCATCGTATACTTTTCGTCCGGCGTGATCCCGCCGCCGCCGTAGACGGTGCGGCCGCTGTCGGTGGTCCTCACGTCCTTCAGGTCGTTGGTCGCGTGATCCTTGTGGTTGTAGTAGTCGAAGAACGATTCGTGCGAATAATCGCGCTGGATCAGCCGCCCGCTCGGCGTGTAGAAGTGCGCCGTGGTCAGTGCCAGGCCGCAGTAGTAACGCAGCGGATAGACCGTCTGCACCAGGCCCTTGCCGAAGGTCGTCTCGCCCAGAATCCAGGCGCGGTCGTGATCCTGCAAGGCTCCCGAAACAATCTCCGACGCCGAAGCCGAGTATTGATTCACCAGCACAACCATCGGGTAATCGTGGCCGCGATTGCCGTGATCGGCGCGGTACACGCGCTCCGGTGAATTGCGGCCATGCTGCGAAACCACGGCCTGCCCCTTTTGCAGAAAATGGTCGGCCACCGCCACCGCCTGGTTCAGCAGACCGCCCGGGTTGCCCCGCAAATCCAGCACCAGCCCTTCCGGCGGTGTGTCGCCCAGAGAACGAAGCGTATCGTCCAGTTCGCGGCTGGTATTCTCCCCGAAGCTGAGAATCCGGATGTAGGCGATCCCCGGCTTCACCCAGAAGCCATTCACCGTGCGTCGGTAAATATCCTGGCGCACGATGTTGAAAGTCAGGTAATCCGGCGCTCCCTCGCGCGAAACCGTGATCTTGACCGGCGTGTTGCGCGGTCCCTTCAGCAGGTCCGCCACCTCCGTGGTGTTCAGATTCGCCGTGGGCTTGTCATCCACGAAAGCGATCACGTCGCCCGGACGAATGCCCGCCTTGTAAGCCGGCGACCCGGGGAAGGGATTCAGCACCACCGTCTTGTCATTCCGCGGCCCCACCTGCATGCCGACTCCGGAGTAGTGTCCCTCCTGGTCTTCCAGCAGCAGCTTGTAAGCCTTGGGGTCGAAGAAATTGGAGTGCGGATCCAGCGTGCGCAACATCCCCGGAATGGCGCCGTCGTAAATGGCCTTGTCGCCTGTCGGCGCTTCGGCGGCATTCTCCTGCACCAGCGCGAAAGCCTTGGCGAACTCCTGCACCCCGGCGCTGGTCGCAAGGTCGTCGGCGGCAAGCACACTGCGCCCGTAAAAACCGCCCAGCAGCGCGCAACTCAATAAAACCAGTGGCAGCGTAAAAAAGGAGAACCTCTTACGGAGCATGACGGGAATAGTCCTTCTAAGCCGAGTATAGCGTGCCGGGCCGCGCTCCCGCCGGATTCACAGTATGATTCTTCTCGCCCCTGTGCGCCCAAACTTCCTGGTTTCAACCCTCGCTGCTGGAAAAACCGAATTCGCCAGGGTTTGCCTCGCAGAATCGGTGAACGCGCTGTGGCTGGGAATGGGTCGCGGCGACTGCCTTCTGCCCCGAGCACGAAGCTCGGGATTGGCGTAAGCTGGAAGCAGACAGCGATGCCGGATAAACAGCAGCTTCATAACCTCATCGACCAGCTTCCGGAGTCCGAAATGTCCGCTGCACTGCGCTATCTCGAGTTCCTCTTAACTCACGAAGCCGCGATAGATGCCGACATGTTAGCGCGGATCGATCGCGCACGTGACCAGCCCTCTCCTGGAATATCCCACGCTGACGTACTCAGGGAATTCGGGCTTTGACCTTCGTCTGGGAACCCGCCGCGCGCTCCGATCTGCGACGTCTGGACCGAGACACCGCAATCCCCTTGAAAACCTAGGAGAGGGGATCGGATCTGCCCCTTGGCGGCTGGCGGCTTTGCGTGAGAGCGTTCACGCTCCGTCGAGTCCGATCCGATCGCTTCCGGCAATGTGAACACAGTCGGCAGGCGCAACGATCGCGCAAGGATTCATCTTGACCCGGCTGCGCGAAACTAGTGCGAGCCCAAGTGGGCGGTCCGCAGCCCGTTTAATGTCCAAATTCGTGACTCGCTATCTCCCGGCGAGGACGGCGGCGAACACCCTGGCCACGGCAGTCCGAGCCCGGCAAAGCCGGCGACAAGGCGATCACCAGTGCACATCCGCCGCAGCGATGGCCGACGGCTTACAGTTCAAGCAGTCCGGTAAACGCGATGTCGCGAGCCACGATGCAACGCCGCTGCTGGTTCCGGGGACGCCATCTGGACGCCGCATTCGAAGCCTGGGGTCGCAGTTCGAATGGCAGCAGCGCTGGCGAATCACTGAGGCGGCGCGGCCGGCGGCTCGCGGTGAATCGCGTCCAGCACGCCGTTCACAAACTGCACGCTCTCCTCGCCGGAATACTTGCGCGCCAGCTCCAGCGCTTCATCGATGGTCACGGGAGCCGGAGTGCCGCCGAACCGCATCTCGTACACGGCCAGGCGGAGAATGTTCCGGTCCACCGCCGGCATGCGCTCCATGCGCCAGTGCTCGGCATGTTTGGTGATCTGCCGGTCCAGTTCCGCCACGTGCTCAATGGTGCCCCGCACCAGGTCCGAGACAAATGGGTCGCGCTCCGGTTTCTCTTCGGAAAACAGGCTGTCGTAATAGCTGTCGATGACTTCGTCTACGGGTTGCCGCCGGGCGTCCCAAGCGAACAGGATCTGCAAAGCGCGCTGCCTGGATCTGCGGCGGGAAGGCATTAGGTGGCCTGACGAAGAGTGCGCAGCAGGTTGGCCATCTCGACGGCGGTCATGGCCGCGTCGAAGCCTTTGTTGCCGCCTTTGGCTCCGGCGCGGTCGATGGCCTGCTCCAGCGTATTGGTGGTCAACACGCCGAACGCCACCGGAATCCCGGTCTCCATGGATACGTGCGCCACCCCTTTGGCGGCCTCCGCGGCCACATAATCGAAATGCGGCGTTTCGCCGCGAATCACCGCGCTCAGGCAGATCACGGCATCGTAACGATGCTGCCGCGCCAGTTCGCCCGCCACCATGGGCACTTCCCACGAGCCCGGCACCTTGACCACGTCTACCGCATCCGGGCCGGCGCCCGTGCGAGTCAGAGCATCCATCGCGCCCGCCAGCAGGCGCTCGGTGATAAAGCTGTTGAAGCGGCTCACCACCACCGCGAACCGCAATCCCGCGGCCGATAACTGGCCTTCAAATACTCTCGGCATGTTTCACTTTCCGGCGAACACCGCGCGTCTCTTTTCCAGAAACGCGCGCGTGCCTTCCTGGCGATCTTCCGTGGCCGCGCAAACCCCAAACGCCGCGGCTTCAAATCGCAGACCTTCTTCCAGTCCCGCGCTGAGCCCCACGTCCACCGCTTCCATCACCATGCGCAGTGCCTCAGGGGCATTGGCCAGCACTTTATCGAGCCAGGCGCGGCAATGACGGCAGCAGCTCCGCCTGCGGCACGACGGCGTTTACCAGTCCGATGCGCCACGCTTCGGCCGCCGTCAGCGGCTCTCCCGACAGCAATATTTCGAGCGCCCTGCCGGAGCCCACCAGCCGCGGCAGCCGCTGGGTGCCGCCATATCCCGGAATCAGCCCCAGCTTCACTTCCGGCTGGCCCAGCTTGGCATTCTCCGCGGCGAAGCGCACCGTGCAGGCCATCGCCAGTTCCAGGCCGCCGCCCAGCGCGTACCCGTTGACCGCCGCCACCACCGGCTTGCCCAGAGTCTCCAGTTTCCGGAACACCTGCTGCCCGCGCAACGCGTAGGTGCGCGCTTCCACGGGCGAGAACGCCGCCAGTTCGTTGATATCGGCGCCAGCCACGAAAGCCTTTTCTCCCGCGCCCGTCAGGATGGCCGCACGAATCGCGGAATCTTCCGCAATGCGGTTCGCCGCCTGCCCCAACTCTTCCACCACACCGCGCGACAGCGCATTCAGCTTATCGGGCCGGTTGACGGTGACCAGCGCCACACCGCTCTCGGCAAGCTCGAACTGAATATGCTGATAAGGCATTATCGATCAGTTTAACATCAGGCCCGCGCCTCTCATTTGGCGCCGCGGCGGCCAATGCCTTCCAACCGTAGGCCAGGTTCAACGGCAGCGTCCACCATAGCTGCACCGGCGATCGCGACAGCCGCCTTGCCATGCTCTGGCAGGGAATAGAAGCGCTCATTCGCATACCGAAATCCCGACCGCAATTCCGCGGTGCTCATCTGCTTTGGTTGATAAACCACATCGTCGCGGCTGTTGTACCTGGACCAATCCCGCGTCAATATCCGCCCTTCCGCTTCCAGCTTTCGAAAAAGGGGTGTGCCGGGAAAGGGTGTCAGGATGTTGAACGTTGCATTCTGGACTCCCGTATCTTCCAGGAAATCGAGCGTATCCTTGAATATCTCCGGTGTGTCGCTGTCAAAACCAAAGACGATCCCCGCCTGCACGGCGATCCCGTGTGCATGAATGCGTTCGATAATCCGGGCATACTCTTCCACCCGGTTGAAGCCCTTGTGCACTTCGGCCATGCTGGATTGCGAGATCGACTCCAGCCCCAGGAAGAGTTGTTTACACCCGCTGCGGGCCGCTAAGTCCAGGAACTCATCATCGCGGCCGGCCTGGATACTGGCCTGGCTGCTCCACCACTTGCGGTGGGGAGCGATGGCGCGGCACAATTCCTTCGCATACGCCATGTCCGCAACGATATTGTCATCCCAAAAGATAACTACCTTCTCCCGGATCGAAGCATATTCCGCCGCGACCTCCGCCACCGGCCGCTTACGAAACCCTTGCCGGTACATCACGCGGACGGTGCAGAAATCGCATTGGTTAGGGCATCCCCGAGTCGCGAATAGAACGCCGCTGATGTGGTCCTTCCTGTGGAACAACGCCTTGCTTGCCATGGGAGCTCCATCCAGGCGCGGCGGGTCAGACCGTTCATAAACGGGATGATAAGTCCCGGCTGCAAAATCCTTCAGGAACGCTTCCCATATACCTTCGGCTTCGCCCACGAAAATCACATCGGCATGTTGTCTTGCCTCGTCCGGCAATAAGGTTACATGCGGTCCCCCCATAGCTACACATGCACCCCTCTGCCTGAAATGCGCGGCAAGGCGATAAGCATGGTTAGCGCTCGGTGTATGAAAGGTGATCCCAACTAAGTCGGGCTCCAGGCTCCAGTCAAGTTTCTCGGCTACTTCATCAACGTGAGTTACCTGCCAGCCGGGAGGAACCCGGGCGGCCAGATAAGGCATCGTGATCTGCTGAAAATTGAGTACCCGCGGCCTGCGGATTCGTTGGATTTCCGGCGATGCGGCAGTGATCAGCAGGAGTTTCGGCATCGCCATCCGGCCCGGCCCCACGGATCAGTTTAACATCAGATCCGCGCCTCTCTGTCCGGAAACCCAATCGCAAAGTGTTGATTCCTCGCCGGCGTGAAAGGTTCGGGAACCTGCCCGGCCCGAAGGGCCGCACTAAACCCCATCGCCAACCCCCATCCCTAACCCCCTCTCGACTGCGAGCTCTTCCCCTCATTCCCCCACGAACGTCGTTCGTGGCGAGGAGATCCTTGCTTACCTTACTCACCCGCCTTGATCCAGTCTTCGTTGAATCGGGCGTGCTTGATGCATTTGCCCGCTTTGGTGAAGTAACTGTAAGTCACATGGATGGCCCCGTCGCGAGCTTGGATCACCGACGGATAGTGATACTCGTCACTTACCGCAAGGTCCGGCCTGCCATCCAGATGTCGCTTCCATTTCCACGTTGCGCCTTCATCGTCGGACAGCGCGGCCACCAGGGAATACCGCTTACTCTCGATATCGTTGTAGACCAGAATCCAGTCGCCGCTGCGCAGCCGGACGGCTTCCAGGCTGGTCCCGGGATTGGGGATGTCGGTATCGCGCGCGGGAGTCCACGTAACGCCGTTGTCGCGCGAGTAACTGATCATCGCGCGCTTGGGCGGCGGCCCGTTGTCGCGAAGATACGCCACCAGCGTACCGTCGTTCTTGCGAATCACCGAGGGCTGCACGCATCCCGCACCCACGATCGGCTCACTGGCATTCCAGGTGTATCCGCCATCGTCGCTGATCGCCATGATCCCGAACGAAAAGCCGTCGGAATACATCGGCACGATCAGGCGTCCGGAGGGCAGCTCGATCGGATGCGTCCGCGTGAACCAGCCCATGCGCGAAAAGTATTCGTCGCCGGCGTGGGCAATCAGTTGCCTGGCGCGTTCGGCCAACGGACCGTTTCCCGCCGCCGTGGCTCCCGCGAATTCCTGCGTACGCGCCGCGATGTTTTTCGGAATCAGGACGATATTGTCCTGGTGCTCCCACTTGGGCGGTCCCGCCGCCTGCTGGTAGTCCGTGGAGATCCGGTACTTCATCAGCGCCGTCTCCCACCGGTGAGCCACAATCAGCGGCCAGAAGAAAAACAGCCGCTGGTGCGAATCGATGAACAGCACCGGGTTGGTCTCCGGGAAGCCGGGGGTGTCCGCCAGCACAAAAGGCTCGGCCCATTTCTTCGTCACGTGACTCCACCGCGCGCGCCTCGATCAGAACATCGTCCGCGGTGCGTTCGCCCGAACCGTGAAACCAGCAGACCAGCAGGTCGCCGTTCGGTAGTTCCACCACCGAGGACGAGTGATTGTGCCAGTGCTCCGGTGGAAAAATCAATTCCGCGGAATATTGCGGCGCAGCCATGCCCCACATCGCGCACGCCAAGAGCCAAACCAGGATGCGGCCAAGCATGGCCGATTGTATAACGCAGGGCGGACGTGTGGGATAATCAATAGAGTCACCCCCACAGCATGGATCGTGAATTCATCCGCAATTTTTCTATCATTGCGCATATCGACCACGGCAAATCGACGCTGGCGGACCGTCTGCTGGAGACCACCGGCGCCCTTTCGCAGCGCGAAATGATGGAGCAGGTGCTGGACACCATGGACCTGGAGCGCGAGCGCGGCATCACCATCAAAGCCCACGCCGTGCGCCTGAACTACAAGGCCGACGATGGCAACAGGTACCAGCTCAACCTGATCGATACGCCCGGCCACGTCGATTTCTCCTACGAGGTGTCGCGCAGCCTGCAGGCCTGCGAAGGCGCGCTTCTGGTGGTGGATGCCTCCCAGGGCGTGGAAGCGCAGACGCTGGCCAACACCTACCTGGCCCTGCATCACAACCTGGAAATCATTCCGGTCATCAATAAGATCGATCTGCCGGCGGCCGAGCCGGAGCGCATTCGCGAGCAGATCGAAACGGTCATCGGCCTGGATGCGCGCGATGCCGTGCTGGCCAGCGCCAAACAGGGAATCGGCATTCACGAGATCCTGGAAGCCATCGTCATGCTGGTGCCGCCGCCCAAAGGCTCGCCCGACCTGCCCTTGCGCGCGCTGATTTTCGATTCCTGGTTCGATAGCTACCGCGGGGTCATCATTCTGCGTGCGCGTGATGGACGGCCATCTGCGCGTGGGCCAGAAGATCCGCCTGTGGTCCAACAACCAGGTCTTCGAAGTGGACGCCGTGGGCTACCAATCGCCCAAAGCCATTCCCTGCGGCGAACTGTCGGCCGGCGAAGTGGGGTTCCTGTCCGCCAATATCAAGACGGTCTCCGACGCCAAGATCGGCGACACCATCATCGACCACGAGAATCCCGCCTCCGAAGCCGCTGCCCGGCTTCGAAGAGATCAAGCCCATGGTCTTCGCCGGACTGTATCCCGTCGAATCGCACGAGCACGGCCTGCTGCGCGATGCGCTCGAAAAACTGCGGCTCAACGACAGCGCCTTCAGCTTCGAACCGGAGAACTCCGTGGCCCTGGGATTCGGATTCCGCTGCGGCTTTCTGGGCCTGCTGCACCTCGAAATCGTGCAGGAGCGGCTGGAGCGCGAATTCGATATCGACCTGATCACCACCGCGCCCGGCGTGCGCTATCGCGTCACCACCACGGTGGGCGAAGTGGTCGAGATCGATAACCCGACGAAGTTTCCCGATCCCTCCGAAATCAAGCAGATCGAAGAGCCCATCATCGATGCCACGGTGATCACGCGCGAAGAGTATCTGGGCGGCATCCTCAAGCTGCTGGAAGACAAGCGCGGCGTGCAGAAGAAATTCGAGTACCTGGGCGGCGGCCGCGTGCATGCTGCTTTACGAATTGCCGCTCAACGAAATCGTGCTGGATTTCTACGACCGCCTGAAGAGCGCCTCCCGCGGCTATGCTTCACTGGACTATCACCTCTCGGGCTACCGCGTCTCGCCCATGGTCCGTCTGGACGTGCTGGTAGCCGGCGATCCGGTGGACGCGCTGTCCCTGATCGTGCACCGCGATTTTGCTTACGAGCGCGGCAAAGAACTGATCTCGCGCCTGCGCCGCCTGATCCCCAAGCAGATGTTCGAAGTGGCGCTGCAGGCCGCCATCGGAAACAAGATCGTCGCCCGCGAGACCATCTCGGCCATGCGCAAGAACGTGCTCGCCAAGTGCTACGGCGGCGACATTTCGCGCAAGCGCAAACTGCTCGAAAAGCAGAAGGAAGGCAAGAAGCGCATGAAGCGCGTGGGCCGCGTCGAGATTCCCCAGGAAGCCTTCCTCGCGGTTTTGAAAGTCGGCCAGGAAGATATCGAGTAGCACAAGCCTCAGGGCCTTCTTTCAACCTTCCTCTTCCGTCCAGATCAACTGATCCAAAATCAAATTGAGAGCCTGGTCGAGCGTGCCGTCCCATTCGCCTCGCCGCAAGCGCTCCACCGGTTCTCCGAGCCAGCCGGGTGGCTGGCGGATTGAATGATGAACCGCGGCTCCTTGTCCGGCGAGTTCACGATTTCCCAGAGCCGCTCGCCAGCAAACGCATTCCGTTCGTGAATGCGGCAAGCGACTGGAACCGGTCCCAGATTTCAAAGTCCGCGACCCGGCCGGCGCCTGTCAACGGGAGCCCGTCTGCGCGACCGTTGGGACTTCGGAAACGAAGAGCCGTACCTCCACGCGAGGATCCGCTTCCGGCCGGCGCGGCGCTGTCTCAGTATTTCGTTGGCGTCATCCTGCGGGGTCCACCGCGCCCGTTCTTTTGTCCATGCGCGCCTGACTTTCGTTTAACCCGGTTCTGCCGAATTACTGCAAAACCGGCAGCGTCAGATAGCCTTCCGGCACAAACAAACTGCCTTCCGTGATGCCCTGCGGAGCAATCCGCGCAAGCTGCTGCGCCAGTTCCCGCGCCGGGGAGCGATCCGCCAGCGCGTCTTCAAACGCGCGGGTCACGCGCGTTACCTGCTCGCCCGATTCGTGCGCGAATTCCAGCCGGAATTGCCGGATTCCCGCGGCCCGCCACTCGTCCAGGTGCGCTCCGGCCTGCTGCGCTTCCGCACCGAAAACCGTATTGCGGCAGCCTACGTCGGCCAACACGGGATGCGCGCGTCCGGCGGAATCGCGCAGGGCCACGCGATGCTCCTCGCAAGGGCGGCCGCAATCGCGATAGCTGGTGCCGGTGGAAAGAAAACGGCAGAAGACGCAGTGCTCGGTGTGGAACACGGGCAGATGCTGATACGCGATCGCTTCGATCCGCCCGGCGCCCACGCGGCGCGCCAGATCGGACACCTGCGCCGCGTTCAGATCGTGCGTGGGCGTGAGCGACCCAATGCCCAGCGCCAGCAGTTCCGCCGCGGTGATTTCGTTGGCCGCGTTCAGGCTGAAATCCCCGATCAGCTCCGGGTGCTCGCGGGTCCGCAGAGCCTCCAGCAGTCCGGTGGAACGCACCAGAATGGGGCAGCCGCAGCTCAGCAGAAAATCGGTGATGCGCTCCTCGCCCGGCTTGAGCACCCGCGGACTGGCCACCCGCGCCTGCAAGCCTGCCGCGCGCACCCTTTCCAGCGACGGCTTCAGCCCGTACAGGTCCAGGTAGTCCAGCGTGATGCTCGCCGGCCGCAGTGCGATCGCGGCATCCAATTGCTCGGGAGTGCGGACGAGAAGATGGAGAAGCAGGGGGGTAGGGATGGGGGTTGGGGATGGGGGATTAGCCAAGGCCCGGTGCGACGGGGCGCACTTCGCGGGCCGGAGGCGCGCTCTGCAGCGCTTGCAGCTTTTCCACCGCCTCCCGCCGCAGTTGATTCAGCAGCGAACTCGGGGCGAACGGCGCACCTTCGATTTCGAGTTCAAGTGCGGACAACTCATACGGCGTGTTTCCCAGCCGTCCCAACTGCTCGCGCAGGAACTCCGCCGTGAGGGCGCGATTCGCGCGCCCTTCCCAGCGACTGCGCGGACTCCACCGTCACGCTCGCCCGCCTCGACGCTCCACTCCGTTTGCAGCGCCTGACCCTCGCGCGCCGTCACCTTGACTCTGACCGGCTGTTTGCGGAGCGGCGTGGCAGCTTCCAGGTAAGGCCGCACCACTTTATCGAGGTTGGGATCGTGCGTGCGCCAGATCAAATCGCCACGGCGGATGCGCGAAGCATTCAGCACTCCGTTGCCGAAGCGCAGCTCCAGCTTGCCTTCGCACCGCGCCACCTGAAAGATGCGCCCGCCTTCTTCCGGCTCTTCCGGACTGCGCCAGCCGGCCGCATCGAACACCACGCCGTCGCCCGCCTTAAGGGGCGCGATGCGCATGAGCCTCGCCGGCCTCCACCAGCACGCTCTCGCGCGTGACCCTCGCCACCTGTCCCATCAGCACGCCGCGATGCCGCGGCGCACGGCCATGCACTACCGCCTGGTGATCCGTGCCCTTCAGAAAGAACGGACCCAGACCGCGGGAATAGACCTGCTCTAACTGCAACTCGCCCGCGCGGTCGATACTGAGCGCCCGTCCCGCCCACGCTTCGTCCACTGCCTGGCGATAGGCGCGCGTGGTCAGTGCCACATAATCGGCGTCCTTGTAGCGGCCCTCGATCTTGAGCGCCGAGATACCGATCTGCACGATCTCGGGCATCTGCTTCAAGGCGTACAGATCGCCGGGCGACAGCAGGTAACGCGCATCGGCCAGCGGCTGCACCTTGCCGTCCACCATCATTTCGTACGGCAGCCGGCAGGCCTGCGCGCATTGCCCCCGGTTGGCGCTGCGTCCGCCCCAGGCCTCCGACGAAAAACATTGCCCCGAGTACGCCACGCACAGCGCGCCGTGCACGAAAATTTCCAGCTCGCAATCCGTGGCCGCGCGGATGGCCCGGACCTCTTCCAGCGAGAGTTCGCGCGCCAGCGTCACACGGCTCACCCCGAACTGCTGCGCCAGCCGCACCCCATCGGCGCTGGTGATGCTCATCTGCGTGCTGCCGTGGATCTCCAGGTCCGGCGCAATCTGCTTCGCCAGCTTGACCATCCCGATGTCCTGCACGATGATGGCATCGGCGCCGGCGCGCGCGATGGCCTCCAGGGTGCGCGCGGCCTCCTCCAGTTCGTGGTCGAACACCAGCGTGTTGAACGTCACGAATCCCTTGACCCCGCGCTGATGCAGCGTGCGCAGGGCATCCGGCAGTTCCGCCAGCGAAAAACCCACCTTCGCGCGCGCGGTGAAGTGCTTCAGGCCAAAATAGACCGAGTCCGCTCCGGCTTCAATGGCGGCGCGCAACTGCGGCCAGTAGCCCGCGGGACTCATGATTTCCGGTTTGCGCACTGCGCCCATGGAAGGTATGCTTTCAGCGTAGCATCCTCTTGTTATGCGCATCGCCATCGTTTCCGACATCCACGGCAACCGGACCGCCTTCGAAGCGGTCCTCTCGGACCTCCGGGAAACCGCGCCGGATTTGATTTTTCACGGAGGCGATCTGGCGGATGGAGCGCCCGGCGGCGTCGAGATCGTTGACCGGATTCGCGCCCTCGGATGGCAGGGCGTGGCGGGCAATACCGACGAAATGCTGTTCCGGCCCGAATCCCTCGCGGAGTTTGCCGCCGGGTCTCCCGCCTTTCGACCGCTTCTCCCGCTGCTCGAAGAAATGGCCGCCGCCACCCGGGACGCGCTGGGTGAGGAGCGCCTGGCCTGGCTCCGCAATCTGCCGCCGACGCAGGTGCACGGCGGCGTGGCGCTGCTCCACGCCAGCCCGGAAAGCCTCTGGAGTTCACCTACTCCGGAGTCCGCCGACACCGACCTGAAAGCCGTGTACTCGCCCCTGGGCAGCCCGGTCGTCGTCTATGGACACGTCCACCGTCCCTACGTTCGCCAGATCGCCGGAATGACCATCGTCAACTCCGGCAGCGTGGGCCTCCCGCACGATGGCGATCGCCGCGCCGGGTATCTTCTGCTGGACGGCTCCCGTCCGGAAATCCGCCGCGTGCCCTATGACGTGGACCGCGAACTCAAAGCGCTTGCCGTCCAGCGGCCGGCCCCACGCCTCCTGGATCGCCAAGATCCTCGAAAGCGCCCGCCCCCAGATGCCGTAACCGCTGTGTTGTGGGGCGGGTTTTAACCCGCGCGGGACTTCAGTCCCGCTTGCGCGCGAAAAACGCGACCGTCTTTATGAAACGTTGTACCTGGCTCCTACTGCACCGCTACCGTCGTGTCACCCATGAAGCCGCTGGCATAATTCCCCATGTAGATCACGATCGGCACACTGCTGCCCGTGCCGGTGCTTTGGGAAAGCTGCACATTTACCTGCACCGCGCCCGCGATCAGTCCCGGCGCGGCGCCGGAGTAGAGCACCTGGCCCAGATTGCACCCGGCGCCCAGGGCAGTCGCGGGAAACGGCGGCGCCATCGGACCCAGCGAGCCATCCGCCTGCGGTGGAGTCATGCGCCCGGCGCCGGTCATGAAGACGGAAATCACCGACCCGCGCGCCGCCGGATTGGACGCGGAATTGACGCTGCCATCCTGGTTCAGAATCGCGGCCTGGCCCTTGCCGCTGCTGTCGTCGGTGAAAATCGCCGGCACGGCGGCAAGCACATTCATCGTCCCCGGCCCGAACGTCTGCCCGGCGCCCTGCAGCGTGATATTCGTCGCCGGCCCCTTCACCCCGAATGGAACCACGGCATTGATCTGCCCGCTGGCCGTGTAGAGGACAGTCGCCGGTGTCCCGTCGAACAGCACGCGCGTGGTGCTATCGAATCCACTTCCGAAGATGGATATGATTTCGCCCGGCGCTACGTCGAAAACCGGAAAGTACGACGGCGTTCCGGACCGCAGGCCCGCCGCATTCAGGATGCTCGCGATCCACACGGACGGCGCGTTGGTGAAGTCGATCTTGACCAGCGTCGTATCGTATGTCCCGCCGCCGAAGGTGCTTTGCAGAGCTCCCGGCCGAAGGGAAGAATACACTGCCGAGCGAGGCTTGCGTCAAATACACGCCTCCCTGCGGATCGACCGCCACCGAACCGGAAAGGTCGGCGGAGTTCACCACCTTCGAAGCATCGGGACTCAGTTCGGTGGTGGTGTTGGCAAAGGCCGTTACGTAGGCGTCGCCTTGCGAATCCACGCCGATCACGGCGGCACTTTCGTACTGCGGGCCGCCGAGATACGTGGCGTAGGCCAGCGAGCCCGCCGGATTGAACTTCACCACGAAGGCATCGCCGGAAGCCAGGCTCGGAATCAGGTCTCCGCCGCCGTATACCCGCTGAACTACCCCCGGCGTGGTCGGAAAATCGGTGGATTGGGTAGCCCCGCCGATGTACGCGGCGCCGGCGTTATCCACCGCGATGGCCAGGCCCGCATCCGGCGCGGATCCGCCCAGGTAGGTGGAATACAGCAGCTTTCCGCCCGTGGGGTCAAGCTTCGCCACGAAAGCGTCTCCATACTGCACCGGTCCCAGATCCACCTCGCCGTGAAACGTGGTCTGCAGCGCATCCGGGGAGATCGGGAAATTGGGCGACACCGTCTGGCCGGTGATCCATGCGTTCCCCTGGGAATCGACCGCGACGGCGTTCGCCTGGTCCGGACCGGAGCCGCCCAGGATAGGTGGCGTATGCCACGCTTCCGTCCGCCCCCAGTTTCATGACGAACGCGTCGGAACACGGTACCGGAGAGGTCGGGCGGGGATAGCAGGTGCCCGGAGCCAGCGCCGGCTGGTACAGCGCCGGAAGTAGTCGGGAAGCCTTGCACGGCGCTGCCCGCCACGTATACGTTTCCGCCGGAGTCCACCGCGATTCCGGCTGCGCTCGCGGCGATCGTCTTGGTGTAGACAATCCTGTCCGCGGCGGCGGTCAGTTTCGTCACCGTGGAAGAGTTGGTCAGCACGTAAACATTGCCGCTCGCGTCCAGCGCAATGGCATTTCCCTTGGAATTCGCCAGGCAGACCGACCATACGGTGCCGCCGCCGGTCGGGTTGATTTTGGCCACAAATGCACAGGCCTGCCCGCTGGCCGCCGAGCCGAACGCGGTAGAGGTCAGCGGAAAGTCGGGCGAGGTGGTGGTGCCCACCAGGTAGGCGTTGCCGGCGGAATCGACCGCGATGCCGGCAGGCTGCTCGTCCACCGAGCCGCCCAGAAAAGTGGCGTAGTCCACGTGAAAGGAAGCGTAGCGAACAGCAGGAAAGAATGAATAAGAATGCAAAAGAACGCATATCACTACCTATTATCAGGGAGCCCCTGCCGAGCCTCACAAAATCAGATAATCGGGTGTTGATTACTGCTACAATCGCGCTTTAAGGAGGTTGCCGTGTCGTCAACCCTTGCCAGCCATTTCGATCTCGCCGATCTCGCGGCCGCTCAGCCCGAACGCTTTCAGTACCACGCCGAAGGAGGCGCTTACCTCAACCTCAGGGGCGTCGCCCTCGATCCGCTCGAAGAGATCGACGAAAGCCGGGTCGCCACGCTGTGCCGGGTTGTCCGCGGTTTCGCCTTTGCCGCCGTGGACGCCGCGCAATCGGGCCACCCGGGCGGCTCGTCTTCCAAGACCGAAATGGTGCTGAGCCTGCTGCTCAGCGGGCGCCTCGGCTTCGATGCCTGGAACCCCAAGCATCCCGGCCGCAGCCGCGTGGTCTGGTCCGCGGGACACTGCTCGCCGCTGTTCCATGGGCTGGTGTCGCTGGTTTACGAGACGCTGCGCCGCAAGGGGTATTCCCTGCCAGGGCCCGGCCGCCAAAGCCGTGGTCTATCCCGAGCAATTGGCTTCGTTCCGGCGGTGGGGCGGTCCCAGCGGCCACGTGGAATCGAATTACGCGCTGGCCGACACCTCCACCGGCTCCTCGGGCCACGGCTTCTCCGCTGGATTGGGGTTTGCGCTGCTGCACCGCAGTTGCGGACTCGATACCAAGGTATTCGTGATCGCCGGCGACGCCGAAACCGAAGAGGGCATGAGCTACGAAGCCCGCAACATCGCCGCCAGCCTGGGCGTCGAAAACCTGGTCGTCGCGCTCGACTACAACCACTTCGGCATCGACGGGCCGATCACCGAAGCGCTGCCCGTTCCCTACGTCAACCACTGGTTCGCTCACGGCTGGAACGTGATCGAAGTGGACGGCCACAACGTGCGCGAACTGGTATACGCCTACCGCCTGGCGGCGGACGGTTTCGGCCCGGGACGGCCCACGGTGGTCATCTGCCATACCACCAAGGGCATTGCCTACGGCCGGCTGGAAGGCACGGCGGATTCCCACGGTACGCCGCTCAAACATGAAGAGTACGTGGAGGCGGTCCGCGCGCTCGGCTTCGCCATTCCCGGCCAGCCCGGAGATGCCGCGGCCGATCTGCGCGCCATCGCCGGCGCCCTGGAACGCGCCGATGTGGACTACCTGGTGGATCGCCTGCAAAAGGCCGCGCGCCTGATCGCGCCCGAGCGGGTCTCGGTCGAGCGGATGCGGACCGCGCTGGTCTCGCCGGCCCATGGCCAGCTACACCACCATGATCCGCCCCGAAGTCCTCCCGCCCGAATTGGTGTTCCGGGAAGGCGATAGCGTCCCCACGCGCAAAGCCACCGAGGCCTGGTTCGCCTGGGCCATGCGGCATACCGCATTCTTCTACGTGGGCGCCGGCGACCTGATGAAGTCCATCCTCACCGGCAAGGCGGAGAACGTCTACGGCGTGATGAGCCGCGAAAACCGGCTCGGCCGCGGCATCCGCTTCGGCATCGCCGAGCAGAACATGGCGATGCTCTCCTGCGCCATCGCCCAGGACGTGCTGCCCGGCGGATTCCGTCCCATGACCGCGTTTCGCCACCTACGGCGTGTTCACCCCCATGATGGCCAACGCCGTCCGCATGACCCTGATCAACAGTACCGTCAATCCGGATGCGCGCAGTTTCTTCATCATGCTGGCCGCCCACGATGGGCCCGAAACCGGCGAGGATGGCCCCACCCATCACGGCCTGTTCTGGATGTCGCTGTTCACCGCCTATCCGGGCATCAAGGTCTACAAGCCGCTCGACGCCAACGAAGCCGTGGAGATGCTCTTCCACGCGGCGCGCGCCGGCGAGCCCATTGTCTTTTCGGCGGTGCGTCCCGGCACGCCGGTGCTGCCGCGCGGCGACGGTGTGCCCCCGGCCCGTGCGGCCACGCAGGGCGCTTACGTCTACAAGCCGTTTCGCGAATCCGGCAAGCGGAAAGTGGTGCTGGTGATCTCCGGCGGACAGGTGATGGCCAATGTGCTGCAGATCGTTCCCGAACTGGAAGAGCGCCTGGATCTGAAGATTGTCGCCGTCACCAGCCCGCAGCTTTACGAAGAACTGCGCCGGCACGATCCGCAAAAGGCGCGCGCCATCTTCTCCGGGGAAGATCGCAAGATCGCTCTCACGCTCCACAACGGCTGGCGCGGATTCCTGTATCCCTTCCTGCTGCCGGAAGACCACGCGGCGCGCACCTTCGGCATGGACGATTTCTCGCGCTCCGGAAAACCCGGCGAAATTTACAAGGACGCCCGCTTCGACCCGGCGGGCCTGAAAGAACGGATTCTGGGAACGCTCTGATTTCCTGCTATACTGAGAACGTTACTGAAGTCGATCCGCATCCCTCTCTTACCTCGTAGGTAGCCGGCTGCCTGATTTCCTTCTCACACTTTGAATGAAAACTTTCTCTGAACTGTCTCTCTCCGCTCTCCTGAAGAGCAATCTCGCGAAGCATGGCTTCGTAGAACCTACGCCTGTACAGGCTCTCTCCATCGAACCGGCACTGGCCGGACACAACCTGGTCGCTACGGCGCAAACCGGCACGGGCAAAACCCTCGCGTTTGTGCTGCCGCTGATCCACCTTCTGCAGAACGAACCCAAGAAGAGCGGCGTCCGCGCCGTCATCCTCATCCCCACCCGGGAACTGGCGATCCAGATCCAGGAGGTGTTCGCGAAGCTGGCCGCCGGTACCGGCATCCGCTCGGCCGTCGTGGTCGGCGGCCTCGGCGAGAATCCGCAATTGCAGGCCATTCGCAAAGGCGCGCAGGTGGTCATCGCCACTCCCGGCCGCATGTTCGATTTTCTCAGCCGCAACCTGGTGAACCTGAGCGGCACGCGCATCCTGGTACTGGATGAAGCCGACCGGATGCTCGACATGGGCTTCCTGCCCACCATCAAGCGCATCATGGCGACCATGCCGGCCGGCCGGCAGACGCTCTTTTTCAGCGCCACCATCGAAACTTCCGTGAAGCACCTGGTGGAAGTCCACGTGCCCAACGCCATCCGCGTCGAAGTCGGCAACACCACCAAACCGGTGGAACAGGTGGACCTGCACTTGTACGAAGTGGAGGCCGACCGCAAACTCAGCCTGCTGGAAAAAATGCTGGAAGAAGAGCAGGGCTCGTTCCTGGTCTTCGCCCGCACCAAGCATGGCGCCGACCGCCTGGCCCGCAAGCTGTCCCGGACTACCGGGCAAAGTCGTGGCCATCCATGGCGACCGCAGCCAGAACCAGCGCAATCAGGCCCTCAAGGGCTTTCAGGACGGTTACTACCGCGTCCTGGTGGCCACCGATGTGGCCGCGCGCGGCATGCACGTCGATGACATCTCGCACGTGGTGAATTTCGATCTGCCGCAAGTGCCTGAAGACTTCATCCATCGCGTGGGCCGTACCGGACGGGCCGGCGCGCGCGGTGTCGCCTCCACCTTCGCCACCCGCAACGAGCGCGCCGAAATCACTCGCATCGAGCGCGCTCTCAATATCCGCCTGACGCGCTGCGAAGTTCCCGCGGGTGTGGCGCGCGAATCCGGTCTGGCTCCCGTCATCGAAATTCCCATGTCTTCGGAACCGCGACCCAGGAAATTCGTTTTCAAGACGCGTTCCGTCCGCCGCCGCCGGGCGGTCTGACCAATGGCGGGGCCGGGAGCGGTCTACCGCATTTTGTCTCTTTTTGCCTATTGGTTATTGGCCCTTTTGCCGATATGATGACTTTATGAACCGTAATGACCGGTAGAGGACAGACGATTGCGATTTTCCGTTCCCCATCCAGTTCCGTATCAGGGAAGCAAACGTAGGCTCGCTGCTGCTATTTTGAGCCATGTTCCAGCCGATCGTTACACGCGCCTTGTTGAGCCGTTCGCCGGTTCAGCGGCCGTAACGCTGGCGGCGGCGTATCGTCGACATTTCCACTCTTACGTGATCGGGGACGCGCTCGAACCCCTCGTCCGACTCTGGGAGATGGTAATTGATAACCCCGGAAGGATGCTGCGGACAAGTACGCGACGCTGTGGTACCGGGAGCGCCAAAAACCCGTCGACGCGTATTACGAAATTCGGTCAGAGTTCAATCTTGACCGCGATCCCGGCAAGCTGTTGTACCTGCTGGCTCGGTGCGTGAAAAACGCAGTTCGATTCAACCCCGCAGGAGAGTTCAACCAGTCACCCGATAAACGCAGGACGGGCACACGTCCTGAGCTGATGACGGCGGAGTTGTTCGGCGCTCATCGAATCCTTGCGGGCAGGTGCCAGGCGGTGCAGGGAGATTTCCTGTCTCTGTTCCAATCGGCGCAGGAAGGCGATTTTTTCTACTTGGACCCGCCCTATCAAGGAACGAGCCAAGGCCGGGACCAGCGGTACGTTTCAGGGGTCAGTCGGGACCAAATGATACGCTGCACTGACGATTTTGAACGAGAAGCGAGTACCGTTTATTCTGAGCTATGACGGTTCTTGCGGGGAGCGCAATTACGGTGAGGCTCTACCTAAAGATCGTCGCCCGGAGAATTTTGCTCGACGTAGGCCGCTCCAGCCAGGCTACACTCAACGGCCGTGATGACGTTACAATCGAATCGCTGTACCTGTCTCAGGGAATTCCCGCCAGCGGGAACGGTAGCGACGCTTTCGCTTGAAGACTTTGCACCACGCAGGCCAGCTTGTTCGCCTGACGTTCTTCTCACGATGTTCTTGATTTCGTCCGGCACGCTTCCTGTTGTGGCGCTTCGCCTCGCGGCGCAGTCCGCTCAAAGTCTTGACCTCGTCGCCTATCCAGATTAGTTCGGCACGCCGTTGCTGCTGCAGCGCGACGTGGTTATAGCCGGCCGGTTCAGCCCAGTAGCAATCGCGGCAAACATCGGGGTTGCATAGTTCGAGGCGATTTAGGCAGTGCTCACAAGCCCACGATTTCTTCCGGTTGCACGAGCCGCAGAGAATCTGAAACGGCTCCTGTCTCCCCAGTGACAGAGCGTCACCTGCCACTTCGTACGGGATGCGGTGATCTACCTGGAGGTTGTGTTCGACTTCCGCAGAGCTGGCACTTATCTGCCGGCGGCATGAATGATTGCTATCCCGTTGTTTCTTGGGCAGCGTCGACGCCCGGTCTTGCTTCGGGTCAAGTTCTCCCTCGTCAAAAGCATATGCGGCGATGGAACGGCCATTCGTGTGTTTGACTGTGATGCGCTTGATACGAAAGCCAAGATCTTTAGCGTCTTGAGCGGCGCGGGGCGGGTGATCATAGCCGGCCCGATTGATTTCCTCTGTGGTGACAGCGCCGTTCTTCACGATGCTGTCCAGATACAAATCGCGCCCGTTTGTTCGTTATCGGCCGCGATCCTCTCCAGCAGCTCTTTTGGAATGCGGATTGGCTTATCAGGCATTGAACAGTTCCTTCACAGGAACGCCCAACGCGGCGGCGATCTTGTGGATGTTGAGCAGGCTGATGTTTCGTTCGCCTCGTTCGACACCGCCGATATACGTCCGGTCGAGATCACAGGCCAACGCGAGCGATTCCTGGGAAAGCCCTTTCTGCTTTCGGAGGTCTCGTACTCGATCACCGAAGTTCTGTTGAATCCGGGCTTCGCGCCGCCTATCCATCCGAACACAATGAGAATCACCATGGATGACGATACGTCCACGGACTTTACGTACCATTTATGTGTGTTTGGAAGGCCTATTGCGGCAGCATTACCGGCCAGCCGCCCTGCTCCTTGCTCTTCTGCGCCGCATCCATGAAGGCGAACATCTCCAGCGTCTCCGAGTTGGGGACCGGTGGCGTGCCCGTCTGGAAGAACTTCACGATCTCCTGCACCAATGGCCGGTAGCTGCCCGCGCCCTGCGGCTTGATCTCCACGATTTTATTGCCGCGGTAGACCACGGCGCCGTAGTCGCTGTGCGGCCGTATCGCCCGTAGGGTGCCGATGCGGCCGTCTTTCCAGCGGCCCACCACCACATCCGCATCGGGCGATGACGTGCGCGTCACCGATACGCACCCCGGACCCATCAGCGAGTATAGAATCTCCACCGTATGGATGGCGTACCAGGAAAGGTCCAGATAGTGATGCGGCTCCAGGTCGCCGGGACCGAACGCGTATACTCCGGTGGTGTCGGGGAATTTTCCGGCCGTCGCGATCTCCCCGAAGCGCAGGCTCGAAGCGCTGAACCACGGGACACCCGCCGCGATCGCATGTAGATCCCTTTTTTGACAATGAGTTGCGCAGATTTGATGATGATTATGTAGTCATGTAATAACGAAGATTTTGCTTGTATTAATGGGACAGTTCACATATTCTGTCTACATGTACGTCGCCGTCGTCCCCAACCGCAACTCCCCGCCCGCTATCCTCCTCCGCGAGAGCTTCCGCGAAAACGGCAAGGTCCACAACCGCACCATCGCCAATCTCTCCCACTGGCCCCCGGCCAAAGTCGATGCGCTTCGCGCCGTCTTGAAGGGCGCCACCGCCCTCGGTGCCCCTCTGCCTCAAGCCTTCGACATCGTTCGCTCCCGCCCTCACGGCCACGTCGCCGCCGTCCTCGGCACTTTGCGCAAGTTGCATCTCGACCGCCTCTTCGATAAGCATGCCGACCGCAATCGCGATCTCGTCTTGGCCATGATCGCGGCTCGCGTGCTGGAGCCAGCATCCAAACTCGCCACCTCCCGCGCGCTTCATCCCGACACCCTCAGCAGCACGCTGGGCGAGTTACTCCATCTCGACTCTGTCACCGAGGATGAACTCTACCAGGCCATGGACTGGTTGTTGCCTCAGCAGGCTCGCATCGAGGATGATTTGGCCAAACGGCACCTGGCCGAGGGATCGCTGGTGCTCTACGATTTGACCTCCACCTATTTCGAGGGGCGTCACTGCCCGCTCGGCAAACTGGGCCACTCGCGTGACGACCAGAAGGGCAAGTTGCAGGTCGTCTTCGGCCTGCTGACCAATGCCGAGGGTTGTCCAGTGGCAGTGGAAGTCTATGCGGGGAATACATCCGATCCCAAGACCGTGTCCGATCAGGTGACCAAACTACGCCAGCGATTCGGACTACAACGTGTGATTTTAGTCGGGGACCGCGGCATGATCACCAGCGCGCGCCTGCGTGAGAATCTCAAACCTGCATCCGGGATCGAATGGATCTTAGCCAGTCGCGCGATCTCCATGGCATCCTCGAACGTGGCGGCCAGCGGCTTATCGATAAATAGCGGCTTGTGCGCCGCGATCACCTGCCGTGCCTGCTCCAGGTGCACCCGGCCATCCACGCTTTCGACCAGCACCGCGTCCACCTTCGAAAGCAATGCCGGAATATCGGGCACGATCTCGACGCCCCACTTGCTGCTGATCTGCGCGGCGAATCCGTCCACGCGACTCGCGCTGCTCGCTACGTCCGGGCTGCCGCCCTTGAAGGCCGCCACCACGCGCGCCCCGGGAATATGATCGGCCGCGGCCGGGTCGTCATTTAGCATTTGCGTGAATGCCGGCACGTGGGAGGTGTCGGTTCCGATGATGCCCACGCGCAGGTCCGCGCCGCAAAGCGACCATGCGGCGGCCAACACGAAGAGGAGTGGTCTCACGTCGGGCATTGTACACTGGGTTCTGAGACAGGTCTCCGCCCCTGTCCCCTGTTCCGGCCGGCATGGATCTCACTACCCCGCTCACCTATGTGAAAGGCGTCGGCCCCGCGCGCGCCGCGATGCTCGAGGCCAAGGGTCTGGTCACGGTCGAAGACCTGCTGGGCTATGTGCCGTTCCGCTACGAAGACCGCAGCAACATGAAGACCATCGCGCAACTCGCGCCCGGCGAGATGGCGACGGTGATCGCCGAGGTGCGCTCGGCCAAGCTGTCGGGATTCAAGCGGCGCAATCTGGGACTGTTCGAAGCGCGCTTCACCGACGCCTCGCGCGCCATCCTGGTGGGCAAGTGGTTCCACGGCGGCTATCTCGCCAACGTGCTGCGCCGAGGGCATGAAGGTGGCGCTGTTCGGCAAGGTCGAGTTCGACAGCTACTCCGGCGAGCTCACCATGCTGCATCCCGAGTTCGAGATCCTCTCGGGCGACGATGAAGATGGCGAAGCGGCGCTGCACGTGGGCCGCGTCGTGCCGATCTACGAAGCGCGCCGGAAAACTCACCACGCGCGTGCTGCGCACCTTGACGCATCGCATTCTGGAGGAGCTGGCCGCCGGAGCCGGATCTCCTGCCCGAGTACATGCGCGACCGCCTGAAACTGCCGGACCGCTGGACGGCCATCCGCGAGACGCACTTTCCGCCGCCGGACGCCGACCTGCGCCTGCTCAACGCCTTCCGCTCGCCCGGCGCAGTTCCGCCTGATCTTCGAAGAGTTCTTCTGGCTGGAATGCGGCGATCGCGCTCAAGCGGAGCAAAGCGCGCACCCTGCCCGGCATCGCCTTCGAACTGAACGAGCGGGTGCGCGAGCAGATCAAAGCCATGCTGCCGTTCAAGCCCACCGGCGCGCAGAAGCGCGTGATTCGGGAGATCGCCGACGACATGAAGGCGCCGCGCCCCATGAACCGTCTGCTGCAGGGCGATGTGGGCAGCGGCAAGACGATCGTGGCGGCGGAAGCGGCGGTGATCGCCATCGAGAACGGCTACCAGGTGGCGGTGCTCGCGCCCACCGAAATCCTGGCCACGCAGCACGGCCTCTATTTCAAGCAGATTCTTTCCAAGCTGGGCTACGTGACCCTGCTGCTCACCGGATCGTTCACCGCGCGCGAGAAGGCGCAGCTCAAGAAGCTGGTCGCCGAAGGCCTGGTGCACGTGGTGATCGGCACGCACGCGCTGCTCGAAAAGGACGTCGAGTTCAAGAAGCTCGGCCTCGCGATCGTCGACGAGCAGCATCGCTTCGGCGTGATGCAGCGGCTCGGCCTGGTGCAGAAGGGCGTGCATCCCGACGTGCTGGTGATGACCGCGACGCCCATTCCGCGCACGCTCGCCATGACGCTCTACGGCGACCTCGACGTTTCGGTGATCGACGAATTGCCGCCGGGCCGCAAGCCGATCATCACCAAACACGCCACCGCCGACCGCGTCGAGCAGGTCTACAGCTTCCTGAAACAGCAGATCGACGAGGGCCGGCAGGCGTACGTGGTGTATCCGGTGATCGAGGAATCGGAAACGCAGGCGATGAAGGCGGCCCAGAAGATGTACGAGCATCTCTCGCGCGAGGTGTTTCCCACGCTTGACGGTCGGGCTGATGCACGGCCGGCTTGCGGCGGACGAAAAGGAAGCGGTGATGCAGCGATTCAAAGAAGGGCGCGTTCAGATTCTGGTTTCGACCACGGTGATCGAAGTCGGCGTGGATGTGCCCAACGCGACCGTCATGGTGATCGAGCAGGCGGAGCGCTTCGGCCTGGCGCAGTTGCATCAGCTTGCGCGGGCGCGTGGGCCGCGGCGCGGCGCAGAGCTACTGCATCCTGGTCACCGAGAAAATGAACGACGCCGCGCGCCAGCGCATTCGCACGCTGGTGGATTCGACCGACGGCTTCTACATCGCCGAGATGGATTTGAAGCTGCGCGGTCCCGGCGAGTTCTTCGGCACCAAGCAATCGGGACTGCCGTCGCTGCGCGTCGCCAACATTCTGCGCGACAGCGAGATTCTGGAAATCGCGCGCCGCGAGGCGGTGGATTTCGTCGCGCAGGCCGCCTTCGGAAGAGGAGCTGCGCCGCGCCGTCGCCTACATTCGCGACCACTGGCAGCGGCGCTACGGACTGGTGACGGTGGGCTGATGCGAGTGATCGCGGGAGAGTTCCGGTCGCGCCGCCTGAAGAGCATTCCGGGTGCGGCCACGCGGCCCACGCCCGATCGTCTGCGCGAGACGCTCTTCGACATTCTGGCGCCGCGCATCGAGGGCGCGGCGTTTGTGGATGCGTACGCCGGCACCGGCGCGGTCGGCATCGAAGCGCTCAGCCGCGGGGCGCGCCATGCCTTCTTTCTGGAGCGGAATCGCGCCGCGCTGGAAGCGATTCGCGAGAATCTGGCCGCGTTGCGCCTGGAATCGCGCGCCACGGTGGTCACCGGGCCGGTGCTGCTGACGCTGGCCGCGCTGCCACGCCGACATCGTGTTCCTCGATCCGCCCTACGATCAGGAGCGCGAGTACGGCGCAGCCTTGGAACTGCTGGCGCAGACTCCGCCCTCGCTGACGGTGGTGCAGCACTCGGTCCGGTTCGTTCTGGCCGACGCGTACGGCGCACTACGCCGCACGCGCATCGTCAAGCAGGGCGACAATGCGTTGAGCTTCTACGCCATCTGAGCCGCGCGCTTCCGCAAGCGCAAAACACCTGTGCCGCGGTCTCGTCACGCCCTTGACATCCTGCGGCGACGGGCGCGAAGGCGAGGGTATCGAGGTATTCCTACGCCTCTTTGCGGCTTCGCGACTTTGCGTGAGAGCGTTTCACGTTCCGTCGAGTTCCGATCCGGCCGCCATTCCGGCCAACGTCGAAACACAATGTCACGCCAAGGCGCAACGCCCGCCAAGAATTCATCTTGGCGACGCGCTTTCAATGGGATGCGCGGATTATGTCACATGTCACAAATTGTGGTGGCCTGGCGATGAAGATGTGAGAGATGAATTCCAGATCTGGCGGTGCTAGAAACTAGCGAGGTCTTCGACCTCAAACCGACGAGGCATCGTGGACGCGGCGTTCGTAGATCTCTCGCCAAGCCGCAAAGTCGCAAAGAACGCAAAGCGAGACGAGGCTATGATGGGGACGACAAACACTGCGGATTCTCTCTCCAAAACCTGACACTTTCATTCGAATCTTGGCCCAGGAAGACGTCTAGACAGTCCCTAAACCTTGGATCACCAGTTCGGCCAGAGCCTGAGCATACTTCTGCGAGGGAGCTTCATTCTTCACCAGGAAGCGGTAGTACAGCGGACCGTATAGCGAATCCAGCACCAGGTCCAGGTCGGCATCTTTGCGCAACTGCCCGCCGGCCTGCTTCTGCCGCAGGATGGCTTTGGCTTCCGCGCGGCGCGGATCGCTCCAGATGGACCGAAAGGCCGCCGCCACTTCGGGATCGCTGCGCGCCGCCACCACAAAGGATCGCAGCATGCGCCCGCCGCGGCCCGAGAGCACACGCGCGAAGTTGCGGCACTGCGCCGTCAGGTCGTCGCGCAGCGACCCGGTATCCTGCAGGGGCAATTCGGGAGCGACCGTCTGGCGAAACGCTTCGATCACCACCGCGGCCTTGTTGGGCCACCAGCGATAGACCGTAGCTTTGCTGGCGCCGGCGCGCTCGGCGATGGCTTCCGCCGTGACCTGGCCGAATGCGGTTTCGTCCATCAGGTCTAGCGCGGCCTGCAGGATTCTCTGGCGCGCGGCTTCGTCCCGCGGCCGGCCCCGTCCACGCGCGTGCTTTTGCGGCATGGCCATCTCGTGCGACAATCTTGAATATACGAATTTCGAAACGCCTGTGTCTACTAATTCCGAACAGGCGGCGAAAGTGATTCAGGGATGTGGATAGTCCGACTTGCGCTGGCACGGCCCTATACGTTCATCGTACTGGCGCTGCTGATTCTGATTCTGGCTCCGGTGATCATTCTGCGCACGCCCACCGACATTTTCCCCAACATCGATATCCCGGTGATCGCCGCGGCATTCAACTACAACGGCCTGAGCGCGGAGGAGATGGAAGAGCGCATCACCTCCATTTACGAACGCTCGCTCACCACCACGGTCAACGATATCGAGCACATCGAATCGCAGTCCATCAACGGGCGCGCGATTATCAAGGTCTTCTTCCAGCCCGGCGCCAACATCAATGCCGCGGTGGCGCAGGTGACGCGCGATTTCGCAGCCCATGCTGCGACAACTGCCGCCCGGCACCACGCCGCCGTTCCTGCTGACCTACAACGCTTCCAGCGTGCCCATTCTGCAACTCGGCTTGGCGGGCGCGGGCTCTCCGAACAGGAGCTGTTCGACTACGGCGTGAACTTCATCCGCACGCGCCTGGTGACCATTCCCGGGTGCGCCATCCCGTACCCTTTCGGCGGCAAGCAGCGGCAGGTCATGGTGGACATCGATCCCGCGGCGATGCAGTCCAAGGGGCTTTCGCCGGCCGACGTGACCAACGCCATCGGCAGCCAGAACCTGATCATCCCGGCCGGCACGTCGAAGATCGGGCAGTTCGAATACGACGTGGACCTGAATTCCAGCCCCACCACGGTCGAGGCGTTCAACGATTTTCCGGTCAAGGTAGTGAACGGAACGCCGATCTATATCCACGATATCGGCCACGTGCGCGACGGCTTCTCGCCGCAAACCAACATCGTGCGCCAGGATGGCAATCGCGCGGTGCTGCTCACGGTCATGAAGGCCGGCAACGCCTCCACGCTCGCGGTGGTGGACGGCGTGCGCAAACTGCTGCCGCGTGGTGGCCGCCACGCTGCCGCCGGAATTGAAGATCCAGCCCCTGGCGGATCAGTCCATCTTCGTGCGCGCTTCCATCAACGGCGTGATCCGCGAGGCGGTGATCGCCGCCTGCCTGACCGGCTTGATGATTCTGCTGTTCCTGGGAAGCTGGCGCAGCACGCTGATCATCGCGGTTTCGATTCCGCTTTCCATTCTCACGTCGATTATCGTGCTGAGCTTCCTGCACGAGACCATCAACATCATGACGCTGGGCGGGCTGGCGCTGGCGGTCGGCATCCTGGTGGACGACGCCACGGTGACCATCGAAAACGTCAAGCGCAATCTGGAGCAGGGCAAGGAGCTCGAGCAGGCCATTCTGGACGGCGCGTCGCAGATCGCCGTGCCGGCGCTGGTTTCCACGCTCTGCATCTGCATCGTGTTCCTGCCGATGTTCTTCCTCAGCGGCGTGGCGCGCTACCTGTTCGTGCCGCTGGCGGAAGCGGTGGTGTTCGCCATGCTGGCGTCCTACGGGCTGTCGCGCACGCTGGTTCCGACGCTGGCGAAGTACCTGCTGAAGCTGCAGCACCACGGGCCCACGCGCAATCCGTTCGTGCTGTTTCAGCGGCTTTCGAGCACGGGTTCGACCGTCTGCGGGCCGGGTATTCGGCCATGCTGACGGCGCTGGTCATCGCGCCGGATCGTCTTCGTACCGGTCTTTCTGCTGGTCTGCCTGCGCGCTTTTCTGCTGTTTCCCTGGCTGGGCCAGGACTTCTTTCCCGTCGTCGGACACCGGCCAGTTCAAGCTGCACCTGCGCGCCAAGACCGGCACGCGCATCGAAGAGACGGCGCGCATCTGCGACCTGGTGGAGCAATCCATCCGCCGGCAGATTCCCGCACGATCAACTGCACAACATTCTGGACGAAATCGGCCTGCCCTACAGCAGCATCAATACGATCTACAGCAACTCGGCGCCGATGGGTCCGGCGGATGCCGACATCATGGTGGCGCTCACCAAGGAGCATCGGCCCACCGAGGAGTTACGTGCGCGCGCTGCGCGCCAGCCTGCCGCGCGAGTTTCCCGGCACGGAATTCTACTTTCTGCCCGACGATATCGTGAGCCAGATTCTGAATTTCGGCCTGCCCGCGCCCATCGACGTGCAGGTGATCGGCAAAAACGTGGATGCCAATCGCGAACTCGCCGACCGCATGCTGGACCAGATGCGGCGGATTCCGGGCATCGCCGACCTGCGCATCCAGCAGACCTTCGACCAGCCCAAGCTCCACATCTTCACGCGATCGCACCAAAGCGGCGGAAAGCGGCTACACGCAGGCCGACGTGGCGCAAAGCCTGCTGATCTCGCTCAGCGGCAGTTTCCAGACGCAGCCCACCTTCTGGCTGAACCCGCAGAACGGCGTCAGCTACAGCGTGGTCACGCAGACGCCGCAGTACGATATGCAATCGCTGCAGGCTCTCGCGCAATCTGCCGCTGACGGCGGGCCAGCGCGCGCACGCCCGGAAATTCTGAACGACGTCACCACCATCAGCCGCGGAAGCGGTATGGCATCGGTCAATCATTACGATATCCAGCGCACCATCGACATTTTCGGCGCGGTCGATGGCACGGGACCTGGGCAGTGTGGGGGCCGACGTGGAGCGCATCGTGAACGCCAATCGCAAGCGCCTGGTGCGCGGCTCGGAGATGCTGGTGCGCGGCCAGCTTGAGACCATGCGCGCCTCGTTTCGCGGGCTGGTGGCGGGGCTGATCTTCGCGATCGTGCTGGTGTACCTGCTGATCGTGGTGAACTTTCAATCGCTGGCTCGATCCGTTCATCATCATCACGGCGCTGCCGGCGGCCCTGGCGGGAATCGTGCTCATGCTGTTTACCACCCACACGACGCTCAGCGTGCCCGCGATGATGGGCGCGATCATGTGCATGGGGGTGGCCACGGCCAACAGCATTCTGGTGATCTCGCTTCGCCAAGGACCTGCTGCTGGAAGATCAGCGATCCGGTGCAGGCCGCGCTCTGCGGCCGGATTCACGCGCTTCCGCCCGGTGCATCATGACGGCGCTGGCCATGATCATCGGCATGGTGCCGATGGCGCTCGGGCATGGGCGAAGGCGGCGAACAGAATGCGCCGCTCGGCCGCGCGGTGATCGGCGGCCTGCTGTTGGCCACGGTGGCGACATTGACATTTGTGCCGGCGGTTTTTGCCTTGCTGCACGGGGGGCTCCGGCCTGCCAGGGAGATGCCCGTAGATGAGTAGCCAGGAGATTCTCACCCCGGAGAGTCAAACGCCGCCGCCGCCGCGGCTTTCGATGCTGGCGTGGATTTTGGTCGCGGTGGTGGTGTGCGCCGCCGCGGGCGGTATCGCCTACATTGTTGTGACGGGCATCGCGGCGCGAGTCCACGCCGCCACGGAACTGAACCGGCAGACTCAGGAGATGGCCGTGCCCACAGTCTCGGTGGTGCATCCCCGGCGCGGCGCCCTGACCGAGGAAGTGGTCCTTCCCGGCAACGCCCAGGCATACGTGGCGACGCCGATCTATGCCCGCACCAACGGCTATCTGAAGAACTGGTACTTCGATATCGGCGCGCATGTCAAGGCGGGCGAACTGCTGGCCGACATCGAAACGCCCGAAGTGGACCGCCAACTGGACCAGGCGCGCGCCGACCTGGCCACCGCGCAGGCCAATTACGATCTCTCGAAGACCACGGCGGCGCGGTATCAGTCTTTGTTTAAGAGCGATTCGGTGGCCAGGCAGGACGTGGACGACCGCGTGGGCGATCTGCAGGCCAAGAAGGCCATGGTGGACTCGGCCACCTTCAACGTGCGGCGCCTGGAAGAGACGCAGCATTTCCAGAAAGTCTACGCTCCGTTCGACGGCGTCATCACGGCGCGCAATATCGATATCGGCGCGCTGATCAACGCCGGCGGCAATGCGCCCGGCAAGGAACTGTTCGATATCGCCGCCACCAGGCAGTTGCGCGTCTATGTCAATGTGCCGCAGCAGTATTCGCGCGATGTCCGCCCCGGCGGCAGCGCCGGCCTGACCCTGGCGGAGTTTCCGGGCCGCCGGTTCGCGGGCAGAATCGTACGCAACGCCGACGCCATCGATCCCGCTTCGCGCACTCTGCTGACGGAAGTGGACGTCGATAATCCGACGGGCGAATTGCTGCCCGGCGCGTTCCTCTCGGTGCACTTGAAGCTCAGTTCCAAGACCGGAACAGTGGTGGTGCCGGCCAATACGCTGATCTTCCGTTCGGCAGGATTGCAGGTTGCGGTGGTTCGCGGAAATCATGCGGAGTTGGTGCACGTGACCCTGGGCCGCGATTACGGCACGGAAGTGGAAGTCTTATCGGGCATCTCCGCACAGGACGAAGTCATCGAGAATCCATCGGACTCGCTGACTTCCGGCACGGAGGTGCGGTTGGCGAAGGCGGCGGAGAACTGATGCGCCGTAGGCTGGTGGTGGCGATCTGCGGAATGGCGCTCGTTGGCTGCACGGTGGGCCCGAAATATACCAGGCCGCCAGTGCCGGCCGCCCCGGCGTTTAACGAGCAGCCGCCGAAATCGTTCACCGAATCGCCCGGGTGGAAGCAGGCGCAGCCCGCGGACACCACGCTCCGCGCCGACTGGTGGCAGTTGTTCGGCAATGCGGAACTGAACGGCCTGGAGGAGCAGGTGGACCCGTCCAACCAGACGTTGAAGGCGGCGGACGCACGGTTTCGTCAGGCCCGCGCCCTGATTCAGATCAACCGCTCCGGCCTCTATCCCACCATCTCCACGTCGCCCTCGGTCACCACCAATCGCCTTTCGAGGAATGCGCCATTGGGCACTCACTCCGGCGACTTCGGCCAATATGTCCTGCCCGTCGATGTGAACTACGAACTGGACGCCTGGGGACGCGTCCGCCGGTCGATTGCCGCCGCCAGGGAGGAGACGCAGGCCAGCGCGGGCGACCTCGAGACCATCCGCCTCAGCCTCCATGCCGAACTGGCCATCGACTATTTCGAACTCCGCAGTCTGGATTCGGAGAAGCAGCTTCTGGACCAGACGCTGGGCGCCTATCAGAGAGCCCTGGACCTGACGCAGAACCGCTTCGACGGTGGCCTGGCTTCGCGGGCCGAAGTGGCGCAGGCACGGACCCAACTGGAAACCACGCGCGCTCAGGACGTGGGCGTGGGAGTCTCACTGGCTACCTTCCGGCATGCCATCGCGGTTCTGATGGGAAAGACGCCGGAGAGCCTGGCCCTGGCCCCCGCGCCACTGCATAGCGAGCCGCCGGTGGTGCCCACGGGGGTGCCGTCGCAACTGCTGGAACGGCGCCCGGACATCGCCGCCGCCGAGCGCCGTGCAGCCGAAGCCAACGAGCAGATCGGCATCGCGCGGGCCGCGTTTTTCCCCACCCTCCTGCTGACCGCAACGGGTGGTTTCGAAGGCAGTAACCCGGTGAACTGGCTCTCCTGGCCCAGCCGCTTGTGGGCCGTCGGGCCGAGCGTGGCGCAGGTCATTTTCGATGCGGGCCGGCGGCGCGCCGTGTCCGAATCCGCCCTGGCGGGCTATGACGAGGCGGTGGCCAATTATCGCCAGGTCGCCCTGACAGCCTTCCAGGAGGTGGAAGACAACCTGGCCACCCTGCGCGTGCTGGAGGAGCAATCGCAGGCCCAGCGTGTGGCGGTGGAAGCCGCGCAACAATCGCTGGAACTTTCGCTCAACCGGTACAAGGGCGGCCTGGTGACGTACCTGGAAGTGATTACGGCCCAAAGTATCGCGCTGCAAAACCAGATAACCGAAGTAGACATTCTGCGCCGGAGGATGGATGCCAGCGTGCTCCTGATCAAAGCCCTCGGCGGCGGCTGGGACGTTTCCAAGCTGCCGGCGACCTAGTATCTCTGTTCACACCTTTTCACTTTTTCTTTTCCACGTAACATGAACCACTTACGCGCACTTACCACCGGTATCCGTAACTCCGCATGATCCAATGAAGTTGGAAGGATATCTATGGAAGATCAACTGGTAACTCCCAAACCGCGCGACCCGCGCGCCCTCAACGCTTATAGGCACGGCCTCACCGGCCAGGTCCTCATCCTCACTCCTGAAGATGAAGCCGCCTACAAGGCCCACTGCCACAACCTCCACGAATTCTGGGCCCCCGTCGGAGGCATGGAAGTCGAACTCGTCCAGGAGATCGCAGATGACCGTTGGCGCCTCAAGCACGCCGCCGCCCTCATCAACAACGGCTTCGCCCTCGGCATGACCCGCCCCGATACCATCACCGCGCACCACCCCGAAATCGACGCCGCCTTCGCCCAAACCCGCACCTGGCACGACGACCAGAAAAGCCTCGCCCTCCTCAGCCTCTACCAGCAGCGCATCAAGAACAAGGAAACCAAAACCACCACCCTCCTCCGCCAGTTGCAGCAGGAGCGCCGCGAAGCCCTCAAGCAAGCCGTAGAAGAAGCCGCCCTCCTGGCCCAACTAGCGGCAAGCAAAGCAGAATCCTTCGATATCCAACGCGATCTCCCCCACTTAACCAGCTACCCCCAATTTGATTTTTCAACCCCCGAACTAGCCCATTTAATCCGCCACGCCCAACGCCTCGCCGAGGCGAGAAAGCTCTTCCAAAAGCCCCAAAAGCCCCAACGTCTTGCCGCCTGATGCCCCATCCTCGCGCGGAGCGCGGCCCCCGGCCCCTGCCGCGCGTAGCGCGCTGGCTAAACCCCCACCCCCAACCCCCACCCCTAACCCCGCGCGCGAAGCGTACCGCTAATCCCCGGCCCCTGGCCCCCGGCCCCCGGCCCCTGCCGCGCGTAGCGCGCTGGCTAAACCCCCACCCCCAACCCCCACCCCTAACCCCGCACGCGAAGCGTGCCGCTAATCCCCGGCCCCTGGCCCCCGGCCCCCGGCCCCTGCCGCGCGTAGCGCGCTGGCTAAACCCCCACCCCCAGCCCCCACCCCTAACCCCGCACGCGAAGCGCGCCACAATCCCCACCCCCAACCCCCACCCCCAACCCCGCGCGCGAAGCGCGCCTAGCCCTCGAAACCGAAGCGCGCCGCCAGATTCACCAGCTTGAGCACTTTGTAAATGTCCATATTGACGCCCCGCAGCACCACCCGGACACTTCGTTCGTCCGCCAACCCGGCCAGCTCCTCCAGCGCCCGGATCGCGTTAGCATCGATCCGCGCGACCGCGCCGAAATCCAGAACTATTTCTTCCGCCGCACCGCCCAATTGCTCCACGGCCTCCTGCCGCAAACCGTGGGCCACGTGCTCCGGATCGATTTTGATACCCATACGATTCTCTGTCATACATGCGACCATTCTTTCGCGTTCCCCTGTTCGGCTTCCGCCGGGCTGCGCCCCCGGTATGCCCTCCAGAACAATTCGATCAGTTCGCTCACCAGCGGCATCCGCGGGTTGGAGCGCCAGGAGGGGTCGTCGAACGCTACCTTAGCCAGGTCGGGTATGGCGCGCTCGAATTCCGCCTCGCCAATCCCCAGCTCCGCGATGGAACGCGGAATGCCCAGGCGGTCGAGCAACTGCGAAGTCGCCGCCACCAGGTTCGCCACCTTCTCCGCCACCGTATCGCCGCCCAGGTTCAGCAGGTCTGCCACCGCGGCATACTTCTTGTGCGCCACATACGCCCGCTGGTTGGGAGACGGCATGAACTTGGAAGGTACCGAGGCGTTGTAATGAATCACGTGCGGCAGCATCATGGCGTTCGCCTTCCCGTGAGAAACGCCGAATCGCGCCCCGAATGCGTGCGCCAGCGCGTGATTCACCCCCACCGACGCGTTCGAAAAGGCCAGCGCTGCAATGCACGCCGCGTTGTGCATCATGCTGCGCGCCTCTTCGTCGCCCGGCTGCTCGTAGGCCGTCGGCAGATACCGGAATACCAGGCGAATCGCCTGCATGGCATTCGAATCCGTATACGGCGAGGCATGAATCGAAACGCCCGCCTCCAGCGCGTGCGTCAGGCAATCGATCCCGGTATCCGCCGTAAGCCCCTTCGGCATGGACATCACAAACTGCGGATCCACGATGGCCACGTCGGGGCTCAGCGAATAGTCCGCCAGCGTGACCTTGCGCCCGTGTTCCTTATCGATCAGCACCGCGAACGGCGTCACCTCGCTGCCCGTGCCGCTCGTCGTCGAAATGGCAATCAGCCGCACCGGGTTGGCTTTCGCGGTGGGGTATTGCACCACGCGTTTGCGGATGTCCAGGAACGGCGCCGCCAGTTCCTCGATGTCTGCCTCCGGCGATCCGTACTTCAGCTTCATGATTTTCGCCGCGTCGATCACCGACCCGCCGCCCAGCGCCACAATCTGGTCCGCCTGGTGCAGGTTGAGCGCTTCCACGCCCTGCATCACCACTTTGAGTTCCGGTTCGGCGTCCGGAATGGCCAGCGACTCGCACCAGCGTCTGCTCCGGCATGGCACGCCGCACCACCGCTACATACCCCATCTGCTCCAGCATGGGATTGGTCACGATCAGCGTGGCGCGCGAGGGAAACTGGCGCAGGTTCTCCACCGCGTTCATGTTGAAATAAATTTGATTCGGAACGCGAAACCACATATGGGCTTGGGTCCTCCGTGCCACGCGCTTGATATTCAGGTAATGATACAGGTTGACGTTGTCCGTGGTGCTGTTGCCCCCGCCTGTGCCGCAGCCGAACGAAAACGTGGGCACCATGTCGTTGTACACGCCGCCCAGGGCCCCGATCGATCCGGGAGAATTCGCAATGATCCGCCCGGCATCCATCATTTCGCTGAATTTCCGGATGATCGCTTCGTTGCGCGAGAAGATCACCGCCGTGTGCCCCAGCCCTCCCGCGTGGTTCACGTCGATGCACACGCGCAGCGCTTCGTCGGTGGACTTCGCGCGGTAGACCGCCAGCACAGGGAACAGCTTCTCCACCGAAAGCGGATGCTCGCGCCCCACGCCGCCAATCGGCGCCACCAGCAGCTTGGTGTCCGGCGGCACCCGCAACCCGCAGGCACGCGCGATATCGGTGGCCTTCTGTCCAACGGCCATCGCCTGCATGAACCCGGTCTTGGGGTCGATTACGGTGCGGCCCAGCAGACCGGTTTCTCTCTCATCGCAGATGTGCGCCCCCAGGTCGGCGAATTTGCGCAGCGCCAGGTCGTAAATCTCGTCGTCGATCACTACCGTCTGTTCCGAGGCGCAGATGGTGCCGTTGTCGAACGTTTTCGAGGTGATGATGTCCACCACCGCCATGTCCAGCCGGGCGGTCTTCTCCAGGTATACCGGCGTGTTGCCCGGGCCCACCCCCAGCGCCGGCTTGCCGGAGCTGTACGCCGCCCTCACCGCTCCCGGTCCACCCGTCGCGTCGATCAGCTTCACTTCTTTGTGATGCATCAGGTACACGTTGTCCGGAATCGTCGGCGCTTCCACGCAGGTGAACACTCCTCCGGCGCGCCGTGGTGCACCGCCGCTTCGTACATGATGCGGATGGCCTCCGCGCAGCAGCGCCAGGCCTTCGGGTGCGGCCCGAACAACACCGCATTTCGCGTCTTGATGGCCATGATGCATTTGAAGAGCACCGTCGAGGTCGGGTTGGTGATGGGGGTCAGCGAGAAAATCAGCCCGATCGGTTCGGCCACTTCCACCAGGCCGCGTTCCGGAAACTCGCGAATCGTCCCCACGCTGGGCTTGTCGCGGATGTAGTTGTAGACAAACTCGGTGGCCACCATGTTCTTGATGGCTTTGTCCTCCAGCACGCCCAGGCGTGTTTCTTCAATCGCCAGGCGCGCCAGGTATTGAGCTTGCTGAAGTCCGGCCAGGACCATCGCTTTGACAATCCGGTCCACGTCCTGTTGACTGAATTGCGTGAAAACGGCGGCCGCCGTCTTGCCTTGCCTGACCAGGCCTTCCAGGTAAGCGATGCGGCCGTCCGTGAGGGGTGCAGCGTTCTCCGTCATGCGTCACCAACGGTAATTCGGAACTGTTTAACTGATAATATAGTGCGCCCCGGTGACGGGCGTGTCAATCCGCCACGGATTGCAGCGATGCCGGCAGCTTCACAACGAATGCCGATTCGAATTCCCTGGCCGTCTTGCGCACCGCCGAAGCCAGGGTCTCCGCTTCCGCCTGCGTCGCCGCCGTGCCCACCAGTACGCACCAGAGGCTGCTATCGGACGCAGACGGAACCATGCGCGCCGTGCCGTAAAGCTTTTCCATCAGCGCGCGCGTGCGCTCCGCATTCGCCTGAACGCGGAACGTGCCCGCCTGCACTGCGAATAGCGTGCGCGCGTCCGGCCGGGGCTCCTGCATCACTTCCAGCGCCACCGGCACCACGCCGGGCTCTACCATGCCCAGTCGCCGGGCGGCGGCATTGGAAAGATCCACGATGCGCGATTCGATGTAGGGGCCGCGGTCGTTGATCAGCACCACCACGCTCGCGCCGGTATCGGTCCGCCGGATCCGAACCGTCGTCCCGAACGGCAGACTGCGATGCGCCGCCGTGAGTTGTTCCTGGTCGATGCCGCGCCGCTTGCCGCCACCCGGCCATCGAATTCGGCTCCGTACCAGCTCGCCAGGCCCTTCTCCACAGGCTGGGCGCACGAGGCCGCGCAAGCACACGCCAACGCGCCCGCCAGCATAGCGGCCATGGAACGCAAATTATGCAGATCGCCAGTATAACGCACGTCACATTTTCAGTTGCAAACATCGTCCGCGTCCAGAGTGTCCTTGGTGATACCCCTGCCGCAACTATCGGTAAGCGACGCGAGCCGCCCGGCCAGAGCGCACGGATCGAACGGCAATGGGTGCAGGACACCCCTGGCGTCGCGGCGTAGTAGTATGGCTCAGTGCGGCAGGCACCGGGAAGTTAATCCGTTCTACGCCCACCGAGCCGGGCGATCCCAGGAGGGGGAGGCCAAGGGCGGAAGAGGTCATCGGCATACAACGTCACGGTATCTCCGGGATACGAATTGTGTCCACTTGCCTCTGTGCATAGCTTCCTCCAACTGCTAACTCGAGGGCCCACGGGTAGTTCGTCGGGCCTCGCGAATCGTCACATCTTGCGCGTTCAAATCGTCGTGGAGCTTTTGAGCGTCCTCCACGCCGATTCAGATCCATGCGCCGCCATGGCCTTGACCGCCCCGGCACAGGTAGACGGCGGCACATCCACCTCACTTATGCACGTTCTTATAAACCTTGCCGCCCTTCATCACAAACACCACGTGCCGCACCGCCGTAATATCCTCCAGCGGATTCCCTGCCACGGCCACCAGGTCCGCCTCGACCCGGCGCGATCGTCCCGATCTCATTGCCCATCCCCAGCGATTCCGCCGCTAGCGACGTCGCGCTCACCATCGCGTCCATCGGCTTCTCATTAGCGTCTTTCACACGATAGATAAACTCCTCCGCATTGCGCCCGTGCGCGCCGGCGACGGCGTCCGTACCGAATACAATCTTCACGTGCTGTTTGCGCGCCCGCATCAGTACATCGGTCGTCGGCGCGATCGCGTCTCCCAGCGCCTCGAACTCGCCTCCGGGAAAGTGAAGCTCTCGCGATTGTCCAGGTAGTTGTGCAGCACCAGAAGGTTCGGGTCGAAGTAGGTGCCGCGCTGCGCCATCAGGTCGAGCGTGTCGCTGGACAAGTCGCCGTGCTCGATCGACGTGCAACCCGCCAGCACCGATGCCCTCGCGCCCGTATCGGCGATCGCGTGTACCACCGCTCGCATGCCCACTGCCTTCGCCTCGCCGCACACCGCCTGGATCTGTTCATCGGTCGGTCTGCTCGCCGCCCGCGCCCATGCCCGCTGTGGCGAACAGCTTGATCACGTCCGCGCCGTCGGGCTTCGTCTCCGCACCAGTGCGCGCAGCGCCTCCGGGTCTGCCGCCGTGGTCTGAATCTGCCGCACCGACGTCAGCATCCGCGGCCCGGGTCAGCGAGCCCTGGGCGATGCGGTCCCGCACCACGCCGTCGATCGGCGCGCCCACGCTCTGCACCGTCGTGAAACCGCCTTGCAGAGTCAGCCAGGCGTTCTCCGCCGTATACAGTGCCGCATCTTTAGGATCTTCGCGGCCGCCTACATATTTATGTTCCGCGTTGAAATGCCAGTTGATGTGGACATGCGTATCGATCCATCCCGGCATCACGGTGAGTCCTCGCAAATCGTAATCGGCCGCCGCGCGGCCCGGTCTACGCTGACGATCTTCGTGCCATCCACCACGATCTGGGCGTTGCGGACGGTTCCACCCTTACCGTCCAGGATGGTGCTGGTCTGAATCACCAGCCGCTGCCCGAACATCGCGCAGGCAATCAGAAAGAGTGACGTGAGTTTCATAGTTCTCCACTTGGCCGCGCGACCAGGCTCAGGGTCGCGGCAATCGTGCAAACCGCAGGCAAAGTCCCAGAAATACGGCGCTCCACCCGTGGTAAGGATCGCGATGCGTGAGGAACAGAAACACCACCACGCCGACTCCCGCGGCCATTCCAGCAAACACCGCCATGCTGCTGGCGCGCTTCCAGTAAAGGCCCAGCACCACTCCGGGAAAAAATTGCGTGATGCCCGGCGTAGCCCAGCAGCAGAAGCAGGCGTGGTGGAACTGTAAATGGCGAAGTACAAACTCACCAGGCTGAGCACCACCACCGCCGCTCATGTGCCACTCTGCCAACCTGCTCGTCCGTCATTTCCGGCGCGAAAATCGGGCGCCACAGGTTCTTCGCGAAGAGCGTGGCGGCGGTCAGCGTGAACACCGCCGCCGGCACCATGGCAGTCAGCGCGCCCGCGCCGCCAATCGTCCCAGAAACCACGCCGGAAAGCTGCTGCGCACCACCGTCAGCAGCGCCAGGTCGCCATTCGCCATGCCCGGCGCGGCCAGCACCGCGGTGAATCCGGCAATGAAGATGAAGGCCAGCGTCAGCGTATAAAGCGGCATCGCCACGGCGTTGCGCCGCAACGTGCCCGCGCTTTTGGCGGTGAATGTGGATGCGAACGCGTGCGGCCACATGTAGAATCCCAGCGAGGTCAGAAGCACCGTGGAGATGAACCAGGTGTGCCCCAGGTTGGAAGTCGCGCCGGGCATCGTAAGGTGCGCCGGCCGCACGCGCTCAAGCGCGGCGAACATAGCGCCAATGCCGCCGAAGTGAAGGTACGGAATGCCGATCCCGATAGCCACGGCCGCCACCACCATCAGGGCGTCCTTCAACACGCTCACCCATGCCACCGCGCGCACCCCGCCCGTCAGCACGAACGCCGTCAGCAGGGCCACCGAGACCGCCATGGCGGGTGTGCGGCCGATCCCGTCGAAGCTCGCGATCGAGACGATGATCCCCAAACCCGTGATCTGCAATTGCAGATACGGAATCAGGAACGCCACCCCCACCGCGC
>CAVVLD010000109.1:0-79922 GCA_963748795.1 uncultured Solibacteraceae bacterium
CTGTAGCCGCTACTTCGGCGCCTTCGGCGGGTACTTCTGGAAGGACTCCTCGACCATGTCGTCCAGTTTCGGTTCCAGGTGGGGCGGCGTCCCTCTTTTCCTCCTCGCGATTGACCGGAACACCAGAGAGCGCGTGCCGGCGTCGCGCAGGTCGATCACCAGGGTGCCCTCGGTGTACGGAACCCGCACCACCCGCGTGCCCCATCCGCGCCACCCGGCGGGATAGGCTTCCAACTGCGCTCCCCGCACGGCGCCCAGCGTGTATAGCACGTTCATGTCCGCCCGCCCCGAGGGCACGAAAGTCAGTCCCTTGGCGCTCAGGTATTTCTGGATGTCGAAATCGATCCGCTTGCGAATCAATTCGCCGTTCAGCGCCGCATTCTTACTTTGCAGCCGTCCCGGCCTGATCGTGAAAGTTTTGAATTTGGAGAAATCCACCGCCGGATCGGATTCGATCTGGATCTTTTGGGCGAAGGCGCTTAGCCCAATCAGCAATCCGAGGATGACGCATTTCATATGGCGCGAATCTAACACACCCGGCGGGCCTGCGCCAAGTCCCCTGCCCCTACTGCCCGGCCGCGGGATTGAACACCGGGAATGTCACTTCGTTGCTCACAAAAAAGCCCTGGGCAATCGTCAGCGAGGCGTACAGGTTCGTCGCCAGCCCGGAGTTGAGGTGCAGCAGCACCTCGAACAGCCCCACCGAACCCGGCTTCAACGTACACTGCAGCACGTCCGCCGTGCTGCCGCCGGCAATCGCGTTCATGGCGTTGGCGGGAGCCGTAATCGGACCGCCCACCGGATACGCCTGGCCGGTCGCTACCAGGCTCTGGTTGCCGCCGGTAATCACCGGAAGGCCTGCCCCGGTTGCATAGACGATGATGGTTTCACCGGGGATCGCCGGGTTGTTCTGCGTCACCGGAGCCCCCTGAATATTCGCGCAGCAGAGATTGTTGCCGAATGCCGTCACGATCACCGACCCCGTGCCCGTGCTGCCGTTGGTTGAAGTTCCCCCGTACGTGATGCTGTCGCCGTCCGGACCCGCCTGCCGCGCCTGCAAAATGATGCGGTCGAACACGCCCGCGGGAGTCGCCGTCACCAGCGGGTCCTGGTTGATCAGCGCGATCAATGCCTCGCGCACCGTGTCCAGTGTGTCCGTGGCCTGGACCGTGTAAGAGTAGGTATTATCCAAAATGGTGATAGTCGCCACATCATTGGCCACAATGCTGCCATCTACCGATACCACGCCTACCGCGTGACTGTTTCCGTGGTACACCAGCCCGATCACCGGATTCGCGGTGCCCGGCTGCTGGAATATCGCGGGATTCGCGCCCACAATCGATACCGCCACCGGCGAAGTCACCGAAATGCTGCCGTCGCTCATCACCGAGCGGACATAGGCGTTGACGCTCGTCGTATCGGTGAACTCCCAGGGAATTTGCGCGTTGATCTGGGTTGGCGAAACCATCACCAGCGGTGCCCGAATGCCGTTGAAATAGACCTGCACGCCGCCTAATTCAGTTGGCAAACTGGGTTGCGTCAGGTCCGCCGCGGCGGTCGTCGCCGCCAGGTTCGATCCATTGATCGATACGATGGTTCCCGGCGCGACGTTGGCCGCATCGCCGCCGCCGCTCAGAAAACCGCTGGTCGCCGCTGCCGTGATCTGGGCGCCGGTCGAAGTCGTGGCCGAATAGGTAACCGCGTTGCCCTGAAAACCGGCAATGCGCGCCTGCAGGATCACCTGGTCGTCGCTGGTATCGACAATGGCAATCACGTTCGGGTCGCCGCCCGGGTAGGTCACGCTCACGCTGCTCACCGTGTCGATACCCACGCCCGAATTGATCACGTTCACCAGGCCCGAAACCACGGTCTGCAACGTGTCCGCCGTCTGCACCGTATAGGTGTATTCCGTGCTCTTGCCCAGATAATTTCCCACGGTCACCGTGACCGTATCCTGGTAGGCGATGTTGCCTCCGATGGTCACGGTTCCCCTCGAGTAGACGTTGGGATTTGCCGAATTCACCACCGCCTGATATGGCAGGTTCACCGGCTGTGGAGTGAACACCATAATCCGCAGATTGTACGGATCGCTTACATACAGGTTGGTCCCGTCAAACGCCATCGAAACCGGCGTATCCAGCGAGTCCGCCGCGCTGTTGGTTTGATCCACCGCCCCGCCAATCTGACCCAGAATAATGTCCGCGGAGGCACCGTTTGCCGTTGGAATGTGGGTAAATTCCAATACGCGGTCATTCCCTCCGTCCGCGATGAACAGCCGCGTCCCGTCGGAAAGTGCAAAGCGCGGGAACTGCACCGTGGCGTTGCAGAAAGTGGGATACGTGGGATTGGTGTTGGCGTCCTCGCCATTCGATTCGGTACACAGCAGGGGAGTCTCAATACCTGTTGTAGTGTCCGTGCTGAAGGCGTTGTTGGGGATGGAACTGATCATGTCGGGTTGGCCCACCACTACATCGGCTGCCTGCCCGTTATTGGTCGGAATGGTATTCCAGATCAGCACCCGGTTGAAGCCCAGGTCCGATACATACATCCGTATGCCGTCGGTGGTTACCGAGGTCGGGTTAAGCATATTGCTCGCCGTGGCGCCCTGGTTCACCTGCTGGGTGATATCTACCTGCACGAAGGTGTCGAAATTCGGTTGCCCCACCACTACGTCCGCCGCCGCGCCGTTCGCGGTGGGAATGTGGTTGTAGATCAGCACCCGGTTGTACCCGGTATCGGCGATATACAGCTTGCCGTCCTGAATCCAGACTCCCTGCGGCCCGCTGACGCTTTTGGCGTCCGGAACGTGGTTCACCGAAACGCCTGTCGACGTGAAATCCGGTTGCCCTATCACTACATCGGCGGGAGTATTGTTCGCCTTGGGAATCTTATTCCAGATCAGCACCCGGTTGTGGTTGGTATCGGCCACCACCAGGTGCACACCATCGGACGCCACCGCCGTGGGCAACCGCAGGTTGCTGGCGCTGGCGATGAGAGGCTCGGCCGTGGTCGTAAAGTCGTTCTGCCCCAAAACCACGCTGGCGGTTCCCACGCAAATCGGACAGATGCTGTTGGTCGGCACCTGGTCTGTGGGCTGCGGCACCTGGCTGGAAATGTTCGGCAGAATCAGAACCCGGCTGTTGTTCGGCGCCGCGCCGATGCGGTTGGCATCCGCGATGAATAGCGTATCGGCGGCATAAGCAATGCCGCTCGCGCCGCCGATCACCGTATTGCTGGAATTCGGATCCGCCGCGTCGAACGACTGCTGGCCGATCACCGCCCTGGCAGCTTGTCCTGTGACAAAATCGGCAGCGAACACGGCCGCCGCCCCTAGTAGAAGTACCGGAATACACTTCATGCTTGGCATCAAATGTCGTTTTTGAATGATCTTAAGTCTCGATTATAGCAACAGTTACACTGCGGTTCCCGCCCCGCCGGTGACGCCCTTTGACCACACCGGTGTGAGGAAATGGCACGGAAAAATCGCCGGAAGTGCATGCAAATACGAGAACGGGTAGGAACACGGCGGAATCGGTTGCACGCCCGTTGCCAGCTACGCCAATTGAGTTACAGTAGCAGCATGAAACGCCGTACCTTTCTTGGCACCATCCCCGCGGCCGCCGCGGCCCTCGCCGCTCCCGCTCCTCAGGACGTCCCCATCAAGCTCGGCTTCGATACCTATTCCCTGCGCGCCTTCGGATGGAAGGCCGGCCAACTGCTCGAGTTCGCCGCCCAACAGAAACTCGATACCGTGCAGATTTCCAGCCTCAACGATTACGAAAGCCGCGAGCCCGCCTATCTCCAGAAGATCAAAGACCAGGCCGCCCGAGCCCATATCGTCATCGATGGCGGCACCGGCTGCATCTGCCCTTCCAGCAAGGCGTTCAACAAAAACGGTCCCCCGGCCTCCGAGCGCGTGCTCGAAGGCCTGCGCGTGGCCAAGGCGGTGGGCGCCCGCAGCATGCGCTGCTACCTGGGCGGCAGCGCCGACCGCCTCGGCCCCCTGCCCATCGAAGCGCACATGGAAGACACCGTCAAAGTGTTCAAGAGCGTTCGCTCCCAGGCCCTCGACCTTGGAGTCAAGATCGCTCTCGAAAATCATGACGGCGACATGCAGGCGCGCGAAGTCAGGACCATCATTGAAGAGTCCGGCCCCGACTACGTCGGCTCCTGCCTGGATACCGGCAATCCCATGTGGGTCGTGGAAGACCCCATGGTGAGCCTGGAAGTGCTGGCGCCCTACGTGGTCACCACCCACGTACGCGATTCGGCCGTCTTCGAACATCCGCGCGGCGCCGCCGCCCAATGGGTAGTGCTCGGCGAAGGCAATGTGGACTTCGTGAAATTCACCGCGCAGTTCCGCAAACTGTGCCCCACCGCCTCCATGCAGATGGAGGTTATCACCGGCCGCCCGCCGCGCGTGATTCCCTACCTGGAGCGCGATTTCTGGAAGGCGTTCCCCAAAGCCCTGGCATCGGAATTCGCCCGCTTCGTCGCCCTTGCCAAAAGCGGCCATCCTTATATGGGCGCCATGGTGATTGAAGATGTGGCCGGACTCAAAAAGCCCCCGGTGATGGTCGAGGCCCTGAAAGAGCAGCAGCGCATCGACCTCGAGCACAGCCTGGAATATGCCCGCAAAACCCTCAACGTAGGCCTCAACTGGCGCGCGTAGGCGCTCCCGCTGAGCCGCGCGCCCGTTCAGAATACTCCCTACCCCGCCGCGCGCTTTACTACTTCGATCCGGCGCGGCCTTCGCAATGCCACCATCGCGGCGCCCAACAGGAACCCCGCGGCGAAGGCGGCGCATAACCTGCGCTGGCCTCCGAATGGGATGTAGCGAGTCCCTTCGGCCGTGATTTCGAGAGCGCCGCAGGGCCGCGCGGCAACACGCCCACCGCCGCCGCCTCCACCCCCTTCGGCCGCGTCGTCACCCTTGGGCCGGCCGCCTCCACCGCCGAAGGCATACCGGATGCGGGCAGCCGGCAGTATGGTGCGATTGCCCACCACTACCGGCTCGCCGTAGACGTTTTTAACCGAAGCGCCGGTCGAGACGCGCTCGGCCATATTTTGCAGCATTTGCTGGATGTCCATGCTCTCAGCCTACGCCTCCAGCCCCATCTGCGTCAGCCGGTAGCGCAGCGCGTTGCGGGTCAGGCCTAGCAGACGCGCGGCCTGGCTCTTGTTGCCGTCGGCGCGCCGCAGCGCTTCGCGGATCAGGTCCTGCTCGTACTGATCCAGCGTCATGCCTTCGGGCAGGAAGTTCGGGATCGTTGTGCGCTCGCGGCGCGCGGGGCGCTCTCCAGGTGAATATCGTTGGCGTCCAGGACGGTACCGGTGCACATCACCAGGCTTCGCTCGATCACGTTCTCCAGTTCGCGAACGTTGCCGGGCCAGTGGTAGCCCATCAGTTTTTCGATGCCGGCGTCGGTGATCGATTCCGCCAGGCAGCCGGTGTCGCGGCGCCAGCTTCTTCACGAAAGTGGTCGGCCAGAAAGGGGATGTCCACGCTTACGCTCGCGCAGCGGCGGAATATTGATCGGCACCACGTTGAGCCGGTAGTACAGGTCCTCGCGAAACGTGCCCTGCTCGAGCGCGGCGCGCAGATCCTGATTGGTGGCGGCGACCACGCGCACGTCGATGTGGCGCGTCTCGTTGCTGCCCAGCCGCTCGAACTCGCGCTCCTGCAGAATGCGCAGCAGCTTCACCTGAATGGCGCGCCGGCACGTCGCCGATTTCGTCCAGGAAAACACGGTGCCGGTGTCGGCCTGTTCGAACTTGCCGGGCTTTGACTGGTCTGCGCGCCGGTGAAGGCGCCCTTCTCGTAGCCGAACAGTTCGCTCTCCATCAGGTTTTCCGGAATGGCGGAGCAGTTGATCTTGACAACGGGGTGGTCCTGCGCGGCGAGCGGAAATGAATGGCGCGCGCGATCAGGTCCTTGCCCACGCCGCTTTCGCCCGCCAGCAGCACGGTGGCGCGCGTGGGGGCGACCCGTTCGATGGTAGCGAAAATCTCCTGCATGGGCTGGCTGCGGCCAATGATGCTGTCGAATTCGTAGCGGCGGCCCAATTCTTCTTTCAGGGCGCGATTCTCTTCGCGCAGCGCGCGCACCTCCAGCGCCTTGTTCACTACCTGCATCAGATGATCCAGTGAAAACGGCTTCAGCAGGAAATCGGTGGCGCCGGCCTTCATGGCTTCTACCGCCGTCTCCACGCTGCCGAACGCCGTCATCATGATCACCGGCACCTGGGCATTCTGGCGCCGGATCAGCCCGAGCAATTGCAGGCCATCCATGTTCGGCAATCTCAGATCGCTCAACACCAGGTCGGCGCGGTCCACCAGTTTGAGTCCCTCTTCAGCGGCGCCCGCCTTGTCCACGTCGAACCCGGCGGAGACCAGTTGCAATTCCAGAACTCGGCGGAGCTTCTCTTCGTCTTCGACTATCAGGATGCGTCGTTTCATGAGAGAGACTCATCGCGGAGGCGCGGAGACGCGGAGGAAGACGCAGAGAAAAGCTGAGGAGAACAAACCGGCGGTTGGCAAAGCCTTTGCGTTCTCCGCGTTTTGCTCCGCGGCTCCGCGCCTCCGCGATGAATAAACTCTCGACTCATTGGGAACTCTCCGAAGAAACCAGATCCACTCGGCAGCACCGCTCTACGCGGAGACGCGGAGGAAGAAGGGGGCTGGGGATAGGGGTTGGGGTTGGGGAATCGTTCAGTTTGTGCCGCTCCATTTTTCTCCGCGTCTTCCTCTGCGTCTCCGCGCCTCCGCGATAAGAAGAAGTCTGACTCATTGGGAACTCTCCGGAGAAACCAGATCCATCGGCAGCAGCACACGGAAAATACTGCCCTTTCCGGGCTCGCTTTCCACCGTTATTTTACCCCCGTGTTCATCTACAATCTTGGAAACGATGGCCAGGCCCAGGCCCACCCCGGCCGATTTGGTGGTGAAGAACGGATTGAAAATGCTGTTGAGATTCTTCTCTTCGATTCCCGCGCCGCGATCGATCACCGATACTTCGGCGGTTCCGGCCGACGACCGCGTCTTCACCGTGACCGCGCCGCCGGCGCTGGTGGCCTGCGCGGCATTCAGCACCAGGTTATAGAAGACGCGCTCCATGAGCTCGGCGTCGAAAGGGAACGGCCGCATTTCCGGTTCGTAGTTGCGGTAGATGGAAACCCCGGGAGCCTCGCGCTCCACCAGCGCGATGGCCTGATCCAGCACCTGGGCCAGGTCTTCATCTCTGCCGCGCTGCAGTTGCACCGGACGCGCGAATTGCAGGAACCGTGTGATCAGGGCGTTGCAGCGGTCCACCTCGGAATTGATGAAGCCCGAGACTTCGCGCGCCACTTCGTTTTCGGCGCTGACGCTGTGCGCCAGCATCTCCGAAGACGCTTTGATGGTCCCCAGCGGATTGCGCAGTTCGTGCGCCAGTCCGGCGGAGAGTTGTCCCAGCGCGGCCAGGCGATCGGACCGGCGCATGGCGTCTTCAGCCTCGCGGAGTTGGGCGATGGCGCGCGCCAGTTCCTCGGCGGTGCGCTGGTGCTGGGCGGATTGAATGCGCAGATCTTCGGCCAGCATGTTGGCCAGCGTGCCCACCATGGCGAGAAAGACGACGCGCTCGATCGCCAGGTCGATCCACTGATTCCAATTCACCTGCGGAAACAGAAGGAACGACATGTAGAAGCCGGCCACCAGCAGCACCCAGAACATGGTCCACCCCAAGCCGGAGATGGTCGCGGCGGAAACCACCGGCAGCAGCAGCAGCACCCAGTAGCGGCTTCCCACCGTTCCGTTGAATGCCAGCAGAGGCCAGAGCAGCACCAGCTTGAGAAGGATTCCCGCCACACGTCCGTGCGTTGTGCGTGAGGCGGGAATCCGCGGTTCGGCGATCTGCACGATGCCCAGCGCGATCAGCGGCACCAACTCGTAGGCGTCGCCATACAGGGGGCGCGCGATCAGCACGCCGAACAGAAGCACCCAGACGAAATCCTGGGGACGGACCGCGCGCATCCAGCCGGGAAGCTTGAAAAATGGCACCTCTAATATCTCAGTCGGGATTATGCCACAATGAGAAGGAACGTCTCATGCCCAACCCAAGTATTCTGGATCAGGATCGGGATATCGGTCCGGGTTCCCAAACCAAAAACGAGTCTAACGAGTCTTTCGGCGACATTCTGTCGCAATACGAACAGTCTCATTCTCACAAGGCCGAAAGAGAAGGCGTCAAAGGCCTGGAAGGCACCGTAGTCGCGGTAACCGGCGACCAGGTCTTCCTCGACATCGGCTACAAGATCGAAGGCACCATTCCGCTGGCCGAGTTTCAGAAGGCCGGGGAAGAGATCAAGCCCGGCGACAAGGTGGCGGTATCCATCAAAGGCCGCGGGGAAGACGGCTATTACGAGCTGTCGAAGATCAAGGTGGAGCGGCCCAAGGACTGGTCGTCGCTGGAGAAGGCCTTCGCCGATAAGGCGGCGATCGCGGGTGTGGTCAGCGCCGTGGTGAAGGGCGGGGTGAGCGTGGATGTGGGGGTGCGCGCCTTCATGCCGGCGTCGCGCAGCGGCGCCAAAGACGCGGCCGAAATGGAAAAGCTGATCGGCCAGGAGATCCGCTGCCGCATCATCAAGCTGGATGTGGGCGATGAAGACGTGGTGGTGGACCGCCGCGCCATCCTGGAAGAAGAAGAACGATCGGCCAAGGAGAAGCGCTACTCCGAAGTGAAGGAGGGCGAGACGGTCACCGGGACGGTCCGCAGCCTGACCGACTACGGCGCCTTCGTGGATATCGGCGGCGTGGACGCGCTGCTGCACGTGGCGGATATTTCCTGGGGCCGCGTGAACAAGCCGGCGGACGTGCTGACCGTGGGCCAGCAGGTGCAGGTCCGGATTCTCAAGGTGGATCCCGCCAAGCGGCGCATTTCGCTGGGCATGAAGCAACTGCTGCCGCATCCGTGGGAGCAGGCCAGCGAGAAATACAAGCAGGGCGAGCGGGTGACCGGCACGGTGACGCGCGTGGCCGAGTTCGGCGCCTTCGTGGAACTGGAAAAGGGCATCGAAGGGCTCATCCACCTCTCGGAAATGTCGTGGTCGAAGAAGGTGCGCAAGCCTTCCGACGTGGTGAAGGCGGGCGACACGGTGGACGTGGTGATCCTGGGAGTCAACCAGGCCGATCGCCGCATTTCCCTGGGACTCAAGCAGGCGTTGGGCGATCCGTGGGCCGAAGTGCCGCAGAAGTTTCCGCAGGGCGCCATTGCCGAAGGCGCGGTCACCAGCCTCACCAAGTTCGGAGCGTTCGTGCAGGTGTCCGAAGGCGTGGAGGGCATGATCCACGTGGGCGACATCAGCGCCGAAAAGCGGATCAATGCACCTTCGGACGTGCTGAAGGTGGGCCAGGTGGTCAAAGCGCAGGTGCTGGAATGCGACCTGGAAAAGCGCCGGCTGCGGCTGGGCATGAAGCAGCTTGTGCCTACCAGCCTGGATGAATATATCGCCGAACACAAGGAGGGCGATGTGGTCACCGGACGCACCATCGATGCCTCCGGCGGGCGGGCCCGCGTGGAATTGGGAGAAGGCATTCAGGCGATCTGCCGGCTGGGCTCCGATGCGCCCGCACAGGAAGAGAAGGCGGCGGAAGGCAAGGTGGATCTCTCTTCGCTCAGCACCATGCTGCAATCCAAATGGAAGGGCGGGCAGAGCGGCGGAGGCTCCAAACGCGAACCGGCGCGCGCCGGACAGATCCGCAGCTTTCGCATTGTGAAGCTCGATCCGGCGGCCAAGAAGATCGAACTGGAACTGGCGTAGGGAGTGCGGTTGCCCCGCGACTGCCCGGAGCGGCCTTATTCCCGTGCGTAGTTTTGGAAGCGCGAAAGAAACGTGCCGTACACCAGGTGGCCGAGCACCATGGGACGCTCCGCATGAAGCAGGTAAACCAGCGGCAGAAGGCTCCGGCAGAGTACGTGGAACGAAAGATAATACCATCCCATGCTGAATGCCAGGCTCAGCAACAGAACGCGTGTCTGCCGCTCCTGCCCGCGGAACAGCACGGCGAACAGGCCGCCCAACGCAGTGTAAACCAGTATGTAGAGCGCCGCTCCGGAGACGGAGCCGGCCACAAAGCCGCGCTGCACGGCGGCATCGCCATAGAACGCACTGGCAACGAGATTCTCCGAAGTCCAGAAGCTGCGACGCAGCCAGGAAGCACTCACTCCCAGCCACGCCAGCATGCACAGAATTCCCACCATGCCACCCTGAAGACCGGCGAGAAACGCCGTAATCTTTCCCGGCGGCCGATTCTCCATAGCAGCAGTCATAAGATTCAGCCTATACTGGCGAGAAGACTAAAGGCAAAGCAAATTCATGCGTCGTGTTGTGATCACAGGAATCGGTGCGGTCAGCCCGAACGGAATCGGGCGTGAACGCTTTTGGGAGGCCACCCGGAACGGCCTGAGCGGTGTGAGACGAATCACCCGCTTCGATCCGTCGGGCTTCGTCGTGCAAGTCGCGGGCGAAGTGCCGGACGAATTCGACGAGAAGAAATACGTGGAGATCAAAGACCGGCCGCATGTCTCGCGCGCGGTTCCACTGGCGGCGGCGAGCGTGGCCGAAGCCCTGGAAGACGCGGGGGTCGATTGGAAGGGCATGACCCGCGACGAACTGCGCCAGGTCGGCGTGATCGTCGGCTCCGGCGGCGGCAGCCAGGACTTCACCGAAGAGCAGTACCGGCTCTACTACGGCGGCCATCTGAAGCAGTGCAGCGTGTACACCATCCCTACCGGGACCATCGGCACGCTGGCCAGCGAAGTCTCCATGCGCTTCGGATTTCGCGGATTGAGCCACATCATTTCCACCGGATGCACCTCATCCACCGACGCCATGGGTTACGCGTTCCATCATATTCAGACGCGGCTCGCTGAACATGATGATCGCGGGCGGAGTGGATTCGCCGCTGGCGCCGCTGATCCTGCGCGGCTTCCAGCTCATGCGCATCATGAGCACGCGCTGGAATCACGAACCGCAGCGGGCATCGCGTCCGTTTTCGCGGGACCGCGATGGCTTCGTGATCGCCGAGGGCTCCTGGTTCTTCGTGATGGAAGAGATGGAACAGGCCAAAGCTCGCGGGCGCGCACATCTATGGCGAAGTGGCGGGCTACGGCTCCACCTGCGAGGCCTACCACCGGGTGCGGCTGGAGGAGTGCGGCGAAGAGCCCGCGCGCGCCATCGGCATGGCGCTGGACGAAGCCGGAGTCGCGCCGGGCGACGTGCAATACATCAGCTACCACGGGACCTCCACGGAACTGAACGACCGCATCGAAACGCGCGCCGTGAAACTGGCCTTCGACGGCCACGCCTACAAACTGCCCGGGTCGTCGATCAAGAGCCTGATCGGCCATCCGCAAGGCGCGTGCGGCGCGGCGGGAGTGGCGGCCACCCTGCTGGCCATGCGCGACGGCGTGGCGCACCCCACGCTCAACGTGGACGAGCCGGACCCCGACTGCGATCTGGACTACATCCCGAGACACGCCGCGCAAGCTCGATATCGAGCACGCGGTTGCCAACTGCATCGCGTTTGGGAGCAAGAATTCGGCGATGGTGCTGAGGCGGGTTTAGAAAGAAAAGCCGGCGGGCGCTCGGAGGATAACACCCGCCGGTTTGGCTCGCGAGAAACCTAGTGTCCCGCGAGACCACTCGCAAAAGCCCTACGCTTCTAAAGACGCAGTCTGACGGCGGCAAGTTGCAGCCTGGTTACAGTATATTCCCCACTTACCCGTGCCAGCAATGGTATTTTAATTTACAAAAATAGCCTTTACCCCAGCGCGGCGTTGCGAATGGCATCGGCAATCCGGTTGACAAAGTGCTCCACCTGGCCGGCATCTTCGGCTTCCACCATGACCCGGGCCAGGGGTTCGGTGCCGGAAAAGCGCACCAGGACGCGGCCGGTTCCGGCCAGGGAGGTTTCGGCCTTCTGAATTTCGCTGGCGACCGCCGGGAGTTTCCAGCAGGCCTTTCTTTTCGCGAATGCGCACGTTCACCAGTTTCTGCGGATAGACGCGCAGGTCGGCGGTCAGTTCGTCGAGTCCCACACCGGCGCGGCGCGCGATTTCGAACACGCGGACGGCGGTAAGCAGGCCGTCTCCGGTAGTGGCAAAGTCGCGGAAGATGACGTGACCGGACTGTTCGCCGCCAAGCGCGGCACCGAGGCGCAGCATCTCTTCCAGAACATATTTATCGCCCACCGCGGTGCGGACCATGGTGATGCCGTCGCGCGCCAGCACCTTTTCGAGCCCCAGGTTGGACATGACCGTGGAGACCACGGTGTGGCGGTTGAGCCTCCCGGCGGCCTTCAGATCGCGCGCGGCGGCGAGCAGGACGGCATCGCCATCCACCACCTTGCCGCTGTGCGCGACGAAGATGGCGCGATCGGCATCGCCGTCGAAGGCCACGCCATAATCGGCGCCCTGCTCCACCACAACCTTTTGCAGCAGCCCCAGGTGCATGGCGCCGCAGCCGGCGTTGATGTTGCGGCCGTCCGGTTCGGCGCAAATGGTGACGACATCCGCGCCGAGGCGGTGGAACAGGTCGGGACCGAGCCGGTAGGACGCGCCGTTGCCGCAGTCCAGCACGAGTTTCACGCCGTCCAGCCGCGTGGTGGTGGTGGAGAGCAGGAACTCGAGGTACTGGCGGTCCAGGGTCTCATCCACCGCGAGCGCCATGGGCACCGGAGTCACGCCCGCGCCGCGCAGACGCAGGATCTCCTGCTCGATGGTGTGCTCTTCCTGGTCGGGGAGCTTGAACCCGGAATGCGCGAAGAGCTTGAGGCCGTTGTCCTGGTATGGGTTGTGCGATGCCGAAATCATCACGCCGGCGACAAAATCGCCGGAGCGGGTCAGCCAGGCGACGCCCGGCGTGGTGATGACTCCGGCATAGCGCACGCGCACGCCGCGGCTGGCGAGCCCGCCGGCGACCAGTTCGGCGATCCACGCCGCGGATTCGCGGGTGTCCGTGCCGATCAGAATCTCCGGGTCCGGATGATGCGCTGTGGTATCTTCACCCAAGGCGACGCCGAAGGCGAAGATCGTCTGCGGATCCAGCGGGTACTCTCCCGCCACTCCGCGAATTCCATCGGTACCGAATAGTTGTTTGGCCATTACTGCTTTCTCATCGTGACTGTTACCGTGACCTGCGGGGAGGATTGAAACCGCACGTACGGATCGTGGATATACGCGTTGGTACGAAACTGCGAGGTCCCCACCACGCCGGATACATCCACCGGATCGGTGTCCGCCGCGCGGATACGCGCCACGTGGCTGGCGGGGCCCACCACGGTAAGCGTCGCGGGCTCCACCTGCTTGCTGGAGACGATATAGCCATTGGCCCCGTCCCCGTTGAAGCGGACCACCACGGGAACCTGCTTCGAAAGCCGGTGCTCAAAGGTGAAGCGCACCTGGGAAGGTTGCGCCCGCACCAGGCGGACGCCGCGCGGCAGCTTCACGCTGCCGTCGTCTATGGTGAACGTGCGCTCGCCGGCGAACACGCCCGACATATCCAGAATCACGGCGGGGCGCGTGCTGCTATCGGTCAGGGCGCTCAACACGCCGGAGGAGCCTTGTAATTCGAGGGACACGGTGGCGACCGGTTCGGAGGACATCTCCAGATCATCGGGCAGGTTCTTGTATTCCAGTTGGGCCGAGGTGAAGGTGGAGAGTTCGGGCTCACTGGCCACCAGGACCCAGAGCATCACGGCCATGGCGAGCGAGAGCAGCTTCCAGCCAACGTTCTTCGAAACCAGGTCCAGGAGCCAGCGAAGGGGGCGTCGCATGGTCAGTTCGCCCTGTCCGACCGCGGTTCCTGCGGGGGGTGGTCGTGCGCCAGCGGGATATCGGCGGGAAACTCATCGATGGGCACGCCGGCGGGGCGCTGCACACCGAAGTGGCGATTGATGCGGTCCACGACCTCGGCGCCGGAGAGCCCCTGTACCAGTTCGCCGAAGGCGGCCAGGGAAACGCGGCCGGTCTCTTCGCTCACCACCAGGGAAAGGCAGTCGGTCTCTTCGGTGATGCCGATGGCGGCGCGGTGGCGCGTTCCCAGCTTGAGGGAGAGTTCGCGGTTGGTGGTAAGCGGCAGAAAGCATCCGGCTGCGGCCAGGCGCTCTTTCTGCACGATCACGGCGCCGTCATGCAGGGGGAGCCCGGGCTGAAAGATGGAGAGGAGCAGGTCGCGCGAGAGGCGCGCTTCCAGCCGGACGCCGCTTTCAATGAAGGTTCGCAGCCCGATATCGCGCTCGAGGACGATGAGCGCGCCGGTTTTTTCGGCTGACATTTGCTCGACGGCCAGCATGATTTCGCTGACCGATTCAGGCGCGCGGAAGCCTCCGGCAATCATTCCCATCAGGCGCTTCCGCCCGATGCGCGCGAGGGTGCGCCGGATCTCCGACTGAAACAGGACGATCACGGCGAGTCCGATGTAGGGAACGATGGAAGAGAGCAGCCAGCTCAGCGCCTCCAACCCCACGCGCAGGGCCAGCCGGTAGAGCAGGACCATCATCAGGATACCCACCAGAATGGGACCTGCGCGGGTGCCGCGGACCACCATCAGGCATTGATATAGAAGGAACGATACCACCAGGATATCGACAATCCCGGTGAGATCCAGAGCGGACAAAGGTGGCAGGAGCCGTAGCAATGGCGACATTATTGGATCTCAAAATGCAAATCCTGTCCAGACTCTCATCTTAACTTAGTGCACCGTTTCAGAAGTACGTTGACGTATTTCCGCGCGAACGCTCCTGACGGTCGCGTCTCCGACCAGAGCAACAAGCGTCAGCGGTGCTCGGATTGGAGCGGGCGACGCCCGGTACAATGGAACCATGTCGTTTGTCTCCGTGCCCGAAGGAATCGACGAGATCCGCGCGGGCCGCATGCTGGTGGTGGTCGACGATGAGGACCGCGAGAACGAGGGCGACCTGACCATCGCCGCCGAAAAGGTCACGCCGGAAATCATCAACTTCATGGCTACGCACGGACGCGGCCTGATCTGCCTGACGCTGACGCCGGAGCGCTGCGACTATCTGCGGCTGCCGTTGATGAGTCCCACCAATACGTCCAATTTCGGCACGGCATTCTGCGAATCGATCGATGCGCGCGATGGCGTGACGACGGGGATTTCGGCGGCCGACCGGACGCGCACCATTCTGCAGACGTATCGACCCGAACTGCCGGCCGGCCGACCTGGCCCGGCCCGGGCACATCTTTCCGCTGCGCGCGCGCGAGGGCGGCGTGCTGGTGCGCGCCGGACAGACCGAGGCCGGAGTGGACCTGTCGCGGCTGGCGGGGCTGGCTCCGGCGGGCGTGATCTGCGAGGTGATGAACGAGGACGGCACCATGGCGCGGGTGCCGCAATTGCTGGAATTCTGCGCCCGTCACAACCTGAAAATGATCTCGGTGGCCGACCTGATCCGCTACCGGCTGAAGACGGAGCGCTTCCTGCATCGCGCCGCCGAGGGCTGCATCGAAACCGAATTCGGCGACTTCCGCACCATCGCCTACACCAGCGATATCGACCCGGAACATCACATGGCGCTGGTGCGGGGCGACGTGGCGGGGCAGGAGAGCGTGCTGGTGCGCATGCACTCGCGCTGCATCTATGGCGACGTGTTCGGCTCGGTGAGCTGCGATTGCGGCCGCCTGGTGCGCGATTCGCTGCGGCGCCATCGCGGAGGAGGGCCGCGGGGTGCTGGTTTACATGCATGAGAGCGGTCCAGGGTTCCGCACCCAGACGGGCCCGGACGGCGTCCGCCGCATGGTATCGCACGGGCGGGACTTCATGCATTATAAGGGTGAAGCCGGCCAGCGGCAGTTGCAGCACGAGCACGGCATCGGCGCCCAGATTCTCTCCGACCTGGGACTGCACACCATCCGGCTGCTGACCAATCATCCGCGCAAGATCGTTGCCCTGGAAGGGTTTGGGATCGAAATCGTGGAGCAGATCCCGGTTGGCCACGAGGATCGTTAATAATGGAGCGGGACCTCCGTCCTGATTGATATGAAGGCACGAATCCTTACCACCGCGACGCTAGTCACCGTATTTGCCGGCACGCTTCCTGCCGTTGACCAGAATCTGCTGAATCTTGTAATGCCGAACGCAACAGTCGTGGCCGGGATCAACGTGCTCACGGCCGAGACCAGCCCGTTCGGCCAATATGTGCTGAGCCAGTTTGCGGGGAATTCCGACGTCACGGTGGTCACCACCAAGTTGGGGTTCGACCCGACGAAGGATGTGACCGAGGTGCTTACCGCGTCCAGTGGCGTGAAGGGCTCGCACAGCGGCCTGGTGATGGCCACGGGCACCTTTAATGTATCTGCCATTACGACCGCCGCCGTAACGGGGGGCGCGAAGAGCGAGACTTATAACGGGGTCTCGCTCCTGGAGGATCCGCAGCAAATGGGGGCTGTGGCCTTTCTGGGCTCGACTGTGGCGGTGGCGGGGGATATCGCCAGCGTAAAGGCGGCCATCGACCGGCAATCGGCCCCGCAGGCACTGCCCGCGGCGCTGCTTTCGCAGATCAAGAACCTCAGCGCCGCCGATGACGCATGGTTCGTGACGGCGGTACCGGTATCGACACTGCTGGGGCCGAACGCGCTGGTGGCCCCCGGTCTGAGCACCGATGCCAAGGCGCAACTGAACATCGTCAGCCAGATTCAGAGCGCCAGCGGCGGGGTGAAGTTCGGCGCCAACGTGGCATTCAATGCCGTAGCACAGGCGGATAATGCGCAGGACGCCACGAACCTGGCCGGCCTGATTCAGCTCATGGCGAACATGCTGCAGCTTCAGGGCTCCAGCAATCCGAACGCGGCGGTGGTAGGCAAGGCGATCACGGCCAGTTCGTCGGGCACGGCGGTGACTGTGTCGTTGACGCTGCCGCAGGCGCAGTTTCAAGCGCTGCTGAAGCCGCAAGCCGCAGTGAAACACCGCGTGCGCCGGTAGGTTGGGGGTTGGGGATGGGGAATGGTGCGGCCCTTCGAGCCGGAGCTCATCCAAGAACCGTTTAACGACGGCGAAGTACGCATAGCTCCGGCGTATATTCAAATGTCAAAGATCTTTTGGGGGCCGGGCGGGCTGAAGCCGGCTGAAGCCCGCTGCAGGCTGAAGGCCTGCCCCACATGTTTTCTAACATAGTAGTACTATGCGGCCATGCGGAGGGGCTTTTGGGGCTTGGGGAAGAGCTTTCGGGCCTCGGCGAGGCGCTGGGCGTGGAGGATTAAGCGGCCGATTTCGGGGTTTGAAAAATCAAATTGCGGGTAGCTGGTGCAGCGCGGGAGATCGCGCTCGATGTTGAGAGTTTCTCCTTTGCTTGCGGCGAGTTGGGCCAGGAGAGCGGCTTCTTCGACGGCCTGCTTGAGGGCTTCGCGGCGCTCCTGCTGCAACTGGCGGAGCAGAGTGGTGGTTTTGATTTCCTTGTTCTTGATGCGGTGCTGATAGAGGCCGAGCAGGGCGATGGTTTTGGGATCGTCATGCCAGGTGCGGGTTTGCGCGAAGGCGGCGTCGATTTCCGGGTGGTGCGCGGTGATGGTATCGGGGCGGGTCATGCCTAGAGCGAAGCTGTTGTTGATCAGGGCGCTGGCGTGCTTGAGGCGCCAGCGGTCATCGGCGATCTCCTGGACGAGTTCGATTTCCATGCCTCCGACGGGGGCGTAATACTCGTGGATGTTGTGGCAGTGGGCCTTGTAAGCGGCCTCATCTTCAGGAGTGAGGATAAGAACCTGGCCTGTGAGGCCGTGCCTATAAGCGTTCAGGGCGCGCGGGTCGCGCGGCTTCGGTTGTATAAGTTGATCTTCCATAGATCTCCTTCCAATTACATTGGATCATACGAAGTTATGCATTCCTGGGGTTAAGGAGTGTAAGTGGTTTGTTGTAAGTGGAAGAAGAATTTCGAAACGGTGTCACCGGCTGAACCGCCACAACTCCGATCGAAGGATGTCATGGACGGCGATGACATCCCCCTCGGGGGTCCAGCCAGGGACGAGATTATCCCCCGGGCGGTCAGTCGAGATTACGGTGAAGGCGGGGCCATCCACAATGGCGCATTTGTAGTCGAAATCGTGCGGAGTCACCACGCCGAGCAGAATGCGCCCTTTTCGATCGATAGCGGAGGGAGACAGGAATCCGGTCGCAAGCCGTACTCCGGCGGGAAGCACAACCGGCTCCGCAGCGGAGGAAGGAAGCTGGAAGCGCACCATTCCTTTGCCGCAGTGGATCACAAGGATTCGCCCAGCCGGATCGATCGTGAGGTCATCGCCCTCGGCGAACCGCACCGGCGTCCCTCCAACCTCAGGCATCGAGTAGATGGTGTCCTGCGCGGCGTAATAGATGGTTTTCAGGGTGGAGGAAACGGCCACTGCGGTGGCCTGGCCGCCGGGGACTGGAATTTCGCGCCGGATCACACCGTTGCGAAGGGAGGCAATGGCGATACGGCGCTTCCCCGGGGGCCGAGCAAAAGCGCGATCTCATCGGCGCCCAGCGGCGAAGCATAGGCGGTTTCGACGGCTGCCCCTTGCAGAAAGGGGCGGAAGTCCGTGCCCATATTTCCGGTGAGCAGGCGCGAATTGCCGCCGAGCGCGGAGGTGATGAGGACTCGCCCATCGTTCAACAGCAGGACCCTGTTATTGGACAAAGGGGGCGCGGCGGATTCCGCAATGAGCCGGCCGGCCGGGGTGAACCGCGAAAGCGACGCGCTCATCTCGGGCGAGTCCACATAGATGGATCCACCCGGTGCGACATCGGCATAAAACGGCGGCATGCCATTGGAGAAGGAGAGCACAGGGGTGTGTCCGGGTTTGCCGTTTCGCTCTACGCGGATCAACTCGAAGCTGTTCTCCTGCCTGCCCAGCATCAGAAAGCCTGCGCCGTCGGGAGTGGGCGCGAGAGGGAGGCCAAGCTGGAAATCGAGACGGTCGATGGGCGCTTGCGGATCGATGCGGCGGGACCGGAGGGTGGCGAGATCCAGGATGTAGGGCTGCGAGCCGGATTCGAGGGCGGCCTGTTCAGGCGCACCAATGAAGATGATTTCCTTGCCGTCGGCGAAAGCGCGCAAGGGGGGTCCGCTATCGTAGCGCTCCAAATAGGCGGGGAGAGGCTGGCTTCGTCCCGAGTCCGGCCAGAAACGAAACGCCTGATCGTTGCCCAGCGGCGTCCTTTTCAGCACAACCAGACTACCATCAGGAAGGGCCTGCGGCGCCCATCCATCGTCCAGCAGCAATATGGGTTCGCCGCCGAGAGGCGGAATGGAATAGACCCCGGCGGGCCGTTCCCAGAAGCGGTCGAAAAAGAGGCGGGAACCGTCGCGCGCCCAGGATACGTTGGTCACGGAACCATTGGTGGTGTCGTGCGTCAGTACGTTCCAACTTCCTCCGTCTGGTTTCATGATGGCGACCTGGGTCTGGCGGTTGACGAGGGTAAGCAGGGCCAGCATCTGGCCGTCCGGAGAGACTCGCGGCGAGAGAGCGACAACCGGGCCACCCAAGCGGACGCCCGTCCATGCCGGCGTTACGATGTGGCGGAGCGACTGCAACCAGGCGCCGAGGAGCGCGGCCGCAGCGACGGCAGTAACTACGACGGCGGTCCGGAGCCATCGGGATGCGGTGTGCGTTGCCGGGGCGCCCGCCGCCGCGGACGGACCGAGTGTCTGGGATAACCCATCGCGGGTTTGACGCAGTTCGCGGTAAAGGTCGCGGGTGGAATCGTAGCGTTGGTCCGGATCTTTCGCCAGGCACCGTTCGATGGTCCAGCGAACGGGCGGGGGCACGGTGGGCAGGCAGCGGCTCGGCTTCCTCGCGGATGATGGCGGTCATGGTCTCGGCGGCAGACTCGCGCTGGAACGCGCGCTTTCCGCGTGGCGAGTTCGTAAAGCACCAGCCCGAGAGAGAACTGGTCGCTGCGGAGTCGAGTTTCCGGCCGCGCACCTGTTCGGGACTCATGTACGCCACAGTTCCGACGAGCGGTGCCGGGGTCGGTGACGGTCAGGTGCGGGTTGCGCATCGCCGGGCTCGGTGTTCCAAGGCTGCGGCTTTGGCCAGGCCGAAATCGAGAATCTTGACGCGGCGGGGTCTTTGGTGAGCCGTGACGAGGATATTGTCCGGCTTGAGATCGCGATGGACGATACCGGCAGCGTGCGCGGCGGAAAGGCCATCGGCAATTTGCACGGCGATATCGAGCAGCTGCGCGGGTGTCCTGGCGAAGGCCGCAGTGGCGCGCCTTCGACGAACTCCATGACGAGGTAGTTCTCCCCCACGTCGTAGATCTGGGCGATATTCGGATGATTCAGCGCGGCGATGGCGCGCGCTTCCCGTTCGAAGCGCTCGCTGAAATGCGCGGGCGAGAATTTGAGCGCGACAATGCGGTCGAGCCGCGTGTCGCGCGCCTTCCAGACTTCGCCCATGCCACCCGCGCCGAGAGCGGCGAGGATTTCATAGGGTCCCACGCGAGTGCCAGGGGAAAGTGCCACCACGGTGTCATTGTAACGGTCTCAATGCTTCAGAGATGGTGGTTTCGGGAGCGCGGCTTGAAAGCCGGCGATTCGCGGAGATAGCGGCCGGGTGAAGACCGGCCAATGTCCAGAAGCACGGCAAAGGGATGGAGTCCATACTCGCGCCGCCTACAACTACCGTTTGTGCGAGAAAACAGGATCTGGCTTTCGGCCTTGATTTAACGGGTCGGCATTTTGATCGCCACGTCACGCTTCAGCGAAGCGTCGCGTGCGCGGAACACTTCGCCCATTCCGCCCGCGCCCAACGCCGCGATAATCTCATAGGAATCCAACCGTGAGCCCGCGGCCAGTCGCAAAGGTGCGGTGAATGATACCACAGATCGCCGTGCCTTCTATGAATCATGGAGGGTTTTTCAGGTTCGTATCCCAAAAGTGTGATTAGCGTTCAAGAGGCAGCGGGAATTTCGCGCAGCAGTGATAGATCGCCGCGATGAAGTTCTCAGCAGTCCGGAACCCGAACGAGCGATGGCTGATGGACTTGATCTTGTTGTTCATTCCCTCCACGGCGCCGTTGGAGACGCGGTGTTTGGTCCACGATAGGATTCCTTCGAGATGCCCGCGCAACATGCGCACGAATTTCTTGAAGGGATCCAGCCGGGAGCGCATGGCCGAACGCATCCATTTCTCCAGGTGATCGCCGGCCCGTTTGGGCTGCTGGTAGTCCCAGAACAACTGAAAGGCTTCTTTAAGGTAATAGGCGCGCACGATCGGCGTGTTCCACCGCACCAGCGTCGACAGACGCTCTTTCTGGTCGTCGCCGAGATTCCAGGGATTCTTCAGCAGCAACCAGCGGCTACGCTTGAACGGCACTTTCTCTTTCGCACTCAGGCGGCGCATTTCACTGCGCCGGACTTCTTCGACGGCATCATTGAGATGCTTGACGATGTGGAACCGGTCGAACAGGATCTGCGCCTGGGGCGCATGCTCCTTCACCAGATTGGCGTAGGCCGCCCACATGTCCATACAGATGACCTGTAGGGTATGGCAGCGCCGCGTGCCCATTTCTTTGGTGAAGAATGGTTTCACCGCTTCCTCGGTGCGGTCGTCGCCTACCCACAGCAGAACCCGCCGCTCCAGATCGTAAACCACCGTCAGATAGACTTGGCCCTTGCGCCGGCTCACCTCATCAATGCCGATGACATGCACCGGCGGACGCGTGCGATGTTTCAATCCGTACTGCACCGCCCGTTTCACGATCGTTGCCACACTCTTCCAATTCAAGCCGTACTGACGGGCCGTTCCCTGCCAGCTCAATTCTTGGGCGAGTCTTGCTACCGCATTGGATAGAGCCGTGGTCACTCGCGCCCACGGCTCCGCCCAGGGAAAGTCCTCCACCCGCACGCCGCACCGCGGACACTCCACTCGCCGAGGCCGGTAGCGCAGTTCAGCGGCAATTTCCGCATCGATAGATCACGCCACACTCGCGGCTTTTGCATGCTGTGCACCTTGCGGCATCGCTGCCGGCAGAGTCCACAACGCAGCAGTCGAGTCCCCAGTCGGTCAATGTGGACGACCATGAATCTCTCGGTCTCCTCCACCTTCGTCACGGTATGGGCCTTCAATCCCAACTGCTTTCTAAGAAACGTTTCGATCAGCACCTCGATCCTCTCCTCCTGGGGCGTACACCGCAGCCCTCAAAGGATTAGATGAATCGGGGATTCACGCCAGCCGCTTCACGCGCAAGTTGCTGCATGAACGATACTTCGACTTCAATCACACTTTTGGGACAGGAACCGTTTTTAAGTCGCTACGGAGTATATTGTTGGCGGTCGCGGCAGCCAGGGTTCCGGTCAGCCCCGACGGCGCGACGATCCATAGCCAGCCGTTTGCAAAGCTTTGCGTGCCGGCTTTTGCACAACGGGTCGCTTGGCACGAAGAATGATGGCATCTGTAATCCGCAAACCGAAAAGATCGGTGTTCTGAAGGCGGCTTTCACCGTCATCGATTGGAATCGTGTCCAAAATGTACTTAACCGACGGGTTGTTACCGGGGACGGTCTCGACTCGCGAGAACTGGGAAATGGATTCTTTGCCTATCGACTGGGCGAGCAATTCCACCAGTTCGCCGAGCGCCTTGAGCTTGCCTCTTTCAAGCCAGGGAGCCGACACAACCAAGTCCCACATACCGAGGGCGTCGGCCCTCCTGAAGAGGCCGAACAGGGTAAAGTCACCCTTCTTCGCGGCTATTTCATGCATCGCTTTACGGAGAACGGGGGTGCTAATCACAGAACCTCCAAGAGCCTCTGTACGCACGTTAGCATGTCTGCCGCCTGCTGTGGAGGCGAGAGGCCGATGACCTGGTAGCGCTTCTCGGGATTCCAATCAAGCACCACGGACCATTCCGCGAATTGCTTCGCTTTCACTCGACCCTCGATCCCTGAAAATCTGAGCAGGACCTCGAGGTCATGCGTTTTCAACGACTGAAATCCCTTAAAGTCCCGAGCACTTTCCGGAAAGCCTTGCCACTTGAGTGTTCGGCAAATACGCGCCTTGAGCGCGAGTTCAACCGCGTATCCGCAAAGGTAGAACGCTCCGTCGAAGCGCTTAGCCTGCAGAAGTACCTTTGCATCTCGAAGGCGGGCGCGAGCGATGGCTCGCAAGTCATTCGTTGAAATCATTGTCAGTTGTCACAAAAATGAGGACTCGCGAATTGAACTCAGATTGAATCACATGTCGATGAAGTGAGACAAGTGCCTACGACAAAGTGCCAGACAGAACCTTTCGAGCGAGCAATCGGGCAGAGATAGGCCGGCATGGATGGGGAACCACACCGTTTCGGGCGAATCAGCGACTCGGAAAAATTGCTACCGCTTCGGAGGATACGGACAATCCGCGTATCTTTACTGAACAATTGAGCCCAGGGACAGATTTACTCCGCCCGCATCACCGCAGCCGGGTCGATGCGCACGGCGCGAATCACCGCCGGAGCCGCCGCCACCAGGGCCGCGGCGGCCATCGCCAGTGCCGGCAGCGCCAGCACTCGGGCGTCGGTCGCCTTCACCTGGTAGAGCAGCGATTCCAGATACCGGGCCGCGAACATGCCTGCGCCGAAACCCGCCAGCGCTCCCGCCAGCACCATCGCAAACGCCTCCACCGTGACCCGCCGCGCGATATCGCCCGGCGGCGCACCCAGGGCCATACGGATTCCGATCTCGCGCCGCCGCTGCAGCACCGAGTAGTTCAGCACCCCATACAGTCCCACGCCCGCCAGCAGCAGCGCCACGGCGGCGAAGAACAGCGCCAGGGCCGCCAGCAACCGCTCGCGTAGAGTGTGCTGCGCGTCCAGGTCCGCCTGGGTCCGCACGTTGCTCACATGAAATCCGGCGCCCGGCACGCGCGCCACCTCGCGACGCAGCACCGCGGCCAGGGCCAGGGGGTCCGCGCCCTTCGTCCGTACGATGAAGGTGCCGCGATTCCTGGCCAGCAGGCCGCCTTTGTCGTCCAGCCTGCGATACGGCACATACGCCGTGGGCCAGATGGTCTCACGCATATCGCGATAGCGGGCATCGCCGGCCAGTCCCACAATCTGAACGCGCCGCCCCTTCAGCCAGCCCCCGGTTCCCACAAACGACTTGCCCACCGGGCTCGCCCCGCCGAAGAACTCGCGCGCAAACGCCTGGTTGACAATCGCTTCGCCGGGCGTGGTGGCATCGGCGCGGAAATCCCTCCCCGCACGCAGCGGAATCTTCATCACGTCCAGCCAGCCGGGCGAGACATCCAGGAACCAGCAATCCGCATCGTCCGGAGGGGCACCCGGGATCACCACACCACTCAGGGCGAAGCCCCACCCGTCCAGCAGCGCCCAGTCCGACAGCGCCACTTTCTCGACTCCCGGCACGGCGCGCAAACGCTCCGCTGCCGCGTCCCAGAACACGGGCGGCACCGGACGTTCCGGCAGGGTTTCCAGGGTGACCAGGCGCTCCGCCGAAAAACCGGTCGGCTGATTTGCCAGCCGCTCGAACGTGGCCACAAACAGGCCGCCCACGAACAATACCAGGGTGCAAAAGGCCGCCTGCACCGCAATCAGCAGGTGCATCAGCCGCCGCCGCGAGTGCGGATCCTCGCCGCCGCGCAGCACGCTCGCCGGGTGCACCGCGGATGCGCGCAGCGCCGGAGCCAATCCGAAAAACAAGGCCACCCCCAGCGTCAACGCGAGGCCGAACGCCAGCACCTGCCAATCGATCGGAATCTGGAGGCGCGCCGGATTGTACGGCGGATTGATCCGGCTCACCACCCACGGCGCGGACCACGCCGCGAACATACCGCCCACGCCAGCCGCCAGCACCGCGAGCATGGCGCCTTCCACCAGCACCAGCCGCGCCAGCCGCCACCGCCCCGCACCGATGGAAACCCGCACCGCCATCTCGCGCGACCGCGCCGCTGCCTGCGCCGTCATCAGGTTCGCCACGTTCGCGCAGGCAATCAGCAGCACCAGCGCCACCAGCACTGCCAGCGCCGCCAGCGAACGGCGATACTCCTTTTGCAGATTGGAAACACCGGCCGCCGCGGAGTCCATCGCCAGGATTTTCACGCGGTCGTGCCGCGCCTGGTCACGCGCTGCCGTAACTGCCTGCAACCGCGCGCGCACCTCCACGGAGCTCGCGCCGGCGTTCAACAACACATAGATCCGGAACACCGCCGCCCCGGGATTTTCCACAAAGCCGTTCCTCATCGCCGGCAGGAAAATGTCCGTCATGGTGCCGGGCTCTGTGCCCGTAAATCGCCTCGCGGACACGCCGGCAATCCGGTAGAGGTCGTTGTCGAACCGGAAGGAGCGGCCCACGGCCTTCGCGTCGCCTCCGAACCGGCGCATCCAGTAGTTGTAGGAGAGCACCGCCACGGCGTGCTCGCGCGGATGGAGATCGTCATTCGCGCTGAGCAGCCGCCCGGCTTCCGGCCGCAGCCCAAGGGCGCCGAACATCCAGCCGGAGACGTATTCCACGCGAGCTCTTTCCAACTCGCGGTCCGGCCCGTAGGAAACATCCGCCGACAAACCGGAGACGGCCATCAATTCCGCCTGCCCGCGCACCGCCTCGCGCATCGCCTGGAAGAGCGGATACTCCCAGCGATCGTAGGTTTCGATCCTGCCCGCCACCGGGAATCCCAGGCGCGACAATACGTACAGCCGCTCCGGATGGGCCACCGGCAGGGGCCGCAGCAACAGGGCATCGATCAGCCGGAATGCCGGAAGTGCACGCGCCGATTGCCAGCCCCAGCGAGAGAATCGCCGCCGCCGAAGTGGCCCTGCTCCTGTTGATCTGCCGCCAGGCGTAAACGATGTCGCGCCGCAATGACATGGAAAACCGTCCTGAGTATACATTAGTAGCAGCGCTATGCTGCCGTTTCGCTTTCTACGCCGCTCCCCCGCGCTGGCCGCGGCCGCCATCACCTCTCTCGCTCTCGGCATTGCGGCCAACGTCACGGTCTACAGCATAGTCCGCGAAATGGTGCTCGACGATCTCAGCGCCTCGCAGCCCGATCGCCTGGTCCGCATGGACGCGCAGGTCTCCTACGGCCAATACCGCCAGTTGCGCGCCGCCGGAGTGTTTCAGGACCTCGCCTTTCAACTCGGCTTCGGCGATATCGACTGGCGCACCGCCTCCGGCGGCGAGCGCGTGTGGAGGCTGTCCGCCAGCGCCAATTTCTTCGATGTGCTGGGCGTGCGCGCATCCGCCGGCCGCCTCTTCACGCAGGCCGACGAAGGCCGCGACGTGGCGGTAGCCAGCTACGGCTTCTGGCAAAGGCGCCTGCATGCCGATCCCCACGCCGTGGGACGATCGCTCGAACTGAACGGCCGGCTCTATACCGTGCTCGGAATCCTGCCGCGCGATTATCGCAGCGTGATGGGCCACGGCGTCTCCCCGGAAATCTACCTGGCGGCCGACGCCGGCGCCGCGCACTGCCGTCCCTTCGGCCGCCTGCGTGCGGATCTGACGCGCGATCAGACGCGGCAGGCGCTGCAAGCGGCGGCGCAGCGGATCGGCGGCGCGGAATTCGCCCGCGAAGTTGCCGTGCTGCGCCCCATGGCAGGGCTTGCTGCAAACGCCGCCAGTGAAGGCAACCAGCGGCGCTTCTTCCTCTTCTTCGTGATGCTGTTTGGCGTAGCCGGCATGTTGGCGCTCATCGCCTGCTCCAACGTGGCCGGACTGATGCTGGCGCGCGGCGCCGGCCGGCGCAAGGAACTGGCCATCCGTAAAGCGCTGGGCGCCGGACGCCTGCAACTGGCGCGCCCCATGCTCGCCGAAGGCCTGGTGCTGGTGTTATGCGGCGCCGCGGCCGGACTGGCCCTCGACGCGCTTCTGCGCACCCGCCTGAGCGCGCTGCGATGGCCTTCCGCATACGACATTCCCATCGAATTCCACTTTCAGAGCGATCGCGGACTGCTGCTGTACGCCCTGCTGGTGTCTTCCCTCGCCCTCCTGATCACCTCGGCGATTCCCGCGCTGCGCGGTTCGCGCGCCGATCTCAGTCTCGCGCTCAAACAGGGCGAGCCGGCCTTCTCCCTGCGCCGCTGGAATCTGCGCAACGGATTCGTCCTGCTGCAAGTGGTGTTGTCGATGGTGCTGCTCTCTCTCGGCGCCCTGTTCACCCGCGCCTTCGTGCAACTCGCGCGCAGCGGCCCCGGCTTCGATGCGGCCCACACCATCATTGCGGCGGTGCACGGCGTCACCGATCGCGACGCCCTGGTCCGGCGCCTGGAAGCAGTTCCGGGCGTGCTCGGCGTCACATCCATCGGCACTCTGCCCTTCATGGGCGAACTGCCCTTACAGCGCGTGCGGCGCGAGGGTGCGCCGCCGGAAAGCTACCGCGATGTCTACGCCATGGGCGCGGGCGAGCATTACTTCGCGACGCTGGGCATCCCCATTCTGCGAGGCCGCGATTTCGAAATCCGCGACCGGGTCCGCACTCCCACACCGGCCATCGTGAGCCGCACCCTGGCCGAACGCCTGTTCGGCGGCGGCGATCCCGTGGGCGCGCGCCTCATCGGGGGAACTGGCCGCGAACAAGCGCTCGAGATTGTCGGAGTGGCCGCCGATACGCGCCTGCGCACGCTCGGCGAAGATCGCGTCGCGGCCATTTACACGCCGTTCTTCGAAGCGCAATTCGTGGTCCGGGTGGCCGGCCTTCCCGCGCGCCAAATGGAACCTTTGCGCGCCGCGCTGGAGCAGGCCGAGCCGCGGGACACGCTGGATATCCATCCCATGTCCGATGCCGTGGAAGGCGCGCTCTTCCCGATGCGGATGGCATCGGCCCTGGTCGGCTCGCTGAGCCTCCTCGGCATGTTGCTCGCGCTGGTCGGGCTGTACGGCTCGATCTCCTTTTCGGTGTCCCGCCGGACGCGCGAAATGGGGATCCGCTCCGCGCTCGGCGCTACCGCCCGCCGCATCACCTGGACCGCCCTGCGCGACGGCATCGCCATCCTCGTCACGGGAGGCGCGCTCGGCATGGCGCTCGCCATCGCCGCCATCCGGCCCCTGGCGGATCTGCTCCCCGATGGCATCGATCCCTGGAATCCGCTCCTGCTGGCTGCGCCCGCGCTGCTTCTGGCGATTGCCGGCGTCCTCGCCGCGTGGTTCCCCGCCCACCGCGCGGCGGCCGTCGATCCCTCCCTCGCACTCCGGCACGACTGACCGAATTGTATTCTTTTACCCTTGGCAGCCCACGTGCTCCTACTTAGAGCGCTCGGGAGGTTCTATGTCACTTATTACGTGGATGCTTTTAGGTCTGCTGGCCGGATTCATCGCCAGCCACCTGGTCAATCATCGCGGCGAGGGGATGGTGCTTGACGTCCTGTTGGGCATCGTGGGCGCCATAATGGGCGGCTGGCTGGCGAACGTCCTGGGCCTTGCCGGCGCCACCGCCTTCAGTTTGTATAGCTTGCTTGTCGCCACGCTGGGAGCCGTGGTCTTCCTGTTGCTGTATCATGCAATCCGCCGGAATGTAATCGGCAGACGCATTCTGTAAGCCGTATCTTTACGGCAGCCAATACTCGCTGCCGGGCGCATCGGCACGCTCCGGAACCAGGCACTGGTCCGGTTTTTGCTCGCTCGCAGGGGCGATCTCATTCGAGGTCGCCTCTTGCATGTCTTGGGGCGGAGGTGGGCACCACATATTTAATAGTCGAAAGTCTTATTTAATTATACCGCTCTCGTATGACTCCGCCATATCGAGCGGCGTCACCGGATCCAGAAATGCCCAGAACACGATACCCGCCAGGTAAATTGCCGCCGAAACGTAAAACGTAACGTTCCAGTCATTGTTGGTCCATCTGAGCAGGTAGCCGATCGCCAGGGGGCATAACAACCCGCCCACGTTGCCCCACATATTCATGGCGCCCGAGAGAGTACCGGCATACTTGCCGCCCACGTCCATGGCCGCCGCCCAGGTGCCGGGCATCACCAGGTCGTTGCAGAAACTGGCGAAGCCGATCGAGAGCATGGCCCATAGCGGATCGCCCACGCGCGTCGAGAACACCAGGAATCCCGCCGCCCCGGTGAAGCCCACATACGCCATGATGCGCCGCGATTGCGCCAGGTCCCGGACTGCGCGCCAGCAGTCCGGTGAGATACGCTCCCGCCGGATTCCCCAGGCCGCCGCAGAACAGCGGCAGCACCGCCAGCCATGCCGAGTTGGCGATGGTCAGGTGCCGGCCTTCGCTCAGATAGGTCGGCAGCCAGGTGATGTAGAAATACCAGCCGTAGCAGAAGCAGAAATATTGCCAGCACAACATCCACACCTGCTGCGATGTCAGCAGCCGTTCCCACGGCACATCGCCGTGACTTTCGGCGTGGCGGGCGCTGGTCTTCAGCAGTTCGCGTTCGGCGCGATTCACTTTGGGATTCTGCAGCGGATCGTTCCGGTACCAGCGATAAAACAGCACGGCCCAGATCACGCCCAGGCCGCCGAACACCTCGAAGGCGTGACGCCATCCGACGTGCCGCATCACCAGCACCACCAGCGGCGGCGTGAAGGCGCCGCCCCAGCGCGCGCTCAGCCACATGATGCCCTGGGCGCGCTCTTCTCTTCCTGCGGCAGCCAGGTGCTGAAGGCCTTGGTGAGGTTGGGGAAACAGCCGGCCTCGCCCGCGCCGAACAGGAAGCGCGTGGCCACGAGGGAAGTGAAATTCCAGGCCCACCCGGTGGCCGCGGTAAATACGGACCACCAGATGACGATGCGCATCAGCACCTTGCGCGGCCCCATCCAATCGCCCAGGTAGCCGCCCGGCATTTCGAACAGCGCGTACGCCAGCCCGAAGGCGGTGAAGGTCCACCCCATCTGCACCTTGGTGAGGCCCAGGTCGCGTTCGATGAAAGGCGCTGCCTGCGAGATGCAGACGCGGTCGACATAAGTGATCACCGCGAGAGCGACCGCGAAGACGATTACCCAGTATCGGACTCGTGTGGGACGTTCTTCCATGGAACGTACGGAAACCTGTGGCATCCTTAGAGTTTATGCTATGAGACGCGGCGCGGGCGCACGCCGAAATGATAAACCAGTGCGCCGGCGCCCACCGTGGCAAACGCGGTCAGCGAAGCCAGCGGCTGGTTGATCACCCCGTAGCTCATCATGCCCGATCCCCACCAGGATGTACGCCACCGGAATCAGCGGATAGCCGAAATCCACGGCGCGCAGCCTCTGCCAGCCGGGCCGGCCGCGCCGGAACTTAATCAACGCGACCACCGAAAGCACCGTGAACAGCGTCAGGCTCATCCCGATGTACGTCATCAGCCCGGGGAACGGCGTGATGGTCAGTGCCATGGCGCAGAGCCCCTGGCTCACGATCGCCGCCACCGGCGTGTGAAACCGCGGATGCACTTGCGCGGCCGCTTTGAAGAATGCCTTGTTCTTCGCCATGGCGTAATAGACGCGCGGGCCGATGGTCACCTCGGCGCTCACGGTGGAGACGATGGCCAGCGCCATCAGCGCCGAAAATACGCCGGCCACTCCCGGACCGAAGAGGTTGGATGCGGAGAGCGCGCCGATGGCGATCACGCCCTTCATGGATTCGAGCGGCGTGGAATAGATGAAGAGAAGGTTGAGCCCCAGGTACAGCACCGCCACAATCGCGCTGCCCGCCGCCAGCGCCGCCGGCAGCGTCCGTTCCGGACGCCGCACCTCTTCGGCAATATAGGTCGCGGCGTTCCATCCGCTGTACCCCACCATCACCCAGATCAGGCTCACGAAAAACTGCGTGGGCAGGCTCAAGGTAGACGTGCGCACCGCGTTCTCCGTAAAATGGCCCCAACTGCCCGTTCCGGCCATGAACCCGATCAGCACGAAGCCGGCAACCACCAGCACCTTGGTGGACGTGAGCACGTTCTGCACTTTGGCGGTGCGGCCCAGGCCGAAGCAGTTCAGGATGGTGAAGGCGGCGATCAGGGTCGATGCCAGCATCTGCCCGCTGCCCAGCCGCAGGGTGAGCGCGCCGGAGCCGATCACCAGCGACGCGTGATCCTGCTTCAGGCCGGGGTAAAAGTGGCCCAGGTAATCGGAGAACGCCAGCGCCGCGGCCGCAATGGGCGCCGAAAAGCCGGCGAAGAACGACACCCATCCGGTCATGAAGCCCCACTCCGGCCCGAACGCGTGCGTCAGGTAGACGTATTCGCCTCCGGAGCTGGGGAAGTTCACGCCCAGTTCGGAATAGCTCAGAGCCCCGGCAAACGCAAAGAGCGCGCCCACTCCCCAGCAGGCCAGGATCAGCCGCGCGCTGCCCAGGTCGCCCGCCATGAATCCGGTGGTGGCGAAAATGCCAGTCCCGATCATGTTGGAGATCACCAGCGCCGTGGCGCTGAAGAAACCGATCTGTCGTAACAGTCCGGGAGATTTAGGCGCAGCCTGCAATTGTGGATTGGGCATTCAAAGCCTACTGCCCATTCTATGCCAGGCGGGGGCCGGGTCGCGGCCCTAAGTGCGCCGTCCCGAACGCTCCCTCACGGTCGCGGCTCCGATCCAAGCCACGAGCGTCAGCGAGTGTTGGGTTGATCCCTTAATACATCACTTGCTGGTGCGTGTACGCGGGGAACCAGGGATTCCGAAAGTTGACAGCGCCGCCCCTGGCGCCCGGAACGAGCATCGCCATGGCAGTCTTGAACTGGTATTCGGCTTTCATTTCAAATTCGGGGTTCCCGTTGGGAAACGCCGTGGCATTGGTCTCGCACGAATTCAACGCACAGGTGGTAGCCGTGCCCTTGGTGACGTGGTCCGACGCCACCGGAGTGAACGTCATGGTGATGGAACTGGCCGGCATGCCAATGGCATATTGGGCCATGACCGTGGCGGCGTCCTCCACGCGGCAGTTGTTCGACTTGCAATATCCCGTGGCGGACCCGTGCACCGACACATAAGCGCCCGCCTGCTTGATGGCATACTGCAGCGTGTGGTAGTTCCACATGCCGAGCGACATTTGCACGATGCTGATCCAGATGAAAATCAGCGGAATGCCCGTCATGGTGAATTCGATCATGGCGCTTCCGGCACGTTTGTTGCGGCGTTTCATAATCAATTCCTCAGTCTCATCTGCACCGTGCGGTTGAAAGTCGCCTGGCCCTGCAGCAGCCCCGGAATGGGAATCAGTTGCAGCGTAGTATATGCGACCGTGACCTGCGCGGCGCTCTGCCCATCGGCACTGGCGGGAGTCGTTGTGCTGTCGAGCAAACTCGCAGTGACGCTCACGGGAGATCCGTTGCATGTAGTCGTACTACCGATATTGGGCACGATGCGCAGTTCCTCCAGCGCAAAGAGGCAAACGTTGGTGGTATCGGTGGCGGTGGTGGAACTGGTGGCGGCGTAAGTGCCTGCCACGCGCGCGGCATCCTCGGTGGAAATGAGCGCATGCGCGTAATACCCCCAGTCGAATGCGCCCACGAAAAGAAAGGCCAGCCACGGCAGCATCAGTGCCATTTCAAGCGCACTCCCCCCGCGGCATCTCGATCTTCTGGATTGTTTCATACATCCCCTAACGTTTGAATATCAGTTCCGCTATCCAGCATCAAGCTGTCAAAAGTTAATCCTCACTTTTTTATGAGGGGTTTTAGCGATTGCAATACGGTATGGGCCACCACCACCGTGCCTTCCGCGTTGGGATGCAGACCATCGCGCTGCATCAGGCGGCCATCTCCGCCCACGCCCGCCAGCAGGAACGGAATGAGTGGAATTCTGTATTTGGCGGCGAGTTCGGGGTACACCGCCCGGAACTTGCCGATATACGCGGGACCATAGTTCGGGGGTAAGGTGATGCCTGCGAGAAGCACCTGCACGCCCGCCTGCTGCAAGGCCTGGATGATCTTTCCGAGGTTATCTTCGGTAACAGCCACGGGTTGTCCGCGCAGGCCATCGTTGGCGCCTAATTCCAACACCACCAGCACGGGCTTGTCGGCCAGCACCAGGGACACGCGCTCCAGTCCATCCTGCGTGGTGTCGCCGCTGACTCCGAAATTGGCCACGCGATAGCGATAGCCCTCGCGGTCCAATTCGCGCTGCAGGAGGGAAGGAAAACTCTGCTCCGGTTCGAGGCCCAGCCCGGCGGTGAGGCTGTCGCCGAAGCAGGCGATTTCCGGCCGCGTGTCCGCCGGCCTGGCCGCGGGTTTCGGCGCTTCGGAGGCAGCCGGCGCGCTCGATGCGGTCTCCTGCTGCCGGCAGCCGCACAACGCCAGGGCCAGCGCGAACACACAAAGTTTGGTCATCCCAATGCCATAATAAAGGTTGATTCAGGTCCGTGCGCTCACCAAGTCCATCGATACCGGCACGCATCGTGTGGATATCCTCAAAGGCATCGACCTGGAGATTCCCAAAGGCCAGTTCGCCGCCATCATGGGTCCTTCCGGCAGCGGAAAAAGCACCCTGCTGGGCCTGCTCGCGGGCCTCGATTTTCCCACCAGCGGCCAGGTCCTGCTGGATGGCGAAGACATCACCGCGCCTGAGCGAAGACCAGATGGCACTGCTGCGCGGCCGCAAGATCGGCTTCGTCTTCCAGTCCTACCAACTGATCCCCACGCTGACCGCCGAGGAGAACGTGCTGCTGCCCATGGAACTGGCGGGCAGCGCTTCCGGCGGCCGCGAGCGCGCCCGCGAACTGCTGCACCGCGTGGGATTGAAGGGCCGGTTCGATCATTACCCGGTGCAGCTTTCCGGCGGCGAGCAGCAGCGCGTCGCCCTGGCGCGCGCCTTCGCTCTGCGCCCGCCCATCCTGCTGGCCGATGAGCCCACCGGCAACCTGGATAGCGCCACCGGCAAAGTCGTGCTGGACCTGCTGCTGGCGCTGAACCGCGAGCAGGGCGCCACGCTCGTCCTGGTGACCCACGAGCAGACCCTCGCCGAGTGCGCCGACCGCCGCATCGTACTCCACGACGGCCTGGTGGTCAGCCAGTGAACCCGCAGCTTCCCTGGCGCGTGGCCATCCGCATCGCGTGGCGGGAAATGCGCGCGTCCCGCTCGCGATTCCTGTTCGTGGTGCTGGCGGTAGCCATCGGCGTGGGCTCGCTCACCGGAGTACGCAGCTTCGGCAGCGCCTTCCGCCACATGCTGCTGCGCGAAGCCCGCACCCTGATGGCGGGCGACATGTCGCTGCGCGTCTTCGCCATGCCCACCAGCGAGCAGGACGCCGTGCTGCAAGATCTCGCGCGCCGCGGCGCGGCCACACACCTGGATCACCGAGACGGTCACCATGGCCTCATCGGCGGCGGCCGAAGACCCGGTGCTCATCTCCGTCAAAGCGGTGGACCCCGCGGCCTATCCGTTATTACGGCGACGGTGAAGCTCGACCCGCCCCAGCCGCTCCGCCGCGCGCTCAACGCCCATACCGTCGTAGTCAGCGACGACGTGCTGGTGCGCCTCAAAGTAAGGACGGGCGACACGCTCCACCTCGGCGGGCAGGATTTCCGGATCGCCGGCGTGGTCACATCCGAACCCGATCGCATGACCGGCAGCCTGAACGTGGGCCCGCGCGTGATGATCACTCGCGACGGGCTGGAGCGCACCGGCCTGATCAGCCTGGGCAGCCGCGCCGCCGAACGCTACCTGTTCCGCCTGCCCGCCACAGGCCCTCCCGGAGTGGGCGAGGTACGCCAGATCCTGAAGGACAATTTTCCCGAAGCCACCATTGCCGATTACACCGAAACGCACCCCATCATCACGCGCGGGCTGGACCGCGCCACTACCTTCCTGAGCCTGATCGGCCTGATCGCGCTGGTGATCGGCGCCATGGGCGTGGGCAGCGCCATGCACGGCCATCTGCAGCAGAAGCTGGATTCCATCGCGGTGATGAAATGCATCGGCGCGCGCTCGGCGCAGGTCATCCGCATCTACACCGCGCAGACGCTGATGCTGGGGCTCAGCGGCGGAATCCTGGGCGCGCTGCTGGGCATCGCGGTGGCGTCCGCATTCCCCGGGCTGATCGCGAAATATTTCAGCATCCAGGGCGTCGGCCGCCTGGGATGCCTGGCCCGCGGTGCAGGGCGTGGCGATCGCCTGCCTGGTCACGCTCCTGTTCACCCTGCCGCCGCTCATCGGGATCCGCGCCATCCGTCCCGCCGAAGTGTTCCGCCGGGATGTGTCCGCGAACCAGCCGGGCACGCCGCCTGCAATGGCCGGTCCTGGCGGTGCGCGCTGCTGATCCTGCTGGGCACGGGCGCCGTGGCGGGTACGCTCTCGGAAGGGAATTTCCACGACGCCCTGCGCACCGGCGGGATCTTCGCCGCCGGCCTGGCCGTGGGCCTGGCGCTGCTCTCGGCGGCCGCCTGGCTGGCCCTGCGCGGCGTCCGCGCGGCGCTCCGTCACGCGCCCGCCGCGCTGCCCGGAATGCTGCGCCACGGCATCGCCAACCTCTACCGGCCCGGCAACCAGGCGCAATCCGCGGTGGTCGCCCTGGGCGTGGGCGTCATGTTCACCCTCACCGTGTTCCTGGTGCAGAACGCGCTGGTGCGCCAGATCCGCGGCAGCGCGCCGCCCGGAATGCCCAACGTTTTCCTGCTGGATATTCCGGGCTCGCAGCGCCAGACCGTGGCCGATTTCATCGCCACCCAGCCCGGAGTCACCGCCGCGCCCGATGTGGCCCAGGCCGTCGCCGCCCGCATCGCCGCCATCGACGGCGTGCCCGTCGAGCAACTGCCGCTGCGCGCCTTCGGCCGCCGCTTCCTGCGCACCCGCTCGGTGACCGAAATGGAGTCCAAGCCGCCCGAAACCCAGATCCTGAGCGGCGCGTGGTGGCGTCCCGGCGACCGCGATCCCCAAGCCTGCGTCACCGAGGAAGCGGCCCGCATCCTCCACCTCAAAACGGGATCGGTGATCGATTGGGACATCTGGAAGCGGCCCGTGCGGACGCGCGTGGCCTGCATCCAGCGCACCGAATCCATCCGCATGAGCGCGCGCTTCGAATTCATCTTCAGTCCCGGCCAGCTTACCGGCTTGCCCGCGGTCTACTACGGCAGCGCGCGCGTGCGCCCGCCCGATGTGCCCTCGCTGCAGCGCGTCATGTACCAGCGCTTCCCCACCGTGACGGTGGTCAACATGGCGGACGTGATGCAAATCGTGGAAGACGTGGTGGACCGCATCGCGCTGGTGATCCGCTTCATTTCGGCGTTCACCATTCTGGCCGGCGCCGTGATGGTGGCCTCCAGCATCGCCGGCACGCGCTTCCGGCGCATGCGCGAAGTCGTGATTCTGAAAACGCTGGGCGCCACCCGGAGCCGCATCGCGTGGATTTTCTCGGTGGAGTTCCTGGCGCTGGGCGCCATCGCCGGCGCCATGGGCACCCTGCTGGCATCGGGGTTCGCGGCGCTGGTGTTGAAACAGTTGCTGGATATCGAATTCCACCCGGACGCGCTCTCCAGCGGGATGACGATCGCCCTCACTGCCCTGGTGGCCACCGCGGCCGGATGGGCCGCCAGTTTCCGCATTCTCGGCCGCAAGCCGCTGGAAATCCTGCGAGGCGAGTAAGAGCGGCTCCGCGCGCGCAAACACCTATGCCGGTTTGTTTAAATCGAAAAGTAGTACTTCTGGAATTAAGCCTCGTCGGAGTAACCTGTGGGTCACCGATAGGCCGGCTCACAATTCGTTCTTGCCCGGGGCCTGGAATTCTCAGGTGCTGCTTCGCTAACCTTGGTCATGTCGATTGGCGTCGGCGAGGGGTTCCTTTGCGGAGGCCTCGGATCCAGGTGGTTCACGGAACGGTTCCACAGAAATGCGCTCGTAACGCACTTCCAGGACGACCAGATGTTCTGTACCGCCCGGCGCTTGGAGAGCTACGCGGTCGCCCGCTGCCGACTTCATCAAAGCCCGTCCCAGAGGCGACATCCAACTGATGTGGTTGCGGTTGAGATCGACCTCGTCGGTGCCCACGATGCTCACCACTCGCTCCGTTCCCGCGGCATTGGCATAGCGCACGGTTGCTCCGAAGAATGCCCGCGTTGCCGCCAGCCCCGCTCTCGGACGTTCCGGGTCCACCACTTCCGCGGCATCGATTCGCTTCGTGAGAAAGCGAATCCGCCCATCGATCTGGCGCAGCCGCCGCTTCCCGTACTGATAGTCGGCGTTTTCACTGCGATCGCCGTTGCTCGCCGCCCACGACACCACTTTCGTCACGGCCGGCCGTTCCCTGGTGAGCAGAAACCGGTGCTCCTCTGTGAGGCGCTGCAGGCCGCTTGGCGTTATATAGTTCTTGCCTCGTGTTGCGGGCTCGTCTCCTTGCGGTTTTCTGGTAAACCCTTTTCGCATATCGTAGTCCTTCGGGCGCGAGTCCTGTGGACGCCCACGCAATCTTCTATTGATCCTATCCTTCCTCTCGGACAAGTGCCGGCGAAGGCAGGACAGCGACCTCCAGCAACGGATCACGGCGTTCTGGAGTACCATTGCATCGGCCTACGAGGCTCACCCAGGTAATGTACCCCGCCGGGACAGCCCTGAGTATGAAGCCTGGGTACGAGCCATCGAGCGGCTTCTACGGCCGCCACCCGCAGACGTGCTCGACATCGGGACCGGCACTGGTTTCGTAGCTCTCCTCGCTTCCAGCCTGGGACACCGGGTGACTGGGCTCGACCTTTCGGCTGCCATGCTGGCAGAGGCTCGGATGGAGGCGGGACGGCGCGGCCTGGACGTCACCTTTGGGCCAGGCGACGCCGTAGCGCCTGCAATGGCCGAGATGAGCGTGGACGTCATCGTCTGTCGGCACTTTCTCTGGACCCTTCGAGAACCGGAGGTTGCGCTCGGCAATTGGCGCCGCCTTTTGCGGCCACGCGGGCGTGTTGTGGTGATTGACGGATTCTGGTTCGTCAACGATGGGGACACGTCGGAGGCGGAGAAGGAGCCTGGGCTTTTCGAGCGGCACTATACGAAGCAGACGCGTGAGGAGCTGCCTGCAATGGGTTGGGTGCGGGTTCAGCCGGTCGCCGACCTGTTCGCAAGAGCAGGATTCTGCGATATAAGAGTGAGCGATTTGACGGACGTACACCGACTAGCGGAAAACCCGCCCTCTGCCCAGCCCTGGTACGTGGTGATGGCCCACCGGGACCGATAACAGAGATGGTCGGGGTGCCGCAATCCTCCGTCCGTTGGTTCACGCGGCAGCATTTGTCGCTGACTCAGATTTTGACCCGGCTAGTGGTCCCGAACCGGCCCTCTGAGGAATAGATCCGCCCTGGTCGCCAAGGGGCGGGCTGGTCCAGACCGCCCCTTGGCACGATCCGGAGCGACTACGAGTCGCAGTCAGGCTCAATTCCGAGCTTGTCGTTAACGGCGCGACTCAGCCTCTGCTTGCAGCCGAGGTATCGTTCGGTCGTTTGAATCGAAACGTGCCCGAGCAGGAACTGAATTTGGTCGAGTTCTCCGCTGGCAAGATGGCATAAGCGAGCGCATGTCCGCCGCAGGTCATGCGGCGCGAGTTTATCGATGCCGGCGCGGCTGGCCGCTTCTTTCACGACCTCCCACAGCACCTTCGGCGTCATGCCGTTGCCCCACACGTTGCCGGACTTGTTGATCGAGCGGAACACGGTACCTTCGGTAATTCCGGCAGCAGTGCTCCAGACGTCAACCGCGGCCTTGACCCATTGCGGGACCGGAACCGTCCGGATATGTCCCGCCTTGCCCTTCAGGTCCGCGATCACCCAATGCTCCTCGCGAACCTGGATGGAATCCATCGCCAAAGACAGAAGTTCGCCGCGGCGGAGGCCGCAACCGATTAGCATCGCCAGGATGGCGTGGTTCCGTTTTCCGCGTAGCGTGGCGGTGTCCGACCGTTCCAGCAGGAGTTTGCCCTGGGCCGGGGTGAGCCAGTTGCCCACGCGGACGCCAAGACGCCGGACTCCTTTGACTCGCCGTATTCCCGCCCCCAGTTCCGGACTCAGCAATCCCGAGTCGCACGCCTCATAGGCCACGCGCCGTACCGCCGCCAGACGCAGATTGATGGTGTTCGGAGCGTACCCTTTCTGCTCCAAGTGAATCCGGTATCTCAGGACCACGGTGCGATTGAAGGCCAGGCGCGGTTCGGAGCAATACCACTCGACGAAGTCGTTAATGGCGTGGTCGTACGTTCGTTGCCGCTCACGATGTGAGGGTATTGAGGACAGCAGATTTGGCTTGTTCGAGATCCGGCAGGCCAGCGCTTCGGCATTTTTCTTTCGAGTTTCGACATGAGCGACGGCTCCTTCGACCGTCACCTTGTTATGGCGCCGAACGCGTAGAATGAAGAGAGGAACGGTCATGGACGTAACGCTGCCGGCGGATTTGACAAAACAGGTCGAGCAGGAGCTCGTTAACGGCCACTATCGAAGCCGTGACGAACTGATCGAACAGGCGGTCCGACACTTCTTCGACGAGCGCCAGCGTGGCCAGCAGCGGCTCGATGCTCTCCGCAGAATCGGTCAAGCGGTTGATCAAGCGGGCTTGTACGAGCGTGTGTTGATTCCCGGCCAGGAATGACGGGTACGCCGCTCGTTGTCCTCGACGCCTGCGTCCTCGCCAACTTCTCTTTGTGCGATACGCTCCTGAGGCTCGCCGAACCACCACGCCTTTTCGAACCGAAATGGTCAGAGGAGATCATTCGAGAGACCACCGGTACGTTGGAATTGAAACTTGGGTGGCCGAGTTCTCTGGTCGCTCATCTCGAAGGTGAATTGCGCTCCCACTTCGGCGAAGCGTGGATCAGCGGTTACGAGTCCCTGATTCCTCAGATGGCGAATGATGAAAAGGATCGTCATGTGTTGGCTGCCGCGGCCCATGGCCGGACTTCAATAATCCTGACTCTGAACCTTCGCCACTTTAGACCAGAGCACCTGAAACCTTGGGGTATCCGAGCACTACACCCACAATCGTTCCTGAGCGAAATCTTCCGAGAGGAACAGCCGCTCGTGATAAGGAAACTGGAGCAACAGGCAGCCGACCGCAGCCGTAGCTTGAGTCAACTCCTGGAAATTCTGAACGTCACCGTGCCCGAATTCGTAGCAATCGTGTCGGCCGCAAGCCCAAGAGAATAGGCCGATTCATCGCAGGCTAGCGGATAACTTCCCGAAAGTCGCGAAGTGGCGGGTCACCTGGTCACGATTTCGTAGCGATCAGCCTGTCGAGAGGGGACCCAACATTCGCAAATCTATAACTTCGTATGATCCAATGTAATTGGAGGAAGAAGACCTGCACGAATTCTGAGCCCTCATCAACAACAGGTTCGCTCCCGGCATGACCCGGCCCGATACCATCACCGCGCACCACCCGGAGATCGATGCGGCCCTATTGCCCCGCAATTTGATTATTCAGCCCCCGAACTTCCCTAGCCCCGCGCGCGAAGCGCGCCCCTACTGCGTGACCTTCACCACGAAGTACATGATCTCCTTGCCCGGATCCACCTTCACATGATGCGGCACCTTCGCCGGAATCGAAACCACATCGCCAGTTGAGATCTTCCGTTCCGTTCCACCGACAATCCCACTGCCACGCATCTCGTGGGGCGCGGTAGTCTTGCCGTCCACCAGCTTGCCGCCCACCACCAGGGTGGCTTCGCCGGATTCCACGACGAATACATCCGCCTGCGTTTCGTGATACTCGGCCGTCGACGTGCCGGTCCGCAGAACCGAGATGAACGAATAGTTGCCCACCCCCGGTATGGCCTGCGTCGCGGTGTGGTCGACCACTTTCGGCGCCAGAGTCCTGGCCATGGATTTCAGCTCGGCGGCCTTCCATACGTGGAAACCTTCCGGATCGCCGGCGGGCAACGCGAAGCCGGCACACAAGAGAAGCGTAGCGATGAGTTTCATTCCTGAAGTGTACGCCCGATGGAAGCCCCCTGCTAAAATTCCAGGGATGCGTTTCCTCGGTATTTTCCTTTTAACAGGGCTTGCCTATGGCGCCGCCTGCACCAGCGCCTCGCCGGCCTGCACCGAATTCGTCACCCTCGCCGGCGGCCCTTCCCGGTCCCTCATCTATCGCTCTCATCCCCTGGACGCGCGCGACGACAAAATTACCCGGGCCCTTATCGTCATCCACGGCACCAACCGCGATGCCGATAATTATTTCCGCACAGCCCTGGCCGCGGCATTCCTGGCCAATGCCCTGGAGGATACCGAGGTGATCGTGCCGCGTATCGCCTCCAATTCCGGGACCTGCCACGACGCCCTGGCCGCCAACGAACTCAGCTATAGCTGCGGCGGCGATAGTTGGCGCTCCGGCGGCACCGCCACCAATAACGACAAGCTCACTTCTTTCGATTTCGTCGACGAGCTCCTCCGCAAACTGGCAGACCGCCAGTCCTTCCCGAATCTCAAGGCCATCGTGCTGGCCGGCCACTCCGCCGGCGGCCAGTTCGTCAATCGCTATGAGATGAGCAACCGGATTCAGGAAAAACTCGCCGTGCCGGTCACCTATGTGGTCGCCAATCCCTCCAGCTATGCGTACCTGGACAACACCCGGCCGGTGCTCGATGGCCTCGGTTTCCGCCCCTACAGGGACGCCCACAACTGCATCACCTACGACCACTGGCCCTACGGTTTGCAGGGCCGCACCGGATATGCCGCGCGCTCCAGCGACGAGCAGTTACGAAAGCAGCTTGCCTCCCGTCCCGTCACTTACCTGCTGGGCGACCTGGATACTCTGCCGCTCGGCGGATTCGACAGTTCCTGCCCGGCTATGGCGCAGGGCTCCAACCGGCTGGCACGCGGCCTGGCCTTCGCCCGATACGTGAATGAAAAGTTCGAGGCCAAGCATCAGGTACAAGTGGTGGAATTGTGCGGCCATAACGCGCGCTGCATGTTCACGGCGGAATCCGCTCTCCCGCTGCTGTTTCCGAAAACGGGCGCGCATTGATCTCTCCCGCCCGCACTACCGCGTTCGACGTACTGCGCAAGGTGGAAGCCGGCGGCTACGCCTCTGACCTACTGCTGGCGGACAGTGCCAGCCTCGCCTCGCGCGACGCCGGCCTGGCGCAGGAGGTCGTCTTCGGCGTGCTCCGCTACCGCGCGCAACTGGATTACCTGATCGCGCATTATTCGGGGCGCCGCCAGAAGCTGGATGTTGAAGTGCGCACCGCCCTCCGCATGGGCATCTACCAGCTTCGCTACCTGGAGCGCATCCCCGCGCACGCCGCCGTGACCGAGAGCGTGGAACTGGTGAAGCGCGCGCGCAAACGCTCGGCTGCCGGCCTGGTGAATGCCGTTCTGCGCCAGGTGGATCCAGATCCCGTCGCGTGGCCAGACCGGGAAACCGCGCTCTCGTGCCCCGAATGGCTGCTGGCGCGCTGGGAGCGTCAGTTCGGCGCTGGGGCCGCCGAGGGAATCGCCCGCGCCGCCCTTTCCGCGCCCGTCACTTACACCACGCCGAGCGGCCGCGTGCAGGATGTCGGATCGCAATCCATCGTGCCGCTGCTGCGCCTCTCGCCGGGCCAGAGTTTCCTGGACCTGTGCGCCGCTCCCGGGAATAAGACGGCCCAGGCCCTGGAAGCGGGAGTGCGCGCCGTCGCGTGCGACCTGCATCTCCACCGCCTGGCCCACCTCCGCGGCCTGAACGCTGCGCTGGTAGTGCTGGACGGCACCCGTCCCCTGCCTTTCTCCGCCGGCTTCGACCGCATTCTGGTGGATGCGCCCTGCTCCGGCACGGGCACGCTCGGCCGCAATCCGGAAATCAAGTGGCGGCTCACTCCGGCCGACCTCGAAGACCTTCCGCGGCGCCAGCGCGCCTTGCTAAACAATGCCCGCGCCGCCCTTGCCCCCGGGGGCCTCCTGGTATATTCCACCTGCTCGCTGGAACCGGAGGAGAATGAGGCAATCGTCGCCGGCGCCCCCGTCATCGAGACCATGCACCGCTTCCCGGCCGCGACCCCGGAGACGGGTTCTTCGCCGCTGTGATAAAATCAGGAAAGCCCGCAAATGATTGAAATCGTTCCCTCAATTCTGTCCGCGGACTTCGCTCGTTTGGCCGAAGAGATCGGCCGCGTGGAACGGGGCGGCGCCCGCATGTTGCATCTGGACGTGATGGATGGCCATTTCGTCCCCAATCTCACCATTGGTCCGCCGGTGGTCGAGTCGATCCGTAAGGCTACGCGCGCCCATCTGGACGTGCACCTCATGATCGAGAACCCCGAGCGCTACGCCGCGGACTTCGTCAAGGCGGGGGCCAACTCGGTTTCGGTCCACTACGAGGCCTGCGTCCATTTGGATTGCACTTTGGATATGATCCGCAAGGAGGGCGCCATGGCGGGGGTCGTGCTGAATCCGGCCACCCCGGTGTCGCTGCTGGAAGATGTCCTGGAAGTGGCGGATTACGTGCTGCTGATGAGCGTGAATCCTGGGTTTGGGGGACAGAAATTGATCCCGTACGTGCTCCGGAAGGTGCGTAAGCTGGCCGGCATGAGACGGGAGAAGAAGTTAGCGCTGCCGATCGAAATCGATGGCGGCGTGCATCTGGATAATCTGGCGGAAGTCGTCCGCGCCGGGTGTGACTGGATCGTCACAGGGTCTGCTATCTTTCACAGCGCGGACCCGGAAGCGACCGTGCGGGAGATGCGGAAGATCGCGGAGCAAGCTACTGCCGTGCAGGTCTGAGTTCATAAATATGTATCGAAACGCCATTCGTAATGTCGTAGTTTTGGGGAGTGTCGCGATCTTTCTGGTGGCCACCGGCTGCCGCAAGAAAGCCTACGAAAACCCGATCACCAAGGACACACAGCAGCCCGATAAGGTGCTGTTTGACACCGCCATCGACGACATCGAACATGGCCGGTACGAGCGTGCCCGTCTGACCCTGCAGACGCTCATGAATACCTACGACACCAGCGAGTACCTGGCCAAGGCCAAGCTCGCCGTGGCCGACAGTTGGTATCGCGAAGGCGGCGCCCACGGGTTTGCGCAGGCCGAAGCCGAATACAAGGATTTCATTCTGTTCTACCCGCAGATGGAAGAGGCCGCCGAAGCGCAGAGCAAGGTCTGCAAGATGGAATTCCAGCAGATGGATAAGAGCGATCGCGATCCCCTGCACGCCTACAAGGCCCAGGAAGAGTGCAAGCAGGTGGTGCTGCAGTTCCCGAACAGCAAGTTCGCTCCCCAGGCGCTCCAGTACATGCGCGACGTCCAGGAAGTGTTGGCGGACGAAGAGTACAAAGTGGGCAGCTTCTATGCCACCAAGGGCAGCTTCCCGGCCTCGGCCAATCGCCTGCAAGCGCTCACCGACCAGTATCCGCTGTACAGCAATGCCGCCGACGCGCTCTGGCTGCAAGCCCAGGCTTACCAGCGAATGGGCGACAACTTCGAAACCCAGCAGGCCGCCTCCTACACCAAACTGGTCAGGGAGTACCCGCTGAGTAATCATGTGGGGGAGGCTACCTCGCGGTTGAAGGCCATGGGCCGGCCGGTGCCCGAAGCGGACCCGGTGGCGTACGCCCGCGCCAAGCATGACCTCGATAACCGGCAGAGGCGCAGCTTCCTGAGCAAAGTCTGGGGACCGTTCAGTGCCCACCCCGATCTTTCCGGCGCCGCCCAATCCGGCCCGCCCACGATGCAGAGCTTTATGCCCAAGACTCCCGCCAGCGTCCCCGCCATTGCCGCGGGCGCGGCGGGGACCAGCGCCAATCCGGCTCCCACGGGAGTGGAATCGAACGTCACTGGCACGGTGGTCGGCAACACTTCGCTGATCGATAAGGCACCCAACGAACTACCGGGCGCCACCGGGGGCGCGGGAGCCTCCGGCACTGCGGCCGGCATGGCTACCGGAGTCGCCGCCGGAACCGCGGCCGCGACACCCGCCACCACAACGCCGGGAGCCGCAACCCCCGCTGCCGCGGCGCCTGTCGACCCCAACGCGCCCAAGCCGCCGAACCCGAATGCGCAGCTGCCCATGAACCACACCGGCACCGCCAAACCGCTCTCCCTGGCCCAACAGCAGAAGGCCATTGCCAAGCAGCAGGAGATGATGAAGAAGGCCCAGGGCAGGGCCAAAAAGGCCCAGGAAGAGGCCGAGAAGAAGAAGCAGCAGGAAGCGGCCAAGGCAGCGAAAAAGAAGAAAGATCAGAAACCGGCTGAACAGCAAACGCCCAGCCAGACGCCGCAGACCTCCAAGCAATGAGCCGCCTTCTGCTGGTGGACGACAGCCCGCACGCCCAGCGAATGGGGGAGCGCATCCTCAGCGAAGAAGGCTATGAAGTAGTCACAGTCAGCAATGCCGACGCGGCACTGGTGCGTCTGGAGGACGTGGACCCGGACGTCGTGCTGGCCGATACCGTGATGCCCGGCCGCACGGGCTACGATATCTGCCAGTACGTCAAGATGAGTCCGCGCCACCGCCACGTGCGCGTCATTCTGACCGCCGGTGTACTGGAACCGTTCGACGAAGCGCAGATCCAGCACGCGCAGGCGGATGGCACCCTGAAGAAGCCTTTCGAGGCCAGCGCCCTTCTGGCTGCCGTCAAGCCCCTCGCCGAGGAAGCCGTGCGCCTGCGCTCGGAAAATGCGCCCGGGGGAGGACCGGCGGGCGGACCGGCGAGGACCGGCAAACCTGCGCCCCCGGCGCCGTTCATCGCCGTGGTGGATGCCGAGCAGGTGCGCGCGGCGGTGACCGTGGCGCTGGACGCCTCCATGGAAAACATGGTCGATGAGATCGCCCGCCGCGTGCTGGATGCCCTCAATACCAATAAGGGACAGGGCGGAGACCGGCAGCCGGCGCCCAAAGATTCGCCCGCCGCGGCACCTCACTTCGTAGACACGCCGGTGGCGCCGGCCGCGCCCGCATCGCCATCCTCTTTTGCTCCCTACGCCGAGCCGGTCCGGCGTGTGAGCCCCTTACGGCTGCGTTCCGGTTCTATACTCGGATTAGAGATCAGCCGTCCGGAAGAACCCAGCCCCGATCCCGATCCAAGTCCGGACCCTCAATAAAAACGTATGCCCGACAATAGTTTCGACGTAGTTTCCAAGATTGAACTGCCGGAAGTGCACAACGCCGTGCAACAGGCCTTGAAGGAGATCCATCAGCGCTTCGACCTGAAGGACTCCCACTCCAATATCGAGTTGAACGAGAAGGACAAGAAGCTCGTGCTTACCAGCGGCGACGAGTTCAAGCTCCGAGCCGTTATCGATATTCTGCAAGGCAAGCTGGTCAAGCGCCAGGTGCCGTTGAAAGGGCTGACCTACGGCACCATCATTCCCGCCGCCGGCTCGACGGTGAAGCAGGAGGTGACGCTGCAGCAGGGCATCGCCATCGAAAAGGCGCGCGAAATCGTCAAGACCATCAAGGACAGCAAACTCAAGGTGCAGGCCTCCATCCAGGGCGATTTCGTGCGCGTCGCCAGCAAGGATCGCGATACGCTGCAAAGCGTGATCAAACTGCTGAAAGATGCCGATTTCGGCATCGACATGCAGTTCATCAATTACCGAACCAACTAGTGCCGCGCCGCATCGAATCGCACGCGCTGTCCGGTCCCGCGGGACGGCTGGAAGCTCTGCTGGAAGAGCCCGAAGATCGCGCTCCGCTCTTTGCGGCGGTGGTTTGCCATCCTCACCCGTTGGGCGGCGGCACCATGCACAACAAGGTGGTCTACCGCCTGGCGCGCGGATTGCGCCGCGCCGGAGCCGTGGTGCTGCGCTTCAACTTCCGCGGCGTGGGCGGCAGCGAGGGCGAGCACGCCCATCTGTCGGGCGAAATCGAGGACGCGCGCGCGGCTCTCGCCTGGTTGCGGGCGCGCTACCCTGCCCTGCCCTTCGCGCTGGCAGGCTTCTCCTTCGGTTCGCGCGTCATCACGCGGCTGGGGTGCCAGGCGGAGGGCGCGCTGTTTCTGATGGCGCTCGGCTTTCCCACCAGCATGGGCGAAAGCGGTTACCTGGAGCAATGCGCCGCGCCGCGCATCTTCATTCAGAGCACGCACGACCAGTTCGCACCGCGGCCAGCCATCGAGGCTCTCTACCAGCGGCTCCCCGAGCCCAAAATGCTGCGCTGGGTGGAAGCCGCCGACCACTTCTTCGCCGGCGCGCTGGATTCCCTGGAAGCAGAGGTACACGAAACGGCTGCTGGATTCGGCACGCTAACTGTGCCATCCTGAACGGTTCCTATGGACATCATCACCGGCAATGTCGGTTGGATTGAAGTGATTTGCGGGCCCATGTTTTCGGGCAAGAGCGAAGAGCTGATCCGGCGCCTGCGCCGGGCCATGATCGCGCGCAAACGGGTGGAGGTTTTCAAGCCCACCATCGACGACCGCTACTCCAGCGACGAAATCGTCTCGCACGGCGATCTGCGCATGAAGTCGCAGGTGGTCTCCAGCGCCGGCCGAGATTGTCGAGCGGATCGACTGGCGGTCGGAAGTGGTGGGCGTCGATGAGGCCAACTTCATGGGCCCGGAACTGGTGGACGGTGGCGCAGCGCCTGGCCGACAGCGGCAAGCAGGTGATTATCGCCGGGCTGGATACCGATTACCTGGGCCGCCCCTTCGCGCCCATACCGGATCTGCTGGCGCACGCCGAATCCATCACCAAGACCCTGGCCATCTGCGTGCGCTGCGGCAATCCCGCGAAGCACACGCAGCGCCTGCGCGGCAGCGACGACCTGATCGTGGTGGGCGCCTCCGACATGTACGAGGCCCGCTGCCGCCGCTGCTTCGAGCCGGGCATCCCCAAGCAGACGGAAATGGAATTCGTAAAGGCGCAGGAAGAATAGTCATCGCGGCGGAGCACGAGCCATCAGCGTTTGTCTCGCGTTCGGCCTCGAGAGTCAGGCGGTCGACTCTGCGCGGAGCGCCGGGAACAGCTTCGCCCAGGCGGCGACGATCGCTATGGTGCCGATACCGCCGAGGACCACGGCGGGGACCGTGCCGAACCATTGCGCGGTGAGGCCGCGATTCGAACTGGCCGACTTCGTTGGACGCGCCGACGAAGACCATGTTGACCGCGCTCACGCGGCCGCGCATTTCGTCGGGAGTGTGGAGCTGCACCATGGTGTGGCGCACGATCACGCTGACCATGTCGCAGGCGCCCAGCAGCACCAGCGCCGCCAGCGAGAGCGAGCAGGCTGCGCGAAAGGCCGAACACGACGGTGAAGACGCCGAAGCCGGCCACGCACCACAGCATGGCGGCGCCGGCGTGACGCCGCAGCGGCCAGTGCGCCACCGCAATCGCCATCACCAGGGCGCCGATGCCCGGCGCGCCGCGCAGAATCCCGAGGCCCGTCGCGCCGATGTGCAGAATCTCTCGGGCGTACACCGGCAGCAGCGCGACCGCGCCGCCCAGCAGCACCGCGAACAGGTCGAGGGAGATGGCGCCCAGGATCAGTGGATTGCGCCAGATGTAGCGCAAGCCGTCGAGCACCATCTCCGCGGTAGCGCGCCTTGCGCGGCCGCTCCACGTGCGGCACGCGCAGGCGCGACACCAGCACGAGGCCCGCCAGCGTGCAACGCCGCCGAACAGCGCATAGACCGGCACGGGATTGCCGGTCAAGCCGTAGAGTACGCCGCCCACCGCCGGCCCGAGAATGGTGGCGCTCATGAAAGACGCGAGGAGCTCCACGCGACGGCGTTCGGGAAATGCTCCTCCGGCACCAGCGAGCGGCAGAAATGCCTGGCCCGCCGGTCCGTTGAACGCCCGCACCACGCCGTTGCCCAGCAGCACCGCGTAGATGGGCCAGACGGTGGCGATCCCGCGCAGCGTCAACGCCAGCAGGGCCAGCGAACAGCCGAGAAAGCCGGCGTAGCAGGTCTGCAGAATGCGCTGGCGCGGGACGCGGTCGGCGGCGTGCCCGGCCACCAGAAACAGGAAGATGCCCGGGAGGAATTGCGCCAGCCCCACCAACCCGAGATCGAGCGGGCGGTGCGTCAGGGCGTACACCTGCCAGCCCACCGCCACGGCCTGCATCTCCGTAGCGGAGGTAATCAGGAATCGCGCCGTCATGAAAAAGCGGAAGTTGGGGTATTGGAAAGCGACGCGCCCAGGCACTGTTTCAATTATCACCCGGCAAAGACCCGTCTCCTGTCCCGACAGTATAGTCACGGGAGACGGGGGGTTGCACAATGGAATCAAGCGAGAGAAGCGCATTTTGGTCTGGAAACAATGGGAGCGGCCAACAGCATCAGTGGCCGCTCCCGATTCTTTTATGACAGAATGTCGCCAGTGCGCCTTTTCTTACTATCTCTGCTTTTGTGCCTGCCGGCGGGACTCGCGGCGCAGGACCCTGTTTTTCGCACGGGAGTTTCGCTGGTCCGCATCGACGCGCAGGCTACTGACGGCGCCGGGCTGATCGACGGTCTGGGTAAAGACGATTTCCTGGTGCGCGATAACGGAATCGTCCAATCCATCCTCTACGTTTCGCAGGATGAGGATCCGCTCGACCTCATGCTGCTCTTCGATGTCAGCGGCAGCATGCTGCCCGCTGTGCGCCGCCTTGCCGTTTCGGCCCACACGGCGCTTTCCGAACTGCGCAAAGGGGACCGGGTGGCGGTGGCCGATTTCAATACCAGCGCGAATCTTCTGGCGCCCTTCAACGGGAATCTCGACGAGGTGGTCCAGAAGGTTGGGGATATTGTGGATGTGCGATTCGGCGGCGGCACCTTCATCCTCAAAGCGCTGGATGACGCGGCACAATATTTTTCGCACAACGCCGACGAGCACCGGCGTCATGCCGTCCTGATCTTCACCGACGATGGAGGCCAGTGCTCGGCGAGCGAGAAGAAGGTGGTGGATCACCTGTGGCAGTCGGATATTCTGGTATGCGGCCTGATTGTTCCGACCACGCCAATGATCAGGACGGGCTTCCCGGCGCTCGGCGCGTGCGAGAGCATGAGGGGCTCGGCCGAAAAGACCGGCGGCGAGACGGTCAACGCCGACGATCCCGGCCATGCTTTTCGCGAGATGGTGCGGCGGATGAGAAAACGATATAGCATCTACTACGCCATGCCGGCGGCCAAGCCGGGGTCGGCGCGCAAGGTCACGGTAGAACTCGCGGGCGCTGCCAAGGCGCGCTATCCGAATGGAATCGTGCTGGCGCGCAAAGGCTACCTGATTCCCAAAAAGTGAGGCGGCGCTAAGCTAAAGCGAGCGCCTGGCCTTCACTGCCGCCAGTTTGGAAGCATGCTTTCGCCCCAGGCGCCCAGGGCGAGAATCGGCTCGCGCAGCGAGCGGCCCAGCGGCGTGAGGGAATACTCCACCCGCAACGGTACTTCGGCGTACACTTTCCGCTTCACCACGCCCATCTCTTCGAAGCGCTTGAGCGTGCGGGAGAGCTCGCGATGCGTGACGCGGCCGACGGATTTGTTCAGATCTCCGAAACGCACCGGCCCGCCGGCCAGTAACAGATTGTATATCACGGGCAGCGCCCATTTTGAGGCGATCAACGCGATCAGGCGGGTCATCGGACACTCGTCTTCGGGGGATTCGTTTTTACCCATAGTCTCCAATGGTATGTATTGTATACTAGGTATCGAAAGGATCAATGGCCCTATGGCGCAAGAAAACTGGAAGCTCGATACGGTTCACTCTCATGTTGGTTTTTCTATCCGGCACCTGATGATTTCCAAGGTCACCGGGTATTTTAAGGTATGGTCTGGCACGCTGATTACCGATGAAGCCAATCCCGAGGCCTCCAGCGTGGAAGTGGAGATCGACGCGGCCAGCATCGATACCAAGGAACCGCAGCGCGACGAGCACCTGCGATCCGCCGATTTTCTGGACGCGGCCAAGTATCCCAAGATCACCTTCAAAAGCACCAAGGTGACCAAAGAGGACGATGAGGAGTACCACGTGACGGGAACGCTGACCATCCACGGTGTATCGAAGGAAGTAGTGCTGGACACCGAATACGCGGGGCGGCAAAAGGACCCCTGGGGAGGGGAGCGTGCCGGTTTTTCGGCCAAGACAATCATCAACCGTCACGACTTCGGCCTGGCTTTCAACATGCCCCTCGAAGGCGGTGGCGTGATGGTGGGAGAAAAGGTCACCATCACGCTCGAAATCGAAGCGGTAAAAGTGTAGGCGTCAGGCCGCCGGAGCAATGTCCGCGCCTAGTCCGATCTGCTGAATCAGGCTCAAGGCCTGGGCGTGGTCATCCGGCAGCACCACCAGGACCAGGGGCATGGCCGCATTTCCGGTAAAGCGGAAAGTATAAGGCATCTGGGCGACGCGCAGCACCGCCACGTGGGTGATGGCGATGGCGTATCCCGCGGCCGTATCGCGGTAAGACATCAGGCTGGCGCCCGCGCTCCCGAGTTCGTCGGACGCTTCCACCAGGCGGTCCCACGGGAAGGCCCATCGCGGCATGGCGGTGAGGGGTGCGCCCTTGACCACGCCGCCCAACAGGGCGGCCACGCGCTGGATGAGCATCTCTTCGCTGAAAGGCTTGATCAGCACCATGTCGGGAGCGCGGCGGGCAATACTCTCCATGGCAATGCTGTCGCCCAGCCCCGACATGTACAGAATTCGAAATCCTGGCCGGCGCCGCTCCAGCTCGGCGGCCAGATCCAGCCCGCTCTTCCCAGGCAGAATCATATCCAGGATGGCGAAGGAAACCGAGGGGTTCGATTCAAACTCCACAATACCCTGTTCGGCGGTTTCCGCCGCCACGACCGGAAAGCCGTGGGCGGCTAACATGCCGATGACCGCGCCGCGGACCAGATCGTTATCCTCCACCAGCAGCACGGTTGGTTGCGCTTCGTCCATGTTTTTGCGGAATTATCAGCTTCAGTCTAACGCAAACACCCGCTGGCGCAACTGTTTTCGCAACGCCGCAAGTACTATACCGCCGTAGTCCACCCTGGTTAACTGGGGCAAACTGCCACACTTCACGGTAAGGCGGCTCCAATTTCCTTGCGGTTGTGTTCTCGCAAATGGCTCCTGAAGTGCTTCGTTCCGTCAGGTATGAGCGCCATGCTTCGCGGATTCTGCTTCGCTCTTGTGAGTATTCTTACATTGGCCGCACAGCAACCGGAGGCAAAAGGTTCCGCGGCCGCCGGCTCCGCTTCGACCGACAAACGGATTTTGGGAATCATCCCTAACTATCGAACCTAGGGTCCACTCAAAATTGATTTCACAGGTTCGGGGCAATGGTGTAATTCCACTTCGGTAGGGTGTCGTTGTGTTTAAGGTTGAGCGCGGAGATCAGATTCCGGTCTGGCTTGAGACTACTTCGCGGTGAGGCTGGACCGTCCCGTCGCGCCGGTTTCGCTTGGTTGGCTACCAATACAGGGTCAAGGTGTTGTGCGCCACGGCGATCTCGCCGCCGGCGCCGAAGCCGGCCGTGATGGTAAAGCCATCGAAAGGGTCTGACAGCATGGTTTTCGGGGACAGAAGCTCCGGTCCGGAGCCTGCCGGCAGGTAGTCGAGGGAGAAACCGCCGCCGGCAATGTATTTTCCCCCGAACACCACACTGACGCCGCGCTGCGCTTCCATCTTCGTCGGCACCAGCGACCGTGACCAGGCGACTTGGACGAGATCGATACCGACGCCTAACGCCGACGCCGACATTCAACTCGCCGCCGGTAAAGAAGCGCACGCCGCGGTGGGTATGGGAGATGTCCCAACTGACTCCCAAGGTGCCGCCCAGGCCTGCGCCCGCCATGGAGCTGACGCCTACGCTGTAGCTGAAGGTATTGTAGTAACGGGGTTTTTGGTCCTTGCCGCTTCCCCCGAGAACGGCGGGTGGAATCCGGCGCAGAGCCTCCAGTTTGGCGGGCGGCGCACAGGTATCGCGTACTCTCTCCGCAGCGGCGCTATCCCGGCGCTTGAGCGCGTCGACCATCCGATTGACCATGTCCGGTTTCGACAGACAACTGCGGATTTCGTTGGTCTGCCTGATCGAGTCGGACATCAGCGGGGCAATCCGCTTGGACTCCTGCACCAGTATCTGGTCCCGGCTCGCAATGCGCGTACACGAATCGGCGAAGCCAAGCACACTCTGGTGCTTGTAGCCGTCCGGACATTTCATGCATTCCTTATCGACCCGGAAGAGTCCCGCTCCGCAGCCGTAAGCGGTGCGCACAAAGGTTGCCTGCCGGAACGGGCCCTGGATAAATTTTCCGACACCGAGGGAGTTGCGCTTGGCGCAGGCGTGGTCGCTGGTGACCAGTGCGGCGGGATTTCGCGCGTAGCCATGAGGGCAACTCCAGCACTCGCCTCCGTTGCGCAGCGAGAGGTAGAGCTGGTCGTTGAGCGTGCCGCAGCCCAGCGATGTCGAGGGGCCTGCTCGCACCGGGGCGGCTTTCTCGGGCAGCATGGCTTGGCCGGGCTCCGACGCCTCAACCGGCTCAGGCGGGATGACGCCCGGATATTTGCCGGCCGCCCAGAACTGGGAGGGGGCAGCGGCGGGCTGTGCGGCCTGGCCTGTGGCGGGTGAAACCGGCTGGCCCGCGGCGGGCGGGTAGTTGGGGTAGGGCTCGACAGGGGCAGGAACGGGCGCAGGGACGCCGGCGGCCGGCAGCGGCGGCTGGCCGCTTCTGGCGCGCGCGAACCAGGACTGGTCGTCGATCTGCACCGGCACTAACTGATAGTCGGCAGGCCCGAAGGCGCCGGCCACGGTGACGTTGAGGGTACCGCCGGGAGTGAGGTCGGCCTTGAGCTGCCCCATCAGCGGCAGGTCCTTGCCGACATAATGCCCAGGCGCCGTGGACCGTAGGTCCTCCAACACGACCATTCCCGGCTGGATCTGCAGTACGAACATGTGGACCCAGGGGTCGACGGCGTACGCCCGGCCGGCCTCGATGCGGATCCGTTTGCCGATCGATGTGATCGTCCAGGTGCCGTCGATCGCCAATGGCTGCGTTTTGGGCACGGCGGTGGCCATGGGCAGAAAGGCGGGCACTGTCGGGCTGACGGGCGTCTGAGCGAATGTGGACGGCACCGCGAGAAGACCAAAGGCGGCCAGGGCGGCAAACCCGCGGCCGCATCTCGCGGCCGGTCCGCGATGCCAAATCGTGTTCCCCTTCAGAAAACGGCGGGTGTGAGTCTGGCTGGGAGGACTCAGAGGACGTAGTCATTACCTCTCCTCTTATTACGCAGCCTTTGATGGCGCACCCTTTTCAGGCAATGGCGGTCGTAGAATTTGCGAAATGTTATCGGTCGAGGGAGAACAAGATGCCTGTGGTATCGGGTAGTCTTGCATCCCCGCATCGCTCTTGCGACAGAACGATGCTGAATTGTTGATTGCTTGTATTTTATCATCCGGGCGCAATGGGCGGGGTGCTCACGCCGCCGGCGACGCCGGCGACGGCGCACCCCACGGCGTGTAATGTACTTCTTTCGAGCTCTCGACAAGCGAAAACTGGGGCCGAACTGATCGTGAAGCGCCCCGGCCTCGTAGCGCATCACCTCCAGCCCACTGCAACGGGTAGGACCCTCGGGGCCGAAAGTGCTCACTATCACGGAGCCGACGGGATGCACGGCGTGCAGAACATGGCGAAGATACGAGGCCCTGTCGTCGGGAGCGGTGAGAAAGTGAAACACCGCCCGGTCGTGCCAGACGTCGAAGCTCCGCGGAGGGATCCGGCACCGTGGGGAGGGCTTCCACGGTGCGGCGAGCCAGCAGTTGCCCTCGCTGGATGGTGCGGTCAACGGCGGTGTACAGGTACAGACCGGAAACCGGCTCGCGAGTCACGCGGTGCTGCTGCGTCAACTGGTGCAGTGCGTCCTGCACTTCGACGTGCAAGGCGCGGGCCAATTCGTCGGCGAAATACCCGCGTGGGGAACGATTGACGAACGCTTCGGCGGTGGCCAGCAGGGTACCGAAACGCGAGAACCAGACGTCGGCTGTCGACCACAGACCGTGGTCGTCAAAGCGAGCGACCTCGCGCAGAGTATAGTATCGGCCGCGATGGGAGTAGCTGGTGAGGTAGTCCAGCGGTTTGAGTTTGCGGAAGACAGTGACATCGACGGGAGTGCCGAGAGCTTGCTTCAACTCGTCGAGGGTGGCGATCTGGTTGCGCAACAGAAGTGCCTGCAGCGCATCGCAGCGGAAAGAGAGGGGTCTCATAATGTTATAGTGCTGACTTGGCACCTAATAGTCGGTACTATAACAAATCAGGAGGGCGACTAGCACCACTCATAGAGGCGACATAATCCTTTATTCAAGGGGCTACGAGAGGCTTTAACCTCTGCGGGATCAGAACTGAGTACAAAGCTGGTTATGACAGGTAAACAATCATATGTGAGTAGTTAATGTTGCGGCCGGCCTTACCCGAGCCTGAAGGAATACAAACCTATCAGTGCCAAGGAAAAATTTGGAATCGCAACGCAGGACGCGTTCGACCGCGGAACCTTCGCGTTGGCCGCGGCATTCGCCGGATACTCCCAACTAACGAATGCGAACCCTTCGTTCGGCCAGGGCATAGAGGGCTACAGCCATTACTTTGTGACGTCATTCGCCGACTGGTCGATTGGGGACTACATGACCGAGGCGGTGTTGCCGGTGATGCTGCACCAGGACCCACGCTACTTCCGGCGGGGAACCGGCAGCGGACCGAGCCGGCTCTTTTACGCGGTGGGCCAACTGGTCTGGACCCGCACCGATTCCGGCGGCCACATGTTCAACTTCTCGGAGATCGGCGGGAATGCCGCGGCCACGGCGATCTCGCAGGCCTACTATCCGGAAAATCGCACGGCCGGGAACGCGGTCACGAAGCTGGGAATTCAGGTGGGCATGGATGCGGCGTCCAATATCATGAAAGAATTCTGGCCCGATCTGCACCGCAAGCTGTCTCGGAGGCACGCCGAACCGGACGCCTCGCATTGAAAGTGTTACCCGCCCCGTGATACAGTCCCCATCATGCGTAAATGGATGGTTGGGACGGCGGCGCTGTGCGCCTGCCTCTGGCTGCAGGCACAGGAAAAGGAGCACGTCAGTCTCGCGATCGCACATCAGATCCGGAACGAAGCGTTCGGCAGAAACTCGAAGGTGATGGACACTTCGTTCTATTTGACCGATGTGCATGGACCGCGGCTCACCGGCTCGCCCCAGGTGAAACGCGCGGCGGAATGGGCTATCAGGCAACTGACCGATTGGGGCCTGGTAAACGCCAAGATGGAGCCGTGGGGCACCAGTTTCGGCAAAGGCTGGGAGTGCACCCGCTATGTGGCGATGATGAAGACGCCGGAATTCCAACCGATTATCGGATTCGCGGCGCCGTGGTCCGGCAGCACCGCGGGCGATGTGACCGGCGATGCCGTGGAGGCCGTGATTACCAACGCCGAGGAAATGGAGCAGTGGAAGGGCAAGCTGAAGGGCAGGATCGTGCTAACCGCCGCGGCGCATCCGGATGAGCTGCCGGTGACTCCGCTGGCCGTTCGCTTAACGGATGAGGAACTGGCAGCCGCCGCGGTGGCTCCCGATCCCATCTCCGGCAATCCCTCTTCCCTCCCCCTGGGCTTCGTGCGCGGCGCTCCGTTGAACGGCGGGCCGGCGGGCGGTGGACGCGGCGGACGCGGCGCGGCGGGCGGCCGGGGCGGTCGCGGGGGCGCCAACAATTTCCGCGCCGAACTGGCGAAATTCTGGAAGGATGAAGGCGTACTGGTGCTGGTGCAACCGGGCAGCGGCGCCGCCGATGGCGGCACCATCATGGGCTCCGGCCAGGTGCTGCGGACCGCGGCCGACGAACCACCGCTTCCCACCGTGATCATCGCCAACGAGCACTATAACCGCATCACGCGCCTGCTGGAAAAGAAGATTCCGGTAAGCCTGGAATTCGACATCCAGACCAGGCTCACCGATGTAGCCGACTCCTTCAACATCACCGCCGAAATTCCGGGTACCGACCCGCGCGCCGGAATCGTCATGGTGGGCGGGCACTTCGATTCCTGGACCGGCGGCACCGGCGCCACCGATAACGGCGCGGGCTCGGCGGCCGCCATGGAAGCGGTGCGCATTTTGAAATCGCTGAACCTGAAAATGGCGCGCACCGTGCGCATCGCGTTGTGGACCGGCGAAGAGCAGGGGCTCCTCGGCTCGCGCGCTTACGTGAAAGAACACTTTGCCGATCCGGCGGACATGAAACCCAAGCCGGAGCATGCCAAACTGGCGGCGTACTTCAACCTGGATAACGGCGGCGGGCGCATCCGCGGCATCTACATGCAGGACAACGATGAGATGCGGCCGATTTTTGAGGCGTGGCTGGAGCCGTTCAAAGACCTGGGCGCGACCACCCTCACCATCCGCAACACCGGCAGCACCGACCACGTCTCTTTCGACGCCGTGGGCCTGCCTGCCTTCCAGTTTATTCAGGACCCGCTGGACTACGGCACTCGCACGCACCATTCCAATATGGACGTGTACGACCGGCTACAGGCCAACGATATGGAGCAAGCGTCGGCGGTAGAGGCGTGGTGCGTATACAACGCGGCGGTTCGTCCGGAAATGCTGCCGCGCAAGCCCATGCCCAAGCCGTCCGCCGGCCGGGGCGGGCGCGGGCAGTAAGCCCTAACCTTACTCTGTCCGCGCAGTCTAACGGTCATGCTCGCGGACTTTCGGTATGCGTTCCGGACCCTGAGGCAATCGCCGCGGTTTTCGGTGGCGGCGGTAGTGGCGCTGGCTCTGGGCATCGGCGCCAACAGCGCCATGTTCAGCGTGGTGTATGGAGTGTTGCTGCGGCCTCTGCCGTTTCCCCAGCCGGACCGGTTGGTATTCGTGCAGGAAGCCAGCCTGCGCCATGAAGGCACCAGCCCCACCTCGCCCGCCACGTTGCGCGACTGGCGCGAGCAGCAGCACGTTTTCGAATCCATGGCGGCGGCCGAATTGTGGGGCGCTTCGCTGACCGGCAGCGGGCGGCCGGAAGAAGTTTCGGGACTGCGTGTTTCGCCCTCGCTGCTTTCGGTTCTTCGTGTTTCGCCTGAGCTGGGCCGCGGATTTCAGGATGACGAGGAACAAACCGTTGTCTTGAGCCATGCGCTGTGGGAGCGGCGCTTCGGCGGAAACCCGGCGGCGATCGGGCGCGACGTCATCCTCAACGGGGCAAGCTATCGCGTGATCGGGGTGATGCCCGCGGGATTCCGCTTTCCTCCGTTTTGGGCGGAAAAGGCGGAGCTCTGGGTTCCGCTAAGATTTGCGCCGGATCGCGCCAACGATCGCGGAAGCCGCTCCCTGCGGGTGTTCGCGCGCCTGCGTGACGGCGTAACCCTGGGACAGGCGCAGGCGGAGATGAGCACCATCGCCAGCCGGCTTCAGCGCGCTTTCCCGGAATCCTACGGGACCGATGCGGGAGCGCGCGTGCTATCGCTGGCCGAGGTCACCGTGGGAAGAGTGAAGCCGGCGTTGCTGGTGTTACTGGGCGCGGTGACGTTTCTACTGCTCCTCGCCTGTGCCAACGTCGCGAATCTGCTGCTGGCGCGCGCCAGCGGACGGCAGAAAGAGATGGCCCTGCGGCTGGCACTGGGCGCCCCCCGCTGGCGGCTGGTGCGGAAACTGCTGGCGGAGAGTCTGACGCTCTCGGCGGCGGGCGGGACGCTGGGCCTGATGCTGGCCTGGGCCGCGGTGCACGCCCTGGCGGCGGCCATTCCGGATGCCAGCCGCTTCACGCTGCCGCGCTATCAGGAACTGGGCATCGGCACGGTGGTGATCCTGTTTACGCTCGGAGTCTGCGCGGCTACCGGAGTGCTGTTCGGCCTGGCGCCGGCGCTGCAGTTTTCCAGGCTGGACCTGCAAGGCACGCTGAAAGAAGGCGGACGCGGAGCGTCGCACCGCTCGCGCACCATACCGCGCAGCCTCCTGGTAGTGGGGGAAGTCGCCGTCTCCCTGATGCTGCTGGCGGGCGCCGGACTGATGGCGCGCAGCATGGCACGACTGAGCGCGGTGGATGCCGGGTTCGACCCTCGCCATGTCCTGACCATGCGCGTGGTTCTCTCCGGCCCCGCGTATGCCACCCCGGAGAAGCGCACGCGGTTTTATCGCCAGGCAATCGAACAGGTCGCGGCGGTTCCGGGCGTGGAATCGGCGGCCGGCATCAATCATCTGCCGCTGGCGGGCGACCTGTGGACCTTCTCCTTCACAGTGGAAGGGCGGCCCGCGCCCGCTGCGGCGGACGTTCCCGGCGCGGTGTTCCGCGTGGCGACGCCGGGCTACTTTCAAACCATGAGCGTCCCTTTGCTGCGCGGGCGCGATGTCAGCGAGCGCGATGATTCCGGCGCGGCCCCGGTAGTGGTCATCAACCGCACCATGGCTCAGCGCTACTGGCCGGGCGAAGACGCGGTGGGCAAACGGATCCGGTTAGGCGGACCGAACTCGAAATCGCCGTGGATTACCGTGGTCGGCGTAGTGAAGGATGTCGAGCAGGCGGAATGGGGCGCCGCAGCCGGCAACGAATTCTACTTCCCCTACCGGCAGAATCCGGAGGACATTCAGAAATACATTACGGTGGTGGCGCGGGCCGCGGGAGATCCGGCGGCAATGGCGGGCGCGATTGAACAGGGAATACGGTCGCTGGACCAGGACGCTTTGGTGGCGGATGTGGCGACCATGCGGCAGGTGGTGGAGCGTGCCGTGTGGCAGCCGCGGTCTTCCACCAGGCTGTTCGCCGGATTCGCCGCGCTGGCGCTGGTGCTGGCGGCGATCGGCATTTACGGCGTGATCTCCTATGGCGTGAGCCAGCGGCGGCAGGAGATCGGCATTCGCATGGCGCTGGGCGCGCGTCCCGCCGATGTGCTTGGGGCGGTGCTGGGAGAAGTCGCCCTGCTGGCCGCCGCGGGAACGGCCCTGGGCCTGGCAGGCGCGCTGGCGCTGACGCGTTACCTGGCGTCGCTGCTGTACGAGGTGAGCGCTACCGATCCTGCAGTGCTTGCCGCCTCGGCGGGGATTCTGGTCGGGATCGCCATGGGCGCCGCGTTCCTGCCTGCGCGCCGCGCCACGCGCGTGGACCCGGTGATCGCTCTGCGGGAGTAGCGTGGGGAGAAAATCGGGGAGCTCATCGCGGAGGCGCGGAGGCGCGGAGGAAGACGCGGAGAAAATCATGAGGAATTGAGATCTGAAGTCCTACAACTCTCGCGAAGGCCATCGCGAGCGTAACAAACACCTCGGTTTTCTCGCTCTTCTCCGCGGCTCCGCGATGGGGGAAAAATCGGGGAGGCTCATCGCGGAGGCGCGGAGGCGCGGAGGAAGACGCGGAGAAAATCATGAGGAATTGAGATCTGAAGTCCTGCCACTCTCGCGAAGGCCATCGCGAGCGTAACAAACACCTCGGTTTTCTCGCTCTTCTCCGCGGCTCCGCGATGGGGAGAAAATCGGGGAGCTCATCGCGGAGGCGCGGAGGCGCGGAGAAAGACGCGGAGAAAATCATGAGGAACTGAGATCTGAAGTCCTGCCACTCTCGCGAAGGCCATCGCGAGCGTAACAAACACGCTCTTCTCCGCGGCTCCGCGATGGGGGAAAAATCGGGGAAGGCTCATCGCGGAGGCGCGGAGGCGCGGAGGAAGACGCGGAGAAAATCATGAGGAATTGAGATCTGAAGTCCTACAACTCTCGCGAAGGCCATCGCGAGCGTAACAAACACCTCGGTTTTCTCGCTCTTCTCCGCGGCTCCGCGATGGGGAGAAAATCGGGGAGGCTCATCGCGGAGGCGCGGAGGCGCGGAGAAAGACGCGGAGAAAATCATGAGGAACTGAGATCTGAAGTCCTGCCACTCTCGCGAAGGCCATCGCGAGCGTAACAAACACGCTCTTCTCCGCGGCTCCGCGATGGGGGAAAAATCGGGGAAGGCTCATCGCGGAGGCGCGGAGGCGCGGAGGAAGACGCGGAGAAAATCATGAGGAATTGAGATCTGAAGTCCTGCCACTCTCGCGAAGGCCATCGCGAGCGTAACAAACACCTCGGTTTTCTCGCTCTTCTCCGCGGCTCCGCGATGGGGAGAAAATCGGGGAGCTCATCGCGGAGGCGCGGAGGCGCGGAGGAAGACGCGGAGAAAATCATGAGGAATTGAGATCTGAAGTCCTGCCACTCTCGCGAAGGCCATCGCGAGCGTAACAAACACCTCGGTTTTCTCGCTCTTCTCCGCGGCTCCGCGATGGGGAGAAAATCGGGGAGCTCATCGCGGAGGCGCGGAGGCACGGAGGAAGACGCGGAGAAAATCAAGAGGAATTGAGATCTAAAGTCCTGCCACTCTCGCGAAGGCCATCGCGAGCGTAACAAACGCCTCGGTTTTCTCGCTCTTCTCCGCGGCTTCCTCCGCGGCTTCCTCCGCGGCTCCGCGATGAGTTCGGGCCTTACGCTTTGTAGACCTTCCAGAAGACTTCGCGGAACTTTGCCATGTCGGCGTCGGTGCCGATACTGACGCGGAGCATGTTGTCGAGAGGCGGGAAGGGGCGGCCGGGCGCGACTCCCAGGCCCGGCATCTTCGTGATGAATTCGCGGGCGTTGCGGCCCACGTCGATCATCACGAAGTTGGCGTTCGGATCGATGAACTTCACGCCGCGCTGCTGCAGCCACGCGGTGAGTTCGCGGCGCGTCTTCACAAGCGCGGCCTTGCGCGTGCGGAGGATGTTGTCCTTGTCGCCAAGGGCCGCCACGGCGGCACGCGCGCCCACGATCGAAATCACGTTCAACGACAGGCGCGACATTTGTTCGATGATGTCAGGGCGGGCAGCCGCGAAACCCACGCGCAGTCCGGCCATTCCGTAGATCTTGGAGAACGTCCGGGTCACGATGACGTTCTTACCTTGATGCACATAGGGCAAGGCGCTCTTCACGTCGGGCCGCTCGACGAAGTGGATGTAGGCTTCGTCCACCAGCAGGGTGGTGTTGGCGAGGAAGATACTTGACCACCCAATCGATTTCGTCGGCGGTGGTAACGGCGGAGGTCGGGTTGTTGGGATTGCACAGATAGATCATTCCGCCGTGGGCCTTATCGGCCGCGTCCACCATGGCGCCGATATCGGCGGTGTAGTGCTCGCGCAGTTTGGTGAGAATGACCGGGTGGCCGAGGTTGCGCGCTACGTCGCGTGGCCCCTCGTAAGCCGGGTTGGCCATGATGAGCGGCCGCGTGGGCGAGGTAAACAACTCCACCGCGATATGCAGCACTTCGCTCGACCCCGAACCTACCACGATCTGCTCGGCGGTGAGTCCTTCGGACTTCGCCATCGTGTCGTAAATGCCGGGGAATTCGTTGTAATGGTAGCGGCCGGTATTGGTCATGACGGCGCGCATGGCATCGAGCGAGCAGTTCGGCGGGCCGGCGGGATTCTCATTGGCATTGAGCCACACCATATCCTGCGGGATGACAACACCCCGGACCGCGGCTCGCTGCGCGTAGGCCGCCTCGGGAAGCAAGCGGGCCGCCGCAGCGGCAGCGCTCATCTGTGCGAAAAATCCCCTGCGTGTGGGCATGATATTTTCTCTCCGGTACTGGTCATCATACCGTAAACAATGGCCGGACTACTCCTGCCTCCCCGCTGCGGTGGGGGCGCAAAAATACGTGATGCGAGTGATGCTACGATGGAAGCATCATGAGCATCAGGACTACGATTACCCTGGACGAGGACGTCCTGGAGCGGGTGAAGGCGGAGAGCCGGACACGTGGAGCCTCGTTTCGAGAAACGCTGAACGACCTGCTGCGCCTGGCGCTTGTGGCCCGGTCGTCGCCGCCCGCGCGTCCGGCATTCCGCGTGAAGGCCAGGCACATGGGTTACCGCCCGGGGTTGAATTATGACGACATCGAGTCGCTGCTGGAATACGGCGAAGGCGGGCATCACGCTTGATCGTTCTCGATGCGAATATTCTCTTATACGCGTACAATGCCGATGCGCCCGAACACGCAGAGTCGGCGGCGTGGCTGGAGCGCGCGGTCGCGGGAAGAGACCCTGTCGGTTTGCCGCTGATGGTGGTCTGGGCCTTTCTGCGCATCAGCACGAACCCACGGTTGTGGCCGGACCCGCTGCCTGCACGCGAAGCGTTCCGGATTGTTAAGGAATTATTGGCGCTGCCGGGAGTGGTCCTGCTGCAGGCAGGTACGCGCCACCTTGAGATTCTGGAGCAACTGGTGACCCGGTGCAAAGCCGCCGGCGCGCTTTTGACGGATGCGGCTCTGGCGGCGCTCGCCCTGGAAAATGGCGCGACCCTCGCCTCGACGGATCGCGATTTCGGGCGGTTCGACGGCCTGCGCTGGATCAATCCGGTCGCTAAGACGGGCCGTTGAAGATCGTACGTTGAAACGTTAAATTGTGCGCGGCAGGGCTTCGGGTGTGCCCCGCTTCACAGAGAAGATTGCGCTGCGTGCGCTAGACTGCGAGGTTTGAACAGGCCCCGCAAGCAAGCGGTGCGGGATGTAGTCCCCTCGCACCGTTCCTTCATAGTCCCCGGGAAAACTTGCCCTTCTGTGCCTTGCTTTCGTTACCGGCGTTTTGTGTCTCTACTCACGGGCGCTGCACGGCCACTTCATCTTTGACGATCTGGAGCTCCCTTATGCCAACGCCGCGCGCAACGGACCGCTCTCCGCCTGGATTTCCGCCACGGGCGTACGGCCCGTTCTGATGTTCTCGTACTGGCTGAACTATCATCTTCTGGGCGCCAGTCCGATGGGCTACCATTTCGTGAATGTAGGGATTCATGTCATCAACACCGCTGCTGGTGTTTCTGGTGCTGCGCCGGTTGCTGGAGAAGGCCGGATGGCGGCAATCGAAAACCAATATCGCATCCCTTGTTGGCGCCCTGGTGTTTGCGATCCACCCTCTCCAGACGGAATCCGTCTCCTACGTGGCTGGACGCTCGGAGAGCCTGGCCGCGCTATTTCTGCTGCTGGCGTATGCCGTGTTTCTGTACCGGCGCCACGACTCGATCTCCTGGAAGGAGTCGTGGCTGGTGCTGCTTTTGTTCACCGCCGGCGTGCTGACCAAGGAAAACGCAGTGAGCCTGGCGGCCATCCTGGTCCTCACCGACCTTTTCTGGCCGGTGCCGTTTTCACTCGACGGGCTGAAAGGGAACTGGCGGCTCTACTGCCTGATGGTGCCCGGAGCGATGGCCGCCGCGATCGCCGTATTTCGCATGTTGACGACGGCAACATCGGCGGGTTTTTCGGTGGCCACTTTCAAGTGGTATCAATACGCATTTACCGAGGCACGGGCACTGTTCACGTACATCCGGATGGCGATATTGCCATACGGCCAGTCCCTGGATCACGACTACGCAACGTCGCACACCATCACCGAGCACGGCGCCATTTACTATATGGTGCTGCTGGCCGCGATGGTGACCGCGTCGCTGCTCCTGCGGCGACGGTATCCACTGTTTTGTTTCGGTCTGCTGATGTTTCTGATCTGGCTGGCGCCGACCTCCTCGATTGTTCCGCTGGACGATGCGCTAGTCGAGCGGCGCATGTACCTTCCGCTGCTGGGCCTGATTCTGATGGGCTGCGAGGCGGGACTGCGGCTGCGCGTTTCCACCGCGACCGGCGCCGCGCTGGTCTGCCTGCTGGCTCTCCTCTTCGGCAAGCTTTGTTACGACCGGAATCGCTTGTGGGGCGAGCCGGATAAACTGGTCGAACTGGCGGCTGCCGGCGCGGTGCACAATCCCCGTCCGTTGCTCAATTTCTCGGAGATCCTGCTGCAGCGCCACCGGTGCGACCTGGCGCCTCCGTACCTTCAGCGCGCCGAGCGCCGGCTGCCGAACAACTACTATGTGGACGTGGCGTGGGGACGCACGCTGGCCTGCCTGGGGCGGTTCGATCAGGCCATCGCGCGGCTCCAGGCGGCTGCCCGGCTGCGCCCGTGCTCGCGGGTTTACGAGTGGATGGGGCTGGTGTACGCGCAAATGGGACGGTCCACCGACGCGGGCGAAACGCTCAAGAAGGCTGTGGTCCTTGGGCCGGATTCGGCTACGGCGCACGGCTCGCTGGCCCTGTGGTACGAGAAGAACAATGAGTTCGACGCGGCGGAGCAGGAGTACCGCAGAGCGCTCGCACTCAATCGCGGCGACCCTTGGGCGTTGAACGGCTGGGCGCGCGTGCACGCGCTGACCGGCGATCATAGCGCCGGTTTTTAGCAGGCCTTGCTGCCGAAATCTTCGGTTCCTCGAACGCTTGCCGGCATGGTACGCTCAAGGGCGATCGGAAAGGGGCAGTACCGGAACTGAGATGGCAATTCAGAAATCAACACGGCTTCAGCCGCTTCACCCCGGCGAGGTGCTCAAAGAACTGTTGACGGACGCCGGATTGACGATCAACGCGCTGGCTCTCGCCCTGCGAGTGCCTGCAAACCGAATCGGGGGAATCGTCAAAGGGCAGCGGGGCATAACGGGCGATACGGCTCTACGATTGGCGCGTTATTTTGGAACATCCGCCCAGATGTGGATGAACCTGCAGGCGAAGTATGACCTCGCCGTCGCCGAGGACGCGGCGGCCGCCCGCATCAAGGCGGAAGTTCGCCCTCGTGCCGCGGCCTGACGTGACGGTCCGCATCCGGTGTGGGCGGACACGAGCCGCTTGGTCTTTGGCTCGACACGTATCAAACTTCCAGGAGCTTTCGAAAACGCGGGATTGTGGAACTGGAGTTGCCATGATTCAAACCGACGACTAGATGCTGCTTGCGCAGCAACATTCGAATGGCAGAACCGATCCTGCTTGAAATTCAACAGCGCGAACAGGAAATTCTCGAATACCTGAGCAGGGACCTGGAACAGCCCATAGCGAGTTAGCCAGCGACTGTTCTACCCGCTCATCGAGCCAAGGAATTCGCCCTGCGTGTGCCTGCAAACCGAATCGGGGGAATCGTCAAAGGGCAGCGGGGCATAACGGGCGATACGGCTCTACGATTGGCGCGTTATTTGGGAACATCCGCCCAGATGTGGATGAACCTGCAGGCGAAGTACGACCTTGCCGTCGCCGAGGACGCGGCGGCCGCCTGGCGGACGGTTCGGCCGTGACCGGCGTCATCTGTCGACGACTTCCACCGCAGGCCAGCCTGATTTCCAGGTGAGCGGCATGATGGCGAGGGTTGCTTTTCCTCCCATTCGGGTATCGCCCTCAAAATCGGAAGTGAACCAACTCTTTCCGTTATCGACAAGAATGCCGGTGTGACCGGGTCCGACCAGCGGTCCCATCTTCGTAGGAACCAGGATAGTGCCGCCGGCTTTGAGCATCTCGACGCCATCCTTGTCGATGTACGGGCCGGTAATCTTGCGGCTTCGCCCGACGCGAATGCTGTAAGTGCTCTTCACACCGCGGCAGCACGCGCCAAAATTGACGAAGAGATAGTAATAGCCATCGTGCTTGTACAGGCACGCCGCCTCAATCTCATCGTTGGATGCCACTTGTAGGAACGGCGCATCGGGGATCAATCGCTTACCGGTTTTCGGGTCGAGTTGCACGAGCCTGATTCCGCCCGCGAAGGAGCCGAACGCCAGCCACAGAGTCCCGTCCTCATCGGAAAACACGGAGGGATCGATTGCGTTGAGGTTGTTGCTCTTCTGCGATTGCACGACAACGCCGTGATCGGTCCAGCCATAGGCGGGATCGACTGGATCGAGAGTGGGAGTGGTGGCGAGCCCGATTGCCGAATGAGGCAGGCCGCCGGCGGACACGGAGTAGTAGAGCAGATACCGATCGCCGAGGTGGATGATGTCCGGAGCCCAGTAGTTCATGTTCCGGTTCTCGGGAACAACTGTGGCAGGCCACTCGGGCGCTGTCCGGAACACTGGCGGGCCGGGTTCCCACTTCACCAGATCCCTGGAATGAAAGGAAGGAATGCCACGCCCTGTATAAAAGACCCAGAACTCATTTTTGCACTTTACGATGGTCGACGGATCGCGAGTAACGATTCCACGGCTCGCGGTTTGCTCGAGTGGCAGCCCGGCTCGCGATGCCAGGTCTGAGCCATCCGCTTGGGCGACCGCCAGCAGAGAGCCATTCAGCAGGAGCGTTGCGAGAATGCAGTATGAAGAGAATCTCATTGATCTCGGCTGCCGTCATTCTCCCATACTCGCGACCTCGGCGAATGCCCGTGCCGCGTGCCAGGCATTCGACAGTTCGACATCAGCAGCGCCGCCATAGGAGTTTCGGAAATGCCTTTGCTTCAGCAGAAAGGGGCGTGAGGCCAAGTTGGCTGGCTGCTTGCCATACAGGGGATGACAGACGGCCAATGGAAGGACCGTAAACGGAATGGCGGTATGCGCAATGAAATGCAAAACGATGGCGATGATTGCGGCGGGCACGGGAGTGCTCGCCATGGGCGGCTGGGCCATTGCCGCCCAGGACAAGTACACGGTGAAAGTGCCGAACGGGCTCGCGTTCTCTGAGTTCAGGGGATACGAAGACTGGCAGGCCGTCGGCCCGAGTCAGACCGACGCCCAAAACGTAATCAGACTCATCCTTGCGAATCCCGTGATGATCGAGGCATACAAGGAAGGTGCTCCGGGTAGTGGCAAGCCCTTCCCCCAGGGCTCCAAGATTGCAAAGATTGAGTGGAGACCAAAAAAGTTAACCGCTCCCCCTTTTTCTGCGAGCGTCGCGGACACCGTGCCCGGTGACCTTACTGAGGTCGAGTTCATCGAGAAGGACAGCGAGAGATTCCCGGACACGCACGGGTGGGGATACGCCATGTTCGACTATGACGCCGCATCCGGCACGTTTGCGGCTGCCACCTCGGCCAGCAAGCCGCCGCAGGGGCACGATGCCAAGTGCGGCGCCGCATGCCACACGCTGGCGGCGTCAAAGGATTACATTTTCACGGCATACGCGAAAAGGTGAACCCCGGGCCGACGACGCTTGCAATTATTTCTACCCGCTCATCGAGCCGAGGAATTCGCCGTTGCTTCGGGTCTTGCCGAGCTTATCGAGCAGCAGTTCCATGGTCTCGACCGGCGAGAGCGGATTGAGCACCTTGCGCAGAATCCAGACGCGATTGAGTTCGTCCTTGGGCAGCAGCAGCTCTTCTTTGCGGGTGCCGCTCTTGTTGATGTCGATGGCCGGGAAGACGCGCTTGTCCACCAGTTTGCGCTCCAGGTGGATTTCCATGTTGCCGGTGCCTTTGAACTCTTCGAAGATCACGTCGTCCATGCGGCTGCCGGTATCGATCAGGGCCGTGGCGATGATGGTGAGCGAGCCGCCCTCTTCGATGTTGCGCGCCGCGCCGAAGAAGCGCTTGGGGCGCTGCAGGGCGTTGGAATCGACGCCGCCCGAGAGCACTTTGCCGCTGGGCGGGACGATGGTGTTGTAGGCGCGCGCCAGGCGCGTGATGGAATCCAGCAGGATCACCACGTCGCGCTTGTGCTCGACGAGGCGCTTGGCCTTTTCGATCACCATTTCGGCCACCTGCACGTGGCGCGTGGCCGGCTCGTCGAAGGTGGAACTGATCACTTCGCCGCGCACGCTGCGCTGCATGTCGGTGACTTCTTCGGGGCGCTCGTCGATCAGCAGCACGATCAGCGAAACTTCCGGATGGTTGGTGGTGATGGAGTTGGCGATGCTTTGCAGCAGCATCGTCTTGCCGGTGCGCGGCGGCGGACACGATCAGGCCGCGCTGGCCCTTGCCGATGGGCGTGAGCAGATCCATCACGCGGCCGGAATAGTTGTCGCGCACCGTTTCCAGCTTGAGCCGCTCGTTGGGATACAGCGGCGTCAGGTTGTCGAAGAAGATCTTGTTGCGGGCTTCCTCGGGCGGTTCGAAATTGATGGCGTCGACTTTGATCAGCGCGAAGTAGCGCTCGCCTTCCTTGGGCGGGCGGATCTGGCCGCTGATGGTGTCGCCGGTGCGCAGGTCGAAGCGGCGAATCTGCGACGGCGAAACATACACGTCGTCCGGCCCGGGCAGATAGTTGTACTCGGGCGCGCGCAGGAAGCCGAAGCCGTCGGGCAGGCACTCCAGCACGCCTTCGGAGAAGATCAGGCCGCTCTTTTCCGCCTGGGTCTGCAGGATCTTGAAGATCAGTTCCTGCTTGCGCAGGCCGGCGAAGCCCGCGATGTTCATGTCCTTGGCCACCTGGTTGAGCTTCTGGATGCTCATGTCCTTGAGCTCCACCAGGTCCAGCGTGGGCGTGCCGTTCTTGGCGCTCTGGGCGGCCTGTTGCTTGCGCCGCTGGGCGCCCGGACCGCCGCCGTGCGGCAGAGGCACCTCCACAATGGGAGCGGGAGGCGGATCCACGGGAGCCGGCGGCTTGACCTCAGGGGGCGCCGCGGCCTCGACCGGCTTCGACTCCACCGGCGGTTTCACGGCTTCGGCCACCGGCGTGGTCGGCGGCGCGGCGCTTCGGCGCCGGTGGGGGCCGGGGCGCGGCTCGGCGGCTCGTCGGCCGTTTCGGCTCGGCGGCTCGTTCCGCCGCTTTCGGCTTGGCCTCGCCAGCCACGCTGGTGCGAGGAGCGCGCTCGGTGTGTCTGACTGTCTTTTCGACGTCGGTCTTGGCCGGTTTTTCGTGTTCGGCGGGGGCAGGCTGTTTTTCAGCCGCGATGTCGGTGGGTTTGTCGGATTTTTCCTGCGGCAGGTTGTTTCCTACCGTGGTTGAAGTGTTGTCGATATTGCTTGCCAAATTTCCCTCACTCCCCGGCCATTGAGGGCCGAGAACGGCAACGGCTCCACGCCTTCCCGGCGGATGGCGCGCAGCGCGTGCTCTAACTCAGATTGATTCAACTTGTCGATTTTTGTAGCGATCACCAGGTACGGCCTTCCGTGATGCTCGAGCCACCGCTTCAGGTCCAGATCCTTGTCCATCCATCCGCGGCGGGCATCCAGAATCACGCAGGATAACTTCAGGGTCTCCCTCTCCTGCAAATACTGATCGATCAGCTTCTTCCATTCCAGCGCGAAGCTTTTGGGCACCCGGGCGTATCCATATCCAGGTAAATCGACGAAATAGAACGTCCCGTCGACCCGATAGAAGTTAATCGTTTGTGTACGACCCGGGGTGTTGCTGGTAAATGCCAACCCTTTCTGTCCGGCAAGGGCGTTAATCAGGCTGGATTTCCCTACGTTACTTCTTCCCAAAAATGCGATCTCCGGCAGCCGGTCAGAGGGGTGCCTTTCCGGACTGGCGGAACTTGTTACAAACTCTGCGCGCAAAAAAACACGCCCTTAATGCGCCACGGTCTCGTCTACCGGCTGCACGTCCACTGCCGGATTACCCGCCGGCATGGGGAGCGCCACCAATTCCCGCTCCAGGGCAATCTTGAGCACTTGATCCATGTTGTCGACAAAGTGCAACTTCATGGTTTTCTTGATTGCGTCGGGAATGTCCGGAAGATCCTTCTCATTCTCCCGCGGCATGATTGCTTCCAGGATGCCATGCCGGTGCGCCGCCATCAACTTTTCTTTCAGGCCGCCGATGGGCAGCACCTTGCCGCGCAAGGTGATTTCGCCGGTCATGGCGATGTCGCCGCGCACCGGAATGCGGGTCAACGCGCTGCAGATGGTCGTGGCCAGGGTGATGCCGGCCGAGGGTCCATCTTTGGGAATGGCGCCTTCGGGGATATGAATATGGACATCCAGGTTGCGGTAGAAATCGCGCGGCAGGCCGAACAGGTGCGCCCGCGAGCGGATATAGCTCATGGCCGCCTGCGCCGATTCCTGCATCACCTCACCCAGCTTGCCGGTGATGGTGAGCTTGCCCTTGCCTTCCATCAGGGTGCATTCGACGGAGAGAATCTGGCCGCCCACTTCGGTCCACGCCAGACCGGTGGTCGCGCCGATTTCGTTCTTCTTATCGGTCTCCAGGTCGCGGAATTTCCACGGACCCAGGAGTTCGGGCAGCTTGGCGCCATCGATCACGGCCTTGGGCAGCTTCTTCTTGTCCTTGCCCGATTCGCTGTTGACCACCTGGCGGGCCACCTTGCGGCAGACGTTGCCGATCTCGCGCTCCAGGTTGCGGACGCCGGCCTCGCGGCTGTAATACTGAATCAGCCCGGCCAGGCCTTCATCGGTGAATTCCACCTGCTCCGCCGTGAGCCCGGTGGCTTCCATCTGCTTGCGCACCAGGAAGCGCTTGGCGATCTCGAGTTTTTCCAGCTCGGTATAACCCGAAAGCCGGATCACTTCCATGCGGTCCTGCAAGGCCGCCGGAATGGTGTGCAGCACGTTGGCCGTGGCCACGAAGAACACCTGGCTCAGGTCGTATTCCACGTCCAGGTAATGATCCATGAACATGAAGTTCTGTTCGGGATCCAGCACTTCGAGCAGCGCCGCGGAAGGATCGCCGCGGAAATCCATGGACATTTTGTCCACTTCGTCCAGCATGAAGACCGGGTTCTTGGTGCCGGCCTTCTTCATCATCTGGATGATCTGTCCGGGCAGCGCGCCGATGTAGGTGCGGCGATGGCCGCGGATTTCCGCCTCATCGCGCACTCCGCCCAGCGAGAGGCGGATGAACTTGCGGCCGGTGGCCTTGGCGATGGACATGCCGAGCGACGTCTTGCCCACGCCCGGAGGCCCGACGAAGCACAGGATGGAGCCCTTGGGATTCTTCACCAGGCGGCGCACCGCCAGGAATTCCAGAATGCGCTCCTTGATTTTTTCCAGGCCGTAGTGGTCGGCTTCCAGCACCTCTTCGGCGTACTTGAGCTCGCGGATTTCCTTGGATTTCTTCTTCCACGGCACCGCCAGCAGCCAGTCCAGGTAATTGCGCGATACGGTGGATTCGGCGGACATGGGCGGCATGTTCTCCAGCCGCTTGAGCTCCGCCATGGCCTTTTCCTGGGCATCGGCGGTCATGCCGGCGGTCTCGATGCGCTTCTTCAACTCATCGATTTCGCTCTTTTCGCCGCGGCCCAGTTCCTTCTGAATGGCCTTGATCTTCTCGTTGAGGTAGTACTCTTTTTGCGCCTTTTCCATCTGGCGCTTCACGCGGCCCTGAATGGTGCGATCGACATTCAGCTTTTCGATTTCGATGTCGAGCATTTCGGCCACGCGGGTCAGCCGGTCGATGGGATCGAAGATCTCCAGCAGTTCCTGCTTCTCTTCGATGGTGAGCTGCAGATTGGCGCCTACGGTGTCCGCCAGTTTGCCGGGATCGTCCACCCGGATGGCGGCGATCATGGTCTCGTAGTTCAGATTCTGGCTGAGCTTGACGTACTGCTCGAACAGGCCGGTGACCCGGCTGATCAACTGGTCCAGTTGCGGACCGGCTTCCACCTTGAAACCGGAGGTGCGCACCATGGCGCGAAAGAAGCCTTCGTCGTCGGCGACCGAAACCACCTTGGCGCGCTCGACTCCCTCCACCAGTACTTTGATGTTGCCGTCCGGCAGTTTGAGGCTCTGGACGATATTGACAATTGTCCCAACGCTATAGATTTCGTTGGGCTTGGGCTCATCGATGGAAGCGTCGTGCTGGGTGGCAAGAAAGATCTTCTTGTCCCCGGCCATGGCTTCTTCGAGAGCGCGCACACTCGATTCCCGGCCCTACCACGAACGGGGTCATCATGTACGGAAAGATGACCACGTCCCGGATGGGCATCATCGGAAGGCGTTTTGTATCGGATTTTTCCTTTGAAGTAAGCATTGTTCTCCCCAGGGGGTGACGCGTCCCTGGACCCAGACGCGGCGGGCGGAAGCCGCGATTCGTCTCCTGCTACCAGCCGGAAAAGCCGGCAAGACCTGCGCCAGCTCAAGAACCGGCCAAGCCCCTAGCCAGCCTTTTCTAATATTGTAAGACTGATTTTCTGCGACAGCACCATCTCTTTGGTGACTTGGAATTCCCTCACCTTCTTATAAGAAGGCAGATAATACATGAGATCGAGCATCAGGTCCTCGAGAATCATGCGCAGGCCGCGCGCCCCCACCTTGCGCTCCATGGCCAGATCGGCAATCGCTTCCAGGGCGTCGTCGCTGAACTTCAGCCGCACATTCTCGAACTCGAACAGCTTCTGATACTGTTTGATGATGGCGTTTTTGGGACGACTCAAAATCTGGATCAGCGCCACCCTGTCCAGGTCTTCCAGAACCGCCGACACCGGCAAACGGCCGATGAATTCCGGAATGAAACCGAACTTGATCAGGTCGATCGGCTGAGCCTGGGACAGCAGGTCGATATCCCTTCGACCGCTGATGCTCTGCCGCGTCATACCCTTTTCTTCTTCCTGCAGGAAGCCCATGGACTTCTTGCCGGTCCGCCGCGCGATCACCTTTTCCAGCCCCACAAAGGCGCCGCCGCAGATGAACAGGATGTTGGTCGTGTCCACCGGGGTGAATTCCTGGTGCGGGTGCTTCCGTCCGCCCTGCGGCGGTACATTGGCGACCGTGCCTTCCAGAATCTTCAGGAGCGCCTGCTGGACCCCTTCTCCAGAGACGTCGCGGGTGATCGACGGGTTCTCGTCTTTTCGGCAGATCTTATCGATTTCATCGATGTAAATGATCCCCTGCTGGCACTTCTGCACATCGCCATCGGCCGCCTGGAGCAGCTTCAGGATGATGTTTTCGACGTCTTCACCCACGTATCCGGCTTCGGTCAGCGTGGTGGCGTCCACGATGGCGAACGGAACGTCCAGGATCTTCGCCAGGGTCTGCGCCATCAGCGTCTTGCCGGTGCCGGTGGGGCCGATCAGCAGAATGTTGGACTTCTGCAGTTCCACCTCGGTGTTGCGCATGCGGTTCATGTGAATCCGCTTGCAATGGTTGTAGACCGCCACCGCCAGCTTCTTCTTGGTGGACTCCTGGCCGATCACGTACTGATCCAGGAACTCTTTTACTTCCAACGGTTTGGGGATCTTGTTGGGAGTTCCTGACGGAGGCTCGACCTTATCATCCTCCAAAATCGAGTTGCAGACAGCAATGCACTCGTCGCAGATGTACGCGCGAGGGTAATCGCTGGGGGAAGAGATGAGCTTTCCTACTACGTCCTGGCTCTTATGACAAAAAGAACACCGCAAAGCATCATCGGATCCGGCTCGCTTCAAGCAGTTTTCTCCTGTTCCACCTTCGGCTCTATTGGGAAACCACCTCGGCCTCGGGGGTAGAGAACCTCAATCGATTTCGTTACTATTATCACCTGAACATGCGCTCCATAGCAATGTATTCCAAAGTTGGCGGCGGCGCACTAGTACTTCAAGTTTGGCTAACCCTGGATAACTCTTACGATTCCGTGGTCTTACGGGCGTGTTCGAACAGGAAATTGAGCGTTTTTTCGGTTTGGATGTGGCTGGCAATCCGGCCCAGTGTGCCGTCTTTCTCAAATTTCATGTGGAGGGCGGCGATGGGTTCGCGGGTCTGCCGGGCCTGCCGTTCCACTTCCTTATCTACTTCTTCCCGCGTGGCGTGGATGGCTTCCCGCTCGGAAATCCGGGAAAGCAGCATGGAAGCTTTCACCTCGTGCAAGGCCTTTTCGCGCTGCGACTCTTTGACTTTGGCCCAGTCCAGCTTCACCTGGCGCGGGTCCATCCCCTCGGCGGCCATGGCGCGCAGGCTCTGCTCGACGCGGTTCTTGATCTGCCGTTCCACGAAGGTCTCGGGCACTGGAAAATCGTGATTTTCCACCAGCTTGTCGATGATGCGGTTCTTGGCTTCCTGCTGCGCCTCGTACTGCCGCTGGCCGAAGATGCCCTTGCGGATGGCCTCGCGGAGTTCATCCACGGTCCGGTAGTCGCCCAGATCCTGGGCGAATTCATCGTTGACTTCGGGAAGTTCCTTGCGCCGCACGCCCTTCACCGTGGCGTGGAACATCACCGTCTTGCCCGCCAGTTTGGCGCTGCCATATTCTTCGGGATAGGTGACTTCGAAGTCTTTGGCATCCTCGGGACTCAGGCCGCGGAGATTTTCGCTGAAGCTTTCCAGCGTGTCGGCGCCGCCGATCTCGAGCACCATTTCGTCCTGCTTGACGGGCTCCTCGACTCCGGCGACGCTCTCCAGGGACACCACCGCATGGTCGCCATTTTCCAGCGGACGCGGGTCCACGTTGACGTACTGAGCCTTCTGTTCGCGAATCTCTTCGATTCGCTTGTTCACGTCCTCATCGGTGACTTCGGGATCGTGGTAGGGGACCTCGACGTCTTTGTAATCGCCCAGTTCAATTTCGGGCACCACCTCGAACGTGGCTTTGAAGCGCAGGGGCTCGCCCTCATGGAAATGCACGTCGCTGATGTCCGGCGTGCCGACCACGTTGAGGTTGTCCGCCGCGAACTGTTGACTCAGAAAGCGCGGAATGATGCTCTCCAGCACCTTCTGCCGGATGTCGCCCGCGAACGTCTTGCGAATGATCGACGCAGGCACTTTGCCCGGACGAAAGCCCGGAAGCTTGGCACGCTTTTGCACGTCCTCGGTGACCCGGTTGGTCTCGCTGGCCACATCCTCAACCGGGACGGAGATGTCGAGCGAGTGCTTGCAACCTTCTACTAACGCCAAGTGGATTTGACCTCGGGAAAGAAATGATGGTGTAAACCTCATGATACCACGTACAATGGCTCTGTCGGCCCATGGTCGCGGTCATTGTAGCTGTGGCGGCGTTCCTCTGTTTGTGGGCCGCCGTGATTCCGCCAGTCGCGAAATGCATCTCCAAATCCAAGAAGCCGTTCTGAACGTCCTGCTTCTGTGGCTGCTCACCACTCCGCACGAATTCGCGCATGCCTGGGTGGCCACCCAACTGGGCGACGATACGCCGCGCCTGCAGGGCCGGTTGACCCTGAATCCACTGGCGCATGTGGACTGGCTCGGCACCACCATCCTGCCCTTCGTCACCACGCTGCTTTCCGGCGGATTCCTGGGATGGGGGAAGCCCGTCTTCACCCAGACCGCCAAACTGCGGGGCGGCTTGAACGGCCTCGCGCTGGTGGCGCTGGCCGGCCCGGCGAGCAACGTCGTGATGGCGGTGATTCTGGCGATTCTGGCGGTGGTCACGCCGGTCCCGGCGGTCGCCTCCTTTCTGCGCCAGGGAGTCCTGCTGAGCCTGTACCTGGCGATCTTTAACCTGCTGCCGGTGCCGCCTCTGGACGGCTCCAAACTTCTGCTGGCGGCCCGCATTCCCCCGGTGATCTACAACGAAATTGCGCGCGCCGGCTTCATGCTCCTGATCGTGCTGGTGGCCTTCACCCGCATCGGCGAATACATGAGCGTCTGGGCGTACGATGGCGCCCGGGCCATCTTTGCAGCGCTGCCGTGACCGGCGCATCCTCGACTTTTCGGCTATAAAGGCATCGATATCGCGGCCCTCCACGCGGCGCCCACGATGAGGCGATGGAGGCGTGGAGCCAGGCAGTCCAGAAAGGTAATTTGGGGCGAAGACCGGTCGCGCGGCTACTCGCTGTTGGTGGATCCGGCGGCGCACGCCAAAGAACACGCCGGGCATTGCCGAGAGCGAACTGGAGAAGATCGACGCGGAAGCGGTCAACGCCGCTGCGATGCGGAAGAAGTGAAGAGAATGGGCCGCAGATGAACGCCGATCAACGCAGATAAGAAAATTCCGTCATGAGTTCCGATCCGTCATACGTCTTCTTAACTCTTCTGCGTCACCCAGATCTTTCGCGCGACCTGTCTGCTCCTTATTTCGCACCAATTCCGAACAGCCGATAAAGTGCGTTTCGATTCCGTCTATAGTCGCGTCGATGCGACCGGCCCAGGTTTCCTCGAAATCGACACCCGAGATGGTGGTTAACAGGTCGATCCGGTTTGGCTTTATCCCTAATTGAATGACCATACCCGGTGCGGTGAGATCCGAGGCTTGAATTGCGAGACTTCCGAATCCGAATTGCGATAAGGCGCGGAGGACCCGGAGGGCATTGTGTTCGGTCGGCCGCACCAGTATGTCCAGGTCGGCAGTATAGCGGGGATAACCATGAAAGGCAACGGCGTGAGCACCGACTATCAGGTAATCAACTTCGTTCGAGTTTAGTAACTCGATAAACTCGCGCCAGTCTTTGTTCAGCGGCATGAGGATGACGGCGTTCGCGGAGGTCGTTCAGAATATTCAGGCGTTCTTCGGGAGACATCGCGGCGTCTTCGCGCGCGTCGGCCTCGTCGGCCGCCTTGAAGCTTGCAAATACCCTGACCTTCTTCTCCACTCTAAGTATTATAATTCCCTACCCCGCGGCGCGCTTTACTACTTCGATCCGGCGCGGCCTTCGCAACGCCACCATCGCCGCGCCCAGCAGGAACCCTGCGGCGAAAGCGGCGCACATTCTGCGCTGGCCTCCGAAGGGAATGTAGCGAGTCCCTTCGGGGGTGATTTCGAGTGCTCCGCAGGGCCGCGCGGCAAGGCGCCCACCGCCGCCGCCTCCACCCCCTTCGGCCGCCGGGTCGCCCTTGGGCCGTCCACCTCCGCCGCCGAAGGCGTAACGGCACCCGGGCAGCCGGAAGAATGGTGCGATTGCCAACCACCACCGGCTCGCCGTAGACGTTCTTGACGGAAGCGCCGGTCGAGACGCGCTCGGCCATGGCTTGCAGCATTTGCTGGATGTCCATGCTCCCAGCCTACGCCTCCAGCCCCATCTGCGTCAGCCGGTAGCGCAGGGCGTTGCGGGTCAACCCTAACAAACGCGCGGCGTGACTCTTGTTTCCGTCCGCCCGGCGCAGCGCCTCGCGGATCAGGTCCTGCTCGTATTGATCCAATGTCATGCCTTCCGGCAGGAAGTTCGAATCGTTGTGCGCGCGGGGGCGCGGGGCGCTCTCCAGGTGAATATCTTTGGCGTCCAGCACGGGACCGGTGCACATCACCAGGCTTCGCTCGATCACGTTTTCCAGTTCGCGAACGTTGCCGGGCCAGTGGTAGCCCATCAGCTTTTCGATGCCGGCGTCGGTGATCGATTCCGCCAGGCAGCCGGTGTCCGGCGCCAGTTTCTTCACGAAGTGGCCGGCCAGAAAGGGGATGTCCACCTTGCGGTCGCGCAGCGGCGGAATATTGAGGGGCACTACGTTAAGCCGGTAGTACAGGTCCTCGCGAAAGGTGCCCTGCTCCAGCGCGGCGCGCAGATCCTGATTGGTGGCGGCGATCACGCGCACGTCGATGTGGCGCGTCTGGTTGCTGCCCAGCCTCTCGAATTCACGCTCCTGAAGAATGCGCAGCAGCTTTACCTGAATGGCCGCCGGCACGTCGCCGATTTCGTCCAGAAACACTGTCCCCGTATCGGCCTGTTCGAACTTGCCGGGTTTGCTGGTCTGCGCGCCGGTGAAGGCGCCCTTCTCGTAGCCGAACAGCTCGCTCTCCATCAGGTTTTCCGGAATGGCGGAGCAGTTGATCTTCACCAGGGGGTGGTCCTTGCGCGGCGAGCGGAAATGAATGGCGCGCGCGATCAGGTCTTTGCCCACGCCGCTTTCCCCCGCCAGCAGCACGGTGGCGCGCGTGGGGGCGACACGTTCGATGGTGGCGAAGATCTCCTGCATGGGCTGGCTGCGGCCAATGATGTTTTCGAATTCGTAGCGGCGGCCCAGCTCTTCTTTCAAAGCGCGGTTCTCTTCGCGCAGCGCCCGCACCTCCAGCGCCTTGTTCACCACCTGCATCAGATGGTCCAGCGAAAACGGCTTCAGCAGGAAATCGGTGGCGCCGGCTTTCATGGCTTCCACCGCCGTCTCCACGCTGCCGAACGCCGTCATCATGATCACCGGCACCTGGGCATTCTGGCGCCGGATCAGCCCGAGCAATTGGCAGGCCATCCATGTTCGGCAATCTCAGATCGCTCAGCACCAGGTCGGCGCGGTCCACCAGTTTGAGCCCCTCTTCGGCGGCGCCGGCCTTGTCCACGTCGAACCCCGCGGAGACCAGTTGCAATTCCAGCACGCGCCGGAGTTTCTCTTCGTCTTCGACTACCAGAATGCGCCGTTTCATGAGTACAACTCATCGCGGAGACGCGGAGACGCTGAGGAAGACGCAGAGAAAAGCTGAGGAGAACAAACCGGCGGTTGGCAAAGCCTTTGCGTTCTCCGCGTTTTGCTCCGCGGCTCCGCGCCTCCGCGATAAGAAGAAGTCTGACTTATTGGGAACTCTCCGGAGAAACCAGATCCATCGGTAGCAGCACGCGGAAAATACTACCCTTTCCGGGCTCGCTTTCCACCGTTATTTTACCCCCGTGTCGTCGACAATCTTGGAAACGATGGCCAGGCCCAGGCCCACCCCGGCCGATTTGGTGGTGAAGAAGGGATTGAAAATGCTGTTGAGATTCTTCTCTTCGATTCCCGCGCCGCGATCGATCACCGATACTTCGGCGGTTCCGGCCGACGAACGCGTTTTCACCGTGACCGCGCCGCCGGCGCTGGTAGCCTGCGCGGCATTCAGCACAAGGTTATAGAAGACGCGCTCCATGAGCTCGGCGTCGAATGGGAATGGCCGCATTTCCGGTTCGTAGTTCCGGTAGATGGAAACCCCGGGAGCCTCGCGCTCCACCAGTGCGATCGCCTGGTCCAACACCTTGGCCAGATCCTCGTCTCTGCTGCGCTCGAGTTGCACCGGACGCGCGAATTGCAGAAAACGCGTGATCAGGGCGTTGCAGCGGTCCACCTCCGAATTGATGAAGCCCGAGACTTCGCGCGCCACTTCGTTTTCGGCGCTGACGCTGTGCCCCAGCATCTCTGAAGACGCCTTGATGGTCCCCAGCGGATTGCGCAGTTCGTGGGCCAGTCCGGCGGATAGTTGTCCCAGCGCGGCCAGGCGATCGGAACGGCGCATGGCATCTTCAGCCTCGCGGAGTTGGGCGATGGCGCGCGCCAGTTCCTCGGCGGTGCGCTGGTGCTGGGCGGATTGAATGCGCAGATCCTCGGCCAGCATGTTCGCCAGCGTGCCCACCATAGCGAGAAAGACGACGCGCTCCAGCGAGAGGTCGATCCACTGGTTCCAATTGGCCTGCGGAAACAGGAGGAAGGACAGGTAGAAGCCGGCCACAAGGAGAACCCAGACCAGCGTCCAGCCCACGCCGGAGATGGTGGCGGCGGAAACCACAGGCAGCAGCAGCAGCACCCAGTAGCGGCTTCCCACGGTTCCGGTGAATGCCAGCAGAGGCCAGATCAGCAACAGCTTGAGAACGATTCCCGCCACGCGCCCGCGCGTGGTCCTCAGCGCAGGAATCTTCGGTTCGGCGATCTGCACGATGCCCAACGCGATCAGCGGCACGTACTCGTAGGCGTCGCCGTACAGGGGACGCGCGATCAGCACGCCGAA
>CAVVLD010000110.1:0-28046 GCA_963748795.1 uncultured Solibacteraceae bacterium
TCCGGCGAACCGGCATGGATGCCCGATGGCCGCTCGCTGGTCTGCGCCGCGGAGGGGCAGATCTTCAATATCCGCGTGGCGGATCACGCGGTACGGGAACTGACCGGCAATCGGTTGAACAATCGGGAGCCGGTGCCTTCGCCCGACGGCAGTAAGATCGCCTGGATCGCCGCGGAGGTGAAGCCGCAGAACTACGTGGTGCGCCGTCTATGGGTGATGAATGCCGAGGGTGGGCGCGTGCGTATGCTTACCGGCGCGCTGGATCGCGACGTGATGGATCCGCAATGGAGCAACGATTCGCGCACCGTGTATTTCCTGGCCGACGACCAGGGATCCACTCACCTGTATGCCGGGCGGAACGACGGCACGGCGCGGCAGGTCACCACGCGAGTGGAGCGTCTGCGTGATTTTTCGCTGGCCGATAACGGTCGCGCCGTAACGGTGCGCTCCACCGCCACCGAAGGCGGCAACGTGATCACCTTCAGCGCCGACCTTCCAGGCGGAGTGGTGACGCTGGCGGAGCCGAACGATCGCCTGATGGCCGACCGGAATCTGGGCGACGTGGAGGAGATTCACTACGAATCGGACGGCAAGAGCATACAGGGCTGGCTGGTGAAGCCTCCGCATTTCGATGCCGGCAGGAAGTATCCCCTGCTGCTGGATATTCGCGATGCGCCGCGCGCCATGTACGGCGTGGAGTTCCAACTGCGCGCCCAGATTTTCGCATCGGCGGGCTACGTGGTGTTGTGCGCCAATCCGCGCGGCACTCCGGGATACGGCGAAGAGTTCGGGCACCTGCTGCGCACGCGCTTTCCCGGTGACGACGCGGACGATCTGCTGCGCGGCGTCGAGTTCGTCCTTAATAAAGGATATGTGGATCCCAAACGAGTGACGATGGCGGGCGGCCTGGTGGCGGCGTGGCTGTTGGGTCACAGCGACCGGTTCACCGCGGCGGTGGCGCGTCATGCGATTGTAGACTGGGCCGCGGACGTCTCGCTGGATCCGGACGGCGCGCGGCGCGCGGCGGAGTGGATGGGCGGGATGCCGTGGGACGATCCGGAGCAATACATGAAGCGATCACCGCTGTTTTTCGCCGCCGGCTTCAAGACGCCGACTCTGGTCATCGCCGGCGACCCGGATCCGGAAAGCGAGCAGCTCTTCTTCGCGCTGCGCCAGCGCAAGGTGGAGTCGGCGCTGGCCAGAATCGCAGGGGACAAGCCCGCCGCGCGCGTGCTGGAGTTAGAAGCGACGCTGGGGTGGCTCGGAAGATAGAATTGGATTGATTATGCTAAAGCGCGTCTACATCGACAACTTTCGTTGTCTGGTGAACTTCGAACTCCAGTTGGGCCGCCAGCAACTGATCATGGGCTTGAACGGCAGCGGCAAGTCGACACTTATGGACGCGCTGAGTGCCATCAAGGCGCTCGTCACGGGCGATGTGTCACCGGGCGACGCGTTCCCCCTGGACAGCCGCACGCGTTGGCAAAACCTCTCACAACAGACGTTCGAACTCGATGTGGACCTGGGCTCGGCGTATAGATTCAGATTGGAACTCGATGTGTGGGGATCGCCTCCCAAGGCTAAGATCAAGCGCGAATCGGTTCTCTGCGATGGCAAGCCGGTGTTTGACTTCCTGGAGGGAGAGGTTCATCTCTTCAATGACTACTTCCAAGATAAGGTGCAGTATCCCTTCGACTGGTTCAGGTCCGCACTTGCGACCGTCCAAGCCCGGCCGGAGAACCGAAAGCTCATGAAGTTCAAGAATTGGGTTGAGAACCTGCATTGCCTCTCCTTGAACCCTTCGAACATGTCTAACCTCGCGGAGCGGGAGGAGGCACAACCCAAGCCGGACATGTCGAACTTTGCGTCCTGGTATCGGTATATGAGTCAGGAGCGGGCTGCTTCGGCTTCAAAGCTCCAGGAGCAACTGCGCAAGATAATGCCCGGCCTGGAGTCCCTTGATCTGCGCTCCGCGGGAACCACTGCCCGAGGTGTGGTTCTCCGTTTCGCTAGCAACGGGGGCGACCGCAAGGTGCAATTCGACATAACGTTTAACGAACTTTCCGACGGTCAGCGGGTGTTGATCTGCCTCTACGCACTCTTGAATTTCGTCGTCGGAGCGGAGTCCTGCGTGTTTTTGGACGAGCCCGAGAACTATATCGCTATTCCAGAGATCCAGCCTTGGCTCATGGAATTGCAGGACCGTCTTGACGATGGCGGACAGGTTATCCTGATCTCCCATCACCCCGAAATGCTCAACTATCTTGCGCCGGAGCTTGGGCTGGTCTTCGAGCGTACCGGAAGCGGGCCAGCGCGAGTTCGAACCTACCAATCGGAATCTTCTCTTTCACCAGCAGAACAGATGGCACGCGGCTGGGATCGGTGATGGTGAGGATTGCGAATATTGTGCTCCTTGTTGAGGACACGCGAACCGAGAATTTGCTTCGGAAGTATTTGCGGCGACTTGGCCACGATAATCGCGACATTCGCGTCGTGCCGGTTCCAGGCGGCAGAGGATCCGGAGAGCAGTTCGTCCGTGAGCGTTACGCGTCTGAAGTGCGAGCGCTGCGAACCCGACACACGAAGGCATGCCTGATCGTATCGATAGATGCCGATACCAAAACAACCGCCGAACGCAGGCAGCAATTGGAGCGTGCGCTTCGCGATGCGGAGCAACCCGCGAGGGGAGCCCGCGAACGGATACTGACCCTGGTTCCGAAGAGAAATATCGAAACCTGGATTCTCGGTTTAAACTCGGCCGCCGTCGACGAAGCGGCGGATTACAGCCGCGATTCCCGCATCGGCCCGCCGGCTATCAAGCAGGCCGCAGAAACGCTCTACGACTGGACCCGTCCGAATGCCGCGGTCCCGGACTCTTGCGTCGCTTCACTCTGCGAGTCTCCGCCCGAATTCGACAGAATTCCGGGATAGCCGCTTACTTCTTGTAGACCACCCCGCCCTTCATGACGAAGCTCACCTTCTGCACCGCCGTGATGTCCTCCAGCGGATTGCCGGGGACTGCGATGATGTCCGCGAAATAGCCGGCCTTCAGGTCGCCGGTCTGCCCCTGCCATCCCAGCAGCTTCGCGCCGTTCAATGTGCCGGCCTGAATGGCCGCCAGGGGGGTCATCCCGAATTTCACCATCAGGACGAACTCGCGCGCCTGGGTGCCGTGGGGAAACGGCCCCACGTCCGATCCCACCGCGAAAGGCACTCCCGCCGCCAGTTGCTTCTTGAATTGCTGCGCGTGATAGTCCACCAGCAACTTCTCCCGCTCGGCCTGCTCCTTGGTGGGCGCATGATCGGCGAAGAACTCGGAGATGGTAAAGGTCGGCACGGCGAAAATCTGTTTCTCGCGCATGATCCGCATGGTCTCCTCGCTCAACTGGTCAGCGTGATCGACCGAGACGACACCCGCGCGCGCCGCGTAGAGCGTGCCGGGTTCGCCGGTGGCATGCACCGCCACGTGTTTGCCCACGCGAGCCGCTTCCTGCACGGCGGCGCGCAACTGCGCCTCGGTGTACTGAAACGGAGTGTGGAACTCGCCGTCGCGAAAGGAATCCGGCCCGGTCTCGTAGATCTTGGTGAAGTCGGCGCCTTCCTTATATTGTTGGCGCATCACCTTCGACCAGTTCCAGGGCATCGTTGGCGTAGTCGGCATTGGAGAGGACGTGCTGCGCCGGGTTGAAATGGTTGGCGTCTTCGTGCCCGCCCAGAATGTCCACCGCGTTGCCGCTGACGCGCAGGCGCGGTCCCGGAAACATTCCCTTATTGATCGCATTGCGGACGGCGGTATCGGCCGAACCGGCGCCCTCCGTTCCCATGTCGCGCTCGGCGGTGAAGCCGGCCAGCAGGTCGTCTTTGGCCGCCGAGACGGCGATCAGGGTGCGCTGCGGAACAGACTCCTCTACCGTCTGCAGGTCTTCGGCGCCGGGATGCAGGAACAGGTGCACATGCGCATCGATCAGGCCGGGCATCAGCGTGCGATCGCCCAGGTCGATGGTCTCGGCGCCCGCGGGGTGGTTGACCTGCGTGCCCACCGCCACAATGCGTTGGTTCTCTACCAGCACCTCGCCGGGAGCCAGGATTTTGCCGGTTTCGACATCCAGCAGGCGCGCCGCGTGCAGCACGATGGCGCGCGTTTGGCCGAACGCGGCGGACCCCCAAAGCAGGGCCGCCAGCGCGGCAAAGCAGATTGTGCGTTTCACTGTTTCTTAGCCGTCTTCTTCAGTTCCGCGTCGAGCACGTTCTTCATCGGCTCCAGTTCCAGCGATCCGTTGTACCGCTGGCCGTCGATGAAAACGGTGGGAGTGCCTTCCACGCCCGCCTTATCGCCATCCGCCTGGTCGCGCTCTACGGTCTTGCGCGTGGACATGGAATCCAGGTCCGCCGTGAACCGCTTCATGTCCAGTCCGATGTGGGCGGCCAGCGCCATCAGGGACGGCCGGGCCAGGTTGGTCCGGTTGGCGAACATGATGTCATGCATCTCCCAGAATTTGCCCTGCTGATTGGCGGCAATGGCCGCCTGCGCGGCCAGCAGCGCCTGCCCGTGCGAATCCAGCGGATACTCCTTGAAGATCAGCTTCACCTGGGTCGGGTAAGCGCGCATGATCGCGTCGAGCTGCCTGATCGCCTTGGCGCAGTACGGGCACTGAAAATCGCTGAACTCGACGAGCGTGATTTGCGCATTAGCCGGACCCTTCACCGGAGCGCCGGCCACCGGAATCGCCACCGCGGTATCCAGCAGTTTCGGCGGCGCCGGCGGATGCCCCCAGCGCGAAGCGGATGCCGCGGCCAGGGCGGCATTTTCGTCCTTGCCCTGGCGCAGCGCACTGATTACCTCGTTGCTCCAGCCCCGGCTCCATCCGCAGCCCGGGTCCTTGACGCGGCATTCGGCCATCTTCATGTCGCATCCGCAATTGCAGTTGTGGTTACGGATCAGGCGTAGCGCCGTATTGACCTTGGCGGGGGACAGGCCGCTGAAATCGAGGCCCGGCAGCCGGGTCACGGTCTGCCACTCCTGCGCCACCAGCATTGCTCCGCCCGCCAGCAACAGGCCTACGACCGCCCAGCGACCCCTCATCGGGAAGAATTCCATGTTTCTATTGTAAAAGGTCATCGCCGTGGTTGTTGCGGCCATATCGTAAAATCGCGCAGGGCCATCCGCGCGGGCTTGCCGTTCATAGCGGCCAGCGCGTCGTTCAGTTCCAGCAGTTGTCCGCGGGAAAGTTCCAGCACGTGCTCCTCCGGCTGATATTTCGTGCCCACCGGATAATCCTTGTACGGCGTGGAGGATTCCTCGATGTGCGTTCCCAGCACGTGCGCCACAATCTTCCCGCGGGTGAACTCCACCAGGCGGGAGGTGCTGCGCACGAATTCCGGAAAATCGCGGACGTACAACCGGCCCGGGTACAGGCTGTCGCCAGTGAGCAGGATGCCGGTCTGCCGGTCATAAAACGCGATGCTCAGGGTATCGTGGCCGGGGATGGGGATCACGTCGAGAACACGCTCGCCCAGGTCGATCTGTCCCACGCTCTCGGGCCATTTGGCGATTCCGAAGAACTCGCGCGTACCGTCCACGGTCAGCGGGACCATGGTCACGCGGGGCAATGCGCGGAAGCCCGCGTCGCCGGCTACATGGTCGCCGTGCGAATGGGAGTGCGCCACAATCAGCGGTATCCCCGGGCGCCCTTTCGCCGCCGACCATTTGGCGATGGTCTCGGTCGACCACGCGCGCCGCATCGCTTTTGCCCGCGCCGGTGTCTTCCAGCAGGGCTTTGTCCTTGCCGAATATGAGGTACAGAAAAGGCTTCTCGTAGTTGGTGCAGCCCGATTCGCGCAGGATGTAAAAATCTTCGTTGTAAGGCTGAACCTGCCAGTCCGGCACGGCGCTGCAATCCGGCCCGCCGGTAATCCACTTCGCCGCCAGCGTGCCGGGACGGACGCCGGCGCCATCGGGTTGCGGCGCCTGGCGCCAGGAGCGCGCAGCTCACCACGGAGCCACGAAGGACACGGAGGAAGACACGGAGAAATACAGCACTGGGAAATTCTCCGTGCTTTCTTCGTGTTCTCCGTGACTCCGTGGTTAGAAAACAGCCACTCACTTCGGCGGACCCAGGGGACTCGGTTTGCAGCCTTCGGTTTCCGAAGTGTAACTGATGGCCGTGGCCTTCCAGCCTTCTTCGGTTTTCAGCATCAGGAACGAATCCACGCCGCAGTGATTGAAGTTTCCATTGGCGTGAAAATCGTACTCGGCCCAGACCATCGCGATGCTGCCGCGCACCAGCACTTGCGGATTCCAGATGCGCTCCAGAAGCTGCGATTTGTTGGCCGCGATGGAGGCCGCGAAATCGTCGCGCGACACCGTTGCCGCCGGCCTTCCGGTGCGCGCGCCGATCAGTTTCGCCTCCGGCGTCATGGCGCCTTTGATCATGGCCGCATCGTGCGCGGCCATGCCGTTGAAAATCTGCTGCACCGCCGCCAGAATCGCCCGTTCCTCCTCGTTTCCGGCGGCAGCCAGGGTGTACCCAAGCAGCAATAACAACGTCAGAACGCGCATCAGTTCTTCTTATGACCCAACCGGCTGCAGGCTTCGTCCGCCTTGGTGGGGTCCATGGCATCGTTGCCTTGTTGGATCATCGCGATCTTCCCCTGCATATCGACCACAAACGTGGTGCGGTTGGCGATACCCATCGCCGGATTCAGCACCCCGTACAGTTCGGAGACTTTGCGGTCGTGATCGCTCAACATGGGAAACTCCGCCCCGAGTTCCTTGGACCAGTGCGACAGCGTCGCTATAAAATCCGTGCTGATCGCCAGCACCTGCGAATCATTTGCTGTAAATTTTCCGATACCAGCCTGGTATCCCGAGAGTTCCTTCGTTCAACCACCGGTAAACGCGGCCGGGAAAAACGCCAGAATCACGTTCTTGCTGCCGCGGAAGTCCGACAGCTTAATCTCTTTTCCGCTGGTGTTCATTCGGGCGGAAATGGTGAAATCAGGCGCCATATCGCCTTCTTTCAAAGTCAATTTGGGCGGCCCCGGAGCCTGCGCAAATGCGGGCGCAAGGCTGCACGCCAGCGCCACCAGTCCAAGTGTCTTCATCGTGTGCTTCCCTCCAACATGGCCGGAGGGTACCACGCCCGCGCCGGCCTGTGCAAGCGCGCTATATTCAGATTTCACACGAAAGGAGCAGTTTTACATGTACATCAACCAAACCCGCGAGCGTCTGGCCCGGGGTGAGACGGTTTTCGGGTGCGGACTGCAGGTCTACCGGTCGGCGGAAATCCCGCGCGCCTTCGCCGCCGCCGGCTTCGACTATGTCTTCATCGATATGGAGCACGGCGCCTACGACCTGGAAACCGTGCAGGACATGATCGCCGCCTGCAACACTGGCCGGCATCACGCCCATCGTGCGCGTGGGCGAACTGCTGTACTCGCTGGTGGCGCGCCTGCTGGATGCCGGCGCGCAGGGCATCATTCTGCCGCGCGTGGAAGATCCCAAGCTGCTGACCGAAGCCATGAGCTGGATGCGCTTCCCGCCGGTGGGCAAGCGCGGCTACGGCGTCAACCCCACCATGGTCGGCTACGAAGGCCACACCTTCGCCGAGATCATCGAACACCAGAATCGCAATACCGTCTCGGTGGTGCAGTTCGAGACCGTGCGCGCCATGGAGCGCGCCGACGAACTGCTCTCCGTGCCCGGCGTGGATATCGCCATGGTGGGACCGGCCGACCTTTCCATCTCGCTCGGCGTGCCCGGCCAGTTCGACAATCCGCTGCTGATTTCCACCGTCGACGGGCTCATCGAAAAGTGCAACCGCGCACGGCGTGGTGCCGGGCATCCAGACCCGCAGCGTCGCCATGGCCAAAGCCTGGGCGGAGCGCGGCATGCGCTTCGTGGGCGCCGGCGCGGAGCACGGACTGCTGCTGGAAAAGGCCAAAGAGGCGGTCTCCCAGCTTAACCAGGTCCGCATCGCCGCGACGACCCGTTAGGAGCCAGCCATGCCGGCATTCCCCCTGGGCCTGAACACCTACTGCCTGCGCGCCATGCGCTGGCCCGACCGCAAACTTCTGGAATACACCGCCGGACTGAAACTGGATGCGGTATTCCTGCAGGATTCGGTGGACCCCGGCACCAACGATCCGGCCCACTGGAAAGAGGTAAAGGAGCAGGCGGCCGCGCTCGGCCTGCACCTGGAGACGGGCAACGGCGCCTCCTGCCGCGCACGCCGGACCGCTTCGACGCCTCCGTCAAGATCCTGACCGACGCTATTACGCCGCAGCGTCGGCATGGGCTCGAAACTGGTCCGCACCCTGATCGCCAGCGACCGCGCGGCGCTGCCTCCCGGGCCCGTGGAGCAGCACATCGAGACCATGATCAAGCTGTTCCGCGCGGTGCGCATCGCAGGCCATGGACGCGGGCGTGAAGTTCGCCCTGGAAAATCACAAGGACCTGTTGTGCTGGCAGACGCGGCAGGTGATCGAAGGCGCCGGCACGGAGTATCGTGGGATCGTACCTCGATACCGGCAATCCGGTATTCGTCATGGAAGACCCCATGGAGACGGTGGAGACGCTCGGTCCGGTGGCGGTGACCTTCCACCTGCGCGATTCGGTGGTGTACGAAACGCGCAACGGCATCGCCGTGCAGTGGGTGCCGCTGGCGAGACGGCGTGGTGGATTTCAAGCGCATCGTCGCGCGCGCCAAAGAGATTCTGCCGCCGGTGTATGTCTACATCAAGCCCATCACCGGCCGGCCGCCCGAGATTCTGCGCACCCTGGAGACGGATTTCTGGAAGAAGTGGCCGGACAAGCGTGCCGAATCCTTCGCCCGCTTCCTGGCGCTGGCCAAAAGCGGCCACCCCTACGAGCGCGAGATGGTGATTGAAGACGTGCCCGGCCGCTCGAACCTGCCGGAATTCGCCCAGGCCCTTCAGTTCCAGCAGCGCGACCACATGGAGCGCAGCGTGGAATACGGCAAGAAAGACGCTCGACCTGGGCGTGAAGTGGCGGTCGTAGAAGGCCGCTTTAGCGCTCCAATTGCCGCTGCCCTACTTCCAGGGCGCAGCGGTGTTCATCCAGGTGCGAGTAGATCTGCCGGCGGATATCGGCGCAGTATTTCCGGGCCTCCTCGCACTGCTCCCAGGCGCGGTTGAAGGCGTCTATTTCATACGAGAGCGCAATATCGCCCAGCTTGGCGACAAGGTAGGAAAAGTCCCCTGTCGCATTGGAATAAAGATCCAGGAGGCGAGCCCGCTCCGCACAAGGCAACGGCTGATCCCTGCAAACCTCTTCGCGCCTGCCTTTTCGGCGAATCGGAGAAGCTATCGCGGGCGGTCATACGGACGCTCCCTCTGCCATGCGGTCAGGGAAAATCCTGTCCGCCAGTGTCTCAATCCTACATCCGCGAGCCACCGAACACAATCGGACGCGGCGCCATTTCGGAGGATACTGTGCTTTTTCGCCGGGTGGGGATCCAACTGCACCAGTCTAGGACATTTGACCGATGCATGATTTAACACTCGGGACCACAATTGTTTCATGGACCATAGCCGGTCTGCCATGCAGGTTGCGCTGCGAGTCCTGAAAGCCCTTACGGAAGACCGGCTTCCCGATCCCACGGACATGACCAGACTGCGGAGGTTCGTGCCATCCCTGGGCGATCTTTCCGCGGCGGAACTCGCGTGTGGCGCAATTCGCCACGTGATCGAACAGCGTGCCGAAGAAGCGCGCAGACTTCTGGGTAAGCGCGCGTGAATCTCCGGTTTGCAACCAGTAACCCATTGGCGCGATACTCGGCTAGGCAATGAAAAAATCGAAACCGGCCGCCACGTCGAAACGGCGTGTATCGAAACGTGCCTCTCAGTCAGCTCCGGCTCCGGCTCGGCCGCCGCAACTCCGCCGGATCAGCAAGGAACACTGTCCCATCGTCGGCTTCGGAGCCTCTGCCGGAGGCTTGGACGCCTTCACTTCGCTTCTGCAGGAGATGCCTGCCGACTCCGGCATGGCCCTGGTTCTGGTGCAGCACCTGGATCCGCAACACTCCAGCATTCTGACCGAGCTACTGTCCCGCGCCACCTCGATGAAGGTAACCCAGGTGGTTCACGAAACCAGGGTCCAGCCGAATCGCGTGTACGTGATCCCACCCAATAAGGACTTGCTGATCTCGGGCGGCGTTCTGCATCTGGAACCGCGCTCCGCCGGCGGTGCCGCACATGCCGATCGACCGCTTCTTCCGCTCGCTGGCCGACGATCAGGCGGAGAGAGCCATTGCCGTAGTCCTTTCCGGCACAGCCTCCGACGGCAGCCAGGGTGTCAAGGCGATCAAAGCCGCCGGCGGCATCGCCTTTGCGCAGGACCCTGCGACCGCCCAATATGACGGAATGCCGAGAAGCGCCATCGCCACCGGCTGCATCGATTCGGTTCTTGCCGGTGGCAGGCATTGCCCGCGAACTGCTGCGTCTGCGCCAGCATCCCTACCTGCGCGAAGAGCCCGTAGCACAGGACGAGGCCGGTTCGGAGACCGATACCCGGCACCTGCGCGAGATTTTCGGCCTTCTTCGCAACGCGACCGGCGTCGATTTCAGCCTCTACAAACCCGGAACCATCCAGCGGCGCACCCAGCGGCGGATGGCGCTGCTCAAAATGGAGAACCTGGGCCACTACGCCGAATTCATTCGCCAGCATCCGGATGAGCTTGCCGCGCTGTTCCAGGACATTCTGATCAACGTCACCTCTTTCTTTCGCGAACCCGCCACATTTGAAGCCATCCGGTCGCAAGTGCTTCCGGCAATTTTCAAGGATCGCAGCCCCGCCGACCCGGTGCGGATCTGGGTGCCCGGCTGCGCCACCGGTGAAGAAGCGTACTCTATCGCCATTTGCCTGAACGAGTACATCAACGAAGCAGGCGTTTCTACGCAGATTCAGATTTTCGGCACGGACCTGAGCGAATGGGCGCTCGAAAAGGCGCGCGCCGGCGTTTATCCGGAAACCATCGCGGCGGACGTCTCGCAGCAGCGCCTGCGCCGTTTTTTTGTGCGCGTGAACAGCAGCTATCAGATCGCCCGCGTCCATCCGGGATACCTGCATCTTCGCGCGGCAGAATCTCACCAAGGATCCGCCCTTTTCCAAATGCGACCTGGTTCTTTGCCGCAATGTTCTGATCTACCTCGGCCACTCCCTGCAAAGCACCGCTTTGCGGCTGTTCCACTACGCCCTGCAGCCGCACGGCTTTCTGATTCTGGGATTATCGGAAAGCGTTGGCAACGCCACCAACCTGTTTGAGCCCACCGACAAGAAGCTCAAGATCTACTCCAGGAGGCCCGCCAATCCGCAAATTGGGACGGCGACCTGGGACCCTACCAGGATCTGCGCCCGAACGAGGGCCGCCACGAACCGCCGCCGGCCAACATTCTGGTGAGCACCCATCATAAGGTGGACCAGATGCTGCTGGCGCGCTACTCGCCCGCCGCTCTGGTGGTGGATTCCTCGCTGCGGATCGTCGAATTCCGCGGCCACACGGCTCCTTATCTCGAACATACCGCGGGAGAGGCCACGCTCGATCTCACCAGAATGGCGCCTGGCGCCCTGGCCGTGGAAGTGCAGCGCCTGGTGCGCAAAGTCCACAACAAAAACAGTCCGCTCAAGGGCGCCGTATCGATTTCGACCGGAGAACACATCCGTTCCCTGGACCTGACCGTGGTTCCGGTGCAGACCGATCATTCCGCCGCCGAACAGTTCCTGGTCATCATCGAAGAACAGGCTCACGTTCCGGTTGCCGAGAAGAAGAAAGGCGCAGTCAGACTGCCCGCCAACACCGCCGCATGGGCTCAACGCGTAAAGGAAATGGAGCAGGAACTCGCCGCCACGCGGGAATATCTGCAGACGGTCATCGAAGAGCAGGAAGCCGCCACCGAAGAGTTGAAATCCGCTCACGAAGAAGTCCAGTCCGGCAATGAGGAGCTACAGAGCACCAACGAGGAATTGCTGACCGCCAAGGAAGAACTCCAGTCCACCAACGAAGAACTGACCACGGTCAACGAGGAGATGCAGGGCCGCAACTCCGAACTTCAGCAGGTCAACAACGACCTGCTCAATCTCCTCAGCACCGTCAGTATCCCCATTCTCATGCTGGGCGGCGATCTGCGCATCCGGCGGTTCACCCCGCAAGCCGAGAAGCTGTTCAACCTTCTGGCTACCGACGTGGGCCGGCCGGTGAGCGATTTGCGGTTGAAGATCAATGTGCCGGATGTGGCCGCGCTCAGCCAGGAGGTGCTCGACGACCTCACTCCGCGAGAGCGTGAAGTGCAGGATACCGACGGCCGTTCGTACTCGCTGTGGGTCCGGCCATACCGGACGGCGGAGAATCACATCGAAGGCGTGCTGCTGGCGCTGTTCGATATCACCGAGCGCAAGCAGACGGCCGAAGCCCGCTACCGGCGGCTTTTCGAGTCGGCTGCCGACGGCATTGTAATCATCGATGCCGCCAGCGGCGAGGTTTTGGACGTGAATCCCTTCCTCCTGAGGCTTTCCGGCTACCCGCGCGACCGGATCGTTTCCGCCAAACTCTGGGAGACTCCCCTTTTCCAGGGAAGCGGAATCGACGAGAAGATGATCCGCCAACTGGGCGAAACCGAATCCCTGCACAGGAACGCCTCCCTGGTGGCCGAATCCGGGCAGTCCGATCGAAACCGAGATCGTTTGCAATCTCTATGCCGAAGGGGAACGTCAAGTCGTTCAGTTCAATATTCGCGACATCACCGCTCGCAAACGCATGGAATCGCAGTTCCACGCGCAGGAACAGCAGGTTCGCCGGGAACAGCAGTTGGAAGCCGTGGGACGGCTTGCCGGCGGCGTGGCGCACGACTTCAGCAACCTCCTCACCTCTCTGCTGGGTCATTGCGATCTGCTGGAAACCGACCTCCAGGGAAACGGCGCGGACGGAACGCACCTTCAGGAAATCCGTGCGGCGGCCGAGCGGGCGACCTTGCTCACCAGGCAGTTGATGGCCTTCGGGCGTAAGCAGGTGGCGCAACCCACTGTCCTGGATCTGAACGAGGTGATCGCCGGAATCCAGCAGCTTCTTCTGCTGATGCTGAATAAGAATGTGGACCTGGACGTGCGGCTGCAATCGTCACCGTCGCTGGTGAAAGCCGATCGCAGCGAACTGGAGCAGGTGGTCCTGAACCTGGTCCTCAACGGGCGCGACGCGATGGCCGAAGGCGGGCAACTCATCGTACAGACCGGAGCCGCCTCACTTTCGGAGGCGCAGGGCCAGCAGGGCTCGGCCGTACCGGCCGGCGATTACGTCACCCTGGTGGTGAAGGATACCGGCTCGGGAATGGACTCGGAGATCAAGGCGCACCTCTTCGAGCCGTTTTTCACCACGAAGGGAAAAGGGCGAGGGCACGGGGCTTGGACTGGCCACCACTTATGGGATTGTCCGCAAGTCCGGCGGTTTCGTCGTCGCCACCAGCACCTTGGGCGTGGGAACTACTTTCACTGTGTATCTGCCGGCGGCCACTCGCGAAGAAGTGGAAAGCGGATCGCCGGCTCCAGCCACCCGGGGAGGCAGCGAAACCATCCTGCTGGTGGACGATGAGCCCATGGTGAGGCAGGTTGCCGCGCAATACCTGTCCGGCCTGGGATATCGCGTTCTGGAAGCCGCCAATGGCCGTGAGGGAATCCGCACCGCCAAGGAGCACCAGGGCCCCATCGAGCTCCTGGTGGCTGACGTGGTGATGCCGAATATGAGCGGGCGCGAAGTGGCATTCCAACTGGCCCCGGAGCGTCCCGAAATGAAGGTGGTGTACATGTCCGGGCACAGCGAGGATGTGATCGCGCACCACGGTGTCCTGGACGACGCGGAGGCATTTCTGCGGAAGCCCTTCCGCCTGCCGGAATTGGCCGGCCGGGTGCGCGCCGCGCTGGATCGCAGGTAGTCCGCTTGCGGAACTTTCGCGCGCTTGCTGACGCGCGCGTCTCGGATCGAAGCCACGACCGTCAGGGAGTGCTGTAACCCGCCGGGTCAGATTAACCCGAGACGGATGACGGAACTCACCAGAGACGCTGCGTTCTGCACCCCGAGCTTGCTCATGGCATTGCACCGGTGGCAGGCCGCGGTTTTAAAGCTAATGTCCAGCTTGGCCGCGATCTGCTTGGTGCTCAGACCCTCAGCGACCAGTTTCACTACGTCCTGCTCCCGGTGGGTCAAGCGTGCGGCGGTACCGTTGACGGCGGGGACGGGCGGGACCGGAGCCGCAGGCATGGGAGCGGAATCGGGCACGGGTTCTTTGAGGTTGCCCAGCGCACGGCGCAGATTCTCCAAACGCGCGAGAATGGCTTCCCGTTCCGCATCCACCGTGGGAACACCTTCCAGCGCCGCCAAAGCCCCGTGGTATCCCTGGCGAGCCAGCCGGAGACACCGCTCGCCCGTCTCGATATATCCCAATTTGAGATCGGCCCGGCCCACCGAAGCCAGCGTGAGACTCACATCGATTCTGGAGATCAGCGATTGGACTCGCAGCACCTGGCTTTGACCCAGGAGTGCCTTCAATTCGGATCGGGCGAAATCCGCGGCTGGCTGGGTCATCGGTTGGGGGTTTCGGCGGTCCGCCCGGCATTCGAGTCCGCACGGGTCTTCCGCAACACGGCGTCGGAGAACTTCTGAAGGGCTCGCCGAAACTCTTCGGTTGCTACCGAGAATTCGTGGTTGGCATTCCGGAGAACTTCGGTGCCGTCGGGATGAGGACGATCCAAATCGTTGTAAATACCCTCGGCACGGCGTAATTGAGCCAATGCCAGCTCATATCGCTTGCGGGCGACGTGAAGCTCTTGTCCAGCATCAGGCTCTTGCGCCATCACAACTAATTTTATCCCATAACTACGAAAGATAGTACCGGTAAAATTTGTTGACGGCCCTTATTGAGCCCTTGCTCCCGCTTCCAGCTCATTCAGAAAGGCTACAAGCCATTGACTTACCTCGTCCGGCCGCTCCTGCTGGATCCAATGTCCGGCTCCGGGAATCAACACTTTCTTCCAGAGATTCGGGACATTCGATTCGAGGGCCTCGTACTCCTCATCCAGAAATTCCAGCACCGGGTCCGCGGAGCCGGCCAGAAACAGCGTCCGCTGGAGCAGCTTCGCGCCGTTCAGAAAAGGGGTCAGAGCCCAATTCCGATCCATGTTGCGGTAATAATTCAGGCCTCCGGTGAAGCCCGTCCGCTGGAATTCCGCGGCCAGCGCGGCGAGATCTTTTTCCTCCAGCCACCGCGGCAGACCGGGAGGTGTCGCGGGCAGGTCCGCCGCGCCCTGCTCCGTCACGGGCTTCCAGCGCTTCTCCCGCGGGATGTCTCCCGAGAGCCTCCACAATCCCGCCAGCAGGCGTGCCTTCACGTCCGTGCCGAAGAATGTCTCGGCCAGCGGCGACCGCAAAAAGGCCTGGTAAAACAGCTTGCCGGGATACTTCCGCTCTTCCCACTGCGATTCGTTCACGTCGCGGCGCGGCACGAATGGCACGCTTGCGAGTGCCACCGCGCGAAACAGATCCGGCCGCAGCAGCGCGCAATGGGATGCGATCAAAGCGCCCCAATCGTGGCCGGCAACGACCGCCGGAGCCCCGGCCAACGCATCCACCAGCCCCGCGATATCGGCCGTCAACTGGAAAATGTCGTAAGCTTCCAGCGCTTCCGGACAATCCGTCTGCCCATAGCCGCGCAGGTCCGGCGCCACGGCGTGGTACCCTTCCTCGGCCAGCGCTTCGAGTTGATGCCGCCAGGAACTACCCAGCTCGGGAAAGCCGTGCAGCAGCACCACCAGGGGTCCGGCGCCCGCTTCGGTGATGTGCATCCGGATGCCGTTGGTCTCGACGAAGCGGCGCGCCACCTCGCCGTCCCAAGGCTCCTGCAGACTCTGCTCCGGTAGACCGCTGGACAGCAGGTCCCGGGCGCGGCTCTCATGGCGCACCGGCACCATGACGCGCACGCCGCCCAGATTGTCCACCATGATGGGATCGTGGAGCATCTGCTCGTTTTCCACGTAGCAGGGGATCCCTTCGGCCTGCAACAGGTCGCGCGCCAGCCGGGCCTCTCCGGCGTACCGGAACACCTGTACCGCCACCGGTTCTTCGATCTCGAAATCCTCCTCGAACTCCGGTTCGGATTCCTCCAGGCGCTCGGCCGGCACGGGAGCGCGCCCCTTCAAACCTCGCCGTTTGACCTCGGCGTGGTAGCATTCGCGCGCCACGTCCATCAGCTCGCCGGGATCCAGCGACAGCAGCTCGGCGTCGCTCATCGCCGCGTAGTTCCTGCGGAAGTCGTCTGCCGTGATCTTCACGCTGGCGATGATAGCAAACCGCGCCTATAGCAGGTGGAATCCCACGTAGATGTCGGCGATCACGGCGACCGGTTTGCCGTCCCTGGTGGCCGGTTTGAACCGCCAGGTGGCGACGGTTTTCAAAGCCTGCTCGTCCAGCCCCAGTCCCAGCGATTGAATCACTTTGAAGTTGCGCGTCTTCCCGCTGGGGTCTACGATCAGTTCCACCACCACGGTGCCTTGCAGGCGGGCTTTGCGGCCCTCATCGGAATACTCGGGTTCGGGGGCATAAATCGCCACGGGCCGGGTCACGCTGCCGCCTACGCTGTACACTCCTCCGCCGAATCCCCCGCCCTCGCCCGGACCCGCGCCGCCGCCGTTTCCCGAGCCCACCCCGCCGCCTTTGCCGCTGCCGATGCCGCCGCCCGACCCGGTGCCGTTCGAGGGCGGCCCGATTTTGCCCAGCGGATCGCCGTAGTTCGGCATGTTGACGTTCGGCAGCACCACGTCCGGAGGCGCCAGAATCGCGGCGTCCATGGTGAGCCGCGGGGCCAGGTTGGCCATCACCGCCGAAGGAGGAACGAACTGCCTCACAGCCGCCTTGGGCAGCCGGCCCTTGCTGGCAGGTAGCAGGGAACGGTCACCGCCTCCGCCTCCTCCCTTCATGGCCGCCACTTTGGTCCGCGCGGCGGGCGCCAGGTCGAGCGGCATCACCAGGGTCACCGCCTGTTTCACCTTCACCTGCACGGCGTGGCTCGATAGCACCGTGAACAACAGCGCCACCACACCCGCCTGCAAGAGCGTGGACATCACAAAAGAACGAAGAATCGAGCGGTGCCAGGGCCTCCCTGTATCGGAAAGAGAAAGAAGTTTGGGCAAAGCGAAATCGACATCATCCGGCATGGCACTCTCCTGCTAGTTTTTTAGCACGTACCTGCTAAATTTCTAGCACCAACCGACCGGGCGTGTCAAGGCGCAGTACAATACTCCAAAACATGAAATACTGGCCGCTTCCGTTACGCCTGCTTTTCCGCTTTCTTTTCTGCTATTACCTGCTCTACATGGCGCCGGCCCACGGTTCGGCCAACCTGCTCGAAATGCTTCCGGGCACCTCCTGGCTGACGCGCCCGTACATGAAGATGTGGGATGGCGTCGAGACCTGGCTGGCGGTGCACGTCTTTCACCTGACCGGCGAAGTCACCACGCGCTTCCTCACCGGCAGCGGCGACACCACGCTGGATTACATCGAGTTGCTCTGCTTCGTGGTGCTGGCGTTGTGCGCGGCGCTGGTGTGGTCTGTGCTGGACCGCCGGCGGCTGGAATACCGGCGGCTGCATTCCTGGCTGCGCGTGCTGGTCCGCTACACCCTGGCGGTGACCATGTTCACCTACGGATTCGCCAAGATCTTTCCGCTGCAGTTCCGGACTCCCGGTCTCGCCCGCCTGATGGAACCTTATGGCGAATTCTCACCCATGGGAGCGCTGTGGTGGTTCATGGGTGCTTCCACGGCGTACATTATCTTCTCCGGCACGGCGGAGGTGCTGGGCGGCCTGCTGCTGCTTTGGCGGCGCACCACCACGCTGGGCGCGATGGTCTCTTTCGGCGTGCTGTGCAACGTGGTGGCCCTCAACTATTGCTATGACGTCCCGGTGAAGCTGTACTCCACCAACCTGCTGTTGATGGCCGTTTTTCTGATGGCGCCCGACCTGCACCGCCTGTGCGCGTTCCTGATCCTCAATCGCGCGACCGAACCGGCGGACCTCTCCGCCCCGGGCTTCGCCAGCCGCGGACTGCGCATCGCCGCCCGCGTGGTGCCCATTCTGTTCGTCAGTTATGTGCTCTACGATCAGATCCACGGCGGCTGGCAAGCCTACCACAGCAGCCTCCACCCCAAGCGGCCTTCGCTCTACGGGATGTATGTGGCGGATCCCCTGCCTGCCGATCCTTCGCAGTGGCACAAGGTGGCCATCGAATACCCAACCGCCCTGACAGCGCGGCTGATGGACGACACGGTGAAGAATTACCGCGCCGCATACGACGACGCCAAGAGCACCGTGACCCTTACCGCCGGCAAGGACGCTCCCCTCACCCTGACCTATTCGCGTCCGGACCCCGACCACTTGCAATTCACCGGCCCCCTCACGCTCCGCCTGCGCAAACTCGACCCGGCGAAATTCCTGCTGCTGAGCCGCGGCTTCCACTGGATCAACGAACGGCCTTTCAACCGGTAGAGCCTCCTCACGGATTAGTGCAATGCTGTTCACTTAGTGCTGTGGGGCAGGACTTCAGTCCGCGGAAGGCTTCAGCCCGACTTCTTACAAATGACGAGAAAGCGGGTAGAGCACCAGGCTTGTCCGATCCCGATGTGATACCCTCGGTGCGACGTCCTTCTTAGGGACGGGACCGGATGTTCGAGAAATTAATCGTAGACAGGTTGATAGACTTTGCCCGTCCACTGTGGCCGGGAGTGCCGCAGGCGGCCACTATTCCAGCACAGTTTGTGAAGCAGCCCAAGCAATTCCTCAACATTCAGGAATCGGCCAAACTCAAATTGCCGGTCAGCGGCAAAACACGGAAATCCAGTGACATAGTAGCCGGTGAACACGCAGCCAAGGGCCACCGTACGTTTGGCTGGCTTACATGGCTGCCCGGCTCGATCTCATACGTCAATATGGCCGGACATGATGTGTTGACAGGCCCGATGAGCGGGTGCGACCTGGTGATGTACCGGCAAGGGGGTAAAGTTTGTGCGGCCCATCTTGGAACCGACATTGGCGCGCTCGCGGCGAATACCGCAGTCAAAACTCTTTGGAACACCTTCGCCACGGTCCATCACAACGATGTGATCGGCGGTTTCAACCCGTTCAATGACGTGAATCCCTGGGTTCCGGCTCGAAAGGGTGACGACGCAGTGGGTCCGCCAGTCTACTATGGCGTGTACACCACAACCAACAGGTTCTACACCTTAGTGCTTTATGCGCAGCAGACCTCAAGTACCGACAATCGACCGCATCCGACCCTCAAACGCATAGCAGGCATCCGGCGGATTCAGTCGAAGACCCTCCACGACCTCCAGAACCTGTAATCGGCTGAAAGCTGGTAGAGCGGCCGACGCCCTCCGCGGCCTCCCCGTTTTCTGGAGCCATTACCGACCGGCGCGAGCAGCGGGTCCAGGGGGACAAGCGCGGACGGGGGCATCCGCACAAAGGTGAAACCGGCGTTTAGACCTGTAGATGGAAACTAGACCGGGAGGCGGAGGCGCGCGACGCAGCCGGGGCCGTCGGTGCGATTTTCCAGGGCAAGCGCGCCGCCGTGGCCTTCGGCGATCTGGCGGCTGAGCACCAGGCCGATGCCCGAGCCGCCGGGCTTGGTGGTGAAGAACGGGACGAACAGGTTGGCGGTGCTGGAAAGGCCCGGGCCCTCGTCCTGCACCCAGATTTCCAGCATCGCGCCGTCGCGGCGCCAGCCGATGCGGACGCCGCCGCCGGTGGTGAGCGACGCGTCGGCGGCGTTGCGCAGCAGGTTGATCAGCACCTGCTCGAGCTGATCGGGATCGCCCTGCACGGTCACGTGCGGGCCGGGCTCCACCTGCGACCGGCAGGCGCGTTTCGAAGCTGACGGCGCGCTCCACGCAGGCGCCACTTCGAGCGGCTGCAACTGCGGGCGCGGCAGCTTGGCCAGGCGCGCATAGGCGCCGATGAAGCGGCTGAGGCTCTCCGAGCGGCGAGGTGATGACGTTCAGGCCGCGGCGCATGTCGTCGCGCCAGTCGTCGGGCAGTTCGGTCGCGCGCGATGATGCGTTCCAGGCTGCCGGCGATGCGACTTGATGGGCGTCAGCGAGTTGTTCAGCTCGTGGCCGAGCACGCGCACCAGGCGCTGCCAGGCCTGCAGTTCCTGCTCGCTCAGGGCCTGGGTGAGGTCGGAGATCACCACCAGTTCGAGCGGCAGGCCGCGCTCGCGGATGCGCGTGCGGCGCACGCCCCAGCGGCCGGCGCCGCCCGGGAACGACGGCTTGCAGCGTGGTCTGCTCGGGACCATCGAGGCAGACCTCCAGCTCCAGTTCGTCGGCGGTCTGGCCGAGCAGCCGTTCGGGCAGGCGGCCAGCAGCCGCTCGCCGGCGCGATTCACCAGGCGCAGCCGCTGGTGCTCGTCGAAGGCGAAGATGGCGACGTCGATCTCGCGCATCACGGTGCGCAGCAGCGTGGTGGCTTCCATGGCGCCCAGGCGCTGCTCGCGCAGCGTGCTGCCCAGGGTGTTGACCTCGCGCATGACTTCGCCCAGCGCGTCGTCCGGCCGGGGCGAGCGGCCGCGCACGGAGAAATCGCCCTCGCGCAGCGCGCCCAGCAGGTTGGAGAGCGTCTGCAGCGGGAAGACCACGCGCTCGCGCACGGCCAGGGCGAAGCCCAGCCAGACGCCCACGATCACGACCGTGAGGGTCGGTTTGCAGTTTCAGCGTGAGGCCCGGAATCCAGAACCAGAGCAGCAGCAGCGCGCGACCGAGCCGGGCAGCCCGGCCAGGAACGCCAGCAGGACGACGCGGCCTTCGTAGCTGATGCGCGCCGGCTTGTGCTGCTGCTCGGCGGGTCGATGTGCGCAGGCACTGGTCTGCCGCCTTCCGCTACAGCCCGTATCGTTGCAGCCGCCGGTAGAGCGCGCTGCGGCTCAGGCCGAGCGCGTTGGCGGCGTGGCTGACGTTGCCGTTGAACCGCGCCAGCGCCTTCTTGATGAGCAGCGCTTCCACGTCTTCCAGGCTCATCTCTTCCAGGCGCGGCGGACCTTCGCGGCCGGCGCGCAGGCCCAGGTCGGCGGCGCGGATGGTGTCGCCCTGCGCCATCAGCACGGCGCGCTCCACGGCGTGGTCGAGTTCGCGCACGTTGCCCGGCCAGGCGTGCGCCAGCAGCGCCTTGATGGCGCCTTCGTCGAAGCCGGTGAGCGGCTTGCGGTAATGCTCGGCGTGCTGGCGCAGGAAGTGCGCGGCCAGCAGCGGGATGTCCTCGCGGCGGTCGCGCAGCGGCGGCAGGCGGATTTCGATGGTGTTCAGGCGGAACAGCAGATCCTGGCGGAAGCGGCCCTCGGCCACTGCGGCGTTCGAGGTCGGCATTGGTGGCGGAGAAGACGCGCACATCCACGCGGCGCGTCTTGGACGAGCCGACGCGCTCGAACTCGCCGGTCTCGAGCGTGCGCAGCAGCTTGGACTGCAGGCCCTGCGAGATGTTGGCGATTTCGTCCAGGAAGAGCGTGCCGCCGTCGGCCATTTCGAAGCGGCCCACGCGATCGGTCTTGGCGTCGGTGAACGCGCCCTTGACGTGGCCGAACAGCTCGCTTTCGAAGACGCCCTCGGCCAGTCCGCCGGTGTTGACGGTGACCAGCGGGCGCGTGGAGCGCAGCGAGACCGAATGCAGCGTCTGCGCCACCAGTCCCTTGCCGGTGCCGTTTTCGCCGGTGATCAGCACGTTGGCGTCCGACGGGCCCACGCGCGAGATCACGTCCAGCACCGGGCGCATGGCCGCCGATTGCGCGATCAGTTGCGGGAAGCGCTCGGCGCGCAGCGCGCGGTTCTCGGCTTCCAGGCGCTGGCCTTTGCGCAGCGCGCGGCCGAGTTCGATCTGCGTCTTGAGGATGGCCGAGAGGCGCGCGTTGTCCCACGGCTTCTGGATGAAATCGCGCGCGCCGCGGCGCATGGCTTCGACCGCCAGTTCCACCGAGCCCCAGGCCGTCATCACGATCACCGGCAGGGTGGTGTCGAGCGTCTGGATGCGGTTCGAGCAGGTCGAGGCCTTCCTGGCCGGAGGTGGTGTCGCGGGTGTAGTTCAGGTCCATCAGGACGGCGTCGAAGTCGCGCGATTCGACGGCGTCGATGGCGGCGGCCGGCGAATTCACGGCTTCGGCCTGGTAGCCTTCGCCCTTCACCAGGAAGCGCAGCGCTTCCAGGACGTCGGGCTGATCGTCGGCGATCAGGATGCAGGGCGTTCGCGAGTCGGAAGATTTCATCAATTCTATTGAAACACGAGGGGCAACTGCGGGGCCATTCGGAAATATTTGACGCAAAAAGGGTTAGGGTGAGGCAGAGGCGGTCCGAAGTGTCCGCTAATGGGACGGGGTTTCCGTTTTCGAGGCCAGATGCCACGCCTTATATAGCAACTCCTGGACGTGAGACTCCTCATTGCCGGCGAAGATATTGCTGGTAGTCCGCTGCAAGCGCACCGTGCCGGTGGCGTCGGCAATCCAGAATTGCCCGACGATGAACTTCGGCAAAACAGTTTGCACGTACGGCTTGCTCGCCAGCACCGGGAAGGTGTAACCCTTCTGGTTCATAAAGGCCACGAGCTTGTCGCGGTCCTGGTCCACGCTCAACGTCACAAGCTGCACGTCCGGCCGGCCTTTGACACGATCGGCGAGGATCTGCATGGCATCCAGGGCCGGCGAACATTGGGCACACAACGAACTCCACAAATAGACGATGGTGGTCTTCCCTTGAAAATCGCGATTCGTCCACGTGCGGCCCGTGAGATCGGTTATTTGCAGCGGGGGCAGCTTATAGTCAACCTTCACCCAAGGGAAATAGAGAACGTTTGCCCAGGCGGGAAACCGGCCGCCCCTGGGACCGACGGGCACGTCCGGCGGCAATGGCGGGACGGCGCTGAAGGCCGCCCATCCCACGTCGCTCCCGCCGATTTCTTTCCATAAATGGTTCAGCGCATTCATTGGCCCCGGCGCTCCGTACTCCCGCCGGTAATACGGGTCGGCCAGGTAGGCGTGATAAAAGGCCAGGGCATCCACCTTCCTGTCTTCGGCCATGGCCAGTTCCGCCGAGAGCTGGAAGTACTTTGCCTCATAGTCCGGGAATGCCTCGAGGGGATCGGTATCGTAGTGAAGCCGGAAATCGTCCTTGAGCCAGCTTTGGACGCGCTGGATTGTCGCCTGCGCCCGATCGAATTGCTTCAATTGAATCTGCACGCGGGCCAGCGAGCACAACATCACGAACTGACGGCTGGTGAAGGTCGCCTGGTCTACGAGATCGGCCAGCGTGGGAGCTCGCCTTCAGAGCCGGCCGGGACCGCGAATCCTCCCAGGCAATCTCATCAAGGAGCAGTTTTTCGGCCGCTTCCACGTTCACCCCCGCGGCGACCCAATCGTACGCCGCTGACGCAGCGACGGTATGCGGCGGGCTGAGGCGCATGATATTCTCATCCACCTGCTTCCACAATTCCGCGGATGGGCTACGCAGGGACACCAGCGCCTCCCGCCGCTCACGCCAGGCGATGTCGCTATTCGGCCATTTTGCGACCCACTCTGCAGAAACATCGAGCAGGTTCTGCGCGCGTGTTCTGGAGTCCAGCCCATGCTGCGTCGCGTCCCAGGCGCGATAGGCATCGAAAGCGGGATCCCCCTGCGCTGCCAGAGTTGACGCCACGGTTACAAAAAGTAAAAGCCGCATACGGCCTCCCAGGGTTGACGTTCCGGTCCGTCGAAGCGTGGACAGGATTTGGCCGGATCAGAATAGAATCGACGGCATCCAGGCGCCGGACGGCTCGTTATAGAGGCCGAGGCTCATCAAGGTCATGGGCTGGACGACGCGCAGACCGTTCGCGAGGCACCAGCGGAGGAGGGCGCTGTTGCGCGACGGCAGGAGGATTCCGGGGCCGCCGAAGGATTCCGCGGAGGCGATGAGGGCCTGGAGGTCGAGGTTGGTTTCCGCCGTGGCATGGCCGAAGAAGGCCAGGGCGCTGGCGTAGGCGGTAATGCGGCCGGCGCGTTCGACTACGCCGGCGGTGTTCTGCTGGATGGCCTGGGACAGTTCGACGCCGCGATCGAATCCATGGACGTTGCGGGAGAGGGCGTTGCAGGTTTCCAGGTCGGCGGGTTCGGCGGCCGGACCGCGCAGGAGGGGACCTCGCGGTCGCGGCAGCGTCCCTGGAGGCAGGCGAGAGGCTCGCGGACATCGAAGCCAAGGCTGGTGTAGAGCGAGAGCGAGCGATTATGAAATGCGGCTTGCACGAGGCGTACTCCGGCGGCGTGGCGCGCGCTTGCGCGATCGAGCGCGGCCTGCATCAGCTTCCGCCCGACGCCGAGATTTTGCGCGGCGGGATCGACGGTAATCGGGCCGAGGCCGGCGATGATGGAACGCTCGTCGAGGCAATTGCTGCCGACGATGCGGCCCTCGTGTTCGGCGACGACGCAGTAAAAATCCCGGTGGGAAAACATCATCGAGAGCACGCCAGTGGCATAATCGGGCGAGGGAAAATCGCTGGGGAATCCGTGGGCCGCATTGATTGCGGAAAAAGCGGCATAGCAGATTGGGCCGCAGGTGGGAGCGTCTTGTGGGAGGGCTGGGCGAATCGTTAACGCTGGCTCATGGCTCGGCGACATGGGTCGTTTCTCCTGTTTGCGACTGAGTATAGCAATCGGGAGGAGGATCAAAAAGGGCGCGCTTGCTGAGAAAAGAGCGCTTGCTGACGCGCGCGCCTCGGATCGGGGATACGGACAACGGCAGGGAGGGATCAAAAAGGGAGACGGCCAAAGGGGCGGGTGACGCGTCTATTCTGGTGAATGATCGGGAAATTTGCTGTCCTTGCCGCGCTTGCCTTCACGGCGCGCGCGCAAACCAACACGCTGCCGGTGCTGATTACGGTGAATACGGGCTTGCCCGGGGCGGCCATCCCGCGGGATTTTTTGGGACTCAGCTTCGAGTACCGGATCGTTGACCAGCGCCACGGGGTTTCCGGCTGAAACACACAGTTCCAGCAGATGGTCGCGCAGCTTGGGCCGGGGTGGCTGCGGATTCGGCGGGAACTTGGTGGACAAGATGCGTGGGCGCGCGGGCAGCGCACTTCAGCCGGCTCGGCCTTCTACCACGCTGATGGCGAGCGACGTGGATCGCGTGATGGCTTCGCGCGGGCCACGGGCTGGCGCGTGTTGTCGGGATTGAATCTGAAAATCCTCGACCGCGGGCACGGCAGCGGACGAGGCCGATTACGTGCAGCAGAACGGCAGCGATGTGCTGGCGGGGTTCGAAATCGGTAATGAACCCGACCTGTATTCCGGCAACACGCTGGTGAATTTCGAAAACAACTGGAAGAGCTTCGCCGACGCGATCAGGCGATGAGTCCCGGGGCGGTGCTCACGGTCCTGCCGATGCGGGCAACATCAGCACGTGGACCGGCCCGTTCGTCAACACCGATGGCTCGCGGCTGGCTTTGGTGACGCAACATTCTTTATCCGCTCGGTCCGCCGCCCACGGTGCCGGGCATCGCAACCGAATTCGGCATCCATTCCCAATTTGCTCGAACGCGAACGCGCGGCACCGCGGTATTCGGCGGCACAGGCGCTGCAGACCATCGTGACGAAGCCAGCGCTGCCCTGGCGCATGGCGGAGACCAACTCTTGCTACGACGGCGGGTATGACGGCGTCAGCAACGTGTTCGCCGCGGCGCTATGGGGTGTGGATTACACTGCTCACGCTGGCGGGCCACGCGTCGGCCGATTGAATTTTCATCGCGGCGGTACGGGACTGTACACACCCATCGCGACCAGCACCACGGGCGGGACCACCACCATTGCGGCTCGGCCGCTTTACTACGCCATGCTGATGTTCGGCACGGCTCTGGGTACACGCCCGGTGCCGGTGACGGTCGACGGCGGCCGCGGTGAACGCCACCGCTTACGGACTGCTGGATGAGCAGGCGGACTGCGGGTGTTCGTGATCAATAAAGACATGCAGTTCGATGCCGTGCAGTCGCCGGGTTCGGCGTATACGCAGGCCACGGCAATCAGGCTGTCCGCGCCTTCGCTACAAAAAGCCGCCATCACATTGGCGGGGGCGTGGTGGCCGCCGATGGGACCTGGACGCCGCAAGCAGGAGAGACGGTGCAGGGTTCGGGCGGCACATTCAATCTTACGGTTCCGGCGGGAACGGCGGCGGTGGTCGGCTTCGGCGGCGCGGCAACTGGGGATCGGGAACACTGTCGGGGGCAATGCACCTGGTGGCGCCGGTCGGCGTCGGCATCGCTGTACGGCACGGGCCTGGGCTTCCGCTCGACGCAGCAGGTCGATGTACCGTGACGCTGGCCGGCGTTTCGGCGGCGGTGGTCGATTCGGCGGGCGTTTCGCGCGCGGCGCCTTTGATTTATGGCCCTGGCGGGTGAATTTCCTGGTGCCGAGGCGCCGCACCGGGGATGGCGACGGTCACGCTCGGCGGTGCGAGTGGAACGGTGCGGGTCGCGCCTGTGGCTCCGGGGTTATTTACCCTGGGCGCTACGACCGTGGCGGCGGCGACCGCGGAGCGCTACTCGCTGGATGGCGTGGACCAGGGACCGGTCCCGGTGTTGGATTGCACGAGCGGCACGTGCAAGGCTGCGCCCATCGCGTTGGATGGCCAGTCGAACGTACCTTTACTTATACAGGCACGGGGATTCGCGGGGGATCGCGCGTGACGGCGGCATTGGCGGGGTGAGCGCGCCGGTGCGGTACTGCGGGCGCGCGGGCGATACCCAGGGATTCGACCAGGTGAATGTGCGAGTGCCAGGTCAACTGCACGGCGCCGGGACGGTAAACGTGGTGGTGACGGCGGACGGGCAGGCGTCGAACGCGGTGATCGTCGCGGTGAAGTAGGCGCGCTTGAGCAGGACGGCTTGAAGTCCACCGCGGTTGAAGGCTGCCCCAGAAGCAGCATTGCGGCTAGAAGAGCAGCTTCATGGCGAACTGGATCTGCCGAGCCGGATAGGTTTGCCGGATGGTGCCGAAGGCCGCGTCGGTAATGGTGGCGTCGGGGAATCCGAAATTGGTGTCGGTGAGCACGTTGAAGAACTCGGACCGGAACTGGAGGTAGCCGAGCGGATGCGGAAAGCTATCGACGCCGAGGTCCCATTGGTTGAAGCTGGGCGTCCGGTAGGCATTTTCACCCCGAGTTGCCGAAGGGCGCGCTGGCCGTCGAGATCGGAAGGCGCAGATCAAAATGGTCCAGCGGGTTGCCCCAGCGAAGGTCCGTGGGATTGCCGATGACGTTTCGACGCGTCGACGGCTTCGCCGCCGCGGTAATCGGGAATGCGGCCGGTGACGTCATTGGCGGCGGCGGGCGCGTAAACCACGTTGATGGGGAGGCCGGTGTTCGCGATGTTGATGGTGTTGATTTCCCAGCCGCCGCCCAAAGCGCCATCGAGGTAGGGGTTCCACTCGGAGCCGAACTGGCGCCCTTTGCCGAAGGGAAGCTGGTAGACGAAGCTGGTGGTGTTAATGGAAGAAGTGTGACGTCGAAGCTGGAGGGGCCGCGCTCGGCGGCGAGGTTATAAATGTTCTGGGGATTGGCGAGAGCCTGGCGGACGCCGTCTCGAGGGCCGTTCGGAATCGCCCAGGGCTTTCGACCAGGTGAAGGAGGTGAAGGAAATACAGGCCGTGCGAGAAGCGGTGCTCGACGCGGGTGGCGAGTCCATTGTAGGTGGAGATGCCGGCCGGATCGACCCAGGTGATGGCGCCGAAGCCCTGATCGGGACGGCGCCGTGGACGCCCAGGGTCTGGCCCGGCAGATTCGGCACGGCCTGGTTGTAATCGGCGATGATAGGCAGGCGCGAGCTGTGGTTTCCGGAGTACGTCGAGTTCCACCACGGTGCTGGCGGCCACCTCATTGAACGGCCCCCGGTCAGGATGCACGTAGGGCCAGCGGGTGTCCTTGGGGATGTAAGAAATGTTGGCGTTCACGGGGTTGAAGTTTTTGCGGGCTGGTGAGGCCGGGCGGGAA
>CAVVLD010000111.1:0-28703 GCA_963748795.1 uncultured Solibacteraceae bacterium
ACGCTACTTGCCCACCACTTCCAGGGCCTTCTGGATCACCGGGTCGCGCTCGGCCTCCACCTCGTCGCCCTTCTCCACGCCGAACGCCTGGTTGAACAGCTCCGTCTTGAGGCGATTGCTGACGAAGTCCCGCTCCGCCAGCCATTCGGCCACCCCGGGTTGAATCCTGCGTTGGGATAAAAACGCGCGGAACTGATCCAGCAGCTCGGGAGTCACTTCAAAATCGCGATCGATCTTGTTCTGCTTCAGGTAAGTTGTGGCGAAATCGACGAACGACGCGGTGGCATCCAGCACCGCCCGCAGGCGATTCAGGGGCGCCGGATAGACCACGATATCCGGCTGAATGCCGCCGCCGCCGGTGACTTTGCGGCCGCTATCGGTATGGAATTCGCTCTGGCTGTTGGGATGCGCCGTAGTGGCGCCCAGTTCGAATTCCGCGTCGAGCGGCTTCTGGATGGAGCGTCCGCTGGGCGTATAGTAGAGCGCTACGGTGAGCGCCAGGCCGGTGCCTTGCGCCAATGGAAACACGTTCTGCACCAGGCCCTTGCCGTAGCTCGGTTCGCCGATCACGGTGGCGCGGTCGTGATCCTGCAGCGCCCCGGTCACGATTTCCGACGCGCTGGCCGATTTTCCGTTCACCAGAACCGCCAGTTTGAAACTGTAAGGCTTGGCGCGGCGGGCACCGATTCGGACTTTTCCGGAACGTGCAGCCCGCGCACCGTGAGAATCTTCTGGCCGGGCTTCAGAAACAGCGACGCCGTTTCCAGCGCCGCCGTCACCACGCCGCCCGGATTGTTGCGCAGGTCCAGCACCAGGCCCACCAGCCGGTCGCCGCCCAGTTTCTCGATGGCCGCTTTAATGTCGGCGCCGGTCTTTTCGTCGAAGCTGGCCACGCGAAGATATCCGATACCCGCCGCCAGGTAGAAGGCCCGCTCCACACTGGGCGATTGCAATTCCTCGGGCGTCAGCACGAAATGCATCACGCCGGCGCGGCCCGGCCGGCGTACCTCGATCTGGCACACCTGCTGGCGCGCCTGTCCCAGCAGTTCGGGAAGCTGTTCCATGTCCAGCCGCGCGATCACGTAGCCGTTGATGGCCAGAATCTCGTCGCCGGGCGACAACCCGGATTTCGCCGAGGGCGTGCCCGGCAGGGTTTCGAGCACGATCACGCGCCCGGGCAGAATCGAAACCACCGTGCCGAACCCTTTCTGCGTCGAGGCCTGCATCTTCTTCAACTGCTCGTACTGGCCCGGGTCGAAGAAGACGGAGTGCGGATCCAGCTTGCGCAGCAGTCCGGGAATGGCGCCCTGGTAGAACGCCTGTTCGCCGGGCGGAAGCTCGGCCGCGTTCTGCGAGGCAATCGTGTATGCCTCGATGAAGCGCTTCATCTGCGCATCGAGATCGTCGGCGGCTCCCAGGGTGGAGGCGGCAAGTAACAGGACTGCGGCGAGACGAATCATGTAAGGGAGCGTCCGGAATGCCGTTAAGCTTTATTCTAGCGTGCTGTTAACCGCACGCGCGAAAACGGCGTCTACACCGGAGAATGGGAACCGTGGCGGTAGCGGAGACCCGGGATTTCGAGTGGGCGGTGCAAACCTACCGTTCGCGGATCTTTCGATACGCACTCGCCTCGCTGCGCGATCGCGATGCCGCCGAAACCGTGACGCAGGATTGCTTTCTGCGCGCCCATCGCGCCTGGAATGGTTTCCGCGGCGAGGCTTCGCTGCAAACCTGGCTGATGCAGATTGCCGTCAACCTGGTGCGCGACACCTGCCGCAGCCGGCGTTTCCAGTTCTGGAAACGGGCCAGCGTGGATCTGGATTCCGCCTGCGACTGGATTCCCGATGACGCGGTCTCCCCGGAGCAACGCGCGGCGGCGCAGCAGCAGGTGGCGGCCATCTGGGCCGTCGTGGGCGAATTGCCGGAACGGCAGCGAACTGTCTTTCTGCTGCACTACATGGAGGATATGGACGCCGCGGAGATCGAAACCGTGACCGGCATCACGCGCGCGGCCATCAAGGTACATTTGTTTCGCGCCGTACGAGCGGTCCGGGAAAGGCTGAGAGGAATCGCATGAATGACGACGAGCTGAATCGCGCATTGGCTTTGTTTCGCGAGTCGGGCCGCGCGTGGAGCGAGCATTGGATGAACCGGCCCGCAATGCGCACGAAACGCACTGTGCCTTCACAGCGCCTGCGGTGGGCCGTGCTGGTGGCGGCCACCGTGATCCCGGCTGCGATCCTGCTACAGCCCACTCCGCGGACTGTCGCGCCGGATCAGCCGTTCGTGCCCATTCCCTTCGTGGCCCCGCCCGCCCCTTACGAGCGAATGGCTGTCGCGCGCATGGAGGTGCCCGTGGCGGCACTCGCCGCCGCCGGATTCGATATCCCGGCGGTGGAACCGGGCAGTAGCGTGCAAGCGGATGTTTTGATAGGGCAGGACGGACGGGCGCATGCCATTCGCCTGCTCGGAAGGAGTACCCATCGATGACTCGACGAAATTTGATTTTTCTGGCGCCTTGGGCGCTTTACGCACAGTCCGGCTGGATGCTCTCTAATGCGCCCGGAGCGGGAATCGGCGTAGGACAGGCCGGACCCGTATCGAATAAGCCATTTTCCGGAGTCGAGACCCGGCGCACAACCCAGGTGCTGAGCGATGGAACCCACGTGGACCGCTCCGACACCAGCAACTTCTATCGCGATGCCGAGGGCCGCATGCGTTCGGAATCGCCCCAGCGCGTTCTGATTTACGACGCGGTGACCAGGCAGATCTATGACCTGAACCCTGCCAACAGGACTTACACCAAAAGCCCGGAAAGCGCGACTTCCGTATCCATCGCGGTGGTGAACGGCGGTACCTACGTGCGCGGCCGGTCCGGAAATATTTCGCCGCTGCCCACGCATATGGATCTGGGCATTCCGGCGCGCGCCGCGCGGAACGTAGTTACCAGCACCGAAGAACTGCCGCGGCAGTTCCTCAATGGCGTGGCGGTGAAAGGCTCGCGCATTACCTCCACCATTCCGCCGGGCACCTTCGGCAACGATCGCGAAGTGAAAATCGTCACCGAGCGTTGGTATTCCGACGACCTGCAGGTGCTGGTGAAGAGCACCAATTCCGACCCGCGCTTCGGCACCACCACTTACGAACTCACCAACATCGTGCAAGGTCCTCCGAATCCCGCCCTGTTTCAGGTGCCGGCGGATTACCACCAGCACGAAGAGGATCAGCGGTAAGCGGCGTTCCCGGCTATCCGGATGCCGTCTTATCCTTCGCGTAGCAAAGCGAATTCAGATCGCATTCGCCGCACTTGGGCCCGCGCGCCTGGCACAGCGCGCGCCCGTGCAGAATGAGCTGGTGCGAAAACAGAATCCACTTCTCCCGCGGGATGATCTTCATGAGATCCTGCTCGATCTTCACCGGGTCGGTGTTCTTGCTCAGGTCGAGCCGCTTGGACAGTCGTTGCACATGCGTGTCCACCACCACGCCGGAAGCGATTCCATAGGCCGTGCCCAGCACCACGTTCGCCGTCTTGCGGGCCGCGCCGGGAATTGTCCGCATCTCTTCCATGGTCCGCGGGACCTCGCCGCCGAATGCGGTCATCACCCGCTTCGCCGCGCCGACAATCGACTTCGCCTTGTTGTTGAAGAACCCCGTGCTGCGGATGTCCTGCGCCAGAACCTCGGGACGCACGGCCGCGAAATCGGCGGGCGTGGGGTACTTGGCGAACAGTCCGGGCGTCACTTCGTTGACCCGCTTATCGGTGCACTGCGCCGATAGGATCGTCGCCACCAGCAGTTGCCAGGGGCCTTTGATGGTGCAGGGCGCACGTCGCCCCCGGGTACATCTTGTCCAGGCGGCGGAGGATCTCGGCCACGCGCTCCTTTCGTTCGGCTGCGTTCTTCGGCCGTTTCACGTAAGCTCGTACAAGGTCATGCGGGAGCGCCTTGTTTTGCTCACCGCGGCGTTGCTGGCTTTTGGCGCTTCGCTCGGTTCGGGCTTTCACTTTGACGATTATGCCATTTTCGCCGACCCGGCTCTGGCCAGTCCCGCCGGTTGGCTGCGCATCTGGACCCTCCGGCAAACGCGCCCGCTCACCTATCTCACCTTCTGGTTCAATCTGCACACCAGCGGGCAGAACCCGCTTGGCTATCACGCGCTGAACCTGGCGCTTCACCTGGGCGCGGTCCTGCTGGCCTTCGAGTGCCTCCGCCGCCTTCTGCCCGAGCGCGCGGCATGGGTGGCTGCCGCTGTTTTCGCGGTCCACCCTTTGCAGGCCGAATCCGTGGATTACGTTTGGGGGCGGAGCATTGTGCTGGCCTCGCTGCTCTGCCTGGCCTCCCTTCTGGCGTGGCTCCGCGGCGCGCGCTGGCAGGCCGTAGTCTGGTTCGCCGCGGCCCTGCTGGCCAAGGAAGAAGTCGTCGCGTTTCCGCTCGTGCTCCTCCTGCTGAGCGGCAGGGAGCGCCGCGCCCGGCCGCCGATTGTGGCGATGATTGCCCTCTCGCTGGCCTCCGGATTGCGCGTCATTTGGGCCACCGCCGTTACTCCCGGCGCGCCCGCCGGGCCCCAGGCGGGCATTTCGCCGTGGCATTATTTCCTGGCGCAGGGTCCGGTCATCTGGCGATACCTCCGCCTGCTGGCGATTCCCTGGGGCTTCACCGTCGATCCTGAAATTGCCGTGCCTCCCGTGTGGCTCGGGCTGGCCGCCGTGGCTGGCCCTGGCGGCGCTGGTCGCCGTTCTGTGGCGTCGCAAAGCCGGCGCGTGGATCCTGGCCGGCTTGGTTCTTCTGCTGGCGAGTTCGTCTGTCTTTCCGGCCGCCGATCTGGCTGCCGACCGGCGCATGTACCTTCCGCTCCTGGCCTTCGCCGCGGCATTCAGCGCGGTGTTCGGCCCGCCGCCAGCGTGCATCCTCGCCGCGATCGTAATCCTCACGGCGGTTTCCTTCGCCCGCACGCAGGTGTGGAACAGCGACGAAGCCCTCTGGCGCGAAGCTGTTTTGCGAGCGCCTGACGAAAGTGCGTCCCAAAATCCAACTGGCTCGCGACGTCGCAGCGCCGGAGGCTCTCGAACTGCTCGCTTCCGCGCGCTCTCTGGCGCCCGCCGATCCCAATGTGCCACGGAAACCGGGAAAGTTCTGCTACCCAAGGGCAGGCCGCCGCGGCATTGAGCGAGTTCGGCCGGGCGCTCGCGCTGAATCCACGCGATGCCGCCAATTACAACAACCGCGGCGCCGCCCTCGCCGCCCTGGGCCAAACCGCCGCCGCGCGGCAGGATTTCGAGCGCGCCCTGCCTTGGACCCTACGCTGCTCAGCGCCCGGCGAACCTCACTGCACTGACTGGCGCGGTGATCTGGACGTCCGGGTTTACGGCCTGCCAGTCCGGCATTTCGTAGATCTTGAACTTCGTGGTTAGCGGCGCGTCCACGTCCTTCGATTCAAACGGCCGCAGGTTGGTGGCGAAGGCGAACGAGCCCTGCGCGTCCTCTTCGGAGCGCTTGGTGCTCGCCCAGATGGTGACGTTGCCAGCGACGCCGGTGATTTCCACCGAAGAATGGTTGGTCACCGACAAACTTGGCGATGACTTTTCCTTGTGTTTCGGGTCTTCCGTGAAGCGCACGCCCGAAATCTCGATGTACGTCTGCCACGGGTTGTTCGCGACCCGGCTTAGCCGCGGGATTCTCCACGTGCGGTCGACGGCTTCGAGTCGAGGATGAGCGGAGAACAGCCAGATGGCGCCGCATAATCACCAGCGTGAGCCTGCCGCTACCAGCACGGTCAGCAGCCAGGTGGGCAAACCCTCGTTTGGGCGGCTGCGGCATCCAGTACCCGGGCGGCGGCTGCTGCGCGTATGGCGGCTGCTGCGGCGGATAGTTATACGGTGGAGGCGGAGGGGCTTGCGGCGGATACTGCGGAGCCTGATACGGCGGCGCCTGGTATTGCGGCGGAGGCGGCGGATGATACTGCGGCGCAGGCTGCTGGAATGGTGGAGGCGGCACGTATGCCGGCGACCGGCTCGGGTTGCGCCGCGGGAGGCGCCGGCGCGTGTGCCGCCTGTTGAGCCGCCTGGGCTGCTTTCTCCGCGCAATTCGGGCAGTCCGTATAGGCTGGGGGAACTTCCTTACCGCACTGCGGGCAGATCCACGTGAACATGCTCGGTCCTCAACTCCTAGTGTACGGCGCTTATTCCAATGAAAGAGTACATGCGGCCCGCCGCTTCCCGGTCCCGTCGAAACGAGTGGAACTCCGGCCCGCACATCGTACAAAGGCCAGAGACGTAAACATGCTCGATTGGGATTCCACTATTTAGCAGTTGCCGCCGGTTTTCTTCCGCCAGATCGATATGGGTCCTGCCGTGCAGCCCGAATTGCGCCGCAACTTCCGGCCCCACCTCGTAGCAGCATTTCCCGATTCCCGGCCCTATGGCGGCGTGCATATCGGCCGGTGCGCTGCCGAAGCGCGCGGCCATCGCGGCTACGGCGTTCTCCGCGATTCGCGCCGCCGTGCCGCGCCATCCGGCGTGCATGGCGGCCACCGCGCGGTTCCGCTCGTCCACCAGCAGCACCGGAATGCAATCGGCGGTCTTCACGGCGACCACCGCGCCGGGCCGGTTCTCCAGCAGGGCGTCCGCTTCGCCCAGCACGCCCGAGCGGCCTTCGGCCGCCACGCACGTCGGACGAATGCACCTGTTTCACGGTAGCCAGTTGGGAAAACAGCGCGGGAACATCCGCGAATCGCGTGCCGAAACCGTGCATCAGCCACTCCAGGGAATCCAGTTCGCTCGAGCGGTAGATCTGGCGCGAGTCCAGGTAAAACACAGTTATGCCGGGTTCTGAATCTGCGCGATGCGGATCTGCTGCTTGAACTCTTCCAGCATGCTCTCGTCCAGCCGCACTTCGGTGGGCCGCTTCACCAGCGTGGTCATCTGGTCGATCTTGTCCTGCAGCTTCAAGCAGGCGCGTAGAAGAGATTCTCCGGACGCGGCGGGCAGCCCGTGACGTAGACGTCCACCGGCACGATCTTGTCCACGCCCTGCAGCACCGCGTAGGTGTTGAACGGACCGCCCACGCTGGAGCACGCGCCCATGGAGATGCACCATTTCGGGTCGGGCATCTGGTCCCAGATGCGCTTGAGCACCGGCGCCATCTTCAGCGTCACGGTGCCGGCCACGATCATCAGGTCGGACTGCCGCGGGCTGGGACGGAAAGACTTCGGCGCCGAAGCGCGCGATGTCGAAGCGCGATGTGCTGGACGCGATCATTTCGATGGCGCAGCAGGCCAGCCCGAAGGTCAGCGGCCAGATTGCCGACTTGCGCGCCCAGTTGAACACATAATCCACCGACGTGGTGATGACGTTCTGCTCAAACTGGTTCTGGATGAAAGATGCCACGCCAAAATTGTATCGCAATTTGACCGTATCCTACGGATATGGCATGGAATGCGGAGCAGTATCAGGCGGGCTATTCGTTTGTGTGGCAATACGGGCGCGATCTGTTGGGCCTGCTCGCGCCGCAGCCCGGCGAGCGGATCCTCGACGCCGGCTGCGGCACCGGTCAACTCACGGCGGAAATTGGCGCGTCCGGCGCTGATGTGACCGGCATCGATAGCTCCGCCGCCATGATCGAACAAGCGCGGCGCAACGCCCCAACCGTGCGCTTCGAGGTCGCGGACATTCGCCATCTGCCATACCGCGCCGAGTTCGACGCCGTCTTCTCGAACGCCGCTCTGCACTGGGTGCCGCAGGCGGATGAAGCCGCGGAATCCTTCGCGCGCGCTCTCAAGCCGGGCGGCCGCGTGGTGATCGAGATGGGCGGCCGCGGCAACGTGCGCGCACTGCTCGCCGCGTCCGACCGCGCGCTGCGCCAACTCGTCGTTCCCGACCCGGAGCGTTATCATCCCTGGTTCTACCCCGGCATTGCCGAATACGCCGCCATCCTGGAGCGCCACGGCCTGGAAGTCACCTTCGCCGACCCTCTTCGATCGCCCCACGCCGCTGCCGAATGGCGTCCGGGCCTGGTTTGAGATGTTCGGCCAGAAGTTAGTGGAAGCTCTCCCGCCCTCGCAACTCCCCGAGTATTTCCGGCTCGTCGAGCAGTCTGCCGGTCCGGCGGCCGACTATCGCCGGCTCAGAATTGTGGCCACCCTCGGTGATTGTGGACGCTAGCACCAAATAAATTTTCGAACGCTGTCAACCTACCGTAACTTGTCTGCTCTCCCTTCCGAATTGGTAGCTGACGTTCACACCGCGATTCTTAACAGGAGAAACACATGTTACGAGAAATGAAATACGCAAGCACGACTCTGGCCATGTTGGCCCTCGCTGGAACAGCCGCCTTCGCTGCCGACGGTGGCCAGGCACTCGCAGCGCAGGCCGCCGGCCGGGATCCGCTCTTACTCACCGCAACCAACGCCACCAATAACTCGCTGGCGATTGTGAATACGCGCACCAAACAGACGGAATATGTGTCCACTGGCGGCGCGGGCGGCGTCAGCGGCAACGCGGGCGGAGTGGCCGTCTCGGGTAAGCTGGCCGCCGTGGTCAACTTCGGCTCCTCCAACGTCACCATCTTCGAGCGTGTGGGCAACACCCTGCATTCCATCCAGATGGTCAAGACTACTTCGCAGCCGGTGTCGGTCGCATTCGGGCACAACCACCTCCTGGTGCTCGGCCAGACCGACGCGGAATCCTTCCCGGTGTACGGCTCGACTGTAGGCCCGAACGATGGCACCGTCCAGCTTCTTCGCAGTGATAAATCCGCGGCGCAAATCGTTTCCTACGATGGCGGAGCAGTCTATTCGATGACCAGCGGGCTCATTGGCCTGCTGAACATCGAAACCAACGGTACACCCGGCTTTTCCGGATCGAGCACTCCCGTGATGCTGCCGGCTGCTCCCAATAACGATACTCCGCTGGGTATGGTCGGCAGGGGCGCTAACGTTTATGCCAGCATCGCGCACTCGGATCTGGAAGCGCTCATCGTGAACGGCCAGATCATTTCGACTGCGGTGGGACCCACGCCGTTCAAGGACGCCTCGGGTAACCAGACCCACGCGCCCTGCTGGAACGCGCTCGCGGGGCACTTCCTCTACTCCGCGGACAGTCCCGGCAAACAGTTGCTGCGCTACCTGGTGAGCGACACCAATATCTTCTTCGATAAGGGCGCCGTGGCCACGCTTGCGGGCGCTCCGACGGATCTCGACATCCAGGGCGCCATGATGGGAGTGATCGATGGCGGCACGGGCGGCGTCGGCAATGCGTCTGTCTTCGATATCGATTCCGAAGGGGAACTGACCCTGCGCTTCTCCGTGAAGATCACCGGCGCGATCAACGGAGCGGCCATCATTCTGTAAGCATGACGTACCAATGCCGGTGCCGGGCCGAAAATCCTGGCACCGGTTTCCGGCTTGTGGCACACTGAATCTACTCCATGCTGCCTGAGCCGGAAATCCAGAAGTTTCGTGCGCGCTTCCCCATCCTCCAAAACAAGACCTATCTCTACAACTGTTCGCAAGGCGCGCTGAGCGATGCGGTGGAAGGCGCCATGCAGGAGTACGCCGCCAGTTGGCGCACCTCCAGCGCGCCCTGGGACGAATGGGTCGGCGTGTATGAGGCCCTGCGCTCTGACTTCGCGCGGTTCATCCACGCATCGCCGGAAGAAGTGGCGATCGTCTTCAGCGCGTCGGCCGGAATCAACCCCATCGCCAGCGCACTCTCCTTCGAGAAGCGCAACCGCGTGGTGATGAGCGAATATGAATTTCCGACCATGGGCCATATCTGGCTGGCGCAGCAGCCCCGCGGCGCGCAGGTGCAGTTCCTCAACGGCATCGCCAACACCGTGCCCGCTGAGTGCTACCAGCGCCGCCATCGACGAGCGCACCGCCATCGTGCCGCTGACCCAGGTCTCTTTCCTGAACGGCTTCCGCTCCGATCTTGCGGCGGTCACGCGCATCGCCCACGACCGCGGCGCGCTGGTTTTCCTGGACGGTTACCAGGACTGCGGCACGCGCCCCGTGGACGTCAAAGCGCTGGACGTGGATTTCTTCGTGACCGGCGCGTTGAAATATCTGCTGGGGCCGCCCGGCATCGCCTTCCTCTATGTCCGCCGCGAGCTGATCGAATCGCTTACTCCCACCATGACCAGTTGGATGTCGCAGCGCGACGTCTTCGCGTTTCGCACCACTCATCTGGACCCCGCGCCGCACGCCCGCCGCTTCGAATGCGGTACCCCGGCCGTCCCCAACATCTACCTGGCGCGCGCCGCCCTGCAACTGCTGGCCGGCGTGGGCATGGAGAATGTGGCCGCGCAGGTCGAACAGCTCAGCCGCGCGTTTCTGGACGGCGCGGCCGCCCTCGGTATCGCCGCCAAAACGCCTGCCGATACCGTGGGACCGCTGGTCGTGCTGCGCTCCGCCGATTCCGCCGCGGTGGTGGCGAAGCTCGCGGCACGCGGTATTCTCACTTCCGCCCGGCTGGATGGCGTGCGCTTCGCCTTCCACGCCTACAACACCATGGACGATGTGGACACCGCGCTGGCCGCTCTGAAGGACAATCTGGAGCTCATGGTGCGCGCATGAAAGGCGCCGCCATTGAGCAGGGCGAGCAGCTCTCGCGACAGCTCAGCGCGGCGCAGTTGAGCATGATCGCCATCGGCGGCGCCATCGGCACCGGCCTGTTCCTGGGCAGTTCGCTGGCCGTCCACACCGCGGGACCGGGCGTGATCCTCAGCTACCTTCTGGGCGCGGTCATCACCCTGATTTTCATGGGCGCGCTATCGGAGATGGCGGTGGCGCATCCCACTGCCGGCTCCTTCGGAGTCTACGCCGAACTCTACCTGAACGCGTGGGCCGGCTTTACCGTGCGCTACACGTATTGGGCGGCGCAATGCATTGCCATCGGCGGCGAAGCCACCGCCATCGCCATTTACTGCCAGTGGTGGTTCCCGGGCACGCCGAAATGGGTCTGGGTGTTGGGATTCGCTATGCGGGCTGCTCTACGTCAACGCGCGCAGCGTGGGCAGCTTCGGCAGCTTCGAGTATTGGTTCGCCATGATCAAGGTGGTGGCCATCGTCCTGTTCATCGTGCTCGGCGTCGGCGCTGATTGCCGGCGCCGGGCCGCGGCCCGCCATCGGCCTCTCCAACCTGACCGCCACGGCGGATTTCTGCCCACGGGCTGGCGCGGTGTATGGATGGCGATGGTCTTCGTGATCTTCAGCTATCGGTACGGAGGTGGTGGCGGTCACCGCCGGGGAGGCGCGCGATCCGCAGACGGCCGTGCCGCGCGCCATGCGAACCATGGTGGGCCGGCTGATCGCTCTTTTATCTGGGCGCCATCGTGGTGCTCATGGCCATCGTGCCCTGGAACAGATCCAGCCGGGCGCCGGCGTCACCGCCAGCCCGTTCGTCAGGTGTTTGAGCTGATCGGCATTCCCGCTGCGGCGCATCGTCAACTTCGTGGTGATCACCGCGGCCGCCTCCAGCATGAACTGCAATCTCTACCTGGTGAGCCGCATGATGTTTCTCCTCGCGCGCGGAGGCTATGCGCCGGCGGTCGTTCGGCCGTGTCTCGGCGCGCGGCACGCCGGTCCCCGCACTGCTGGTTTCCGCCGCCGGCCTCGGCGCTCGCAATCCTGGTGGCGTTCTTCTTTCCCGATAGCGCCTTCGTGTATCTGTTCGGCATCTCCTTGTTCGGCGGGCTCTTCGCCTGGCTCATGATCTTCGTCACGCATCTGGCCTTTCGCCCTCGCTGGGAGGCCGCCGGACATGCCACGCCTGCCTGTGCGCCTCATCGGATATCCTTATACGTCGCTGCTGGGAACCGCCGCCATCGCCGCCATCCTGGCGACCACGTGGTGGGTGGAAGGCATGCGCGTTACCCTGATTGCAGGGGTGCCGTGGCTGGCAATCCTCACCGGCGCCTACTTCTGGAACAGGAGCGTACGATGCCCCGCCTGATGCTCTGCGTCCTCGCCGCGGCGCTGGCGCGCGGGCAACAGTTCGAAGCGGCTTCCGTTAAGCCGGCAGCGCCGGGAACTGAACCGCGCATCGCCGGCGGACCGGGAACTTCCAGCCCCGGCCAGATCGTCTATCTCGATCAGAGCCTCCGAACCCTGGTCTTCGTTGCGTATCGCGTCCAGTTCTATCAACTGGCCACTCCGGCATGGATGGACCAGGAGAACTTCGACGTGGTGGCTAAAGTGCCGCCCGGGGCTACTCAGAACGACTTACGCGTAATGCTGCAAAATCTGCTGGCGGAACGATTCGCGCTCAAGGTCCATCGCGAATCGCGCGCGGGGGCGGGCTACGTCCTGCGCCCGGGTAAGGGCGGGCCCAGGCTGAAGCCGTCTCCGCCGCTGTCGCCGGACGCCGACACCAGTTTCCCGAAGCGATTCGACGTGGACAAGGAGGGCTTCCTGGTACTGCCGCCGGGCGTGACGAACATGATTACCTTCCCGACCGGTAGCGGCATCTCGCGAACTTCTGCCGGGCGTCAGAGTATGGCCGCATTGTGCACCTGGCTGGGCCGCCAGTTGCAGCAACCCGTGCAGGACGAAACCGGGCTCGCCGGCCCTTACGATTTTCACCTGGCCTTCGCCACCGACAGCGTCACCCCGCTAGGCCGCTCCCGCTCAAACGATGTCGCGGCGCCGCCGGGCGAACTGCGCGCCTCCGACCCTGCCCCCACGCTCCCGCAGGCCGTCGAAGCGCAACTCGGTCTCAAGCTGGAACTGCGCACCGTTCCGGTAGACTATCTCATCATCGATCACATCGAAAGGAAGCCAATTGAAAACTGACATCCTGATGCAATTCGCGCAAGCGCTGGCCGGCGGCGCCATTCGCGTCATCGACCTCAGCCAGGCGCTGGACAGCGACACCGCCATCATCCAGCTTCCGCCCGAATTCGGCCGCACATGGCCTTTCCGCCTGGAAGAGATCTCGCGGTACGATGCGCGCGGCCCAGCCTGGTACTGGAACAACTTCTCCTGCGGCGAGCACACCGGCACGCATTTCGACGCGCCGGTCCACTGGGTGACGCGGCAAGGACTATCCGGGCAACGCGACCGATTCCATCCCGGTGGAGAAGTTCATCGCGCCGGCCTGCGTGATCGACGTCTCGCGGGAGGCCGCGGCCGATGCCGATTTCCTGCTGACCCCGCAGCGGGTCGAGGCCTGGGAAGCCGAGCACGGGCGCATCGAGGCCGGCTCCTGGGTGCTGATGCGCACCGATTGGTCCAAGCGCCGCGGCGCCGACGTCGCTCAACATGAAGGAGGACGGCTCCCACGTCCCCGGTCCGCATCCCGACCTGGTGCCGTTCCTGGCGCGGGAGCGCGACGTGATCGGCTTCGGCTCCGAGGGCGTCGGCACCGACGCCGGCCAGGCCTTCCGTTTCGATCCGCCCTTCCCGTGCCACAGCATCATGCACGGCAGCAACAAATTCGGTCTCGCCAGCCTGACCAACCTGGATCAGACTGCCGCCGAAGGGGGCGATCCTGATCACCGCGCCGCTCAAGATCGTGAACGGGTCGGGAAGCCCCTGCCGCGTCCTCGCGCTGGTGGCGATAAGCTAGGTAACCATGGCGGAGCGGTCGTTTCAAAAGGAAGTCAGAAGCTGCGCCTGGGCGCGGGCGGAACTCTTCCGCGGCGAGGGCATCCTGGCCGTCACCAAGGCGCTGCTGCAGTCCGGCGTGTCCTACGTGGCCGGCTACCAGGGCGCGCCGATCTCGCACCTGATGGACGTGCTGACCGACGCCAACGACATCCTCGACGAGCTCGGCGTGCACTTCGAGCACAGCGCCTCCGAGGCCACGGCCGCCGCCACGCTGGCCGCCTCGGTGCAACTACCCGCTGCGCGGCGCGGTCACCTTCAAGTCGACGGTCGGCACCAACGTCGCCTCCGACGCGCTGGCCAACCTGGCCTCGGGCGGCGTCACCGGCGGCGCGCTGATCATCGTCGGCGAGGACTACGGCGAAGGCTCCAGCATCATGCAGGAGCGCTCGCACGCCTTCGCCATGAAGTCGCAGATGTGGCTGCTCGATCCGCGGCCCAACCTGCCCTCCATCGTGCGCGCGGTGGAACAGGGCTTCGCGCTGTCCGAGGCCAGCAACACGCCGGTGATGCTGGAGCTGCGCATCCGCGCCTGCCACGTGCACGGCCGCTTCGTCGCCAAGGACAACCTCCGCCCCGCCTTCACGCTGAAGGACGCGATGGAGCAGCCCGTGCGCGACGTGAGCCGCATCGTGCTGCCGCCGGCCAGCTATCTGCACGAGCAGGAGAAGATCCGCAGCGCTGGCCCGCGGCCCAGAAGTTCATCCAGGAGCACGCGCTGAACGAGTTCTTCGCGGACGACGCCCAGGACGTCGGCATCATCCTGCAGGGCGGCATGTACAACACGTCGGTGCGCGCGCTGGAGCTGCTGGGCCTGGCCGACGCCTTCGGCGAACAGCCGCGATCCCGCTCTACGTGCTGAACGTCACCTATCCGCTGGTGGACGCGGAGGTGCTGCGCTTCTGCGCCGGCAAGCGCGCCGTGCTGCTGGTCGAGGAAGGCCAGCCCGACTTCATCGAGCAGAACCTCCACGCGATTCTGCGCAAGGCGGGACCGGCCACCACGCTGCACGGCAAGGACCTGCTGCCCATGGCCGGCGAGTACACCGCGCCGGTGGTTGTGCGAGGGCATTCGCAAGTTCGTCGGACCGCTATGCCCCGCGCCTGATCGCCGCGCTGCCCGCAGCCGCGCGCCCGCTCGGCCTGCGCCGTCCGGCCTGCGAAGGCAGGTGCACCCGCGCCCGCCTTCGTTCTGCACCGGCTGTCCCGAGCGGCCCATCTTCACCGCGATGAAGCTGGTGGAGCGCGAACTGGGCCAGCATCACGTGAGCTGCGACATCGGCTGTCACCTGTTCTCCATCCTGCCGCCCTTCAACATCGGCGCCACCACCATGGGCTACGGCCTGGGCTGGGCCGGTGCGGCGGCGTTCAACACGCCCGAAACCAGCCAAGCGCACGATCAGCATCATGGGCGACGGCGGCTTCTGGCACAACGGCCTGACCAGCGGCGTCGGCAATGCGGTGTTCAACCAGAGCGACAGACGTGCTGGTGGTGGTCGACAACGGCTACACCGCGGCCACCGGCGGGCAGGACATCCTGTCCTCGCGCGCGGCAATCCGACCGCACGACGCGGCTTTCCATCGCCGACGCCGTGCGCGGCGTCGGCGTGAAATGGGTTCGCAGCGTCACCCGCACCTACGACGTCGCCGCGATGCGCGACACGCTGCGCGAGGCGCTGACCACGCCCGAGAAGGGGCCCAAAGTCATCGTCGCGCAGAGCGAGTGCATGCTCAACCGCCAGCGCCGCGAAAAGCCGCAGCTGCGAAAGGCGCGCCGCGGCAGGACAGCGCGTGGTGCGCGAACGCTTCGGCGTCGACCCCGACACCTGCACCGGCGACCACTCCTGCATCCGCCTGTCCGGCTGTCCTTCGCTGACCATCCAGCCCAACCCCGACCCGCTGCGCAAAGACCCGGTGGCCACCGTGCTCGATAGTTGCGTGGGCTGCGGCCTGTGCGGCGAGGTGGCGCATGCGGCGGTGCTGTGCCCGTCGTTCTACCGCGCGGAAATCGTCACCAATCCGGGGGCCTGGGAGCGCATGAAGGCCCGTGTGGCGGGCGCCGTCGATTTCCCTGTTGCAGCGCCGCACGCGCTTGAGCCGTGCAGCCTCGGGCCATCACGCTCGCGATTCTGGCCATGGGCGGCGAGGGCGGCGGCGTGCTCGCCGATTGGATCGTGGATCTGGCCGAGCACTCCGGCTATTACGCCCAGACCACCTCGGTGCCGGGCGTGGCGCAGCGCACCGGCACCACCATCTATTACGTGGAGCTGTTTCCGGAGACGGCCACGGCCGGCGAGCCCGTCGTTCGCGCTCATGCCGGTGCCCGGCGAAGTCGATATCGTGATCGCCACCGAGTTGATGGAAGCCGGCCGCGCCATCCAGCGCGGGCTGGTGACGCCGGACCGGACGATGCTCATTGCGTCTACCCATCGCGTCTACTCCATGACCGAGCGCACGGCTCCGGGCGATGGACGCGTCGATAGCGACGTCCTGCTGGCCGCCTGCCGCCAGAGCGCGGCCCGCTTCGTGCCCGCCGATTTCGCCGCCATCGCGCAGCAAGCCGGCAGCGTGATCAGCGCGGCGCTGTTCGGCGCACTGGCATCGACCGGTGCGCTGCCGTTCCAACGGTCTGCCTTCGAAGAAGCAATTCGACGCGGCGGCGTGGGCGTGGAGCGCAGCCTGCGCCGCTTTCGCCGCGGGTTTTGAAACCGACCGGGCGGCGCCAAAGGAGCCCCTGCCGCTTCCCGATATCGTCGATGGCCGGCGTGCAGCGCCTGACCGAATATCAGGACGAGCGCTACGCCCGGCTTTACCTGGAGCGGCTGGCGCCGTTTCGCGCGTGGAACGACCCGGTCCTGCTGGAAGAGACGGCCCGCTACCTGGCGCTTTGGATGTCCTATGAGGATGCCATTCGCGTGGCGCAACTAAAGATCCGGCGCGAGCGGTTCGCGCGCGTGCGGCAGGAATCGCGCGTGGGTCCGGGACAGATTCTGCACATACACGAATTCCTGCATCCGCGCGCGCAGGAGATCGCCGATATTCTACCTGCCTGGTTGGGTTGGGCCGGCCCCCTGTTTTCGCACTTCAGCGGCAAGGGGAAAATTGTCCGCACGACGTCCGTCCTGGGCTTCCTGCAGCTCTACGCCATCGCGTGCCTGAGACCGTTTCGCCGCAGATCGGTGCGATTCCAGCGGGAGCAAAGGCGAATCGAAGAATGGTTGTCGCTGGTGCAGAAAGCGGCGCGCGAAGACCGGACGCTGGCGCGCGAACTTGCCGAAGCCCCGCGCCTGCTGAAAGGCTATGGCGACACGTACGAGAAGGGCAGGCAGGAGTTCGACGCTCTGCTTACCGAAAAATCAAATCGGCCGCGGATCAACGCGGATGAACGCGGATAAGATTTTTGGTTTTATGGACTGAACCCCAAAAGTGAGACACTCCGAATAGACGCACTTTGCATTGAATGGAGTGCGAAGAAATGGCGAAGAAGGCAAAGTGGCGTCGTCACACCGTGGAATTCAAGCGGCAGGCCGTTGAACGGATGAAAACCTGCCAAAACATTAACGCACTGGCTCGTGAGCTGAACATCGAGCGCAAGCTGCTCTACACCTGGAAGTATCAGTTCGAGGGACGGCCGGAGCCGCGGCATGCGAATCTGGGAATTGCCCCAGAAGACCGCAAAGAGCAAAAACACCGCGAGGAAATCGCCAGGCTGAAGGTGGCGCTGGCCGACAAAACCCTGGAAAACAGTTTTTTTCGAAGTGCCTTGCTCAAGATCAAGGCGGATCGCCATCTGACCATCGACAGCGGCGAAACAGCATCTACGACACCATCCAGTCGTGGGCGCAAGAGCAAGGCAAGCCAGCAGACGCCCAGCCCACGCTGAGCGTCGAACGGATGTGTCACTTGGCTGGTGTCAGTCGGGCCAGCTATTACCGACATTGGGAGGCGGCAGCGCCAGACGAAGCGGAAATGGCGGCGCGGGCATCCATCCAGGAGGTGGTCCTGAGGCACCGCCGCCGTTACGGCTACCGGCGCGTCACGGAGGATTTGCATCGCCAGGGGATGGTCATCAACCATAAACGAGTCTCGCGGATCATGCGCGAAGACAACCTGCTGGCTATTCGCTACCGCAAGTACATTCTGACGACGGATTCGAAACATGACTGCCAGGTGTATCTGAACCTTGCGGCGCGCATGACGGTGACCGCCATCAACCAGCTATGGGTGGCGGACATCACATATATTCGTCTGCGGACCGAGTTCGTATTTTTGGCGGTGGTGATCGACCGGTACTCGCGCAAGGCCATTGGTTGGGCCTTGGATCGAAGCTTGACGGCCAGGGTGGCGGTGAGGGCGCTACAACAGGCCATCGGCCAGCGTCAGCCACCACCGGGAGTGGTGCATCACTCCGATCAGGGAACTCAGTATGCGAGCGCCGAATACGCTGAAGTGCTGAAAGCCAGCCAAATGGTCCCGAGCATGAGCCGTCCGGCCAATCCCTACGACAACGCGGCTTGTGAGAGTTTTATGAAGACCTTGAAACAGGAGGAAATCTACTGCAATCAGTATGCGGATTTCGACCAGCTTTCCGAACATCTGGAAGAGTTTCTGGGAGCGTACTACAATCGCCTGCGGCTGCATTCGGCATTGGGATACCGTACGCCGGAGGAATTTGAACGCGAGGCAGCGGCGGCGCCTGCACTGCCTGGCGAATTGCACGATGCGGCTGTCATAAAGTTCTTCTCGCCCCCCCATCATTGCGGTGGGACATGACGGGGGTAAACCAATCGAAAGGAAGTGGCGCGAAGGCGAAAGTTGCCCATAACCGGGAAACGCTCCGCACGACCGGACCGGTAAGCCCGGGTGATTTCTTAATCGCTCAGGAGGGTTTGCAACGATCCCTTCCCCGCCACCATCTTCTAGCAGCTTCACATCATACTGAGCGCTCAGTATGCGTTTTCAAGGCATGGCGGAATCTATCGGTCCGATGTGGTTCAGAACGAAAACCAAATCCCGGGGCGGAGCCGACCGCCTCCCGCTGGTCGGCCCCGGGCCCAGGCAAAAGAACGCGTCGGGAGGACCACGCCCTTCTCATCGTCCGCGATGAGTTCCGCACCGGCTATTCCTTGATCGGGTTGCTCGCCAGCATTGCCCGTCTCCGCTTCCCCGGCAATGCCAGAATAACTCTGGACGGCAGGTAGAGAATCGGATTATCATCGAACTGCAACTTTATCGGCGTTCATCTGCGTTCATCTGCGGCCAATACCTCTTCTACTCGCACCGGAGCGCGACCATGGGATCGACTCGCGTAGCCCGCCGCGCGGGGATATAACAGGCCGCCAGTGCCACAGTCGCAAAAACAAAAGCCACCGCCAGAAACGTCGGCACGTCTGTCGGCGTCACTTCGAACAGCAGGCTCGCCAGGGCACGTGTGGAGGCCCAGGAGCAGGCAAAACCCAACCCGATGCCGGCGAATGCGAGTTTCGAGCCCTGCCGCAAAATCAAACGCAGCACGCTGCCGGGCTGCGCTCCCAGGGCCATGCGAATGCCCATTTCCGCGGTCCTTTGTTCCACCAGGCAGGCCATCAATCCGTACAGCCCCACCAGCGAAAGGAAGAACGCCACGCCGCCAAAGGACGTGAGCAGCAGTGTCTGAAACCGGCGCGCGGCGGTGGCTCGCGAGAGCAACTGGCCCATGGTGCCCACGTCCGCAACGGCCACGGAAGGGTCGATCTGGCGCACCAGCGTTCTGCATGGCTGAAGCCAGGCGATCCGGCGGAAGTTTTGTTCTTACCGCGACGGACACCGAGGGGGTACCGCTCTGCCACAGCGGTCCGTAGACCTGCATGGGCGGCGCGGCTTCCAGCTTGTACTGCCGTACATCGGCGGCGACTCCGACAATGGTCCGCCAGTTGTCGTTCGAGCGGAGGCGCTTGCCGATGGCATCCTGCCCGGGAAAATATTTGTTGGCGAGGGACCGGCTGACGATGGCGACGCGCGGGCTCCCGGCCCTGTCAGCGTCCGTGAAGGCCCGTCCGGCAACGATCGGGATGCCCATAACCGCGAAATAACGCGGCGTGATGTTGCGGCTCTCGAAGAGCGTCTTGTCATCCGGCGGGTGGCCTTCTACTTCCAGTGTACTGAGGCTTTCACCGCCGCCGAGCGGCAGTCTATCGATGACCGCGACGGCTTCCACACCCGGCAGCGGCGCCGGCCCTATCGATCACATCCCGGAAAAAGCGGTTCATCTGATCGGCCCGGGAATACCGGTCGTCGAGCCGGATGCCCATCGTCAAAGTCGAATTCGCGGTGAAGCCCTTGTCGACGGATTGCACCTTCAGAAGGCTGCGAATCAGCAGGCCGGAGCCCGTCAGCAACACGAACGTCAGGGCCACCTGCCCAACGGCGAGCCCGCGCAGCAACCGTCCCGCGCTCTTCTTCACCGTGCGGTTGGCCGAGCTCTTCAGCACCTCCTGCAAATTGCACTGGGAAGTGGAGAGCGCCGGAAACAGGCCGAAGAGAACCGCGGTGACCACCGAAACGCAAACCGCGAAGAAGCAGAACCCGGCCGTCCATCGAAGTCTCCTCGATACGCGGAATGTTGCCGGGGCTGAAGTGAATCAAAAGCCGGATGGCGAAAGATGCCGCCAGCACGCCCAGGATGCCGCCGGCGCCGCCCAGGCACAGCGATTCCGCGAGCAACTGGCGAACCATGCGCCAGCGCGATGCCCCCAGCGCGGTCCGTACCCCAACCTCCAGCGCCCTTCCTTGCGCGCGCGCCAGAACCAGGCTGGCCACGTTGCTGCACGCGATCAGCAATACCAGGAACACCGCGCCCATCAGGATCAGCAGCGTCCGGCGCGAGGTTCCGGTGATCTCCACATCGAATGGCCGGACCACCGCCTCGCACCCCTGAAAAAACTGCGGATGCAGTTTGTCCAGCGCATGCCGTGATCACGTTCAGTTCGGCTTGCGCCTGCTGCACCGAAACGCCGGGACGGAGGCGCCCGATGCCGTTGCCGGGGTCGTCGTCGCGCGCGGCGGCTTCCTGCGGGGTCATGGCCAGCGGAATCCAGATGTCAGTGGCTTTGCCGTGAGTCTCGATACTCTCGGTGCCGTGCGGAAACGCGAAGCCCGCGGGCATCACGCCGACAATGCGGTAAGGCTTGGCGTCGAGCTGCAATTCCTTCCCGAGCACCCCGCGATCGGAACCGAACCGCGATTCCCACAGCGCATGGCTGATCACCGCGACCTGCCCTTTGCCCGGCCGGTCGTCATCGGCGGTTACCGCTCGTCCCAGTTCCGGCGCGATCCCGAGCAGCGGGAAGAACTCGCCGGTCACCCGCGAGCCAAGCACGCGGACGGCGGATTGGCCCACCGAAAGATTGATGCCATCGGTGGTGAACAGCGCCAGACTATCAAACGAACGGCTTTGTTTTTTCCAATCGTAGAAGTCGCCGTTGAAGATCCCCCACCCCTCCAGCGGAACGTCTGCAAGTTTGGGAACGGGCTCATACAGAAAGACCAGCCGGCCAGGGTCGTGGTAAGGCAGGGAACGCAGCAGAACCGCATTCACCAGGCTGAAGACCGCCGTAGCGGCGCCGATTCCCAACCCCAGCGTCAGTACGGCGAGAACCGTGAACCCGCTGCTCTTGCGCAGCAGGCGTAAACCGTAACCGAAGTCCCGAATCCACGAGCCAGCATCCATGGCTCCTAGATTACCGCCAGTTTGATGCGGCCGAGAAATCGTCAGTAAGGAATCTTTGTGGCCAGCAAAGCCAGGCAGAGCAGCACGACCGCGGCCGCAATCGCAATAACCAGCCGGCTCCCACGGCGCGGCTCCGCAACGGGCATGCGCTCCAACCGCGCTCTTCAATTCGCCCGCCGTTTGCCAGCGCGCCTCCGGATCCTGCTCCAGGCAGCGGGCCAGCACACGCTCCAGATGCGGCGGTATGCGGCTTCCCGCCAGCATTTCGCGTAGCACCAGCCCGAGGGAATAAATATCGCTGCGCGCGTCGACGGCGCGGCCCTGCATCTGTTCCGGCGACATGTATGGCGGCGTGCCCACTACCTCGCCGCGCCTGGTCGGGACTCCGCGATCCATTTTCGCGATGCCGAAATCCAACACCTTGACACCGCTGTCGGTCACCATCAGGTTCCCCGGCTTGAGATCGCGATGCACGATTCCCTTGCGATGGGCCGCCTCCAGCGCGGCGGCCACCTGAATGGCCAGCGCGATTGCTTGCGCGGCGGGCAACGGCCCCCTCGCCAGGCGGGACGTCAGCGACTCGCCCTCCACCAGCTCCATGCTGATGAAGGGCTGCCCCTCCCATTCCTCCACGCTGTAGACCGTACACACGTTGGGGTGATTCAGCGCCGACGCGGCCCGCGCTTCCTTTTGAAAGCGGCTGCGCGCATCGGCATCCTGCGCGAATTGCGGAGACAGAAATTTCAGCGCCACCAGCCGGCCTAACTGCAAATCTTCGGCGCGATAGACTACGCCCATGCCACCGCTGCCCAGGCGGTCCAGCACGCGGTAGTGAGAGACATTCCGGCCCGGCAACCCGGGCGCATCGCTGCCGGGAGCAGGCGTGGTGGCGGGCGGAGCGTTCTCCCACTCCACGCGCCCGTTGAATCGATAGCCGCGCCGCGGCAGAGTTTCGATTAAGCGGGGGTTCCCGGCCGATTCGCCCAGCGCTTCCCGCAATCGCAGCACGGCGGCATTGATGCCGTGGCCAATCTCCACCGCGGTATCGTTAGGCCAAAGCAGCTTGCGGATTTCCTCGCGCATCACCACTTCGCCGGAATGCTCCAGCAGAATGGCCAGAATGCGGAAGGGCTGCTCCTGCAGCCTCACGCGGCTACCGTCGCGGCGCAGTTCGGCGGCTCGCAGGTCGAGTTCAAAATCGGCAAAGCGCGCGACGCGCGCCGTGCGAAAGCGGCCGGTGGGCATCGTTCGGTCCTGCCGTTATGACGCCGGCGCGCTCGAAACGTCGCGCACGTATTTTGTTAACTCGCGACGGATTCGTGACCGCGAATGTATTTCCGCGGAATCGAAGTTCGCAAAAATACCGCGCACAATCGATCCACGAGGTTGCATGTGAAGGCGCTGTTTTCGGTGATTCTGGGTTGCCTTGCGGCAGCAGGCGCGCCGCCGGGTATCACGGTTCGAGTAGTTAACCTGGCGAAGATTCCCCGGCGAACGGTGGAGGATGCCGAGAGTTCTGCCGGCGCCATATTCCGGGCGGCCGGTCTTGGAGTGATCTGGGTGGATTGCGATGCGTCGAATGCCTGCGACGGCCAGGTGGGACCCGCGGAATTCTGGCTACAACTATTGGACAAGCGCCCGCCAAAACTATCGGAGAACGTTCTGGGCTTTGCCCTGCTGACAAATCAGCCGCGCAACGACGGCGGTTATGCCGCAGTCACGTGGCAGAGTGTTCGCGATGTGGTGGAGTGCCTGAATGTCGATACCGTCCCGGTGCTCGGCGCCGCGATCGCGCACGAACTCGGGCACCTGTTGCTCGGTCCCCGCGCGCATTCGCGCGATGGCGTGATGGCGTCGCACTTCAGCCGGCGGGAACTGGTCCTGGCGGCTCACGGAGGCCTGCGGTTCACTGACGCCCAGTCCAAGGCGCTCCGCCGCTTCGCGGCTACTTCTTCCCCTTGACCTTCTTATACGCTTCGCGGATTTCCTGCAACTGGCGCGCGTGCGATTCGGCGTGGCCGGCGTAGCCCTCCAGCAAGCTGCGCAGGGTCATGGGGCCGTTCTCGGAGTGATTGCCGGCGCGATCGAAAGCGCTCTCCGGCAGCCCTTTCAGCAATTCGTAGTTCTCGGCGCGGATGCGTCGAAACGTCTCCAGCGATTGCTTGGGTTTACGCCGCGCGTAGTCCAGGTTCCTGGTCCACGCGTCCTGGTCGTAGGCGATCAGAGTAGGCATCTCTTCGGCGATCACCTGGCGAAAACGGTGGGCGCCTACCATTTCCGCGTCGGCCAGGTGCGCCACAATCTCGCGGATGCTCCACTTGCCGGGAGCGACGGCGAAATCCTCTTCCTCCCCGAAAACGCCGGTCAGAACCACGGCCAGCAGTTCGGCGCCGCGGCGGTATCGTTCTAATTGGGCTGCGATCTCAGACATGTTGGACGCTCAATAGTAGTCGGCACAGCTCATGTAATAGCCGCACTGCGGGCACACCAGCTTACACTTCAAACCGGCCAGCCGCAACGAACAGACCGGACAATACAGCATCGGCTCCTCTTGCTCTTGTGGCGCGGCAGGCTGCTGGGGCTCAGACTCGTTCACGAATGATGAAATTATACCGCTCCGGAAGGAATCTCATACAATAGGATGATTGTGATCAAACTCAGGGTATCCCTTCTCCTGGCGATGCTGGTATCGGCCGGCTGGGCGCAACGCGGCGCTCCCTCTTCGCGGCCGGTCAGGATCGCCTCCCGAGGCACACACGGCGCCGTCGCCGCGGGCACCGAATACGCCACAGAGGCGGGAATGCGGCTATTTGTGCAAGGCGGCAACGCAGTCGATGCCGGAATCGCCACCATGCTCGCGGCATCGGTCACGGAAGCCTCGCACTTCGGCATGGGCGGCGAATCGCCCATCCTGGTCCGCACCAAGGAGGGCAAGGTGTACGCCATCGCCGGCGTCGGCACCATGCCCAAACTGGGCACGGCGGATTTCTACCGCAATCACAAGCTACAGCCCGACGAGATTGTGGAGGCGCCGCGAGCCCATGGACTGAAGGACTGGGTGCCGGTGGCGGGGATTCTTTCGGCGATCGTTCCCGGCATGGTGGAAGGCGCCCTGGTGACGCTGCGCGAGTTCGGCACAAAATCGTTTGCCGAAGCGGCGGAACCGGCCATCGAGCTGGCCGACGGCTACCCCATCGACGAAATTCGTGTGAACACCATTCGCGCCGGCGCGCGGTACCTGGAAGGCTGGCCGAGTTCCAAGAAAGTCTACATGCCGGGAGGACGCGTACCGCAGGTCGGCGAGATTTTCCACCAGCCGGACCTGGCGCGCACCTTGCGCGGCATGGTGGCCGCTGAAAAGAAAGCGCTGTCCGCGGGCGCCAGCCGCGCCAAGGCCATCGACGCGGTGCGCGACTATTTCTATCGCGGCGAAATCGCCCGCAAGATCGACGAATTCTCCAGGGCGAACGGCGGACTGCTGCGTTACGACGACATGGCCAGTTTCCGGGTGGAACCGGAAGAGGCCGTCTCCACCACCTTCCACGGCTACACGGTCTACAAGCCCGGCTTCTGGAGCCAGGGCCCGGCCATGATCGAGGCACTGAACATCCTGGAAGGCTACAACCTGCTGAGTATGGGGCTGAATTCGGCCGACTACATCCACACGCTGGTGGAAGCGCTGAAGCTGGCCTATGCCGACCGCGACACTTATTATGGCGACCCGAAGTTCGTCAAGATTCCGGCCGAGCGGCTGCTCTCCAAGGAGTATGGGGCGGAGCGGCGCAAGCTGATCACGCATGAGGCTTCGATGGAGTTTCGACCCGGCAACGTAGAGCCGAATCCGCCCAAGCATCCTTCGCTGGCCGACATCCCGCACCGCAAGATCGACGATGCGCTGCTCGCCAAAGACACCACCTGCGTCGATGCCATCGATAAGGACGGCGTGGCCATTTCGATTACGCCTTCGGGCGGCTGGCTGCCCTCGGTGATCGCGGGCGATACCGGAATTCCGCTGAGCGAGCGGGCGCAGAGCTTTCTGCTGGTGCCGGGCCATCCCAATGAACTGGCGCCCGGGAAGCGTCCTCGCGTGACGCTGAGCCCCACGTTGGTGGTGGGGCCCGGCAACAGCGTGGCGGCGCTCTCCACGCCCGGCGGCGACAATCAGGACCAGTCGCTGCTCCAGGTTCTGCTCTACGCCATGGATTGGGGCATGAATATGGAGAATGCCGTGGAAGCGCCGCGCTTCCAGACCGAGCACCTGGTTTCGAGCTTCGACAATCACGCCATGAGCCCCGGCAGCCTGCTGCTGGACGAGCGGACGCCGCCCGCCGTGGTGGAAGAACTGCGCGCGCGCGGTCACAAGATCGAGATGCGGTCGCGATTCGCCAGCGGGTCCGCGCCGGTGATGATCCGGCTATACCCTAACGGCATGATCGAAGCGGGCGCCGACCCGTACTTCTTCCGGTCTTCCCAAGCGTGGTAGGTCCGCTATTCGAGGAGCCCGGCGGCTTCGATCGCGATGCCCTGGCATCGCGTCTGCGCGCCCTGGCCGCGGAAGCGCATTTACATCGGCGGCAGTTCCTGGAAGTACGAAGGCTGGCTCGGACAGATCTATTCGCGCGACCGCTACCTTTCGCGCGGCCGATTTTCGCACAAGCTGTTTGAGGCCGAATGCCTGAAGGAATACGCCGAAACATTTCCCGCGGTGTGCGGCGATTTCGCGTTCTACCAGTTCCCCACAGAGGAGTTCTGGCGCAAACTGTTCGCGCCGACGCCGCCGCATTTCCGCTTCGCCTTCAAGGTGCCGGAACAGGTCACCTGCAAAGTGTTTCCGGCCCACGCGCGCTACGGTCCGCAGGCCGGACGCGAAAACGAAGCGTTCCTGGATGCGCACATGCTGCGCGAGATGTTTCTTCGCCCGCTGATGCCGTACCGCGAGCAGACCGCGGTGCTGATCTTCGAATTCGGCGCCTTCGGCCGCAAGAGTTTCGAAGAGCTGAGCGCGTTTCTGGACCGCCTGGATCCGTTTCTGGCCGCGCTGCCGCCGGAGTTCCGCTACGCGGTGGAGATCCGCAATCCCGAGTTTCTGGAGACGGATTATTTCGCCTGCCTGCGCAGCCATGGCGTGGCTCACGTGTACAACGCGTGGTCGCGGATGCCGGAACTGCGCCACCAGATGGCGATTCCCGATTCGGTGACTGCCGGTTTTCAGGTTTGCCGCGCGCTGCTGCGCCGCGGGCGGGTGTACGAAGAAGCGGTGAAGAGCTTTGAGCCGTATACGCATATCCAGGACCCGAATCCGGAAGCGCGGGAATCCATGCGCGTGCTGATCGGCCGCGCGCGGGAGAACAAGGAGTTTCTCTTTCTGTTCGTCAACAACCGTCTGGAAGGAAACGCACCCATGACAATCCTTTCGGTTGTGGAACCGTGACAACCGCGATATGCTGTACGGAACCTGCTATGCTTCTGCAAATTCACGAAGAGGACCTGGCGTCGGGCATCCGCCTGGTGGCGTTGAAGGGAAAGCTGGCGATGGGCCGCGAGAGCCAAAGGGTGGAAGCGCTGGTGGACGACCTGGTGGGCGACGGCCATTTGCGCGCCATCTTCGACGTGACCGGCGTGGATTACATCGATAGCGCGGGAATCGGCATGCTGGCGCTGGTATCGGGAAAGATGCGCGAAGCCGGTGGCAGGCTGGCGATTGTCGCGCCCGACGGACGCGTGCTGCAGATGTTGAAGATGACCCAGATCATCAATATTATGAACGTGTACGCCACCGTAGACGCGGCGGAAGCCACGTTCGGCTCGGCGCAAACCGAAGCGTCCGCCTAGCACCCGCCGTGATATAATTCTGGTTCACCCTCCTTTAAAAGGGCCTGTAGCTCAGTTGGTTAGAGCGCTACTTTGACACGGTAACAACATCAAGTACCTACAGTCGTCTCCACTGAAAACACAAGAGTTACGCGCGTCCAATGTGGGCCCCAGAGGGAGTCCAGACCTCTCGCGTGACGCATCTGGACTCCAACGGGACTCCGCGCGTTTTTGGGTGGCGATTACTTCGTGCCTTACTGGCTCGCGATCGATGTGGGTTGGCGGGCGCGCGGTAGTTGCCGCCATTTGGAATTGATCGGGCAGGCTCGAGATGTGAATTCAGCCACCCGGCCTTCGTGCTGTCGAGATCTCTCATGTAAACTGAAGGAGGAATGAGTAGGCAGACGGCCCAACTTCTCGACGCGTTCGAGGCGCTCCGCGACGAGGAGAAGCGGATTTTCACCGCGGAAGTGCTGCGCCGGGCGGTTCCTTTCGATTCCGGCCCGCTGGATGACCAGGAGACGGCTCACGCTGCCGACGAACTCCTCGCTCTGCTTGACACCGAAGAGAATGACACTGGCGCGCGGTGCGGTCTGGTTGTTCGATCTCGGCATGGAAGGGAAAGTACGCCCTGCCTTGATCGTCAGCGTAGCGTACGGTGACCTTGAACGGGCACTGGTGACGATCGTGCCCCATACAACCAGCCTGCGTCGCTCTCAATATGAGATCGCGTTTGACGTGCCATTCCTGAAGCGGGGCGCGTTCCTTGTGCAGAATGTCGCGACCTATCCGAATGTGAGGGCCATCCGCAAACTCGGTGCGCTGAAGAAAGGCCAGTTCGACATCGTGTTTTCCGGCCTTCTCCGCTGGCTCGGGTATACTGGCCCGCCATCCGCGTAGCCTCGCAGGCTGAATGGCCGAGGTGTCCCGGCACCTCCTGTTTAGTTATCCCGATTTTCGCGGAAACGTAATCCCGCGTCAATGTTTTTGGGGGGGGGAATGGTGGGCTTGACAGAACTCGAATCTGTGACCTCCTGCGTGTCAAGCAGGCGCTCTAACCAACTGAGCTACAAGCCCTCGTAAAGACATCGTACCAAACTTGAAGAGGACTGACCAAACAGAAGCGTGAACAAAAACCGGGGAGCACAGAGCGAGAGCGAAGACGACTTTCGTGGACCTTCCGCAGGGCGACTGCCAGGGACTATGATGTTCCCTATGAAACCGAAGGGGCTGTCGAAGCTCGGTGTATCCTGCTTACTCCTGAGCGGGGCGTTCGGCCAGAATCCCCCTCCGCTGAAATTTTAGGTGGCGTCTGTGCGGCCTGCGGACCCGAACCAGACGGCTGTGGATTTCGTGGTTTACCCCGGTGGACGGTTGCGGGCTACGGATCTGACCTTGGCAGAGTTGATTCGTGAGGCATATCAGATCAAGTACTACCAACTGGACGACGGTCCACGCTGGCTCAACTCCGACCGTTTCAATATTGAGGCCAAAGCCGATGGCGAGTCCGTCCGAAAGGATGTCATGGCGATGTTTCGGGCGCTCCTTGCGGAGCGATTCCAGCTTAAGGTCCGGCGCGAGGTCCG
>CAVVLD010000112.1:0-23061 GCA_963748795.1 uncultured Solibacteraceae bacterium
CGTCTCTCCGGCTTGCGGCGTCCAGAGCTTCCGTTCGGCGGCCACCGATGCCCCCGCCAGCGTGATCGCGGTCTTTTCCGTGAGCGAAGGCGCCGCCAGCCGGATCGCCGTGGCCTGCGTATAGGCCGAGCCCGGCGTTATCTGCTCCACCGCCGCATCGAACTGCATGTCTTTATTGATGACGAACACGCGCAGTCCGCCGGCCGCATCCAGCAGTCCGTAAGCGGTGGGCTTCACGCGGCTGCTGTTCACCGTTACCGGCACCGAGCGCGCGCCGAGCGCCGTGCCGAACATCAGCATCGCATAGTAAAGCGGCCGCGCCGCAATGGTGGCGGTCCCGCCCATAGTGCTGGTCGCGATGGGTGTGTACAATCCGGTGCCGCCGCCATGGAAATTCAACCCGGCCGACGCGTGGCCCGCCAGCGTGAGCATGTAATCCACACCCCATAGCGCCGCGGCGAACACGTTGCTGACGCCGTCATAGCCGCCGTCGTAGCAGGAGTTGGTCTCCGCCATGCGCCAGGGCAGCGCGGGCTTGGTCACGATGGTTTGTAGCGATTGCGCCGCCGAATCCGCTGTGCCGCGTGTGTTGGCGCTGAGCAGATTCGGAATGGATGCCGAATTCGGCTGCGAAGCCGGCACCGTAGGCGGGGGCGGACCCAGCGGATAAAAATGTTGCGTCACCAAAGCCAGCCGCGAGCTTTCCGTGTTGACGAACGGGCCGGTCCACGTGCTGATGTTGCCCGCATCGGCAGGACCGGTAAGCACCGCCCCGGGACTCATCGCCTGAATCGCGTCGGCGAAGCTCTTCCAGTTGTTTTCGAAATTCACCAGCGTGTTGCCGGAATACAGGTCCGGTTCATTGCCGATTTCGAACCCCGCCAGCACATCGCCGCCGTTCTGCTGCACGTAATCGGCTTCGTCCGCGGCCGTACTCGCGTTCGAGGATTTCAGATTCAGTCCCCACAACACGCGCCAGCCCGTGGCCCGCGCGAAGCCAATCACGCGATCCACGTCGCTGGACATCAGCGTGGTAGAAGGCGAGGCCGAAGTGCGCTGCGCGCGCGCCCACGCAGTCTTGTCCACCGAGTTCCCGCCGAATCGCAGCCATCCCGGCCCCAAGCTGCGCCACCATCTGCTGGAACTGTGTGTTTTCAGTCGGAAATCCCGTGGCGCTGGTCAGCGACCCGGTCTCGAAACTGAGTCCCAAAAAATCCCGCGGGATGGCCGCGCCGGGCGAGCCCGTATTCACCGTAATCAGCACCGGCAGCGTGTTGGTCTGCGCCCGCGCCGTGAAGGCGAGCGCGGCAAGGACAGCAAATTTCCCGATCATTCACCAGAATAGACGCTCCAGCCGCCCCTTTTGGCCGTATCCCTTTTGATCACTCACAGCCGCATTGTCCGTATCCCCGATCCGAGGCGCGCGCGTCAGCAAGCGCTCCTTTCTCAGCAACCGCGCCCTTTTTGATCCCTCCCTCCCGATTGCTATACTCATTCGCAAAAAGGAGAAACGACCATGTCGCCGAGCCATGAGCCAGCGTTAACGATTCGCCCAGCCCTCCCACAAGACGCTCCCACCTGCGGTCCAATCTGCTATGCCGCTTTTTCCGCAATCAATGCGGCCCACGGCTTCCCCTGCGATTTTCCCTCGCCCGATTATGCCACTGGCGTGCTCTCGATGATGTTTTCCCACCCGGATTTTTACTGCGTCGTCGCCGAACACGAGGGGCGCATCGTCGGCAGCAATCGCCTCGACCGCGTGCCCCCATCGCCGGCCGGTCGCCCTATTACCGTCGATCCCACCGCGCAAAATCTCGGCGTCGGGCGAAAGCTGATGCAGGCCGCGCTCGATCGCGCAAGCGCGCGCCACGCCGCCGGAGTGCGCCTCGTACAAGCGGCGTTTCATAACCGCTCGCTCTCGCTCTACACCAGCCTTGGCTTCGATGTCCGCGAGCCTCTCGCCTGCCTCCAGGGACGCTGCCGCGACCGCGAGGTGCCCTCCTGCGCGGTCCGCGCCGCCCAACCCGCCGACCTCGGAGCCTGCAACGCCCTCTCCCGCAATGTTCATGGATTCGATCGCGGCGTCGAACTCTCGCAGGCCATCCAGCAAAACACCGCCCGCGTAGTCGAACGCGCCGGCCGCATTACCGCCTACGCCAGCGCCCTGGCCTTCTTCGGACACGCCACCGCGGAAACCAACCTCGACCTCCAGGCCCTCATCGCCTCCGCGGAATCCTTCGGCGGCCCCGGAATCCTCCTGCCGTCGCGCAACAGCGCCCTCCTCCGCTGGTGCCTCGCGAGCGGTCTGCGCGTCGTCCAGCCAATGACCTTGATGAGCCTCGGCCTCTATAACGAGCCGGCCGGCGCCTGGTTGCCGTCGATTCTTTTCTGATCTGGACCGGATCGAGCCGGCCAAATTCTGTCCACGGTTTGACGGACCCGAGCGTCAAACCTCGCTGGGAGGCTGTATGCGGATTTTACTTTTTGTAGCCGTGGCGGCAACTCTGGCAGCGCAGGGCGATCCAGCTTTCGATGCGTATCGCGCCTGGGACGCGACGCAGCATGGGGTGGAGTACAGGACACGCGCGCAGAATCTGCTCGATGTTTCGGCGGAGTGGGTCGCGAAATGGCCGAATAGCGACTTCGCCTGGGGCGAGCGGCGGGAGGCGCTGGTGTCCTTAACGGCCGGCATGCGTGAACCCATCGGCGGTCGCTCGCAGCCCATACGCGGAACTGTGGAAGCAGGTGGATCGGAACATCATGGCGCCTCCGCCCGCCGCATACGTTCGCTACGGGGGCGGCCTCCGATTGGGTCACCGCGGGGGTGAACCTGGAAGCGGCGGAAAAACTGCTCCTGGATGAGATTACCTGGGAGGATTCGCGGCCCCGGCCGGCTCTAAGGGCGAGCCCCACGCTGGCCGATGTAGTAGACCAGGCTGCCAACTTCACCAGCGGCCAGTTCGTGATGTTGTGCTCGCTGGTCCGCGTGCAGATTCAATTGAAGCAATTCGATCGGGCGCAGGCGACAATCCAGCGAGTCCAAAGCTGGCTGAAGGACGATTTCCGGGATCGACTACGATACCGATCCCCTCGAGGCATTCCCGGACTATGAGGCAAAGTACTTCCAGCTCTCGGCGGAACTGGCCATGGCCGAAGACAGGAAGGTGGATGCCCTGGCCTTTTATCACGCCTACCTGGCCGACCCGTATTACCGGCGGGAGTACGGAGCGCCAGGGCCAATGAATGCGCTGAACCATTTATGGAAAGAAATCGGTGGGAGCGACGTGGGATGGGCGGCCTTCAGCGCCGTCCCGCCATTGCCGCCGGACATGCCCGTCGGTCCCAGGGGCGGCCGGTTTCCCGCCTGGGGCCAACGTTGTCTATTTCCCTTGGGTGAAGGTTGACTATAAGCTTCCTCCGCTGCAGATAACCGACCTCACGGGCTCCACGTGGACGAATCGCGATTTTCAAGGCAAGACGACCATCGTCTATTTGTGGAGTTCGTTGTGTGCACAATGTTCGCCGGCACTCGATGCCATGCAGATCCTCGCCGATCATGTCAAAGGCCGGCCAGACGTGCAGCTTGTGACGTTGAGCGTAGACCAGGACCGCGACAAGCTCGTGGCCTTTATGAACCAGAAGGGTTACACCTTCCCGGTGCTGGCGAGCAAGCCGTACGTGCAAACTGTTTTGCCGAAGTTCATCCTCGGGCAATTCTGGATTGCGGACGCCACCGGCACGGTGCGCTTGCAGCGGACTACCAGCAATATCTTCGCCGGCAATGAGGAGTCTCACGTTCAGGAGTTGCTATATAGAGCTTGTCCCGTATTCGGCGATTTTTGCAGTGGCGTTACTCTATATCGCAAAGTACATTGCAACAATTCGACGGGCAGCGACTCATTCGCGCATCCACCTGTTAGTTTCGCCCCTTCGCTCGCTTATTCTTCGAATTGCGGACACACCTACGCCGTTCTCGCCGGACCTTTGTGTTGTGGGGCAGTTGGAGGCCAGCGCTCAGCTCGCCTTGACTAACGCCTGCGGCGCGCTTCGTGGCAGCCGGGCGATTACCCAGAGATTGTGCGCAAGCACGCTCCACGCCACCTCACGGCTTTGACTCTCATGTCCCTTGCTCAACAGTGGACTGCCCAAGAATCCGTTCTTGAATATCGAGATGCGCGCCTCCGTCTGTGACCGCCGCTGTTGTAGCGCCACGAATTCAGAGTCTTTCATCCTCTTCTTGAGTTCCGCCGGCGACTTCGGACAGATCGCGTTGTAAATTCCCTCTTTCCCCAATAGCGTTCGATTGGCTGCACCGTCGAAGCCCCGGTCGCCGCTCACCTGGCGTATGGCCGGCCCTGCCGACGTCTGCTTCATCCGCTCCAAACTGCGTCCCAACATCTTCGTGTCCGCCCGGGGATTGTCGCCCACCAGTTCCCAATCCACGATCACTCCGCTGGCCGCCTCCCCCAACAATAACTGGCTGCCGAATTCCACCTCTGCCCCAGCCTTACCACGCACGTAGACCGCAGCATGCTCTTCGTACAAGCTCAGCATCTTCTCCGCGTTCTTCACTTGCCGCTCCCCGATGATCCGCTCATGCGCCTGCCGGATGGCTTGCGGCAACCGCTCCATCACCGTCGTGATCCGCTGGATGATTTGCCGCGCTTCTCCCTCTTTGAGATCCGTTTCTCGCCAGCGCTCCTGCAACAATTCCCGATGGCGTTCGGCGTGCGCCGCTATGATCTTACTCAGCTTTTTCATCTCCCGCAGGACCGCTTTGCGGGTCCGCTTGGCATCCTTCTTTCGCCGCGCGTGCGTCATCTTCATGCACAACTGGTTCATCCGTTTGAGGAATTCCTCTGGCTCGTCCATCCGCACTTTCAGGTTCCGCTTGCGGATCAGAATCGTCGCTTTCATCAGGGTCCTCGCCGCGTCTCGCAACAGCACCCAATCCACCGGAAAGTGAATGTGCAGTTTGACACACGTGGTGTCCAGAAAATACGCTTCCAGATCCAATGCCGAAGCTAGTTCCAATGGCTGTTCGCCCTCGCTGTTGCCGTCGCTTGCCGCCGCCAGAAGCGTGTCGATCACCTTCCGCATCTCCACTTCCGGTAGCCACTGCCCGTAGCGCTGCAGCGCGCTCTTGCCCGGGATGCGTATCTCCATGCCTACCCGGTCCAACTTACAAAACCATTGCAATAGCCCCGATTCCGCCAGTCGGCATCCGAAGTCACGCAGACTTTCTCCCGTCAGCGTCCGCGCCACGGTGCACCGCAACACCTGCGAACAAAGCCGCTGGTAGCTCTCCTGTTCCACTGGGCTCCACTGGTAGAACGGACGTTTCTCCTTTTCCGCAGCCTGTTGCTCGGCTTGGTTGCGTTGAGCCAACGACAGCCTCTGAAATGTCTCCTCCACACGGCTCAGTCCAAGCAGTTCGTGGATTCGTTCCAACTGGCTTTTCCACTCGCGGTACTCGATGGGGCCGAGAACGGTGGCGACGTAGCAGGACAGAAACTCCTGTTCCGGAACCAGTACGGGCAGCAGGGAAAGATCCAATGGGGTGGGCAATCTAAATTATAAAAGGCTTCTTTCGAAGAATCAAACAAAATCGTCCATTTATGTTTTGGATGAGGCCAGCTAGATCATTCGATGGACCTTGGGCTACAAAAACACGGGACAAGCTCTAATTAGTAGTTGTTTTTATCTGCGTTTATCTGCGTTCATCCGCGGCCAATATATCTTCGCCCCCTACAATTTCAGCCGCAAATAAATCGCCCCCGGAGTCGCCTTCTCCGCATACGCCCCCGTGCGCTCGAATCCCAGCCGGTCGTACATCTCCAGCGCCTGCGACATTACCGGCATCGTGTCCCCCACCATCTCCCGATACCCCGCCGCCCGAGCCTCATCGATCACCCACCGCAGCAAATCCCGCCCCAGGCCGCGCCCGCGAAACTGCCGGACGCACGTACAGCCGCTTGGCCTCGCATCGCTCCGCATCGAATCGCCGCAGCGCCACGCAGCCCGCCGCCTCGCCATCCAGCACGGCCAGCGCCAACCGCCCGCCGGGAGGTGCGTACGCGCCCGGCAGACTCGCCACTTCGCGGTCGAATCCCTGGAAGCACGGCGTGAAGCCGAACAAACTCCAGTATTCTTCAAACAGCCCGCGGATCGTGCCGATGTCCGCCTGCCCGGCCTGCACTATCATTTTCTTCGGGATTTTGGCGGTTCTCCGCCCGCCGCGACAATCAGTTTGGTCAGCACCGCCTGCACCTGGTCCAGCGGTATGGGATCGCAGATTTGGAAAGGCGTGCGCCCCCGCGCGTCCGGGTCATTCAGCGGCGTGCCCTTGGATGCCAGAAACTCCACCACCTTGCACAACTCCGGCTGCGGTACGGCGCCCGTGCCGGTCACCGCGAAGTGCATGGCGGTGGACTTCTGCTCGTTCACCGCCTTGGTGTCCGGGTCCAGTTCGTAGGCATATTGCACTGCCTCCACGTGCCCGCTTCCGGCCGCGAACATCAGCAGCGTGCTGCCGTCCTGCGCCTTCAGCTTGGGATCCGCCCCGCCCTTCACCAGGGCCTTCATGGCGTCCGGTTTGTCGGCCTTCGCCGCCATCATCAACGCCGTCTGCTCACCCGCCGGCGCGAAACGGAATCCGCCGCCGCCCCCGCGCCCCGCGAAATTGCTCTTCGCCGTGAGCGCATCCACCTTCGCTCCCTTGGCCAGCAGTTTCTCGATCAGGTCCACGCTGCCCAGTTGCGCCGCCGTGTGCAGCGGTGTGTTGCCCGCGCGATCCGCCACATTCGGGTCCGCCCCGCCATCCACCAGCGCGCCGGCCGCCTTGGTGCTCTTATGGCTGGTGGCAACCAGCAGCACTTTGGTCCCGTCCGGCAGCGCGTAATTCGCATCCGCGCCCGCCGCCAGCAGGGTTTGGACGCTCTTCACGTCGTCCTTCACCGCCGCGAACACCAGCGCATTGAATCCGCTCTTCGACGCCGCGTTCACCGTGGCCCCGCTCTTGATCAGCAGGTCCACCACGTCCGCGTGCCCCTCCGCCGCCGCCCACATCAGCGCCGTCTGACCCTTGCGCGAATCGGCGGCATCCACCTTCGCTCCGTGCGCGATCAGTTCCTTCACCACGTCCGGATTGCCTGTGTTCGCGGCGATCATCAGCGCGGTCTCGCCGTCCCAGCGCGCCGCGTTCACGTCCGCGCCCGCCTGAATGTATTTCGTCACCAGCGCAGCGTTGCCGTTAGCGCACGCCAGCGTCAACGGCGTTTCGCCGTACTCATCCGCCGTCTTTACTTTGGCGCCGGATGCCAGCAGCAGTTTCGCTGTCTCGGTATCGTCCAGGTAGGTGGCCCACGCCAGCGGCGTCGCGCCGTCCGGTTCCGCCGCGTTGATGTCGGCATGCCCCGCCACCAGCGCGTTCACAGCCTTGTGGTCGCGCCGCTTGATGGCGTCGATCACTCGCGCGTCCGAGGCCCATAGCATCCCGGCCCCGGCCGCCAGCAGAATTGCCACTCGCATTGTCTATACGTCGCTCAGCAGTTTCACTTCGCCCGTGCTGTCGCCGAGCTTCTCCACGCGCACTCCCGCATGGTCCATCATGGTGAGCAGCAGATTGTTCAGCGGAGTCTCCTTCGGATACCGCTGGTGCCTTCCGCCCTTCACCTGGCCCGCGCCCCCCAGCAGCACAATCGGCAGATCGTGGTGCGTATGCGCATTTCCGTCGCTGATGCTGCTGCCGTAAAGAATCTGCGCATGATCCAGCAGGCTGCCGTCGCCGTCCGGCGTCGTCTTCAGCTTCTGAATCAGGTACGCGAACGTCTCCACGTGGTGCGTGTTGATCTTGGCCGTCTTTTCGATCTTCACGGGATCGTTCATGTGATGCGTGCACGAATGGTGCCCGTCGTTCACCCCGATCGAGCGGTAACTGCGGTTGCTGCCTTCGCGCGCAATCATGAAACTCACCACGCGCGTCATGTCCGCCTGGAATGCCACCGTCAGCAGGTCCATCATCAGGTGCGCGTGATCGTCAAACTCTTCCGGAATGCCCGTGGGCCGCTCCATCACCGGCATCTTCATGGTGGCGTTCTGCTCTTCGGCCTTCTGAATCCGCCGCTCGATGTCGCGAATCGCGTCCAGATACTGATCCAGCTTATTGCGGTCCCGCGCGCCCAGCCCTGAAGACAGCCGCGCGGCATCGCCCGTAATATAGTCCAGAATGCTGCTCTGTTCCTTCATCGCCGCCAGGCGCGAAGCCGGATCGGTGCTCTCGCCATCCCCGAACATCCGCTCGAACACTGCCCGCGGATTTACTTCCACCGGCATCGGCGTCGTCGGATTGTGCCAGGAGATCGTATTGGTATAAGCGCAGCTATAGCCCGAATCGCAATCGCCCGCCAGCGAAGGACTCTCCAGGCCGATTTCGAGCGACGCCAGTTGCGTCGCTTTCCCCATCTCCCGCGCCAGCACCTGGTCCGCCGAAATTCCGGCGTGCAGATCCACTTCCGTCTTCTTCGGATGCACCCCGGTCAGCCACGTGGCGCCCGCCCGGGCGTGGTCGCCCGCGCCGTCGCCCAGCGCCCGCCCGTTCACCTGCGCCAGTCCGCTCAGCACCAGCATGTCCTCGCGATATGGCGCCAGGGCCTTCATGGAGTTCATGAATTCCCAGCCCGTGCCTTCCGCGGCCGGTGTCCAGTCCTTCATGATGATCCCGTTCGGAACGTACACGAACGCCGTCCGCACCGCGGGTTTGGCCGTTGTTCCAGCCTTCAGCGCCGGCACCATCGCATCCAGAAACGGCAGTGCCAGGGTCGTGCCCAAACCGCGCAGAAACGTGCGGCGAGCGAGAGACTTCTTCGTGATAATCATTCTTCCGGGGCCCTCCTCATTTGAAAAGGTGTGCTTTGTACGATTGCGGTTACCAGTGCCGAGAAACGATAATCGTCTTTCGCCGCCTGGTGAGTAATGGAACGAACAGCCGGCAGATCGGTATACTCCAAGCCGCGTCCCAGTGCGTAAGTCAAAAACTTTTCCGTGACCGTGCCAAGAAACTCGTCGCGATGCGAGGCCAGCAGCGCCTTCTTCAGGCCCGCCGGACCGGAAAACGTGCTTCCGTCCGGGAGTCTGCCCGAAGGATCGATCGCGATCCCGGCCTCCGTGGTGCGCCACTTGCCTACCCCGTCGTAGTTCTCCAGCGCAAACCCCAACGGATCCATGCGCATGTGGCACGACGCGCACACCGCGTTTTTGCGGTGCTCTTCCATCGCCTGCCGCATGGTCCGCGGATGTCCTTCCTTGGCGCTCGCTTCCAGGGTCGGAATATCCGGCGGCGGCGGCGGTGGCGGCGCGCCCAGCAGATTCTCCAGAATCCACTTCCCGCGCTGCACCACGCTGGTCCGGTTGGGATACGACGTCACCGTCAGAATGGCGCCTTGCCCCAACAGCCCCCCGCGATTCGGATCCGTCAGCGTGACCTTCCGGAACTGCGACCCGTAAATGTTCGGAATCCCGTAGAATTCAGCCAGTCGCTGATTCACGAACGTATAATTCGCGTCGATCAGTTCCGTGATCGGCCGGTCTTCCCGGATCAGATTCTGTACGAAGAGATTCGTCTCCTCCATGAATCCCTGCCGCAGGCTCTCGTCGAATTCCGGAAAGGCATCCGGGTCCGGCTTGGAGAGCGCCAGGTTGCGCAGCGTCAGCCACTGGTCGGCGAAGTTGTCCACCAGCGCCTCCGCTTTCGGATCGTCCAGCATCCGCTTCACCTGCTGCGTCAGCACCGCCGGGTTGTCCAGCTTGTTTTTCTCCGCCAGCCCCAGCAGCGTATCGTCCGGAATGCTGCTCCATAAAAAGAAGGAAAGGCGCGACGCCAGTTCCAGATCGCTCACGCGATATACCGAACCCGGCGCTTTCCCCGAGCCATCGTGCTCCACCCGGAACAGAAAGTCCGGCGACACCAGCAGCGCCCGCAGCGCCATTTCAATCCCGTTGTCGAAATCGCCCGCCTGCCGCCCGCTCTTGTAGAAAGCCATCAGAGGCCGGATATCGGCGTCGGTCACCGGACGCCGAAACGCGCGGTGCGCCAGCGTGGTCAAAATCATTCGCGCGCACGGCTCGTCGTCTTTTCCATCCGCCGGCGGACGGCACACGAAGATCTTCTGCCGGCTCGCCGTATCTCCCCTGCCGGTCGCGTTGAAAGGCCCGTCGACGATCACTTTATCGACTTGCGGAAAACCTCCGCCCTCGGTCACGCTGAATTGCTTCAGTTTCGCGCCGTCCACGCGCAAGTCCATGAGCGATGGCGCTGCCTGCATCCCGCGCCCGGGACCCCCCGCAGCGCCGCCGCCCCCGCCGCCCCGCCGCCCGGCGATCAGGCCGATCTCGGGCTTGTCCGAATCCCGCAGGAAATCCACGCCCACCGTGCGCAGCCCTGCCTTAACCGGCAGCCGCAGTTCGTACGGTGTGGCATTGCTTGTCGCATCGCCGCCCGCGATTCGCACCCGAAACTGGTACTCGGCATCCATCGGGAAGTAATATTGGAACGCCATGCCGCCGCGCGAATCGAACGGCAGGGCATCGCTCACCCGCTCGTTGCGGTTCGTGCGCATCCCTAAGTCCCGCGCCGAAAACTCTTCCTCCACCGGTTTCGATCCTGCGTCGCCGATCGCCAGCCGGCTGATCTTGCGCGCCGCCGTCATATACCGCTCCAGCAGCGCCGGCGAAACCGAAAGCACCGCCCCCATGTTGTCGAAACCGAAACCGGAATCGTCCACGGGCAGCATCATCCCCGGCTTCGTATCCACTCCCAACAGGTCGCGAATCGCATTGCTGTATTCCGCGCGGTTCAACCGGTGAATCACCGGCCTCCCCGGATTTGGATGCGCCGCCGCGTACCGGTCGATCGAGTTTTCGATCCACGTCACCAGTTCCGCCGACTTCGCAGCGGCCGGACGAGGCATCCCCGCCGGCGGCATCTCGCCCGTCTTCAACTTCCGGGCCACCTTTTCCAGCACCTCGGCGCTCGCGCCCATCTGCGTCAGGTCGATGCCTTCCAGGACCACACCGCCGGTCTTCAGCTTCTGGCTGTGACACATGATGCAGTAATGATCCAGGATCGCTTTCTCCGACGCTGCGGTGGGGGCTTGTGACGGGGCTTGTGCCAGGAGGCAAGACGCCATGCACACGAACAATAAACCAACCTTCGTTGCGCGCGGTCCCTCCACGCATCCTCCTCTGAGAGAATTTCTGCTCTATTGTACCGCTTTTCTGTTGTAAAGTTCGACGTGTTACACGGTGTATTTGTGGCCCCAGGCCCCCCTGGGTCGCCGAAATTGTGGGGCAAGGCTTTAGCCTGCAGCGGGCTTCAGCCAGGCTTCAGCCCGCCCATGCCCGAATTCCAGCCAATCGAAAGCCATATCCTCCAAAAACCCGGTGCGAGCGCTTCGCCGCAGACCACAAATTGGAACCGCAACCTTTCTATCACCGAATTACAGATGACAGACCTGCGGGATGCGCCCGCACGGCCGGGTAAGTGCCCGATAAATGGCTGATCACTGTGCTATTCCGTCCGGTTTGCAATCCTGTACACCTGGTAGCGTCGGGATGCGTCTCAGGTGTAGCCCGGTTTAAAGGTAGACTCCATATGTTTGTTTCCACAACGAAACTGGTTTCACTAGCCGCTCTTGCCTCTGCTCCTATCAGGGGCGAGAATCGCCGAACCCCGCCTTCACGCGCTGGCGGGTAACAACTATCCAACAAGGGCGAGCGCACAAACCCATCGCGCCCCGGTATCGCACGGGTTCGCCATGGATCAAATGCCGCTCCAACTAACCCGATCCGGATCAGGCACTGAATCAGCCTTCCGTCACCTATATAAGACCGGCTGAATTGCTCTCAGCGGCCGGCCGAACAATTCCGCGAATCCTACGGCGCCGCTGTCAGGTGGAACTTTGCCTGTATATCGGATCCGTAAACCTTGTGCAACCTGTCAGTGAGTTGGATGACTTTCCGTATCCGGTAAGCCAGAAACCACAATCTCACCTCAGAGGGAGGAACAAATGTCGCACATTTTGAGAACTCCACTGCCTTTTGCCGGGCTTGCTCTTTTGACTGCGGCTGGCGCAACTGCAATGACCGCGACCGTAACCCCATCTTTACAGCCGCCGCAGCCGGTTGGCACCATGATAACTTTCACCGCGGCCGTTCCGGATGCGCCAGGCTCGAACCTTCGGTATCGGTTTCGCGTTCGTCCCGAGCGCGGTGCCTATCAGATGATCCGGGATTATGGCCCTCTCAGTTCCCTCAATTGGACCGCGTCCACGCGCGAAGGCGGCTACGAACTGGAGGTCTCCGCCCGCGATCTGGATACGGGCGACGAATCGACGGCCTCGTTGCTCTTCCGGTTCGTGTCCGCCGTGACGTCCGGCCAACCCGTGGTTTCGCCCACCGCTAACTCGCTGGTCTTTCTTTATAGCGCTCCGCCCTGCCACCAGGGTTCGCGTATGCGCGTGCAGTTCCAGTCGCTCGGCGGGACGGTCCAGAATACGCCCTTCCGTGGTTGCAGTTCCGGCTTGAGTATGAATTTCTATCTCGCCGGGCTTCTGCCGGCCACCGCTTACACCGCGCAGCACATCGTGGATACCAGCTTTGGTTTCGTGAGCGGTCCCGCCGTCACCTTCACAACCGGAAATCCGCCTTCCGATCTCTACAGCGACACAATTGTGCTGCCCAGCACAAACACCGCGTCCGATCCGATTCTGCTGGGCGGTCCGCTCGGAGGGAACATCGTGGCCAATGACCTCGCCGGCAACGTCCTGTGGTATGGGCCCGCCGATCTGACGTTCCTCACGCGGGCGGAGGCGGGAGGTGAGTTCTGGGGCATTATCGAAACGCTCGCGGGCGCCGGTCCCTCCCAACAGGTTGTAAGGAAGTTCGACCTGGCCGGCATGACCTTGCTCGAAACCAATGCGGCACGCGTGAACGAGAAATTAACCTCTCTCGGAAAGCGCACCATCACAGGCTTTCACCACGAGGCCCGGCCCATCGCCGGCGGCCGCGTCGCGGTTCTCGCCTCCGTCGAGCAGATTCTCACGGATACCCAGGGACGAGGGCCTGTCGACGTGCTTGGCGACATGATTATTGTCCTTGACCAGAACCTGAACGTCGTTTGGACCTGGGACGCTTTCGACAACCTGAATGTCAATCGGCCCGCCGTCCTCGGCGAGACCTGCCCTACTGCCGGTTGTCCGCCATTCTACCTGGCGCCCACGGCGAACGATTGGACCCATGGCAACGCCCTTGAAGAAACCGCCGATGGGAACATCCTATACTCCACCCGGAACCAGGACTGGCTCATCAAAATCTCCTACGACCGCGGCAACGGCGACGGGCACATTCTCTGGAGGATGGGGGTCGGCGGGGATTTCCAGATTACCTCCAGCGACCCTTATCCCTGGTTCTCCCACCAGCACGACGGGAACTTCGCCACCAGCGACCCAACCAGACTTCTGGTATTCGACGATGGAAACACCCGCGTAGCCGCCATGAAGGGTGGCAATAGTCGAGGCCAGGTGTTTCAGGTCGACGAGCAGAACTTCATCGCGACCCCCATTCTCAACGCGGATTTGGGAGTCTATTCGGAGGCGGTCGGGTCCGCGCAATTGTTGCTCGATGGCAACTACCACTTCGACGCGGGGTTCGTGTCGGAGAACAATACCATTGACTCTTATTCCTTCGAAGTCGACTCGTCCGGCCAGATGCAGTATGAGGCGCATCAGAATGTTATTCTTTATCGAACCTTTCGCATGACCGACCTGTACACTCCGCACTAGAAAGCTCCACTAAACATGAGACGGCGAACATTTATCAAGAACACAGGCGCCGCGGCGCTGAGTCCCATGGTCAGCGGTATGTCTGCCCCCATGGCCCCCCCGAATATCGTCCTGATTGTGGCTGACGACTTGGGCTATGGCGACCTGGGCTGCTACGGGTCGCAGATTCAAACACCGAATCTGAACCTGATGGCGTCGCAGGGCGTTCAATTTCGAAACTTCAATTCCGTAAACCCCGTCTGTTCGCCGTCGCGGGCTTCCATTCTCACCGGGCGCTATGGCGTGCGCTGCGGCGTCCCTACCGTGTTTTGGCCTACCGATACGGGCGGGCTTTCCACTACCGAAGTGACGATTGCGCAGATGCTCAAACCCGCCGGTTATAGCACCATGTGCGTCGGCAAGTGGCACTTGGGGATTCTGCCGCAATTCCTGCCGACCACGCGCGGTTTCGACGAATACTACGGAATTCCCTACAGCAACGACATGGCCCCGTCGATTCTGATGCACAACACCGACATCATCGAATCCCCGGTAGATCTCACTACCATTACCAATCGCTACACCCAGCAGGCGGTAGACTTCATTCATAGATCCAGCGCGCAACCCGTTCTTTCTCTACATGCCGCATACATTTCCCCACATCCCCCTGGCGGCCTCACCGGATTTCACCGGCCATTCCGGGATGGGACTCTACGGCGACGTGGTTGAGGAAATCGATTGGAGCGTCGGACAGGTTCTCGCGGCCCTCCAGGACAGTGGCGTGGACCAGAACACCCTGGTGATATTTACCAGCGATCACGGACCTTTTTATCAGGGCAGCCCCGGAGTGCTTCGCGGCCGCAAGGGGGACACCTTTGAAGGCGGCATGCGCGTGCCGTTCCTGGCGCGATTTCCGGGCCGCATCCCCGCCGGCGCCGCACAGCGTGGAGCGCCCAGAAAGGGAGGGCCGCGAGTCGTCAGTGCGACGGCCTCGGCGCTCGATATTCTCCCCACGATTGCCGGCTTCGCTCGTACGCCCCTGCCCGGAAATCCCCTGGACGGCGTCGATATCGGACCCGTGCTCACAGGTCAGGCCACCGATGTAACCCACCCGCTGTTTCTCTACTTTTCCAATTACAGTCTGCAATGCGCGCGCCTGGGACCCTGGAAACTGCACATGGTTCGCCCCAACGTCCCCGCATTTACAGCGGAACCACAGGTGGGATTCTTCAATCTGCGTCTGCTCAATCCCGAGCTATACGACATCGATTCCGATCCGGGCGAGGCCGTGGATGCCTCCGGTCAGAACCCTGCCATCGTGGCCGATATTCAGCAACGCGTGGCTCAGATGCTTCCATCGCTTCCACCAGCGGTGCAATCGGATTGGTACAACACCCAGAACATTCCGGTTTATCCCAACGAGCCCGGTTCTTATCCCACCCCGATCGTCGGCTGAGTGTCAATTTCCAGGTGCGTTGCTTGCGGTATCGGCCCGAACCCTGTCTTCGTTCTCTCTCGCCGCTTCTACCATCGATAGAATCACATTCTCCGGTACATGTTGATTCTTCAGTTCCACCAGTGACTGTGAATCCACGATGAACTTGTTCCCCACTTCGTGAATCAGGTTACGGATGAAGCTGTCGCTCATCCCCCCCTTCACCATGTCCACGATGTCACCGTTCGTCAATGTTCCCGTGCGGCTGGCGGATGGCGTCGGAACGGGTGCGTATCGATAGGGTACAGAGGATGGTGCCACGCTCGGTTGCGGCAGCGCCAGTTGCGTGGCCTTCTGGTTCTGTATCCTCTGCAGATACAGCGAGTGCAAATCGGTAATCGCCACTAGCAGGAAAGCGCATGCCAGAATGCTGACACAAATCCCGCCGGCCATGCGCACCGGATCGATCCGTGTGCTCCTCTGGTGGCAATTGTTGCAGGTGAAGGGATAGCAGCCAAAGCCGGACAGGAGGAATTCCAGCATGGTCGCCCGATGGACCCGCGCCAAGGCGCCGCCCTCGCACTTCTTGCATACCTGGTCAACTTCCCACGCGTCCCGCGCGCGCCGCCGCCGGACCCTTCTGCGATGCTTGGACCCGCCGCCGAGCGCTACCTCGGGAGTCTTTACGCCGGTCGAAAATCCTTCGGAATTCTCCGGTTGCATATCGGTTCGCTTTAGGTGTGCTTGGTACCCGTGGTACTGTACAAAGGTACTGTATAAAGCAGCCAAAAGTCAACATCTGAATAACCCCTCTTTGGGTATCCCTTCCCTCAGCCGGCACCAACCTGTTGTGCCTGGAAATACCAGGAAATGCCGAGTTGCCGAGACATTACTCGCAGTTGTACGGATTTTCACTTATGGCTCGTCCGATTTCTGCTTCGATTTGCGGTGCTCCTCTCGTTGGACTCTTTCTGGCCGGAATGGGGTTTCGCCTTTCGACCTGCGATTTACAGGTGACCCCATCGTCGCGGGTATCCCGGGCGCGAGCGCCGGGTTCCATCACGACGGATGCGACATTGAGACGGGCAGCCGGGGTCTCCGCGCGGTGAGCCAACAAGCGATCCCGGTGGTCTACGACAGTATCCGCATCGATAGCCGGGTTCCGAGAAATCAAATCGGTCGAATTGCTTGCTCCTGTGCACAAAAAGCGGCTCCTGACGTATCCCCGGCTTGGCGACAAGCGGCTTGGCCTGCTAATCAAACCCAAATTGTGCCTGGAAATACAAAGAAATGCCTCGGATATTGCTAAGAATTACTTGACAGTTGTACGGATTTTCGCTTATAGTTCGTCCTATGTCTACTTCGATTTGCCGTGCTTCGCTCCTTGGACTCTTTCTGGCCGCAGTGGGGTTTTCATCGCCTTTCGACCTGCAATTTACAGGTCTACTCACTTCCGCGGGTATCCCGGGTACGAGCGTTGGGGAAACCCTCACCCTGGATCTCACTGTGAACAATGGCGGTACGTCGACGATTAGCCAGACATTTAACTACGCGGATTTCGGGGGCTTTACGATCCATGTAGGCACGTACAGCGCTTCCTACAGCAAGGTTTGGGAATCGTCGGGTCCCATCACGACGGATGCGGCAGGCAACGTCAATTCCGTTGCCTTCTATGGAACATCAAACTCGTCGAATAATTCCGACAACTTTACCGCTTCATTTACCGGCGATTACGTGGGCGGCGGCGGCAGTTTCGCAGACTCCTTATCCCGTGGAGCTGGCGTCGATGGCTGGAACAACCCGGCGCAGTGGACCGTTGCGAGTCCGGCTACCTCGACGCCTGAACCGGGCACAGTCACGATGCTGTTCGCCGGCTTTGGCCTCCTTGTGGCCGTCCGTTTAAGAAAGTTCGTCGGTAGCACGGGAACGCAACACCGCGCCTGAGCGCCGCCAGCCTCCCGCCCCTTCAGTTCCCGCCCGACGTCGCCCGGCGTCGGGCCGAGCCCTGCACTGCCACAAAGTGGCGCGAACGTCCTCAGTAGAAAACAGCTCCGCGAATTCCTGGCTGGTTCGCGGTCAATCCTACATGTCCCAAATCTACCGTCAGGGTCGCCTGAGTCGAGGGGGACACCGGGTAGGCCTCTTTCCATCTTGATAGAATCGTTAACCAGCCATGTCGACTCGCCTCCTTGTCGCTCTCCTCTTCGTCTGCGCGGCTTTCGCCCAGGAAGACATGCCACCCCCCGGCCGGGGTGCCGGACGCGGCGGACGCGGCAGCACCCGTGACTTTCTGGGCCTCGGGCCCGCGCCGGACGCCGCCGCCGCTGCCCGCGGCGAAAAACTCTTCGCTCCCAATTGCGCCTTCTGCCACGGTGAAAAGGCCCGCGGTGCATCCGGCCCCAACCTCGTCCGCTCTACCCTGGTGCTCCACGACGAGAAAGGCGAACTCGTCGGTCCCGCCGTTGCCAAAGGCTTCCCCGATCAAGGCATGCCCGCGTTTCCCAATCTCACTCCCGCGGAACTTGCCGATATCGCCCAGTATCTCCACTTACAAGTCGAGTTAGTCGCCAATCGCGGCACTTACAAGCGCCTCAACATTGTCACCGGCAATGCCGCCGCCGGCCAGGCTTACTTCAATGCCAACTGTAAGTCCTGCCACTCCCCCACCGGCGACCTCGCCCACATCGCCGCCCGCTACCAGCCCGATCAACTCCAGAATCGCTTCATCTGGCCCGCCGGACGCGGCGGCGCCCGCCAGAAAGTCACCGTCACCCTCCCCAACGGCCAAACCATCGCCGGTACCATTCGCAAAATCGACGACTTCGATATCTCCATTACCGATTCCACCGGCGCCTACCATTCCTGGCCCCGCGACACCGTCAAACTCGAGCTCGATGACCCTCTCGCCGCCCACCGCCGTCTCCTCGGGCAATATTCCGACGCGGACATGCATAACCTCACGGCCTACCTGGTGACCCTGAAATGAAACGCTGCGCCCTGTTATTCGCCGCCCTCGCCTTCCTGCTGCCCGGACAGGATTCGCCCCCCGTCAACTCCTGGCCCACTTACAACGGCGATTACTCCGGCAAGCGCTTCAGCCCGCTCACTCAAGTCAACTCATCCAATATCGGGAGCCTCGCCCTGGCCTGGTTCTACCGCATCAACAATGTGGGTCCCCAGCGCGGCGTCGGCAACCCCACCATCAAGTCCACCCCGCTCATGGTCAACGGAGTCCTCTACTTCACCATTCCCGACCACGTCTGGGCCCTCGACGCCCGCACCGGCGAAGAACTCTGGCATTACGACTGGCAGGATAAAGGCGGCCACCTGGTCGGCAATCGCGGCCTCGGCATGTATGGCGACTGGCTCTACTTCATGACGCCCGACTGCTGGTTCCTCTCTCTCAATGCCAGGGACGGCAAGGAGCGCTGGCGCAAAAAAGTCGCCGACGAGAAGCTCCAGTACTTCTGCACCATGAGCCCCCTCGTCATCAAAAACCACGTGCTCGTCGGCGTCGGCGGCGATGCCATGGACGTTCCCGGCTTCCTCGAATCCCGCGATCCCGAAACCGGCGACGTGCAGTGGCGCTGGAACACTACCCCACGCAAAGGCGAGCCCGGCGCCGATACCTGGCCCAACCCGCAGGCCATGGAGCATGGCGGCGGCATGACCTGGCTGCCCGGCACTTACGATCCCGACCTGAACCTGATCTACTGGGGCACCGGCAATCCCAATCCCGTCTTCGCCGGTCAGGGACGCAAGGGCGCCAACCTCTGGACCGCCTCCATCGTCGCCCTCAATGCCGATACCGGCAAACTCGTCTGGTACCACCAACCCTCGCCGCACGATACCCACGATTGGGACAACGTCGAGACCCCCGTCCTCTTCGATGCCGCCTTCGACGGCAAACCCCGCAAAATGCTCGCCCAGGCCGCCCGCAACGGCATCTTCACCCTGCTCGACCGCGTCACCGGCGAGAGCCTCGTCACCAAAGGTTACATCGGAGTCAACTGGATGAAGGGCATCGACGCCAAAGGCCAGCCCATTCCCGATCCGGCCAAAGAGCCCCAGGTCGATGGATCTCTGGTCGATACGCCCGGAGGCGGAGGAACTAACTGGCCCCCGCCCAGCTTCGATCCCGAGACCGGACTTTTCTATGTCAATGCCAAGGAGGGATACAGCGTCACTTACTTAACCGACGACGATCCCGAGCCGCAAGGATACGGCGGAGGTGGCGGCGCGGGCCTTTCCGAGCCCATCCTGGCCGCCATCGATTATCGAACCGGCGACCTCGCCTGGAAACACAAATATCCCAGCGGCGGATTCGGCAATGCCTTCCCCGGTATCCTCACCACCGCCGGCAAACTGCTCCTCACAGGGGATCCCTCCGGCAACCTGATCGCTTTCGATCCCGCCCGCGGCCGCATTCTCTGGCATTTCCACACCGGCTCCATGGTAAGTAACGGCCCCTCCACTTACATGCTGAACGGAAGCCAGTATCTTCTAGCCGCCGCCGGCGACACCCTCTTCGCGTTCAAACTGGTGCCGTCCGCGCGCTAACCCCCGCTCGCGAACTCCTTCACTGCAACGAAGTAAGACAGGCCTCCCGGCCTGTCCCGGACTAACCCCCATCCCTAACCCCGGCCCTCCTACCACACCAGCCGCAGAGCCGTCTCCAGCCTCCGCGGCGTGTTCGCCTGCGCGCCGATTATCCCAAATGCCGCGTTGGTCGGCGCCGTGGTCGGCCCCCCGAACGTAACATGGTTTTCCAGGTTATACGCTTCGAACCGCACCTGAAGATACCGGTGCTCGCCGAAACCGAAGTTCTTGTCTAAAGACATGTCGATCTGGTTCGTCGGGTCGCGCCGCAGGTTGTTGAACTGCAGATCGAATGTCTGAATGTTATCCGCCAGTTGCTGGGTGGCAATCGTGTTGAACCGTGTAATGTCGAACGCCGTTCCATTTGGCTGCGCGGTTTAGCCACCACCGCTGCAGATTCAACTTGCGTCCCCGCCCGAATCGGCAATTGGTAAGTGGCCGTCATGACATTGCGCAAAGGCCGCGAATCGGAAGACACCCGCTTTTCCGGCGCCGAGTCCGATGGATTCAAATAAGCCAGCCGGTCTTCCATACGATCCCAAATGAAGTTGTTGATCAGAATCAGCCCGTTCCCATACCGCTTTTGCAGCCGCACATTCAGGCTCTGGTAATATCCGCTACCCGCCGGGTTGTCCACCATCGTGACACTGTTAACCGGGAACTGCGGGTATGGCACTACCAGTAGCTGCAGCGTGGTGTTGCTCCCGTTGAACGAAGAAACCCCCGGAATCAGCCCCTTGAACGGGTTGGCGTTGGTCAATGAACCAGTAAGTTCGGTAATCACGGTTGGATCGCGTGCCAGGGAAGTACTCAGAAACGGACGCGGAATGTAATTCAGGTTCGTCGAGATATACTCGTGCATCGTGTGGCTGGCGATATAAGCCACCTCCAGCACCATCTGCGCCGGTAGTTCCCGCTGTACGCTGAATTCCCATCGCAGGGTGTAGGGGTTGATGGTGTTCGGATTGTCGAAGCTGATGTTGTTCCCCAGAAACGTCCCCGCGCCCAGGGAAGATCCCGACGCACGCAGCAGGCCGAGCGGGAACGGATCGGACAGCGTTGACTGCACCGGCGGCAGCAGCGGCGATGGCAGCGGAATCGTCGTCTGCTGGCTGAACCCCGAGGAAATCGACGCCGGTAGCGGGTACAGCGGATCCACCAGTACGCCGATGCCCCCGCGGATTACCGTCTTATCGTCCCACAGGTGCGGCGTCCATGCGAAACCCGCTCGTGGGCTGAATATGTGCGAGTTGGTGTTATAGATATTCGGGTTACTCGCCGAGGGGTAAGTCAGTCCGCCTATCGCCTTGAAGTTGATGGCCGGCCATTGTGGCTGCGGGTGCGCCGCATAAGCCGCGGCTGCGGCCGCCGAGATGGGGATTCGCCGCCGTCGGGTCGAACCCGCTCACACTCCGGTTATACCGTTCCGTCTCCGGGAAGTCGTGATCGAAGCGGATTCCCAGGTTGATCAGGTTGTTGCGCACCCGCCAGTCGTCATTCAGAAACAGCCCCAGGTACTTGGCTTGTAAGGTCGTCTGCGTGTTCAGGTCCAGGCTGCCGGTGCTCGGAATCCCCATCATGAATTGTGCCAGGTCCTGGCCGAACACCACCGTGCTGCTGCTCCCGCCACCAGCGGGTCATTGGTCCAGTCGCCTTTGAATCCCAGCGTTTCCCGGAGGGATTGCCGAATGTGTAAGCGCTCCAACGATTCTCGCGCAGGTCCGTACCCATCTTGAGCGTGTGATTGCCGTGTATCTTCACCACCTGCCCGAAAAACTGGAAGATATCCGTTGAATTCGTCCGTCGCCGTTGTAACCCAGAGGTTCGTAATCGGCGCGCGCCCCGCCGGTCACGCTGGTGCTGTTGAAGGTGGTATACGGCAGCATCTTGAACTCCGAGTTGGCGTCGATATAGGAAGGGAAACCCAGCGTCGAAGGGTCCACCCCGTCGGCCGGCGACGAGTGATTCTCGATGTACCGTGTCCAACTGAAGCGAACGTTCGCCACCGTGGTGGGCGTAATCGTATCGATGTCTTCCAGCGTGGCCCCCTGGTTAATCCGGTACAGGAAGTTTCCAGTCGCCGGGATTGCCGACAACTGGTTCTTATTCTGCGCCCGGTAATTGTGCCGCGCCTCGAAAGAGATCCGGTTCCGGTCGCTGGCGTTGATGTCCAGCCTCCCCAGTTCGTTATCGTAGCCATCGAAATCCACGGCGTTCATTACATAGCTTATTCTGCCCGCTCAGCAGGCCGGCCGTATTCGGCTGGGGAAAATACGTGTTCATGTAAGCCTGCGCCACCGGGCTGATGCGGCTGCTCGGAATCTGGTTATTCGGGAATGGTGTGGCGATACCAGCGTCCCCGAAAGCACTCCCGAATTGGGGTCGATTGAATCGTGGCTGCGTTGGTAGGCAGGTTGAGCAACCCGGAAAAATCGCCCTTCCGTTCCGCCGCCGTAGGCACCGATGTGAAGTTCTCCGGATTCCCCGTCTCCAGCGGCGAATTCGCCGGATCGGAATCCCGCATCCCTTCCCACCGAAGAACCAGAAGACGCGATTCTTCCCGTTGAATACTTTCGGCACGTAAATCGGGCCGCCCGCCGTCACGCCGTATTGATTCTGGTGATAAGGAGGCCGCGATACGCTCTTGGCATTGTTGAAAAATGTGTTGGCATCCACCGCCGACGTCTGGTTGTAGATGTACGCCGAACCGTGCAGCGCGTTGGTGCCGCTCTTGGTCATCACGTTCACCGTCCCGCCCATCGTGTGGCCGTTCGCCGCATCCATGTCGAACGCATTCACGCGCACTTCGGTCACCGCATCCTGCATCGGGCTGTACGCCATCTGGTTCGCCTGCCCCGCGTTGGGAGCCCCGTCCAGCAGCACCTCGTTGTGCGTCGCCGGCACGCCTCCGATGCTGATGTCGTTCGGCGCGCTGTTGTCGAACGGACGCACCGGGCCGGGCTCGAACGTCGAGACCACCCCCATCGCCAGGTTGTCCAGCATCATCGGCGTGCGGCCGTTGATCGGCACGTCTTCCACCTCCGCCGTGGTGATCACCTGTCCCAATGACGGGTTCGCCGTCACCAGAATCGGCGTCTCCGCCGTGACCGTCACCTCTTCGCTGGCATTGCCCACTTCCAGGTGGATGTCTATCACCGGATTCTCGCCGGAACTCAGCGTCAGGCCCTTTTGCGTAAACTTCTTGAAGCC
>CAVVLD010000113.1:0-40232 GCA_963748795.1 uncultured Solibacteraceae bacterium
GCGAACTCCTTCACTGCAACGAAGTAAGACAGGCCTCCCGGCCTGTCCCGAACTAACCCCCATCCCTAACCCCGGCCCTCCTACCACACCAGCCGCAGAGCCGTCTCCAGCCTCCGCGGCGTGTTCGCCTGCGCGCCGATTATCCCAAATGCCGCGTTGGCCGGCGCCGTGGTCGGCCCCCCGAACGTAACATGGTTTTCCAGGTTATACGCTTCGAACCGCACCTGAAGATACCGGTGCTCGCCGAAACCGAAGTTCTTGTTAAAGACATGTCGATCTGGTTCGTCGGGTCGCGCCGCAGGTTGTTGAACTGCAGATCGAATGTCTGAATGTTATCCGCCAGTTGCTGGGTGGCAATCGTGGTTGAACCGTGTAATGTCGAACGCCGTTCCATTTGGCTGCGCGGTTTAGCCACCACCGCTGCAGATTCAACTTGCGTCCCCGCCCGAATCGGCAATTGGTAAGTGGCCGTCATGACATTGCGCAAAGGCCGCGAATCGGAAGACACCCGCTTTTCCGGCGCGGAATCCGATGGATTCAAATAAGCCAGCCGGTCTTCCATACGATCCCAAATGAAGTTGTTGATCAGAATCAGCCCGTTCCCATACCGCTTTTGCAGCCGCACATTCAGGCTCTGGTAATATCCGCTACCCGCCGGGTTGTCCACCATCGTGACACTGTTAACCGGGAACTGCGGGTATGGCACTACCAGTAGCTGCAGCGTGGTGTTGCTCCCGTTGAACGAAGAAACCCCCGGAATCAGCCCCTTGAACGGGTTGGCGTTGGTCAATGAACCAGTAAGTTCGGTAATCACGGTTGAATCGCGTGCCAGGGAAGTACTCAGAAACGGACGCGGAATATAATTCAGGTTCGTCGAGATATACTCGTGCATCGTGTGGCTGGCGATATAAGCCACCTCCAGCACCATCTGCGCCGGTAGTTCCCGCTGTACGCTGAATTCCCATCGCAGGGTGTAGGGGTTGATGGTGTTCGGATTGTCGAAGCTGATGTTGTTGCCCAGAAACGTCCCCGCGCCCAGGGAAGATCCGGACGCACGCAGCAGGCCGAGCGGGAACGGATCGGACAGCGTTGACTGCACCGGCGGCAGCAGCGGGGATGGCAGCGGAATCGTGGTCTGCTGGCTGAACCCCGAGGAAATCGACGCCGGTAGCGGGTACAGCGGATCCACCAGTACGCCGATGCCCCCGCGGATTACCGTCTTATCGTCCCACAGGTGCGGCGTCCATGCGAAACCCGCTCGTGGGCTGAATATGTGCGAGTTGGTGTTATACGGCCTCCGCCTCGATGTCATAGGTTCCCAGAGCCAGAAACGGAATCGTGTACTTTCCGGTAGGTCCCGAGACGGTGGTGGTCTTGGTGCCGGTGCGCGTTTCTGTGACTGTGATCTTAGTGTTCGGGATCACCGCCCCCTGCGGATCGGTGACGTTGCCGCTGAAGGTGCCCCGGTATTCCTGTGCCGGAAGAGCGCTGCATGCCAGCAGCGCGCAAACGAAAAATTTACGGAGTTTCATGTGCACTGCCTCTTCAAACTAACTTGTAACTACCCTCGCCCCACTTGGAGTATCCACTAACTCTGAGCGATTAGCGCAATCATAACCGAACTCTTGCAAGTTTCCAAGTAACTTAGTTCGTTATCACTAACACCTCCGCCCTGGAATGACGCAGCCATCCCCATAAAGTCAGTTCCCGCGCGCTTTCATCGCGATTGGGAAAAAACAAACACGCCATACATCCGCTTCCCAGCAGCACTAAGTGGCCGATGACTCCAATCATATAGTTATGTAGCGGAAAGTTGAACCTCCCCAGGTCCCACAACTTACCGCCGTCCAAAGTCAACGTCGCATAAGCCGTAAACACCAGGCTCGCCCCGATCCCCACATACGCCGCCGTCGCCCCGGCCCGCGCCACCAGGAACGCCAGCAGGAACAATCCCGCCAGGCCGCCCGCCACAATCGCCGACACCGTGTACCACAGCCCTAATGCCGTCCCATTGGTGTGCGCCAGAATCGTCGCCACCGCCATGCACAACAAGCCGCATACCGCCACCACGATCCTGGCCATCGCCAGCCGCCGTTTCTCCCCGGACTCCGGCCGCATCATCCGGTAATAATCCTCCACCGCGATCGCCGCCAGGCTGTTGAAGTCCGATGACAGGTTTGCCATCGCCGCGCCGAACAGCGCCGCCATGAAAAGTCCCGCCAGTCCGGCGGGCACATGCGTCGTAATGAAGTATGGAAACACCTGGTCCGCCTTCAGCGCCGGCGGCGCGGCCCGGTAGTATTCCCAGCACAGCGTCCCGATCAGCATGAACAGCGTCCACACCGGAATGCACAGCAGCGACCCTACCGCGATGCCCCGCACCGCCTCCCGGTCCGACCGTGCCACCAGGTACCGCTGCACCACCGTCTGGTCCGCCGTGTACCTTTGCAGATAGTAAAAAAATCCGTAAATCGCCAGCACCCACACCGTCGGCCGGCTGAAATCCGCCGCCCTGCTCCCCAGGCTCATCTTCCCGCTCTGCCATGCGTGCGCCAGCACAGCCCCCGGACCCCCAGCCGGCAGGAACAACAAATAACCCACGCAGATCACGATGCCCAGCCATAACGCGAAGCCCTGTATCACGTCCGCCCAGATCACCGCTTCAATCCCGCCCGCCAGCGTGTACACCACCGTCACGATCCCCACCAGCACAATCACCGAATCCGTCTTCCACCCCGTCATGCTGCTCACCGTGAGCGCCAGCAGGTAAAATACGAAGCCCATTTTCGAAAAATGTCCCAGCGCGTACGCGATCGATCCGTACACCCGCGCCGGGTATCCGAACCGCCGCCCGAAATATTCGTACGCGCTCGTCCTCACCACGTGGCGAAAAAACGGAATCACCACTACCGCCACTACCGCCAGCACTGGCGCTACCATCAACCCCGGCACCAGGTTCGACCAGTCGCCCGCATATGCCGACCCCGGATACGCGATGAACGTCACGCTGCTGATCAGCGTCGCCAGCAGGCTCATCCCCGTCGCCCAACCCGGTATCGATCGCTTGGCCACAAAGTAGCGATCCGTGGACGTCTGCCGCCGCGAAAAACGCAGCCCCAGCGCCACCAGCGCCGCCATGTACGCCACAATCACCGCCGCGTCGATCATTTCACGGCGCGCCTCCGAGTAGCCGCCATCCGCGCCGCCATCCGCATCGCCTGCTTCATGCTGTGCGGATTCGCCAACCCCTTGCCCGCGATATCGAACGCCGTCCCATGGTCCACGCTCGTCCGGATAATCGGAATTCCCAGCGAGATGTTGACCGTCCCCTCGAAATCCAGCAGCTTCATCGGAATGTGCCCCTGGTCGTGATACATCGCCACCACCAGGTCGTAAGCGCCCCTCGATGCCTGCAGAAACACCGTGTCCCCCGCGTGCGGTCCGCTGCATTCCATTCCCGCCGCGCGCGCCGCCGCCACCGCCGGCGCAATAAACTGGCCGTCTTCCTCTCCGAACAGCCCGTGCTCCCCCGCGTGCGGATTCAACCCGCACACCGCGATCCGCGGCCGCTCGAAGCCCAGCAACCGCATCGCCTCGTTCCCCAGTTCGATCGTGCGCCCGATCCGCTCCGTGCTCAGCGCGCACGCCGCCCGCAGCGCCACGTGCGTCGTCACGTGGATCGTCGATAGCCGCTCGCTCGCCAGCAGCATGCGCGATTCCGTGGCCCCGCATAACTCCGCGATATACTCCGTGTGCCCTGAAAACGCCCGCCCCGATAGCGTCACCGCTTCCTTATTCAGCGGCGCCGTCACCATGGCATCCGCCTCGCCGCGCAGACACATCTCCGTGGCGATCCGCACATACTCCACGCCCGCCGCCCCGCATCGCGCGTCCAACCTGCCGAACGCCACCTCCCCGTCCAGCGCTCGCGCATCGCGAAGGTTCGCCACCTCCACGCCCATCTTCCGGAAGACCGCCGCGTCCCCCACCACTACCCAATTCGCCATCGGCGCCAGTGCCTCGTCCGCCAGCGCCTTCACCACAATCTCCGGCCCTACCCCCGCCGGGTCCCCCATCGTCAACGCGATCGTAGGCAGTCCGCTCATTCAAAAAACTCCGCCACCCGAAGCAAAGCGTCCGGAGCGCCGAATCCGCCGGATTTCGTCACCACTGGCACACCATCGAACCTCCCACACCGCAGAATTCCCCACGGAATCCCCGGTAGAATTTCGTCGCATAAGTCGATCCTTCGCACGCCCGCCTCCCGGCAGACCGCCGCCGCCGTGTCCCCGCCCGAAACCACCAGGGCCCCGCACTCCCCAATCGCCCCCAAAGGTAGAATCACGCTCGCCGGCCGCGCCCGCTGCAGCGCCGCCACCTGCGCCACCGTCACCGCGTGATCGGTCCCAATGCAGAACACCACCGTCGCCGCCTTCCGCGTCTGCGCACGCCCCACCGCCGCGCTCCGTCTCGCCAACGCCCCCGCCAGTCCGCCCGACCCTGCCCACAGAATCCGCCGCCCGCTCGCCATCCCGCCCCCCACAATCGCATCCAGATCCGCGTCGCTCTCCGCATCCGCCGAAACCACCCGAGCCCCCGTGGCCAAGGCTTCCGCCACCATTCCCGGCGCCGCGTGCACATCCGCTCGCAGACTCCGAAACACCGCGCCGCCGTTGCCCGCATTCACCACCCGCCCCATCGCGGGAAATGCCGGAGTCGCCACCGCCGCCTCGCACCCGAACGCCCGCATCGCCGCCGCGATCTCCGCCCCCGGATTCCCCCGCAGCACCGAATCGATCTTCTTAAACACCGCCCGCGCCCTAATCCAATCCGCCACCGCCGCCACCGCGGCCCCTGCCGCATCTTCTTCCAAATGCCGGCTCTCCGTGTTCACCGCCACCACCCGAGCCCCCGCCGGCGGAGCATCCCTAGCCAGCATCACGCTAGTCCCCATCCCGCGCCGAGCAAACTGCACCCCCGCGTCGCAAGCCCCCGTCAAATCGTCAGCAATCAAAAGCCACTCAATACTCACTAAACTCCGTTCCGCCCCGGCCCCAAGGCGCGAAGCGCCACTAATCCCCATCCCCAACCCCCACCCCCAACCCCTGGCCGCTAATCCTTGGCCCCCAGCCGCACCAGGTCCTTCCCCTTCCACACCGATTCCGCCTTCACCTTCCCGGCGCCATCGAACACCTTCCAATCCCAACTCCCATCCGCTGCGTAAATCTTCTCCCACTCCTTCCACCCGCTCTCGCTCCACCACGTCTCTGTGCCCATCTTCCTCCCGTTCACGTAACTTACTTCCCACCGCTTCGCCCCGCCGGGATACCGGAAAATCTCCGTCCCCGAAATCATCCCCGGAGGCGCTGCCGATTCCGGCCCGCCCTCCATCACCCAAGCCTCGTTCAATTCAATATGCACCGCAGGCGCGTTCTTCGAGGTCACCACGTGAATCACCCCGTTGGGAGCCTGCGTCGCCGTCGTGTATCCCACCGTCACCACTCCCGGCAGTTGCCGCTTCGTCCACGTCACACCGTCGTCGTCGCTCAACGACACGAACGCCCCCGCGCCCTTCGGCCCCAGCTTCTTTTTGTCGAACAAGTCCGCCACAAAGAACAGCCGCCCCGACGCCAGCCGGATCACGCTCGGCCTCTGCCCGCTGCCCAAAGGCTGAAACGGCGTCGTCGATTTCTCGTACGTCTTCCCGCCATCGCGAGTGATCGCCTTCGGCATGAACCCGTCGATGTTCGTGTTCTTCCCGCCGAACCCGATCAGTGACCCGTCTTTGCCCAGCACCAGCGTCGTGTGCCGCCCCGCCGTCCGCCCGCCCGTGTCGTACCACGTCTCCCCGTTGTCCTTTGTCGCGAACAGCACCGATTGGCCGCCGCTGCCATCCACCGGCAGAAAAATCGTGCCCTCCCTGTCGCGCACCACGCTGTTGATCGGCTGCGGCGTGAACTTTCCCACCGCGCCCACCAGCTTCGGCATCCGCACCGCGCTCCACGTCGCGCCGCTATCCCGCGACGTCATGTATTGGAACGGCGGCCCGCCCAGCAGCCGCGGCGACCCGAAGAAGAACCACATCGTCCCGCCATCGTTCCAGAACACCGGCGCCGCGTCCGCCGCGTCCACGAAATCCGGCCACGGCTCCGGCATGTCCCAGTCCTCCGTCCCGTACCGCAGCCGCATCGTCAGAATGGTCTGGTCCGGATCGTCCTCTTCTTTCGGTGTGTTGTAGTAGGCCGCGATCAGGTCGCCGTTCGGACAAACCGCCACCGCCGAATTGTGATAGTTGATTCCCAGCCCGGGCTTAAGCCCGATCCTCCACCCCACCGCGCGCATATCGCGGCCCCCCAGGTTCGGAAACATCGGCCGTGTCCGGTAGTACGGCTTGGCCGAATCCGGTCCCACCCGCAAATCCGGTATCGCCTGCGTCACCGCTGTCTGCACCAGGGGTTTCTCCGCGGGTAGCGGCGCCGTCTTCGGCATCTCCGCCTGCACCACGCGAAATCCGATGTTGCCTTCCGCCGACGCGAACACCGGCGCCATCGACGCGCGATTCGCCGACCGCTCGTAGTAAGCCATCTCCGCCGGAAGATGCTTCCCGCCATCCGTCTTCGATTGCTTGTAGTCCAGCCCGCCGCCGCGCACCACCCGCGCCGTTCCGCTCTCCGGCCCCACCGGGTCCGTCTGCGCCTCCCGCGGATACATCCCGTGCCAGTCCCAAACCCACTCCGCCACGCCCGTGTGCATGTTCTGCAAGCCCCATGCATTCGGCGTCCCCGGAGCCGGCGGCATCGCCCCGGACGAAAACGGCGTCCGCGTCCCCGCCCGCGCCGCGTATTCCCATTCCGCCTCCGTCGGCAGCCGGTACGTCTTGCGCTCTTTCGCGCTCAGCCATTTGCAGAACGCCACCGCATCGTCCCAACTCACACCCGAAGCGTACGGCGCGTAATAACTGTTACCTCTGTAGTCCGGGCGGAATTTGCGGAACTGCTCGATCGTCACTTCCGTCGCACCCATCAGGAAGGCGTGCGAGATCGTCACCTTGTGAACCGGGGCCTCGTCATAATCCCCCGTATCGTAGGGCCGGTCGTAGATCACCCCGCTCGGCCCCTTGGTCAATTCCTTGGGCAGCGGCGTCGAATCCACGCCCATCTCGAAACTCCCCGGCGCGATCCGCACCAGCACCATTCCGATGGAATTGACGCTACCGGCCGGCGCGGCTGCCATCGCCCCCGCGATTCCAAGCACCCACCAACTCTTCATGGAGAAGACCTTTTCCTAAGACTTTATCTTTTCGTAACGAATCCCTCAAATAGATTATTCCAACCATTCCGCGTATTCCAGGCCGCCACCTGCGGTGCATTCACCCGCGCCGCCGGCCAGCGCTATCGAAAATGCGCTGATCGAATTGCGGGAACGGGCCAAGTGAAATCCGCCTTCATGAACTGACGGCGGTAGCCAGAAGCAAGGGAACGCACCTGCAGTTTCTTTCCCTCGGACGCTTTTTTCCATACGCCCCCCGTGTTTCTTGATCGGGTCACAAAGGAAAAGTGTCGCCAGGTTTACCCAAGCCAACAAAACTACGGTTTTCAGTGTGTGGATTGTCGGTGTCAAAATAACGGTAGGCATTGGCCAGGGTTGAACGTGTGGAACAGAATTGCCTATAGTGTTCCAGTTTCGGCCCGTCACCGCCCCGCGTTTATGATGCCCCCGTGTTTCCTTGCAGCTTGCCAGAGGCGCGGGGTTCCGGCACAATGGAACATAACCCATGAGTTTTGTTCCAAAACGGGAAACACGGGCGGCGGGCATGAGCGGTTTGTACGACAAAAAGGGCCACCGCAAATACCTCACACCGAACAAGCGCGAAACCTTCCCGAATGGCGCCAACGACGCCAAGCGCGAGGCGCGGACTTTCTGCGCCACACTCGCCTATACCGGATGCCGGATTTCCGAGGCGATTGCGCTGACCGCTGAACCGGTGGACCTGAAAGACGGGAAGCTGATCCTCGATAGCCTGAAGAAACGGCGCAGGGGTATTTACCGGCCCGTTCCCCCGGCGCTCATCGACGCGCTGAACATGGTGCATGATATCAGGGCCGCGCAGAAGCGCCGCGACCGCGATGCCGTGGACAAGCTCTATCGTTCCGTCGCCTTTACTGGGGGATCGGGACCGCGCGGAACATCTTTTCGGCCCCTACGAGAAGCTGGTTGCGCCTCTGGTCGCGGCAACCTTTCAGCCAACCCGCCGACCACGGAGACGGACGTAAACAAGGAGACGGTTCTAATGGCTGATATCAATCTCACTCAGGACGAAGCCGACACGCTGATGGCGATGGAGAAACGCGCCGCTGATGAGAAGGAATGGCTCTTTCCTTCTCCTGGAGAAAGAATCGCAATTCCATTGACCTCGCTCGACAAGCGGGAGAATTTCATGCTCGACGTAACCCGCGCGCGAATTGAGCTGACAAAAGCGACCTATCAGGACCGCGCGCGGGCAGCCATCATCCATCTGCGGCTCGACCTCGACGGCCCGCCACATACGAACCCGGACGGCGCGGAAGTCCCCTGCCCGCACTTACACATCTACAGGGAAGGCTTCGGCGACAAGTGGGCTATTCCGGCCCCCCTGACACATACGCGGATACGCTCGACTTGTTTTCCACATTCGAGGCGTTCATGCAGCACTGCAATATTACGGAACGGCCCCGCATTCAGAAGGGTCTATTCTCATGACGACACTCCACGAAATAGAGAAGCTTCTGAGCGACTACCGCACGTGGCTGAAAGACAAAACCACGCTGCGAGAAGTGGATAGCGCCTGGATTGAGATCACCACGCCCTTCCTTGACCGCCACAATGATGCCCTCCAAATCTATGCGCGCGCGGAAAACCGCGGCTACGTCCTGACCGACGATAGCTACACCGTGCATGACCTTGAAGCTTCCGGCTGCAATCTCAGTACAGAGAAGCGAAAAGACCTCCTGAAGATGACGCTGAATGGTTTCGGCGTCCGAATGAACAGCGAAGCCCTAGAGGTACACGCATCACCTGATAACTTTCCCGCGCGAAAACACAACCTCATTCAGGCCATCCTTGCTGTCAATGATCTGTTTTACCTCGCAAGCCCTATCGTCGAGAGCCTCTTTTTTGAAGACGTGGTTGCATGGCTCGAAGCTAACGACATACGGTACACTCCGAAGGTCAAGTTCACCGGCATAAGCGGGTTTGACCATCTCTTCGATTTTGTTATTCCGAAGTCCGCGCGCAAGCAGCCGGAACGCATTGTGCAGGCGATCAATCGCCCAACACGCGACAGCGCCGAGGCTTTCATTTACGCGTGGAGCGATACGCGCGAGGTGCGTCCACCGGATTCCAAGGCTTATGCGGTCTTGAATGACATCGAGCAGTCGATTTCAGGTGGCGTACTCGACGCCTTTCGCAACTATCAAATTCAGCCCGTGCCGTGGAGCCACCGCACCGAGGTCGTCACGGAACTTGCGGCCTAAGCATTGCCCCGTTGTTTGTCTATCGGCCGCAGGGTTTATCCCCGCGATGCGGGCGGGCCGAAAATCCCCTTGCAAAGCAGCGAAATCACCAGCACCCGAAAGGGCGCGCCCCTCTTCCGCCACCTCGGCCTCGCCGCCGCACCGCCGAAATCTGTGATACCACTATAGCCATGCCGCGATTCCTTACCGCCGCCCTCGCCGCATGCCTCGTCGCGCACGCGCAGATCCCCGCGCAGGACGCACGCAATACCGAGACGCCCAACACCAACACCCATTTCGTCGCCAAAACCTATCGCACCCTCGCCGAATGGGAAGCCCGCAAACAGGCCCTGCGGACCCAGATCCTCGCCGCCGCCGGCCTCTTCCCGCCGTTCCCCAAAAACGATCTGCACCCGCAGATCTTCGGCCGCGTCGTTAACCGCGACTGCACCATCGAAAAGGTGCTCCTCGAAACCCTGCCCGGCTTCTACCTCGCCGGCAACCTCTACCGCCCGCTCGACCCCGCGCCCCCCGGCGGATATCCCGCCATCATCAGCCCGCACGGCCACTGGAATTACGGCCGCCTGGAAAATACCGATATCGCCTCCGTCCCCGCCCGCGCCATCAATCTCGCCCGCCAGGGCTTCGTCGTCTTCAGCTACGACATGGTCGGCTACGACGACACCATCCAGACCCCGCACGATTTCGGCGATACACCCCCCGAAGAGCTCTGGAGCTTCGGCTCCTTCGGCCTGCAATTGTGGAACTCCATCCGCGCCATTGATTTCCTCGAGACACTGCCCGGCGTCAATCCGCAAAAAATAGGAGCCACCGGCGCTTCCGGCGGCGCCACTCAGACCTTTACCGTCTCCGCCGTGGACGACCGCATCAAATTCTCCGCCCCCGCCAACATGGTCTCCCTCATCATGCAGGGTGGCGGACTCTGCGAAAATGCGCCCGGCCTCCGCTTCGATACCAACAACGTCGAAATCGCTTCGATGATGGCCCCGCGCCCCATGATCATGTCCGCCGCCACCGGCGATTGGACCCGCAACATGCGCACCGAAGAGTATCCCGCCGTCCGCGCCATCTATGATCTCTACGGAAAAGCCGCCGATGTCGAAATGTTCTTCCAGGACGCCCCACATAACTACAACCGGCCCAACCGCGAGGCCACTTATGCCTTCTTCGGCAAACACGTCCTCGGCGAAACCGATCCCGCCAAATTCAAAGAGCGCGCCATCCACATGGAAAAACTCCAGGACATGATGGTGCTCTCCAATCGCAAACTCCCCGACAACGCGATCTCATTCCAGCAACTGTTCGATGAGTGGAAGCGCCTCGCCCGGCAGCAGACTGGCGATGCGCGCGCCCGCCTCACCGCCGCCCTCGCCGCCGAGTGGCCCGCCCGTGTCCTCCGCGAAGGCGAGGGCGAACATATCCTCCTCGGCCGTCCCGGACAAGGCGACCGCATCCCCGCCATCTGGATCAAAGGCGCCAATCCTCCGGCCCTCATCGTTCACCCCGATGGCGCCGAAGCCGCCCGCAAAGATCCTGCCGCCGCCCGTCTCCTCAAATCCGGGCGCGCCGTCCTCTTCATCGACGCCTTCCAGACCGGCTCCGCCGTCGCCCCCCGAAACCGTTCCGTCCCCATGTTCCTGACTTTCAATAAGAGCGACGACGCCAACCGCGTTCAGGACATCCTCACCGCCCTCGCCTGGCTCAACCAACCTAAGACGCAATTGATCGGCCTCGGTAAGTCCGCCCTCTGGTGTACCTTCGCCGCCGCCGTAGCGCCCATCTCCATCGATCTCCAGGCGGATCTGTCCGGTTTTCCCGGTACCGATGAAGACCTGGCAAAGAACTTCTTCGTCCCCGGACTCCAGCGCGCCGGTGGTCTTTCGGGCGCAGTCACAGCACTCCGTCTCAATCCCGTCAACCACTTACCCAAACTCCCCTAAGTGCGGATGGTATTCGTAGGATAGGCCTCCAGGCCTGTCCAGGCGAGCGCAGCTCGCCAGAAAGTAACTTATGTCCCCTGAAACGAATCCCGTCGCACCCCAACCGCGTGACAAACGCGCCTTTAACGCATACCGCCATGGCCTGGCAGGCCATGTCCTTGTCATCAAGCCACACGATGACGCTGCTTACAGACAGCATTGCCAGGCCATCCACGAGGACCTCGCTCCCGTTGGCGCCGTGCAAGCCGACCTCGTTCAATCCATCGCCGACGCACCCAGCCAGGTCATCACTAACCACGAACAGGTCGATGACGCTTTCGCCATGTCCCACCTCTGGGAAGGGAGCGCGCAGCAACTCGCTCTCCTCACCCTCTACGAAAGCCGCATCCAACGCCGCGTCGAAAAGAACATGGCCCTCCTCTTCCAGTTGCAGCAGGCCCGCCGCGACGCCCTTCAGACAGCCATCGAAGAAGTCGCTATCTTAGGAGAAACATACGACTTTCCCCCGGAAGCCCTCCCCGCTCAATTTGTTCATTCTCTCGCCCTGATCCGCCGCCTCGCCAACCACCGCCGCCTCCTCCGGGAAGCCCAAAAAACGCCCAGGAGGACCGCCTGACGCCCAACAAATATGCCGGAATCTCGCCAAATCGCCACCCCCAACCCCAGGCCGAAGGCCCCCAAGCGCGTAGCGCGCCCACTAATCCGCCATCCCCAAACCCCACCCCCAACCCCCGCTTGATGTACCCTCACAGCATGACCGCCCGCCGCATCCAAATCAGGCTGCCCGGTCCCTCCGCCGGCAATCCCATCGTCGATGTCCGCCTCTCCGCTCATTTCCAGTTCCGCCACCGGACCGTCGACGCGGACGGCTTCTACGATGGCAGCGGCACTTACCGCATCCGCGTCATGCCCGATGAGCGCGGCCAGTGGACTTACACCATCTCCAATAACATCCCTGCCCTCGACGGCAAAGCCGGCACTTTCTCCGTCACCCGAGCCTCTCGTCTATCATGTCGTCCCGGCCACGGCCTAGCAAGGCGCCGTGAGCACCCCCGAAGTATCGCCTGCCGGCAAACCACTGGCGTTCGTCTGGGCCGGCCAACCACCCGGTGCAGCAGGTGTCTACGTGAAACTGCGGAGCGCAGGCGGCCAACCTCTGCGTATAAGCCCGCCGGGAAAAGGGGCAGTCTCTCCCTGCTGGTCACCCGATGGCAGCCGGATCGCTTACTTGCGGCCTGCGGGCGCTGCCGCCGAAATCCTCGCGGTTCCCGCGATCGGAGGCGCCGAACGAAGACTTGCCCGCTTTGCCGGGGTAGCTCTCGAACCCATGGCTTGGTCGCCGGATGGGAAGGATCTGGTCGTTTCGGGTCCACAGGGTTCGGGCCTGGCGCTGGCTGGCCTTTGCGCGGAGCGCCAATCCGTTCACCATTTTCTTCTTCCGAATCCGCTCGGACCGCCCTGGCGGGGCATATGGACAGCCGGAGAGATTCGGCACAAGTTCCTGGACCTAGACCTGGAGATGGAAACTGAAGACCGCCCTCTCCGGCCCGCACGCGTACTCAAGGCGCTATCCTGAATCCATGCGTACTTGGGTGATAGCTTTGGCCGTACTGGCCGCAATTCCTGCGTGGGCTGACACGCAGTTTCGTATCCGCCAAATGACCCGCGACGACGTGCCGCGCGGCAAAGGACAATGCGACATCCGCCTACAGGTGGATAACACCGTCGATGTCATGGTGCGCGGCGACATGGTTCTCGCGCGAACTCTCGCCGGCCAGGACGCGCGCGACGATGGGTCGGAATGCAATGCCCCGCTCCCCCACCGCGATATGCCGGACCTGGTGTTCGAAGTCAAGGACAGCCGCAACGAAATCCGGCTGGTCGATAGCCCCAACCGCCGCAACGATTTTGCCGCCATGGTCCACATTCGGGATTCTGACGGCGGCTTCGGCCGGTACCACTTTCGCCTTTCCTGGAATCTGGACGTGGTCAGCGGGGCCCGCCCGCCCGAGGATCGCCGCGACGACCGCGATCGTCCCCCAGCCTCCGGCTTTGTGTGGAATAACGTCGTCAACTTCCGCGGGCAGGGCCGCGGCACCGCCGTATTCAATGGCGCGGATGCGCGCCGCCTGCAGGATGTCAACGTCGATATCGATCGCGGCGGCAAAATCGTAGTCTCGTTCCGCGCCGAACGCGGCCGCACCATTATGTTCTCCGGAGTCCTCATGGATCGCGACAACGGAAGGCTCAAAGCCGCCGTGACCAGCGAAGACGGCCGCCTGCGCGGACCCATGTACATCTCCGTCGACCAGCGCCAGAACGTCAACAGCATCTCGCTCGAAGCCACGGACGGCCGCGACCGCATGCGCCTGAACTGGGACCGCCGCTAGAGGCTGGAGAGGTCTTCGACCTCAAGCCGACAAGCCTCTGCCCACCGGCAGAGGCATCGGCGAAAAATCGATATACAAACACTGTTGAAAGAGATCCGTGCTTTCCCGGTGTCCCCCGGCGTCCGTGGTGAAGAGACTCTATTGCCCGTCTGCTAGAATTCCCTGTGATGTCACAACTCTTCCAGCGGAAGCCGATTGCCGCGCTGGTGGCGGAAACGGCCGAGTCCGGCGGGCTCAAGCGAACGCTGGGCGCGGGCGATCTGATCATGCTCGCGATCGGCGCGGTGATCGGCGCCGGCATCTTCGGCGCGATCGGCACGGCGGCGGCCGGTCAGATCGGGCCGAACGGCGAAGTGATCCGCAGCGGCGCCGGCCCGGCGCTGGTCTTCTCGTTCCTGCTGCTGGGCGGCGCCTGCGCGCTGGCGGGGCTCTGCTACGCCGAGCTGGCGTCGATGATTCCGCAGGCCGGCAGCGCCTACGCCTATTCGTACGCCACGCTCGGCGAACTGGTCGCGTGGATCATCGGCTGGGACCTGATTCTCGAGTACGCCGTCGGCAACGTGGCGGTGGCGATCTCGTGGGGCGACTACTTCAACACGCTGCTGCGCGGCTTCGGCGTCGTCGCTGCCCGCCTGGCTGACCACCGGCTATCGCACGGCGCTGCTCAGCTCCGATCCGCAGATCCACGGACTGCTGCAGTCGGCGCCGCACATCGCCGGCATCCCGATCCTGATCAACGTGCCGGCGTTCGTCGATCGTCATGCTCATCACCTGGCTGCTGCTGCGCGGCGCGCGCGAGAGCGCGACGGCCAACAACATCATGGTGGTGATCAAGCTGCTGGCGCTGGCGCTCTTCGTCGTGGTCGGCGCTTACGCACCTGAAGAGCGCGAACTATCATCCCGTTCGCGCCCAACGGCTTCACCGGCATTCACCAGGGCGCGGCCATCGTCTTCTTCGCCTACATCGGGTTCGACGCGATCTCGACGGCGGCCGAGGAGACGAAGAATCCGCAGCGCAATCTGCCGATCGGCATTCTGGGCGGCCTGGCGATCTGCACGGTCATCTACGTCATCGTCGGCTTCGTGCTGACCGGCATGGTGCCGTACAAGGAGCTGGCGGTGGCCGATCCGCTGGCGCGCGCGCTGGAACTGGCGGGCTTCAAGACGGTCGGCTGGATCGTGGCGCTCGGCGCGGCGGTCTCGATGTCGGCGGTGCTGCTGGTGTTTCAGTACGGCCAGCCGCGCATCTTCTTCGCCATGGCGCGCGACGGTCTGCTGCCCACAGTGGGCCGCGAAGATCCATCCGCGCACGCGCATCCCGTGGGCCACGACGCTCCTCACGGGCATCTTCGTGGCGCTCTGGTCGCTGATTCGGCGACGCGGCGGAGACCTACGATCTGACCAACATCGGCACGCTGTTCGCGTTCATGCTGGTGAGCATCGGCGTGCTGGTGCTGCGCTACAAGGAGCCGGAGCGCCCGCGCCCCTTCCGGGTGCCGCTGGTCTGGCCGGTGTGCGTGCTCTCGGCCGCCGGACTGCCTGTTCATCATGAAGGGCCTGCCCGGACCAGGCATGGGAGCGCTTCGGCATCTGGCTGGTGATCGGCCTGGTGCTGTACTTCGCGTACGGGTTTAAGCACAGCACCCTGCGCCGAACGGAGAAGTAAGGTTTACGCTACCGGTAGTCCGGAGAGAAGGTCTGTCGAACGGCGAGACATTTCCAGGCGTCAGTGCAGTCCGTTTGGTCGCATGGAAGGTTGGACCGGGAAACAATCAGATCGTTTACCTGGGCCCCTTCTGGATCGGGAAGCTCAAACTCAACAGGCCGGTGACCGAATCTCTCTCGAACTCCGATATCCGGACTGCATTCTGCCGGAGCAATTCCTCAATGGTGTTTCAATCCGATGTGTCGGACGTGACTCAAACCAGGAAGAGCAGCAGGCTCACCCGATCTTCACTCTGCGGCCGGTCTCGGCGGCGAACTGGTACACAGCGGGGAAGTCGTCCTTCTCAAGATCCGGATGTTCATCGAGAATCTGAGCCTCGGTCATCCCGGAGCCAAGCCAGCCGAGAATGTCCCAAACCGTGATCCGCAGACCTCGCACACACGGTTTGCCACCGCGCTCGCCGGGCTCGATTGTAATTCTTGCTACCACGCCTTGCATCGTCTACCGCGCACAAACGGCTCGGGCCGGAATCCCCCGGCCCAGAGCTCGCGGGAGAACTCTACCTCTTGCGCTGGCCTTGCGCCTGGTGACGGATCTTTTTCTTCATCGATCCGCGGGCCACGCCGGCAGCGCGTTTGGCCTTCGGGGCGGCCTTCTTGCGCACGGCGCGCTTGATCTTCTTACGTTCTGCTTTGTCGGTAATTGTCTTCGTGTTCATCAGCTTCTTTTTAATCCTGCGTACTTTTCTACCAGTTTCTTAAGACCGAAACGAGGGAAGTTAACAGTGATCTTAGCATCATCGCCCTCACCCTCGCGCCTCACCACGGTGCCGGTGCCGTATTTGGGATGCTCCACCGTCATGCCGGTCCGGGCCGCTTTGCGAACCGGAGGCGGCGCCTGGGTGAGCGGTTTATTCTGCGGCGTGGGCCTCGAAAACGGCGCCGGCGGCACCTGGGGCGGTGTCTTGAGCGAGCTGACCGGAAGGCCTTTTTCGTTGAAGAACTGCGAGATGTTTTCGATGGAGTTGTAAGTCTTACCGGTGTATGTATTGCGCTTGGCGGACTGGCGCACGTCGTGGCGCTCGGTGCGAAGATCCACCTCGCCAGGCTCATCGGTCACGCCGAGATTCTGGACCAGATGCGGCGGCACTTCACCCAGGAACCATGATGGTGTGGAGCGCTCCTGTTCGCCTCCGCCAAACCTGCGGCGGAACCGGGCCCAGGTAAGAAACAGCCGCTTGCGGGCGCGCGTCATGCCCACGTAACAAAGGCGCCGTTCTTCTTCCAAGGCTGCTTCTGAATCCATGGAGCGGCTGTGCGGGAAGAGGCCCAACTCCATTCCGGAAAGGAACACTACGGGAAACTCGAGGCCTTTGGCGTTGTGCAGCGTCATCAGCGTGATGGGCGCCTGCTCATCGTACGCATCCGCGTCCGCCACCAAAGCGGCATGGTCCAGAAAGTCCGAGATGGTATCGCCGCGCTCTGCCGATTCCGCGGCGGCGTTGATCAACTCGTCCAGGTTCTCCAGCCGCGTTTCGGATTCCGGCGTCTTCTCCTGCTGCAGCATACGTCGGTAGCCGGTGCGGTCCAGAATGTGGCGGATCAGATCCGCCAGCGAGGAAGAACTCGCCACCAGGGAAAGCTCCTGGATCAGATTCCGGAACAATACCAGTGCCGATTGCGACCGCGTGGAAAGATGCTGATCGTCGATGATGCGCTCGATGGCATCCCACAGATTGATGCCATGCTCGCGCGCGTACTTTTCGATCTGCTCCACGGTGGTGCGGCCGATGCCGCGCGCAGGCGTATTGATGACGCGCAGCAGGCTCACCGAATCCACATTGGACGCCGCGAGTTTGAGGTACGCGACGATGTCTTTGATTTCCGCGCGCTGATAGAAACTAAAGCCGCCGACGATGTTGTATTTGCGCCCGTAACGGCGCAGCGCTTCTTCGATCTGGCGCGATTGCGAGTTGGTCCGGTACAGCACGGCCACATGGTCGCCAGGATTCGCCACCATGTATTTCTCGATGCTGTCGGCAATGAACAGCGCTTCGTTTTCGGCGTCGTAGGCGGCGTACAGGCCGATCCGTTCGCCGTCCGCGGCCTCGGTCCAGAGCTTCTTGCCCTTGCGCGCCTTGTTGTTCTCCACAACGGCGCCGGCGGCCGCCAGAATGTTCTTAGTGGACCGGTAATTCTGCTCCAGACGAATGGTCTTGGAGTTGGGGAAGTCCCGCTCGAAATCCAGGATGTTGCGGATGTCCGCGCCCCGCCAGCTATAGATCGACTGATCCTCATCGCCCACCACGCACACGTTCTTGTGCGAATCGCTGAGCAGGCGCATGAGCTCGTACTGGCTGCGATTGGTGTCCTGATACTCGTCGATCATGACGTAGCTGAGGCGCCGGTTCCAGGCTTCGCGCGTGGCTTCGTCGTGCCGTAGCAAACGCACGGCTTCCAGCAGAAGATCGTCGAAATCCAGGGCGTTGGCCGTACGCAGGGCCTTCTCGTACTCTTCATACAGGGCCGCCAGCGCTTCGTTTTCCTTATTGACGGCCTTTTTATACAGATCCTGCGGCGTCTCGTTTACGTTCTTGGCGTGGCTGATGCGTGATAGGGCCGCGCGGTACTGCATGAATTCTTTTTCGTCCAGCCCCAGCCCACGGTAGGCAGCTTTGATCAGGCCAAGCTGGTCCTCGTCGTCATAAATGCTGAAGCGCCGTGAGAAACCCGGGCGGATCCGCGACAGCGGGTCGCCATCGCGACGCAGCAGGCGCACGCAGAAAGAGTGAAAGGTCGAAACAGTAGGAGAAGATTCCAGGGGTACGCCGTCCAGCAGCGCCGTCACCCGCTCCCGCATTTCATTGGCAGCCTTGTTTGTGAAAGTAACAGCCAGAATCGCCGACGGCGGGATACGCCGCGCGGTGATGATATGCGCGATGCGGTGAGTGATAACACGTGTCTTACCGCTACCAGCGCCAGCGAGGATCAGGAGTGGACCTTCGGTATGACTCACCGCCTCGCGCTGTTGCGCGTTCAGGCCTTTGATGAAATCCATGAATGGGAAACTCTTTGTAGTTTAGCACGTTGAGTCTTCTCGCCTTACTGGATCGGACGGCGCGCCGCATTCTACTGAATGGAGGATGTAAGCTTCCACCTCCGGGCCGGCAGCAGCAGCTATTTTAAGGATTACGTGGTGCGCCCGAAGCGGGCACTTCTACCCGCACTTTGCCGCCTGGTTTGACGCGCGCTTCCACCCAGGAGTAAGCCGCGGTTCGCTGCGCGCGGACCGGCTTGCCATCCACCAGCAGCCGGTCGAAAGACCCCGGGAAGCGGGCCTGCCATTGCAACGCAGGGCCCGACTGATTCGTGAGGATCGCGACGCGGTTTGCCTCCTCGCGGAGAGACACAACATTCGCCCGCACCGGGAGGCCGGCGATCTCCACCCATTCGGTCTGGTGCACCAGGGATGGCAGCGTGCTGACGGCATGGTCCGCCTCCGCCGCAACGCCCATCATGCCGCCCACGATCGCCCCGATCACCGAGTAAGACACTTCGGGGTACTCGCGGCGCTTGCGGTCGGGCCGCGAAAGGTCCAGGATCTGGGCGTAGGCCACGTCGGCGAGTCCATAGCGATAGAAGATTTCGGCGTAGTGAGACTGCTCCTCGACGGCCAGGGATGACGGCTGCTGGATCCGCGACAGGAGGCCGTCGAGCGCGGATCGCGCCTTGGCGCCGTCTTCCGCGACGCCGTAATAGAGCACCGCCCGGTCCCCGAGCGCCAGCCTGTCCGATCCCTGCAGTTTGTAGTCACGGCTCAGGGTGGAGTAATACTGCCGCTGGTCCGCGTTCCACCAGGTTTCGTTGACGAGTTTCTTCAATTCGAGCGCCTTCGCCAGGTACTCCCGGGCGCCGGCCGCATTGCCGCGCAGTTGCTGGATGTGGCTGTAAGCCAGGAAACCCGCGTACTCCGCCGCCAAGAGGTCCACGCCCACCACAAACTGGCTACCGCCCTCGATGTAACTCGGGATGCCGCGCGCGGTAAAGAACCTGGCGGCGGGTCCGGACAAGCCGGGCGGCGGAACCGGGAGTTGGCGCTTCATCACCTGCTCCGGACTCAACTGCCACTTCGCCACGTAATCGCGGACGGTGCGGTCGTAGAAGTTGAGAAACGCCGGATCATTGAGATAGCGCCGGTCGCCGGTCCACCTGTACATGCGCGCGCAGGCGTCCAGCACGTCGAAATTGGCGGGCAGGTCGTACCAGAATGCCTGGTCGTTTTGGTAGTCCACCGGCGCGGGCTTGTTTTCGCGATTGATTTCCCAGTAACTGCACCAGTCGCGCGATTCCGCAATGTTCTCCGCGAAGCGGTACAGCATGTTGTAGGTGTACGGGGCCAGACCAAGGGCGTGCGCGCCGTCGCCCTGGTGCGAAACGTCGCGCATGCAGAAGGCCTGCCGCCCCGGTAGGGCCGCTTCGTACCACGGGCCTACCGGGTCGCCATCGAACACATAGGCCATAGCCTGCTGCCGGGCCCAGCGGAATGCTTCGGAGAGGCGTTCATCGGAGGAGCGGAAAGTGAGCGCGCTGCCGGAAGCCGCCGCTAAAATGCCCGGCACGAGCAAACCAACGATCAGACGCATGACAGCCCCTTTTAGTTAAACGCTTACTTACCGGAGATTTTAACCAGCACGACGCCGTGCGAGGGGACATCCGACCAGAACGCGTCGCTGCCCGCGCCGCGATCCGCATGAGCCCACAGGTCGCGCACCGTCCTGGTTCCGGTGATTCCGATGTCGGACCATTTGGCGGTGACGCGGGCCGTCTCCGCGCCGCGATTGAAGAGACCTACCGCGTGGCTGCCATCGGCCAGCGGCCGCGACCAGACTTCCAGGTCGCCCTCCTTGAATACGCGCTTTGCCTGGGCGCCCATGGGGTCCTGGTCGATGGCGATCACTTCCTTGTTGGTGAGAATTTCCAGGACGTCCGGAGGCACGCTACGCAGGTCGTTGCCCGCCAGCAGCGGCGCGGCCAGCAGGCTCCAGAGGCTCATGTGCGTGCGGTACTCGGTATCGTTCATGCCGCCGTTGCCGATCTCCAGCATGTCGGGGTCGTTCCAGTGACCGGGACCGGCGAACTTCTCGCGGCCCGGTTGCTGGTCGAACCCGATGTTGGACATGGACTGCCAGGTGTCCCGGATGTCGCCGGTGGTGCGCCAGAGATTGCCGCCGACTTTGGCGCCCCATTCGCCCACGTTCTCGCGGCCGTACTGGCACAGGCTGAAGACGATGGGACGGCCGGAATGCAGCAGGGCCTGGCCCATCTCTGGTAGTACGGCGGCATGGCTGCGACGAGGATTCGTAGACCTGCGAGGCGCTGCACCAGTCGTACTTCAGATAGTCGATGCCCCAGGCGGCATAGGTCTTGGCGTCCTGCTCTTCGTGCTGGTAGCTGCCCTCGAAGCCGGCGCAGGTGCGCGGACCGGGCGAGGAATAGATGCCCAGCTTGAGACCCTTGCTGTGCACATAGTCGGCCAGCGCTTTCATGTCGGGAAACTTTTCGTTGGTCTCGATGTTGCCCTGCGGCGTCGCGCGAGCCCTCCCAGGTGTCGTCGATATTGATGTAGACGTAGCCGGCATCTCGCATTCCGTTCGCGGACCATGGCGTCGGCAATCTCGCGGACCACCTGGTCGTTCACCTGGCGCGCGAACTTGTTCCAACTGTTCCAGCCCATCGGGGGTGTTTTGGCGAGCCCGTTGTAAGCCACGCTTTCGGTAGGCATGGGCAGCGAGATTTTAGGCGGCGGCACCGGCATGGGCGGCGGGGGTTCGGTGGAGACGCGCCGGGCCAGTTCCTGCATAGGTCGGGCATTGCCGGGACCGCTCGTGGCCTCCGCGGGGGTGCCGAAGCCGAAAGCGCCCCCGCGTCCACGGCCGAAGCCGCCGGGAGGAGGTCCGCCCGGTCCTCTGCCGGGACCACCCCGGCCCGCTCCGCCGCGACCACCGCGTCCGCCGCCGGCAGGAACCTCGATCACCAGTCCGTCCGGGGTGATCCTGGCGGTGTACGGCACTTTGATCTCGTTGTTTCCAAACTGCCGCGTAACGGTAAACGTGAGGTCATTCCCGTTCACCTTGCCGTCTGTAATGGGAAAGCTGTTTTGCCCTTGCGTGACGTATCCGGTGAAGGTATCGCCTTGAGACTTGAGGAAATACGATATCTCTCCCGGTTGAGGGCCATTGCCAGTCGAAGCAATCCATTTGCCCGTCAAATCGGCGGCTCCGGCCGCATGCGCCAACAGGGCGCCACACACCGCCAGCAGAAAGTGTTTCATGATTACCCTAAAGTTAAACGGTTTCCCTCCCGCCGGCAAGCCTTTTCTGACAGGCGCCTGCGCCAGGCCAGCAGACTGTGGCAGAAGTTCCAAAAGACCGCTTACTAACGTGCGCGGCTCTGATTGAGTGTCTTATAGATGGAAGACGCGACCGTAAGGGAGCGAGTTTTGCCACGGACTGCTACTCCAACAGCGACGCCGCCGCCTCATCCAAAAACCAGCTCACTCCCCGGCCGGGATGCGCGGCGATCTGGGCCGGATACTGCTTGGGATCGTATTCCTCTTCGAACACCGCGCGCAGGGCCTCCTGCTTGTCTGCTCCGGCCACCAGAAAGACGGTATTCTTGGCGGACATCAGTACCCCGGGCAGCAGGGTGACGCGCCATTGCTTGAACTTTTCGACGTAGGTCGAACCGGCGATCCCCTCGTGATCGTCAATCAGAGGGTCGCCCGGAAACAGGCTGGCGGTGTGCGCATCCGGTCCCATGCCGCGATGCAGCACGTCGAAATGCGGCAGTTCCCCTTCGGCCAGGCCGAAAAAGTCGCGGATCTCGTCGGCATAGCGCCGCGCGGCGGCCTCAGGCTTCAGTTCGCCGGCAATGCGGTGCACGTGACGCGGAGGGAAGTGAGCCCGGGCAATCAGATAATCATTGGCGAGTTTGAAGTTGCTGGCATCGTCGGTGGGCGGCACGCAGCGCTCGTCCACCCAAAACAAATGTACTTTGTCCCAGTGCAGCGGCGCCGCTGCCAGCATCGGAAACATGAGTTTAGGCGTGGAACCGCCGGAGATGGCCAGAGTGGCGAACTCCTGGCCGGCAATCGCGTCTTCAAGCAAAGCGACGATCTGATGGGCACACGCTTCAGAGGCCGCTGCCGCATCGGGATAGGTATGCCGTTGAACGCTCATCACTGGTTAGGATAAGCAACACCAACGGCGGATGCCAGCGCCTTTTCAAAAACCGGGTCGCGCCGTACAATTCCCAACTCCTCGCGCACCAGGGCGTATTCGGTCACCAGCGGCAGATGGGTACATTGCGCCAGGTTGTTGACGGTAGTCACCATGCGATCGGTCCAGCGCATGAGTTCGACGAAAATTCCTTCGCCTTCCAGCACCACCCGCATCACCAGCGGCGCCGGCTCGCTGCTAGTCCACTCGCCGCGGGCCAGCGTAAGTTGGGGTTTCGCTCCGGCGGCGGAGAGGCAGTCCATCACCCACGCGCCCATGAACAGGCTGGACGAGTTGGGCGCATCTCCCGGGTATTCCACCGTGACACGCGACACGCTGCGCGCACCGGAGACGATTTCGCGGTTCTCGAACACATGGGAGAGCATCTCGCGCCAGCGCGTGAGACGCGTCCAGGCCAGGTCGCCAAGCATCCGGCCGCCGGCCGCCTGCTTCAGGCGCGCCAGGGCTGCGCGGGCGTCTCCCGGCACGACGGCGGAATCGATGATCACCTTGTCCGCCATGGAGGCCATCGCGTCGAATTCCGGCATCGCGAACACGCGCGCGCTGCGGCACCATAAAATCAGCGGAAGGTCCGCCACCGCCAGCGGCAGCACCACCGAGGGCACCTCCAGCAATGCGGCATCCGTCGCCGTGATTTCCACCTGCTCGCAACAGATTTGCCGGCGCTGGCCGAACGGCATCCAGCACTGCGCGTACACGCGTTCCTCGAGCGCGGCCGGCCCCGCGCCGCTCACGCGGATCAGGATGGTGCGCGCCGGGTGTTCCGGCATGAGCGCGGCCAGCGTTTCGCCCAATGCGGCGGCATCGTCGCCGGCCTCGCTCACCACCACCAGCGTCATGGAGCAGGCGCGCAACACTCCCGCGCCGCTTTCCGCCTGGCCTTCCTTCCCTTGGGATACCCACAGATCCGCCAGTTGATGCAGAATCGTTTCCGGTGCCAGCGTTCCCATTACGGCCTCCTCCAGGTATGACCACGCCGCGCGAGCATTTCATCCGCCGCGGCCGGCCCCCAGCTTCCAGCGGGGTAATTCGGGAAATCGAACTTAGTGGCGCGCCACACGTTCTGTATTGGTTCGATCACGCTCCAACTCGCCTCCACCATATCCTGTCGCGTGTACAGCGTGGCATCGCCGATGATGGCGTCCAGCAGCAGCGTTTCGTACGCCGAGGGCGAGCGCTCGCCGAAACTGGACCCGTAGTTGAAATCCATCGACACGGGCCGCAGATTCATCCCCGCCCCGGGCCGCTTCGACAGAAACTTCAGCGAGATTCCTTCGTCGGGCTGGATGCGCACAATCAGCAGGTTCGGCGAGCGGTCGCCATCGTCCTCATCGAAGATGGTCAGCGGCGCGGGATTGAACTGGATGGCAATTTCCGTGACACGCTTGGGCAGGCGCTTTCCCGTGCGCACGTAGAACGGCACTCCGGCCCATCGCCAGTTCTCCACGAAAAATGTCACGGCCGCATAGGTGTTGGTTTGCGATTGCGGGTCTACGCCCTTTTCCTGACGAAAGCCCGGCAGGGCTTTGCCGCCGATACTGGCCGGGCCGTACTGCCCAGGCACCGCGTTCAGGCGAATCTCATCGGGCGTCATCACGCGGATGCTGCGCAAGAGCTTGCTCCGCTCATCGCGCACCGAATTGGCGCGAAAGCTGGCGCTCGGCTCCATCGCGATCGTCGCCATCACCTGCAACAGGTGATTCTGGATCATGTCGTCGAGCGCGCCCGCCTCCTGGTAATACGCGGCGCGATCTTCCACGCCGATCGATTCGGCTCCCGTGATCTGCACGTGATTCACATAGCGGCGGTTCCACAGCGGCTCGAAAATTCCGTTCCCGAAGCGAAACGCCAGGATGTTCTGCACGGTCTCCTTACCCAGGTAATGATCGATCCGGTATACGGATGATTCGTCGAAGTATTCGTGCAGACGGTCGCTCAGTTCGCGCGCGCTTTCCAGGTCGTGGCCGAACGGCTTTTCCACCACCAGGCGGCGCCAGCCCCCGCCCTTACCCAGGCCCGCGCCGCCCAGGCCCTGGGCGATGGGCGCGTATTGACTGGGCTGCGTGGAAAGGTAGAACATCACGTTGCCGCCGGTGTGCCGCGAGTCCTCGATCTCTTTCAGTTTGGCGGCCAGGCGTTGATATAACTGCGCGTCCGCAATATCGCCGGCCACGTAAGAAAGACCGCCGGCAAAGGCTTTCCACACGTCTTCGTCGAACTGTGTGTCTTCGGAAAACTGCCGGACGGCATCCTGCATCTTCTCGCGGAACTGGTCGTCACTCATGGGAGTGCGCGAAATGCCGACTACGGCGAATCCGGCCGAAAGCCGCCGGTCGTAAGCCAGCCGGTAAAGCGCGGGCAAGAGTTTGCGTTTGGTGAGATCGCCGTTGGCGCCGAAGATGACCACAATGCACTCCGGCACCTGCCGTTCAAATCTCAGAGGATCTTGAAACGGATTTTCGATAGGCATCGAATCCAAGGTAACATGCGCCTTGGATTCGAACCCTACATGGAATGCGAGCGCTCGCCCCGGATCCACGCGAGTGGCACGCCGTGCCGGAATGTAACTGGCCGCCGCGGCGACCAGAATGAACAACAGCGCCATACCGGCAAACGTCGCCGGATCGGTGGGACTGGTCTGGAACAGCAGGCCCTTCATCACGCGAGTCAGCGCCAACCCGCCCGCGATGCCGATCGCCGTGCCCGCAACGGTCAGGCCCAACGCTTCGCGCAGGACCAGCATCACAATGTCGCCGTGCTGCGCTCCCAGGGCTCGGCGGATTCCCATCTCCTGCGTCCGCTGCCCCACCGAATAAGCAATGACGCCATAGATTCCCACCAGCGCCAGTAACAAAGCCAGTCCCAGCGAAGGTTCCCAACAGCCACATGGTCCATGGGCGATTGCCCAGCGACCTTTCCAGCACCGCCTGCATCGTCTTTACGTCCGACACCGATTGGTCGCGATCGACGGCCCCGACCTGGGCGCGAATGGAGTTCACCAGAGACAGGGGATCGGTACCGGTGCGAACGGCAAGATAGGCGGTCTGCGGTGGATGGACGGCGTAAGGCAGATAGAATTCCGCGGAAACCGGGCTGGCGAGCCCGCCTTCGCGAATGTCGGCTGCCACTCCGACCACTTGCAGCCAGCCCACGGCTTTGTCATACGCTTCGGCGATGTGGCGGCCAACGGGATCCACCGCCGGATAGTCGCGCCACAGGTGGCTTGCCAGAGTCTCGTTGACGATGATCGCCGGTGGAGCACCCGCGACATTGTCGCGTGCCGTAAACTCGCGCCCCCGCCGCAACGGGATCTGCATAGTTTGGAAATAGCCGGGCGCGACGCTCTGCACCACCGCGTACGATGCGGCATCGCGTTCGTCCGGCGGGGCGGCTCCTTCCACCCTGCTGATATTGGTCCGGATCCATGTGGTGGTGGGAAGCGACATCGCCGTGGCGGCGGAGCGGACGCCCGGCAGATCGGTCACTCGCTGCAGAAGCGCGTCGAAAAATGCTGTCCGCTTCTGCGGCGTATCGTAGCGGGTAAGCGGGAAGCGCGATCTTCATAGTTACCAGGCCGGCGGGTTGAAATCCCGGGTTCACGGCACGCAGCCGGACTATGCTGCGCATCAATAACGCCGCACCGATCAGCAGCACCACCGACATGGCAACCTGGCCCACCACGAGCAGTCCTCGCGGGCTGATACCCATCGGTCCGCGCCTGCCCGAAAGCCCGCGGCCCGCGCCGGCGCCGCTTTCGCGCAACATGCCGGCAAGGTCCGGCCGCGAAAGCTGGAGCGCGGGAAACAGTCCGAACAAAACTCCCGTTGCCAGCCGAAAGCGCCAGGGTAAAGGCGAGCACCGTGGCGTCCAGCCGGATGTCGCCGCGCCCCGGCAGATACAGGACCCCCACTATGTTCAAACCGTCCATCGACGCTCTGCAGCGCACGCACACACCATTGCGCCAGCGAGCGTCCCGGCCACGCCGCCCGCAAAGGCCAGCACCAGGCTCTCCGCCAGAAGTTGCCTCACCAGGCGGACGCGCCGAGCGCCCAATGCGGCACGCAAGGCGAACTCCCGGCCTCGCGACGTCGCCCGCGCCATCAGCAGGCTGGCCACATTGGCACAGGCAATCAACAGCACAAAGGCCACAGCGCCCAGAAGAATGCGCAGCAAGAGCCGCACGCCCTGCACCAGCCTGTTCCTCAGGCAGGACCACCTGCATGATGCCGCGGTCGATGCCCGGATGCGCCGCGTTGTACTGCCTGCTCAGCACCTCCATTTCGGCGCGCGCCTGCGCCAGGGTCGTCCCGGGCCGCAGACGGGCGAACCCTTTCAGCAGGGCCGCGCCCCAGTAGCGCGAGGGCAGCGCCGACCATTCCCACGGCCTGGTAAACCACACGTCCACGCCGGCAAAGGGAAACTCGAAGCCGGGCGGCAGCACGCCGGCAATCGTATAAGATTTGGCGTCCAGCATGGCCGTCTTCCCGGCGATCCGCGGATCCGCGCTGAACCGGCGCTTCCACAACGCCGCGCTGATCATCACCACGTCTTTCTCATTCGGGAGGAAGCCGCGTCCCACCAGGGGAGGCGTGCCCAGAACGTCCAGGAAATTGTCCGAAACGCGTGCGCCTTTCAGACGGTTCCGGCTCGAAATCGCCCGAGAGTGTCACATTCTCGATGTTGGCGCCGAAGGCTCCTACGGCGGTGAACGAATGCGCAGCCGCACTCATCTCATCGAAACGCAATCGCGTGAACTGGACCTCCGGCTGGTTGCGTTGCGGATCGGCGGTCGCGAGGTAAACCAGGCGGCCGGGGTCGCGATACGGGAGCGGATTCAAAAGTACTGCGCGGATCACTGTGAAGATCGCCGTATTTGCTCCGATTCCCAGCGCCAGCGTGAGCACGGCCGTCACTGTGAAGGCGGCGTTCTTGCGCATGGCACGCAAAGCGTAAAGCATGTCCTGGTGCATTCGGACGCTCTCCTCCGGTAAAAATCAAAATATCACCAAACCCACCCAGCCTTCGCGAGGCCGTCATCTGCCCGCACTCACCGGACTCCGCTTCATTCTGGCGTTCCGAGAGGTGAAACTGGCCAGATTCGGGAACACCGTAGCGCTCACCGCGGGATTGGCGGTGTCCACGCCGAACCATTTTCCCAGCGTCGCCGCGAACTGGGACCGCCCAGGGCATTTGTGGAGACCGGCCGAGCATATCGCCGCCCTTCACCGCGCCGACAGAGGTTGTTCGATTCCGTGTTAAAGGTGCTTGGGGAGGCTCGGGCTGCATGATGGATGGGGATAGTAGCCGGCAATTCCGTTGACCGCCCGTGGTCTTATAGATGCCAGCGGGTTGAGGTTGCGACTGAAAGTCGCATGTGTTGGCGGACCCCAAAGGTGAAAGCTGCTGGAAGCTTGCATTAGTAAGAGGATAGGCCACTGTTGCTGCGGATCTGCCTATTATGGTAAGTGCCGATGCCGGGTCCGAAGCTTCAATCCGGTTTGTCTCTCGTCGAAGCGATGCGATTCGCCGCCCTGTTTGCGTGTGCCGTGGGGACCGCGTGGACGGTCCAACTGCCGCTGCACACCGCGCATCATTGGATCGTGGATGCGAAGGGTGACCGCGTCAAACTGGCGGGTGTGAACTGGTACGGCGCGGATAACCCCGAGTTCGCGGTGGGAGGCCTGGCGTATCGTCCGCTGGCGGCCATCGCCCACGAAGTGAAGGCCATGGGTTTCAACAGCGTGCGGATCCCGTGGTCGAACCAGCTCGTGGAGACCGACCCTTTGGTGCCAGACTACGCGCTGGCGGCGAATCCCTCGCTGAAGGGAAAGCGGGCGCTGGAGGTTCTGGACCTGACGGTGGATGCGCTGGCGCACGAGGGACTGTATGTGATCCTGGACAATCACGTGAGCCGTGCCGACTGGTGCTGCTATGAAGGCGACGGGAACGCACTCTGGCACAGCCCGGAGTATCCGGAACAACGCTGGCTGGCGGACTGGCGCTTCATGGCGCGGCGTTATAAGCGGCAGCCGGCCGTGATCGGCGCGGACCTGCGGAACGAACTGCGCTTCGGCGCCGCCTGGGGCGGCGAGAACCCGGACGTGGACTGGCACGCCGCGGCCGAGCGCGGAGGCAACGCGATTCTGGCCGAGAATCCGAATTTGCTCATCTTCGTCGAGGGCGTGGACTACGCGCTCGATCTTAGCGGTTTTGGCCGTCTGCCGGTGAAACTGAAGGTACCCAATCGCCTGGTATACTCCGCGCACGACTATCCCTTCAGTCACCGGGGCATCCAGACTTACGACGATTACGTAAAAACAGTGCAGGCAAAGTGGGCCTACCTCCGCCAGCAGTCCGAGGCGCCGCTGTGGGTCGGCGAGTTTGGAACCTGCCAGTCGGCGCGGTGCCTGGACAGCTCCGACCCCAGGCAGCAGGGCTTCTGGTTCCGGAACATCATCCGGTTTCTTCGCGAGACCGATCTGGACTGGTGTTATTGGCCGCTGAACGGGACGCAGCTCAGCGGGCACGGGCGCTCCTTCGGCAATACTGAAAGCTACGGGGTGCTGAACCGTACGTACGACGGCCCGGCGTCAGAAGAGATGCTGCGGCTGTTGCGCAGCGTGCAAAGTCCGGCGACGTCGGGCGAACGATTGCCGTAATGTATTGCTTCTGGAAAGAGTCGAGTAATTGGTTGAAGTTCCGTTCGTTGGCCGCGATGGTCCGCTCCGGTCCGGTGAACTTCAGAAACACATTCCCGCCCGGATTTTCGATGATGGCGCCGAGCAGGCGGTAGCTCGATTTGATGGTCCGCGTGGTGGCCATGGGACCGCCCATGCCGGAATAGTCGCCGGATACGTCGATGGTGGTTACGGCGAGTCCATGGACGGTCCGCTTGAGAATCCTGGCCGGGGCGGGCTTTCCGCCCGATCGTGTGAACTGGGCTTGCCAGCGGTCGAGGTTGGCTTGAACGCCGCCGCCCTGACCGGCGCCGAAGAAGTACACTACACACTCGGCGGGTTCGTTATCGTCTGGCGCCGGAGCAATCCGATAGGTCGCGGCGCGCATGGGGGCGGTCCCCTCGCTCTTCCATCCAGCAGGTGGTGTCCAGCGAAGGCCGCCGACGGTTTCGGCCATAAGCGCGAAACCGCAAAAGACAAGCACGCTCATGCGCATAACGATCAGTATACCCGCAGCCCCGGCTTGGGTTTGCGCGGGCGCGGTATGGCACCCTTCCGCCTCTTCCGGCCCGCGCCGCTACTTTCCGGCGGGTCGCGCTTTGATACCATGGTCCCAAAACCATGAAAGCGCTTTACCGAACAGCCGCTACAACTATATTCTGTTGCCTCGCGTTCCACGCCACGGCGGATGAAAAGGCGGTCAACCCGCAGATCCGCAAACTGGTGGACGAGGTATCCGAGGCTCGCATCAAGGCCACGCTCGAAAAGCTGGTCAGCTTCGGCACCCGCAACACTCTCTCGAACCCGGACGATCCGGAGCACGGAGTCGGCGCCGCGCGCCAGTGGATCTTCCACGAGCTCGAAAGCTACAGCCCGCGCCTGCAGGTTCGCTTCGACAAATACCGCGTCAAAAAGCAGGGCCAGCGCATATTCAAGGACGTGGACCTGTACAACGTGATCGCCGTGCTGCCCGGAAAAACGATGCCCGAGACGCAGGTCCTGATCAGCGGCCATTACGATTCGCTGAACCTGGGTCCGCGCCGACCGGCCCAAGGCAGCGGCACGCCGCCCCAGCAGACTCCCGCCGATTACGAAAAGAACGCCGCACTACCCGCGCCCGGGGCCTGCGACGATGGCAGCGGCACGGCCGCCGTCATGGAACTGGCGCGTGTGATGAGCCAGTACGAATTCGATAAGACGCTGGTGTTCGTGGCCTTCGCCGGCGAGGAGCAGGGCCTGGTGGGCAGCACGCTGGAAGCCGCCAAAGCCAAGACGGAAAAGTGGAACATCGAAGCGGTACTGAACAACGACATCATCGGCACCGAGGTTTCCGGCAACGGCCGCATCGATAACAGCACCGTCAGCGTGTACAGCGACGAGATTCAGGATTCGCCCAACCAGCAACTGGCGCGCCTGGTGCGCGAGATGGGGGAGCGCTACGTGCCGTCCATGAAGGTGAAAGTCATGTTCATGCAGGATCGCCTGGGGCGCGGCGGCGACCACACGCCGTTCCAGCTCGAGGGCTTTGCCGCCGTCCGCATTTCGACCCCGAACGAAAACTACGCCAACCAGCACACCGCTACCGACCTGCTGGAAAACATGTCCGTGCCGTACACTACGCGCGTGGCCAGAATCAACGGCGCGGCGGCCGCAAGCCTGGCCCTGGCACCCGCCGAACCGGCCGTGATGAGCCTTCCGCGCACCGGCGCGAATGCTCCCGCGGGCGCGGCGGGACGCGGTCCCACGCCCATGATCGCCCGGGGAACTTCGCGGTACGATGCCCAGCTCCGCTGGCGCACGGTGGGCCCCGACGCCAACCTGAAGGGCTTCGCCGTGGTGGTGCGCCCCACCACTTCGCCCTTCTGGGAACAGGAAATCTTCGTCGGCAAAGTGAACGAATACACGCTCAAGGATGTCTCGATCGACGACGCCCGCTTCGGCGTGAAGGCCATCGGTGTGGATGGCACCGAAAGCCTGGTGGTGCCCTACGTCTATCCCGCACGTAAGAAGGTGGAATACGAAACAGTCCAGTAAGACAGGCCTCCTGGCCTGTCTCGTTCTAATCCCCGCCGCCGCGCAGCCCGCGCACTTCACCTTGGCTCAGGTATTGGGCGCGGCGTTTCCCACGGAATTGACCGCGGCGCCGTCCGGCGGGAAAGTCGCCTGGGTCTCCAACTCGCGCGGCGTACGCAATATTCTGGTGGCGGAGCCGCCTTCCTGGCAGGCGCGCAAAATTACGGCCTACACCAGCGACGACGGCCAGGAGATCGCCAACCTGCGCTGGACGGCCTCGGGGTCGGCCGTACTCTATGTGCGTGGAGGCTCCGCGAATCCGGCGCTGAATGCGCAAGGCGTGTCGCAGGATATCTGGGTGGCCGACCTCAACGGCGCGCCTCCGCGGAAGCTCGCGACGGGTAATGACGCGGCCATCGCTCCGGACGGGAAACTGGTCGCATACATCGCAGGCGGGCAGGTTTCGCTGATGCAGTTCGACGGTAAGCCCGTTCCGTCATTTCACGCGCGGGGCACATGCAGCCGGCCGGAATGGTCGCCCGATGGCGCGCGCATCAGCTTTGTGAGTGCCCGCGGCGATCACAGTTTCATCGGTGTGTACAACGTCGCCGCGGGCGAACTGCGCTATCTGGACCCCAGCACGGACAACGATTCCGAGCCGGTCTGGTCTCCCGATGGCCGGTCCATCGCGTTTCTGCGCGAGCCTTCCACCGGCAAGCGCGCCGTGCGCGAAGCGCGGCGTGCGGGCGAGCCCTGGTCCATCCGAATCGCCAGCGTGGAAACCGGCGAGGGGCACGAATTATGGCGCGCCGGTCCCGGTCCCGGCAGCGTCTTCCGCAACGTCACGGCCGCCAATCAACTGGCGTGGACCGCCGATGGCCGCATCGTCTTTCCGTGGGAGCGCGATGGCTGGACACACCTGTACTCCGTCGCCGTCTCCGGCGGCAGCGCCGTGCTGCTGACGCCGGGCGAGTTCGAAGTCGAGGATGTGGCGCTCGGCGCCGGACGCCGCGATCTGATCTTCTCTTCCAATCAGGGCGATATCGATCGCCGGCATCTCTGGAAGGTCTCTGCCGCCGGCGGAGCGCCCGTCGAGCTGACCGGCGGCCAGGGCATCGAAGTCGCACCGGCGCCCACCAGCGACGCGAACGCGATCGCGCTGTTGCGCTCCGACGCGCAACATCCGCTGCACCCCGCCGTCCGCATCGGCACCGCCCTGCGCGACCTGGATCCCGGCGCGCTCCCCGCCGATTTTCCGCTGAGTCAAATGGTGACGCCGCAGCAGGTGATTTTCCCGTCGGCCGACGGACTCACGCTGCACGGTCAACTGTTCCTGCCGCCCCATCGCAGCGGCCGCGCGCCGGCTCTGGTCTTCTTTCACGGCGGGTCGCGCCGCCAGATGCTGCTCGGCTGGCACTCCATGTACTACTACTCCAACGCCTATGCGCTGAATCAGTACCTGGCGAGCCGCGGCTACGTGGTGCTGAGCGTGAATTACCGCAGCGGCATCGGCTACGGCCTCAATTTTCGCGAAGCGCTGAATTACGGCCCGTCCGGCGCGAGCGAATACAACGACGTGCAGGGCGCCGGCATCTTCCTGCGCACGCGCCCGGAAGTGGATCCGGATCGCATCGGCGCGTGGGGCGGATCGTATGGCGGGTACCTCACCGCCATGGCGCTGGCCCGCGCGTCCGACCTGTTCACGGCCGGCGTCGATTTCCACGGCGTGCACGACTGGGCCGTCGAACTCGGCATCCCCGCCGGAGCGCCGGATTACAGGATCGCCTTCGAATCGTCACCCATGAATTTCCTGAGCACCTGGAAATCGCCCGTGCTGCTGATTCAGGGCGACGACGATCCGGATGTGATGTTTAACAATACGGTGATGCTGGCGGACGCGCTCCGCCGCCGGAAAGTGGAAGTGGAAGAACTGATCTTCCCCGATGAAGTCCACGATTTTCTGCTCTACAAAAGCTGGCACGAGGCTTACGAGGCCACCGCGGGATTCCTGGACCGGAAGTTAAAGTGAGACAGGCCTCCTGGTCTGTCCAAGACAGGCCAGGAGGCCTGTCTTACCGCTCTGGTAGACGCGCTCTGGTAGACGATCTGCTATAGTGTAGCCATGCCGGACCGCATCGATCTCATGCAGGGCACGCTGGAACTGCTCCTCCTCCAGGTGCTTCAGTGGGGACCCGAACATGGCCATGGCATCGGGCAGGCCATCCGCCAGCGCTCCCAGGAGGTTTTGCAGGTGGAGCACGGCTCGCTCTACCCGGCCCTGCACCGCCTGGAGCAGAAGGGCTGGGTGGCGTCGGACTGGAAAATGTCGGAGGCCAATCGCCGCGCCCGGTATTACAAACTCACCCCCAAAGGCAAGCGGCAACTGTTGGAGGAGCAGTCCCGCTGGAGGCAACTGGTGCGCGCCGTGGCCCGCACCATGAAACCCGTCAAGGAGTGAATCCATGTGGCGACGCCTGTTTCGCAAGCCGTCGGAAGCCGATCTCGCGGAGGAACTGGAAGCCCACCTCGCGATCGAAACCAAACAGTGGATGGACCGCGGCCTGCCGCGCGAACAGGCCGAGATGCAGGCCCGCCGCCTCTTCGGCAGCCGCGCGCTCACCCTGGAAGCCACGCGTGAAGTGCGCGGCATGGCCGCATTCGGCCGTTTCTCGCAGGACCTTCGCTACGCCGCGCGCGTGTTGCAGCGTGGACGGGCATTCACCTTCGCGGCGGTGCTCTCGCTGGCATTGGGAATCGGGGCCACTACCGCGGTGTTCAGCATCTACGACACCATTTTCCTGCGCCCCCTGCCTTACAAAGATCCGGGGCAACTGGCGTGGATTTCGATCCACTCCCCCAGCATGGGAATCGACCTGGTCCCATCGCCGAATTACGTTGCATGGCGGCGCGACAACAAGACGTTTCAGCAACTCGCCGCCACGCAGGTCACCTTCGCCAACATGATGGTGCTGGGCGGACCCAATCCCGCGGAGGTCTATGCCGGCCGGGTCTCGGCCAACTTCTTCGAGACCTTCGGCGTCGTCCCCGCGGCCGGCCGCACGTTCCGGCCGGAGGAAGAACTCCACGGCCCGCAGGCGGCCATGCTGACGGACCACTTCTGGCGCGAACACTTCCGTGCGCGGCGCGACGTGCTCGGCACGACACTCACGCTGGATGGCTATCCCTTCACGATTGTGGGCATTCTGCCGAAATCGTTCGTGTACCCCGTGGATGTGAAGGTGGACGTGCTTTTTACGCTGCGCGATTTCTCCCACGGCCAGCCTGCGCGACCGCAACGTCATGGCTTTCTCCGTGTTCGGCCGGCTCAAACCCGGCGTCACCATGGCGCAGGCGCGGGCCGACCTCACGATGCAATTCGATACGGCCAAGAAGGATTTCCCGGCCTTCTTCCGCGGCAACAGCCTGGTGCTCGAATCGCTGCGGGATTACCGCACCGGCAATGTCGGAAAATTCCTGTACCTGCTTATGGCCGCGGCCGCCTGCCTGCTCGCCATCGCCTGCGCCAATGTCGCCAACCTGCTGCTGGCGCGGTGGTGGAGCGCGTGCACGGGAACTCGCCGTGCGCGCGGCCATCGGCGCCGGGCGCGGGCGCCTGGCCCGGCAATTGTTCACCGAAGTCGCGCTGCTGATCGCCGCCGGAACCGCGGTGGCCATGCTGTTCGTGACTGCGGCGCTGCGCGGATTCGTTCACTTTGCGGGCACGGAACTGCCGCGCCTGAATGAAGTCGCCACGGATTTCCGCGTGTTCGGCATCGCGGTGGCGGTGGCGCTGTTGACCGCCTGTACTGTTCGGCGCCCTGCCCGCGCTCCGTGCCGGGCGCATCGACCCGCAAACGGTGCTGCAACATGCCGGCCGCACCGGCGTCTCCGGCGGACACCGCTTCCTGCGGCGCGCGCTGGTGACTCTGGAAGTGGCTCTCTCGGTGGTCCTGCTCTCCTGCGCTTCCCTGCTGTTCGAGACCCTGTGGCACATGCAGAACGATCATCTCGGCTTCCAGCCGGAACATGTTCTCACGGTTTCGATTCCGCTGCGCGGCAAGAGCTTCGACACGCCTGCGCGCCAGGCAGTGGGCTCCGATATTCTGGCTTACCTGCGGCGCATCCCGGGCACGGAAGCCGCGTCGCTGGCCGATTGCTCCCCGATCTCGCGCCGGAGTGAAGTCCTTCACCTTCTCGCGCGCCGACCGTCCGCTGCCCGAATCGTTCGGCCTGAGCCGCACACTCGGCGCCTGCGCCGCGGATCCGGAGTATCTCCAGGCCACAGGCATCCGGCTGGTGCAGGGCCGCTTCCTCACCGATGACGACCTGCATCGCCCCGGCACGGCAGCGGTCCTGAACGAAGCCGCGGCGCGCGCGTTCTTTCCGGGCGAAGGTCCGCTTGGCAAACAGATCCTGGGAGGCCGCGCCGGAGCGTGGAAAACCGTGGTGGGCGTGATTGCCGACACCAAGAACCGGGGATTGAACCATCCCGCAGCGCCCGAGGTCTTCCTCAACGATCCGGCGCCCTCCGGTTTCGCCGACCTCAGCTTTGTGGTGCGCACGCTGGCCAGGGAAGACGCATTTGCCCGAGCGCTGCAGGAAGAGATGCGCGGCGGACATCCCGGGCTCCTCACCAAAGTGGAGACGCTGGACCAGGCGATCGGTCAGTTGACCGCCAGCCCGCGCTTCGACACCGTGCTGCTGGCCGCGTTCGCCGCCATCGCCTTTCTCATGGCCATCGTCGGCGTCTACGGCGTGCTGGCGTTCTCGGTGACCCAGCGCCGCGCCGAAATCGGCATTCGCATGGCACTGGGCGCGTCGCCCGGCGCCGTGCTCGCGCTGGTGATGCGGGAAGGCGCCGTCCTGGTGGCGCTGGGGGCGCTGGCTGGAATCGCCGCCGCATTGTTCCTCACGCGCTATCTGACCACACTTCTATACGGCGTCAAGGCTACCGACCCCGCCACCTACGCCCTCGTTACCGGCACGCTGGCCATCGCCGCCGCGGCGGCGAGTTTCCTGCCAGCGCGCCGCGCCGCTATAGTCGATCCCGCTCTGACTCTGCGTCACGAATGAAAGGAGTGAGTCCATGTGGCGACGCCTTTTTCGTTAGATTAGATATCTGCTCGTTGTATTGTCCAGCTCGAGAAACCACACCCTTTTCAAGGCATGCGGAATCTGTCTGGTTCGATATGGTTGATCCAACCCTGGGGCGGGATCGAGTCGCCCGTCTCCGCTTCACCTACGATGGCAGATTAACATGCAGTCTGCAGATGACAATTGCTCGTTGAACTGCCGCCCGGCGCGCTAGAATCGCAGGTATGCGCATCACCTGGCTGGGACACGGCACATTTCAATTCGAGCTTCCTTCGGGCCAAACGATCCTGATGGATCCCTGGACCGATGGCAACCGAACCTTCCGCGGATCACCGCATCGAGCGCGTGGACCTCATCTGCATCACGCACGGGCACTTCGATCACATTCAAGATGCGGCGCCATTGGCGAAGCGCTTCTCTCCCGAGGTTGCCGCCATATACGAAATCGGGAACTGGCTCGAATCCAAAGGCGTTCAGAACGTGCGCGCGATGAATAAGGGCGGCTCGCAGAAATTCGGCGACGTCACCGTGACTATGACTCATGCGGTGCACAGCTGCGGCATCCTGGATGACGGCAAGATCGTCTACGGCGGCGAAGCGGCAGGTTATGTGCTGCGATTCCCCGACGGCCGCGCCGTCTATTTCGCCGGCGATACGAACGTCTTCTCGGATATGGCCCTCATCGAGCAACTGTACCGGCCGCAGCTTGCCTTCCTGCCGATCGGCGACGTGTTCACAATGGGTCCGCGCGAAGCCGCGCTGGCGGCGAGACTGCTCAAGGCCCGCCGCATCGTGCCCATGCACTTCGGCACGTTCCCGGCGCTTACCGGAACGCGGCGCAACTGGCCAAACTGATTGCGGGCACGGGCACCGAAGTGTGGGAACTTCGAGCCCGGCAAAACCGTGGAATGGTGAGGCCGCGCGCGGCGCTACTGGCCCATGAACTTGGCCACCACGTCGATCACTTCGGGGGCGACGTGAGCCGCCTTTTTGTACTCTTCCTCGCTGCTCTTGCCTTCTCCGGCGACGAAGATATGGTTGAGCGACGGATAGCTCTGGACGGTCGCGCCCCTGGCGCCGGCAAGGGCCTGTTTCCAGATGTTGAAATCGGTCATGCTGGTCTGGAAATCGCGCTCACCCTGCATGACCAGGATGGGAATGCCAAGTTTTTTGGCGGCGGCGGGAGCATCGTAGCCTTTCAGATCGACCCAATAGGCCGCGGGCAGGCCGAAGATACGCGGTGCGTCCTCGTCGGATGTTTCCAGGCTTTTGATTTTGGTCACCGCCGATTTGGCCGCGGTCAACTGCACGGCCGGCAGGTTCTTAGCCTGGATTTGCTCCAGGATCAAGTCTTCCAAAGGGCGGGCACTGGCGCCGAGAATAATCAATCCGGCGAGCTTGCCGTCTTCAGCGGCCACGCGCGGCAGCAGGTATCCACCAAAATCGTGGCCGAGAGCGAAGACGCGGTTGCCGTTCACTTCGGGCTGGGCGCGTAGAACGCCGACGGCCTTGTCGGCGTCTTCGATGACCTCGTCGTCAGGCGTGTAAGAAGTGATGCCCATCCTGGCGGCGTAGACTTTGGTTCGTTTTTCGTAGCGCAGAACGGCGATGCCTCGGGAAGCCAGGCCTTCGGCCAGGTCGCGGAACATCTTGGTGCCGCCCACAGTCTCGTCACGGTCATTGGGTCCGAAGCCGTGGACCAGCACGAGCCCCGGGAAAGGTCCGCTGCCGTTCGGAACGGTGAGCGTGCCCGGCAGTTTCCATTTGTCGCCGATGACGACGGCGCGCTCCTTGAAGGAGGCGGCTTTGACGTACGAGGGCGGCTGCCACGCCACCTGCCCGGGGCGAAGCAGAGGCGCGGACACCTGGCCGCTGGCGTTCACACTCATCTGGACATCGATGGGGCGGGTGGCGAACTTCACGGGAAACATCACGATACTGACCGGCCCCATGGCCTGCACAGTGGGCTTTCCGATCTCTTCCACCGCGCCCCAGGTTTTGATTTCGGCGCCCAGTTTAGTGAGGTCGCTCTGGGTGTTGGCGGTGCGGTAAGCGGGCGTGATCATCTGCACCAGGTCGGCGTATTTCCCGCCCAGCAACAGGTCGAGAGCCTTGCGGGCTGTACCGGCGGGGTCTTGAGACTGGGCCATCAACAGGCCAGCGGTTAGCAGACACAAAACTCGGGGAAGCATCACTTATAGCTTACAGCGGATAGCTTGACGCTGTTCTGAAAGCCTATGTTTTGCGGGCCAGCCAGGGCTCGAACCAGGCTTGGAATTGCTCCAGCTTTTTCTGCTTTTCGGGGGAGAGAGGCACGGACAGCGGGCCGGTTTTCAGGCGGCGGAGGGTGGTGGCTGTTTTGACGATGACCGGCTGGGGAAACTGATCGACCCAGGAAAGAAACTCGCGCAGCCGCGCGTTCAAGCCCGGGTCCTGGGGCGCGCGGTCGAGAGCGGACATCAGTTCCGGAAGGGCGCAGGCGGTGGAGGAGATGGCGGCGTGAGCGCCGGCGCAGCGCGCTTCGGCGAATGTGGCGTCGCCGGCGGCCAGGATGCGCCACGGCCGGCCCTGGCAGGCAGCCTGGATGCGATGAATCGAATCCGCGCCGTCGCCGTCCTCAATGCCGGCGAAGTGGCCGGTGGCAAGCAATTCGAGTGCGGTGGCGATGCACAGTCCGGACCCCGGCGGCGGCAATTGCGACAGGAAGGCGGCCGCGTCGTCGCCCAGTTGTCGGGCGGAATCTGGAGATAGAATTCGCGGAGATCGTCCTGGTCGTAATCGAAAAAATGTGGTGGCGGCAGGAGCAGACCGGCGGCCCGGCATCGCGCGCCTCACGGCGAGGTCGACCGAGCCCTCCAGCGTGGCGTGCCCATTCGCCACCAGGACGGGAACGCGGCGGCGCTTCACCGCCAGGTAAACCAGGCGCGACCGCTGTCCAGGTCGAAGCGGCGAACTCACCCACTGCTGAACACAAAGCGACGCCGCCTGACGCTGCTCCGGCATAAGAAATTAATCAATTCGAAGGAGGCGCCGAAGTCGATCTCACCCGCGTTTGCCGCGTGGGGTGATCGTGGTGGCATAGACCCCATGGACGCTGCTGATGGTGGCCGAAGTTGCCTAGGGGACGACTGAACCATAAACCTACATGACTGTACCTATCGTGGTACGGTTATAATTTTTTACGAATTCATTATTTATGAATTCACGGAGACTGGAATCCATATGCACTCAACGGTTGGCATGGTAGTTGCCCACGGCAATTGGAGTGATCGGCCTGGCAACGGCAAGCTCAACCAACTTGCGCAATGCCAGGAGATATGTGGAGATCGCGGGCTTCGGGAGCATTCGATCTAACCAAACAGAAGGAGGAAGATCCCCTCGTAGACCTACTGATACGGGGTTGGGAGCATGATTTATGACGCCAGAGCACAGCTGCTCCATTTGTATCACTATTTCTGGCCCTTGTGTGTTTGCTTGCATGGACCGGACGGCGAAGCGCTGCTGCGAATCATAAGCGCCGGGCGGAGTTTCTTTTCTCGTGCGAAGCCGACCCTTCGCAGCTCGAACCGCCCTGCCGTCCCCGTTGTTCCGAAGACCAAGACGCCAACGCCGCGATTTCTGGTGCTTCGGGGAGGCGCGTCCG
>CAVVLD010000114.1:0-79973 GCA_963748795.1 uncultured Solibacteraceae bacterium
CGCCCGCGATAACGAATCAGGAGCCGGTTCTCATTCCAGCCGGCTTCGGTGCGCGCTTCCTCCGGCTGCGGCTTTTCCTGCTTGGGACAAGTTCCGTCCTTGACCATCTGCCGCACCACCAGCGGAAATGACGGGTACGCCACGGTCTCGCCGCCCGGCCCCAAAAGGTATTGGCCCGGATACTGGCGCACCCGCAGGTCGGAATCGGCCTGCATGGCGGTGAGTCCAAAGCACACGGTGGCACCATCGGATCCCAGCACCTTGTCCAGATTGGCGATGCGCAGCGGACCGGACGGGTCGGCATCGAAGAGGCGCGCCCATACCAGGCGCCCGGGCGCAGTGGGAACGCGCGCCGCGTCGGCCGGACGCCAGTCCTCAGTATCCAGATCGACACCAATCACTTTCGGTGCGAAGTATTGCAGCGCCCCGATGATCCGGGCCACCTGGCCGGGATCCAGCGGGCTGCGCCGCTGAAACCGCTCGGCATAATCGTCTTCGTTGATGGCGACAATGACGAGTCCGGTGGCGGGCGTCGAGGTGAGGGTGCTGGGCATACTGTCCAGCAAGGCACGCTGCGGCCATGCCAGCAAGTTGCTGCTCTCCAGGAAGCGGGTAGCGCCGGCCCCGGCCAGCACGAACAACACCCCGGTAATGAGGTGCCATTTCAGGTTGTGATGCCCTTGCTTGTGTTGATGCATGGGCGGCTACCGGGAAGACTGAAGACTGTGCTGTATGGCGCCCAGGGTGAGGCGCAGAAAGGTGCGGCGCTCGTCCTCGCCCGCCGCCTGCCAGTTTACCGTCACGCCGGCGGCCTGCGCCAACCTGCGGGCAGCGCGCGACTGCTCCGCGGGAGCGACCATCAGGACCGTGGCGGGATAGGCGCCTTCCATCGATTCACCTGTACCGGAGAGTTGGTAGAGCCCATTGCATTTCGGCTGGAAGTCGCCCGCCTCCACGCTGTGCTGCTGTGCCTGCAGCGTGAACATAGCGGGGCCGCAGGCGGAGGGAGCATCCAGCGGTTCCAGGTAAAGATGCAGTTCGACGGGCGGCGCCGCGCTGAGAACGGCCGAAAGGTCCAGTCTGTCCGCGCTGGAGGCCACCACGGCATCGCGCAGTTCCACCGGCGGCGGTCCGGTCCCCGCCGCACGGCTGGTCACGAAGGCCACCGGCGGCAGGTGCTTGTTCTCCAACCTGTCGAGGAAAGCGGAAAGGGCACTTTGCGCCTTTTCCCGCGCGGGAATCCGGATGGGCTGCTTACATTTGTCGGAGCTGGGACACTTGAGATAGGTGCCGTCGTAGAGCACCAGGCCCAAAAGGGCATTCGGAGGATTGCTGTGGAGTTGTTCCCCGGGCTTTACCGTAGTTCCGGCCTTCAGGGTACGGTCCTGGCCGTTCAGGGTGGCGGTCCATTGGCCGGCGCATTTGAGAATGTACCCGGAGGCAGGATCGTCCTGGGCACGCGCGGCCAACGCCAATAGAAGAACCATTCCCGCAGGAACCCAGACAGCCCGCATAAGGCCAATTAAAGCACAAAGGCGCTCCCCAAATCCTGGAGAAGCGCCTGAAATCGTGAGAACGGCGGGCTTAAACCTGGAAGGAACTGCCGCAGCCGCAAGTGGACTTCACCTGGGGGTTGTTGAACTTGAAACCGGCCCCCTCGAGCGTCTCCACGTAATCGACTTCGGCGCCATCCAGATACAACAGGCTCGCCTGATCGACGAAGATCTTTAACCCATTGTAGCTATACGTTTTATCCAGCATATTGGGCTGGTTTTCGAAAGCCATCGAATAGCTGAAACCAGAGCAGCCGCCGCCCACCACTGCGATCCGCAGTCCGGCCGGGGAAGGCTCCTGGGAGGACATGATCTCTTTGACCTTGCCTACCGCTCGTTCCGTCATTTGCACCATGCGTTGTTCACTCCTAGATTGAAGCTCTGTGCCGGTTCCGATCTTCCAATTGCGACCGGATTGCTCCCTGCTTCAGTACTTTAGATGTATCACAAGAGCGTAACGTCGCGCAAAATCGCGACAGAAATCGTCTGCCGGCGCGACTGCCTTGGCGAGGCCCCGGGTTGAACAGGTACGCGGTCCCTTGCCGTCTGTGCTATGGTGCAAATGTGTTTGAGCCTCAAGTGCTTGTAACCCTGAACGAATCGAATGCGTCGGACAGGATGTATGGGAACACTGACTGGTGCTCTTACACTTCCCGCGTTCGGCAGTAGGATTGCGGCTAGATCTAGAGTGGATTACGAAAACACGCCGGAAGGCGCCCTGGTGCGCAGGGCCCAGAATGACGATGAGGCGGCTTTCCGCGAGATCGTCGAACGGTACCAGTCCAAAGTGTTTTCCATCATCCACGGCATCGTGCGGCAGCGCAACGACGTGGAAGACATCGCCCAGCAAGTGTTCGCCAAGGTTTACCTTTCGCTCAAGAATTTCGATTTCCGCAGTTCACTCATCACCTGGATCTACAAAATTACCGTGAACGAGTGTTTCGACTACCTCCGGAAACGAAAGGTGCGCAAGCTGGTTTACGAGAGCGACCTGAGCGAAGACGAGGTGCGGCGTGTCGAAAACACCGAACCCAGTGTCAATCGAACCCTCCCCGCCGATGCCTCTCTGGCGCAGAGGGATTACGTGATGAAGCTCCTCAGCCGCGTTTCCGAAGAGGAACGCATGCTGTTAATGATGAAAGAGGTAGAGGGATATTCCGTGGAAGAGCTGGCAGCACAGACCGGCATGAACGAGAATACCATTAAGGTGAAACTCTTCCGCGCGCGCCAGAAGCTTGTGAAGGCGTCACAGCGTTTGGAACGCACGCCGGGGCTGGTAGCCGGCTAGGTTCCCGGAAGCGGGCGGCCCGGCAAGGGCAAAAAGACCCGCAACGGGTAGTTTAGAGATGGTAATTTAGCTTTGTAAGGGAAGAAACATATGCACGCGGTAGTGATGGAGAGTCTCGAGGATTATCTGGCCGGCTCGCTGGAGCCGTCGGAAGTCCGGGTGATCGAGGCACACCTGAACAACTGTGACCGTTGCCGCGAAGAGATTCGGGGCATGCAGGAAGTATCGCTGTTGTTCAGCTCGCTGAAATCCGAAGCAGGGCTGGAAGCTTCACCTGCCTTTTACTCCGGGGTCATGCAGAAAGCAGGCGTGGCGCGGAGCGCTCCGAGTTTCGCCAGTTTTTTTGATTTGGCGTTTGGGCGGCGCCTGGTGTTTGCGTCTCTATTGACGCTGGCGATCACAGGCAGCTATCTGGTGACACGGGAATCGCATGCGCAGACGGCTATTTCTCCGGCCGGCGTCATGGCGCAGCAGGATGCGCCCGGTTTCGATTCCGCTCCGGCGCCTGATAATATGCTGGTCACTCTGACAGCTTATGAACGTTAATCTCCTGGAGAAGCCGGCGGTGGCATCCTGGGACCCGCGGGTGGTTTGCACGCTGGCGCTGGTGCTGGTTTTCTGCACTGGCGCGGCTGTAGGCGCCCTGGTCATGGACCTGGGAGTCCACAACCGGCAGCGTCCCAGAACTGCGGCGTTCGATACCCCTACCGGCAAGGCCCTTTACTTCGAGAAACTCAGGAAAGACCTGGATCTTACCCCCGAGCAATCCGTGCAAATGGAATCGGTACTAAACGATTTCTGGCAGTACTATCGTGCGGTCCTGGGTGACGGGAGATCCAAGGTAGAACAGCTACTTACTCCCACGCAACGCCAGAAATTCGAACGTATCCTGGCGGAACAACAGAAGCAGGCCGTACCTTGATTCTCTCCCGTAACAGGTTGACATAGCCGGCTGCGGCGTCCAAAATAGTTCTGCTGACATGCACGTTTCACGTTTGGCTTTAGGAGTCGCGGTCCTGTCCGCCGCCCTCTTTTCCGGCTGTTCCAAGCCAGCCGCTTCTTCTGAACGCACTTATCCGATGGGAGAGAAGGTAGCTGTCGGACCGTTTCTCTACACAGTGTTCGATACTCAGTGGATGACCCACCTGGGTACGCCGCCGGATGAAAAGGTGCCCCAAAATCGTTACTTCCTGGTGCGGGTGAGTATCGTCAACAGCAGCAGTAATGACGTGATGGCGCCTACTTTGTCGGTGGAAGACGATAAGGGCACGAGTTACCCGGAATTGACCGCGGATATCGGCGCGCCCCACTGGATCGGATTACTGCGCCAGGTGCATCCGGCGGATTCGATTTCGGGCAACCTGGTCTTCGATTGCCCACCGGGCCATTACAAGCTTCGGGCTCTGGACGACAACGGCGAGAAGAGCGTCCTCATCGATATCCCACTCACGTTTACGTCTGAGTCGCCGGACGTTCCCACACCCGCGGAATCCAAGAAAGATCCTACCGGCCTGCGGAAATAGAGCTCCGCGTGGCCTAGAATGAAAGCATGTGGGCCACTGTGGCGGCGCTGTTTTTTTTGCAGGCTGCCAACTTCAACTCCGACGGCATGAAGGCCCTGGAAGCGGGCAAATACGATGCCGCCGAGCAGGCATTCCAGAAAGCCATTGCCGCCGATCCGAAGGACTACACCGCCCACTTCAACCTGGCGCTCGCCTATGGTTTTGAGCATAAGGACGTCGAGGGCATCGCCGAGTACCGCAAAACTCTGGAACTCCAGCCCAAGTTGTACGAAGCGGAATTGAACGGAGGAATTCTGCTGCTGCGACAGAAAAATCCGGCCGGGGCCCTGCCGCTGTTCGAAGACGCGGCGGCGCAGAAGCCCAAGGAGTTCCGGCCGCGCTACTATCTTGCCGAATGCCAGCTTCAGACCGGCGACGCCGTCACGGCGGAGCAGAATTACCGGCTGGCGCTGGATGTGAATCCCAAGTCTGCCGCCGCGGAATTGGGCATGGCCCACGCCCTGGCGCGACTGGAGAAGCTGCCGGAAGCCGCGCCGCATTTTCGCCAGGCCGCCCAACTCGACCCCAACTACCGCGATGCCCTGCTGGAACTGGCCGGCCTCTACGAAAAGAACAAGCAACCGGAAGAAGCCCTGGCGATCTATCGTGAATTCCCCGATAATGCCGCCGTGCAGGAGCACGTGGGCGCCATGCTCCTGGCCGGCAACAAATACGCGGAAGCCATTCCCCGCCTGGAGGCGGCGTATGCCAAGGATGCCACCACGGCCAACCGCGTGGCGCTAGCCATGGCGTACCTGTTCACCAGTCAACTGGACAAAGCTCTGCCGCTCTTCGACCAGGCGGTCGCCGCCGAGCCATCCAATTTCGAGCTGCGCATGGCCTACGCCCGGGCCCTCCGCGACCGCAAACAGTACCCCGCCGCCGCCAACCAGTTCTACGCTGCCCTAAAGCTCAAGCCCGATGACAAAGCGGCATGGCGCGATCTGGGCGCGATGCTGTACCTGGCCAAAGACTATCCGCATGCCCTGGAGGCGCTGGATAAAGCGCGGCAGTTGGGCGACGATACGGCTGGCCCTGCCTTTGTGCGCGCCATCATGCTGGATGAAATCAGCGAGACCCGGCCGGAACTGCGAAAAACCGCGATGGAGGCCTATCGCCACTTTCTGGAACTGAGCCAGGGCAAGAACGAAAACCAGGAATGGCAGGCCCGGCAGCGCGTTAAGCTGATCGAGAGAGAATTGGAGAAGCGGTGAAGGGAACGCGAATCTTCGTGCTGGCGGCGATTGTTCTGGCCGCTGCCCCTTGCGCTTCGGCCGACCTGGCCAAAGCCAGGGCGGAGCAAAACCTGGAGCGGCGCTCCAAGCTGGCCCTGGAGAATGCCACCGCGGAGTTGCAGGCCGCCCGTGACGCCTACCGGAGCGGCGATTCCGAAAAGGTCGCCGCACATATCGCCGAGGTCGGCGAATCCGTCGATCTGGCATACCTCTCACTCAAACAGACGAACAAGGATCCGCGCCGGAGCCCCAAGTGGTTCAAATACGCGGAAATTTCGACGCGCGACCTGCTCCGCAAGCTGGATACGTTTCAGCAGGACATGAGCTTCAACGAGCGCGCCGGACTGGACCCGGTGAAGGCCCGGATCCAGCAGGTGCATGACGATCTGCTGGTGGGCCTGATGGAGGGTAAGAAGCACAAATGAAGACCCTGCAGACGTGCATACTGCTGGCGGCTGCCTGCGGCCCGATGGCGCTTGCGCAGCAGCGCGATTTTCTCACCGCCGACGAAGTCGACCAGATCAAAGAGGCCCAGGAACCCAACACCCGCATGGTGCTGTACGCCAAATTCGCCCGCGAGCGCGTGGACCTGGTCAAGAGCCTGCTGGCCAGGGACAAGCCCGGCCGCTCCCTGATGATTCACGATGCGCTGGACGATTACGCCCGCATCATTGACGCCCTGGACGATGTGGCGGACGATGCCATCGAGCGAAAGGTCGACATCAAACCGGGGCTTGCCGCCGCGGCCAAACTCGAACGCGAATCCTTGCCACTGCTCCAGAAAATCAAGGACAGTCCGCCCAAAGACATGGAGCGCTTCGAGTTCGTCCTGACCGACGCCATAGCGACTACCAGCGACAGTCTGGACGCCGCGCATCAGGACGTGGACCAGCGCACCAAGGTCGTGGAAGCGCGCGACGCCAAGGAGAAGAAGGAAATCCGCGACGCCATGTCCGGTCCGGAGCGCGAAGCCAAGAAGGCCGAAGACCAGAAGGCCGCAGACGCGGAGCAGAAGAAAACCAAGCCGCCCACCCTGTACCGCCCCGGAGAGAAAAAGGACGGCGGGGGCGGACAATAGGCGAGTGTTCAATTCATCGCGGAGACGCCGAGGCGCGGAGGAAATCCGGAGGTAAATTTTTCATCTCCGCGTCTTCCTCCGCGTCTCCGTTCCTCCGCGATGAGTGTTGGCTTCTTTACTCATACCGCAGCGCGATGATCGGGTCGATTTTCATGGCGCGCTGGGCGGGGATGTAGATTGCCAGAGCCGCGGCGGCGAGCAGGGTGACGGTGATGCCGACAAACGTGTCCGGATCGTTGGCGGTTACTCCGAAAATCAGCGACGACATCGCCCGCGCCATGGCGTACGCGAGCGGCAGGCCGATCGCCAAGCCGATCCCGATGGTCCACAGGCCTTTACGGAACACCATGGCCAGCACACTGGGCCGCGGCGCGCCCAAGGCGACGCGAATGCCGATTTCGTGAGTCTGCTCCGACACCATGTAGGCCATCACGCCGTACACCCCGATGGCGGAAAGCACCAGCGCCAGCACGCCGAACACTCCCATCAGCACAGCCATGTAGTTCAGCCCGATGGCGCGGTTGTGAATCGCCGTCGCCATCGTCTGCACCTCGGTGATGGGTTGCTCCGGATCCACCGCGCGAATCGCGCCCATCACCGCCGGCGCCAGGCGCAGAGGATCGCCCGCCGTGCGTACGCCCACGTCGAGCCACAATGCCGGGAACTGCTGGTAGGAAACATACAGGCAGCGCCTGGGTTCGCGATCGTAAGGATTGTGCGGCATGTCGCCGACCACGCCGACAATCGTCATCCACGGGTTCGCTGAGTCCGCCGCGCCGATTTTGATGTGCCGCCCGATGGGCGACTGCTGGCGCCAGTAGCGGCGAGCCGCGCTTTGGCTGATCACCGCCACTTTGGGCGCATCCGCGCCATCGCTCTGATTCAGGAAGCGCCCCGCCACCAGGGGCACGCGCAGCGTTTCGAAGTAGCTCGCGCTGGCCACCTGGTACATGGCCTGCGGAGGGCTGGCCGGATCCACGGTCTGGCCCTCAATGGCGAAGATCCGCCCGTTGGAATGGTCGCTATAAGGCATGGCAGCGACTACCGCGGCGTCACGCACCCCGGGCAGCGCCTGGATCCGCGTCAGCACGTCGCGATAGAACGACAATCTCTGGAAAGGCTCGTGGTACTTGTTGTCGGTCAGGGCCAGGCGTAATTGGAGGAGCGTAGCCGGTTCCAGCCGCGCGCCGGTATCCACCATGGTTTTGAAGCCGCGCACCATCAACCCCGCGCCCACCAGCAGCACTACTGCCAGCGCGATTTCGGCCGTGACCAGAATGTTGCGCAGGCGGTGGCGCCCGCGCCCCACCGAAGAGCCGCGCCCGCCCTCTTTCAGCGAATCGGTAAGGTTGGGCCGGGAACATTGCCAGGCCGGCGCAAGTCCTGACAGAATACCCGCGGCCACCGCCGCCGCCAGCGTGAATGCCAGCGCCCGGCTGTCCAACTGCATGCTCTTCCAGCCGATGATGTAACGTTCGATCTCGGGCGGCATGCCATTCTTGATCACGGTGAGACCCCACTTGCCGATGAGCAGGCCTAGCGCCGCACCCGCCAGCGAGAGCAGCACGCTCTCGGTCACCAGTTGCGTAATCATGCGCCAGCGACTGGCGCCCAGAGCCGTCCGCACGGCCACCTCGCGCAGGCGCCCGGTGGCACGCGCGAACTGCAGGTTGGCGACGTTGGCGCACGCGATCAACAGCACGAACAGCACCGCGCCCAACAGCATCAGGGAATACTGCTCGGTCTCGTAATCCACCAGGAAGCGGTGCGCCGGCCAGATCATGAACCGTCGCGTCTTGTTGGTCTCCGGGTACGACGCGGCCAGGCGCGCCGCGATACTGCCCAGTTCCGATTCGGCCTGGGCGAGGGTGCGCCCCGGCTTGAGCCGTGCCACCACGACCAGCGAATCGCTCTTGCGCGAGGCGCGCTGCGCCGGCGTCTGCGCCAGCGGCGTCCACACTTCGGTGGCGATCGGGAAATCGTAGCTCGCGGGCATGACTCCGGTCACGACGAAGTTCTGGTCGTCGAAGCGCACGTTCCGCCCCACAATGGCCGGGTCCGCGCCGAAACGGCGACGCCACAGCTTATCGCTCAGCACCACTTCCCGTTCCCTGCCGGGCTGGTCCTCACCCGGCTCGAAGGCACGGCCGAGAGCGGGCTGGACACCCATCACATCGAAGAAATTGGCGCTCACCAGTGCCTGTTCCACACGTTCCGGCTCATTGCCTCCACCTACGATGTTGGCCGAACCATATTGAAAGTGGGCGATGCCCGTGAGCGAAGTACCGTCGCGGCGAATGTCATCCAGGTCCGCGGGGGTAATGTTGTTCCAGTCGTTGGGGGAGTCCGGGATGCGCTGCAGCAACATCACCAGCGTTTCCATATGCGGCAGCGAGACCGGCTTCCATAACAACGCATCGGTGACGCTGAAGATCGCCGTGGTCGCTCCGATTCCCAGCGCCAGCGTGAGCACCGCGGTAATCAGAAATGCCGGAGAGTGGCGCAGGCTGCGCGCCCCGTAACGGATGTCCTGCCAGAGATTCACGCTTTTCCCTCCAAACAAACCAATACGACCGGAACCGGCCGGGAGTTCGCAGAAAACTCGGGCTATTCGTGCTTTTCCAGTGTTAACGTGATGGTGCCGATGGTGATCTGCATGCGCACGCGGATCTGGACGGGCAATCGCCGCCGGTCGTCGGTAAACCAGAGATTCAAATGCGCCGGCCGGTGGAAGAGTACATCATTGAACAAATATACTTCGTAGCGGATTGTGTGGAAGGTGCCTTCCGGCGTTTTGATATCTTCGCGCGCCTGTGCTTCCACTTTTGCCAACGCGCTTTTCTTGCCGTCGGTGACCGCGACAGTCGCGCTCTGCCCCGGCTCCAGTGGCAGCGTACGCATGTAATACATGCCGCCCACCACGTCGTGTACGCAGGCGGGGATATCGATCTGGCGCTGCAACAGGAGGGCGTTCTTGATCCGGTCGCGCTCCACGTAGTCCGCCTTGCGCGCGGTGGAGTCGTAGGTGATGCGGGTTTCGCGCTGCCGGCTGCCTTCCTGCGAGGTGAACAACGAAGATTCGGCGCACTGGTTCGGGCCGAGATTCACCGCGTAATTGTCTTCCACCCGAAACAGCTTGGAAACCAGCCCCACCGATTCCAGATGCAGGTTGACGTGCCCCCCGCCGCGCGCCGTAGTGGTCCATTCCACGGTGGCTTTGCCTGCAGTAATCAGCCGCCATTCCACGTTATATTGCAGCGTTTCCCTGGCAGGCAACGGATTGTTCTGTGCGAAGACGGACGCGTAGCCGGCCAGCAACAAGGCCATCAACCGGAAGAGCATGAAAGAGCCAGTGTCTCAGATGCGGCGAGGGCGGCGCAAATCCGCGGAACATCGCAGCAACCGCGAACGTATCCGCTAAGAGGCTCCGGCTAATAACCGCACCGTTGGTGCGTCATGAAAAGGGATAATCGAAGCATATGGCATCTGGCACCCTGGTTCGGCGTCCGGCGGTACTGCTCGCGCTGGCTCTCTGCGCCGTCGGCGGCGTGGTGACCCTGCTGGGCAGACTGGTCAGTGGTCCGGGCGTGGATTTGAAAAAGACGCCGCTCACCAGTGACGCGGGCGGCCATGCCTACCCTGCCTTCGCGCCGGATGGCAAGCGCGTCGCCTACAGCGGACACGACACGTCGAAAGATGCCGTATTCCACATCTTTGTGCTGCCCGTCGCCGGCGGCGGTGCGCTGCAACTGACTAGCGGCGAAGGCAACGACGTGGGCCCAGCATGGTCGCCGGATGGCGCCAGCCTGGCCTTCCTGCGCATTGCCGGCGACCGCGCGCAGGTGATCGTGATTCCCTCGGCGGGCGGAGCTGAACGCAAAGTCGTCGAGTTCGACGCGCCCGGCAGCGGCGAAGACGACGACGATGCCGAGCTTTCGCCCTCCGTGGCCTGGACGCGCGACGGCAAAACGCTGCTGGTCTCCGCGCCCGCGGGTGACCAAAAGATCCCCGCCATCAGCACGGTGCCCGCGACGGCGGCGACGCTGCAGGCGATCACCAGGCCGCCGGAGAGTTCGCGCGGCGATACCAATCCGGCGGTTTCGCCCGATGGCAAAAACGTCGCCTTCGTCCGTAAACTGGAAGGCGGCCGCGCCGACCTGTACCTGTGTGACCTGAAAGGCAACGGCGTCCGGCAACTCACCTTCGACAACAACGCCATTCGCGGCATCACCTGGACCGCGGGCGGCGAGGACCTGATGTACGCGGCCGATCGCGTGGTGGGATGGCGGCTGTGGCGGGTGCCCGCGTACGGCGGCAGTCCGCGCGATCTGCTGGTGAGCGGCAACCACGCAACGTATCCCACCGTGGCGCTCACCGGCAATCGCCTGGCGTTTACCGATAGCCCATCGGTGGCGGAGGTCTGGATCGCGCAACTGGGATCGGGAGAGCCCGAGCATGAGCGTCCCCTGATTCGATCGTCGGGCCGGGAGACGAATCCGTCGATCTCCCCCGACGGCCAGCGCGTGGCTGACATCTCCGATCAGAGCGGCGAGCAGGAGATCTGGATCACCGACGCCGATGGCACGCGCACGCAGCTTACGCGCCTGGAAGGGCGGCGCATGAGCCAGCCGCTTTGGTCGCCGGACGGCAAGACACTGTTGTGCGTGACTCGCGGGCAGAATGGCCCGGAAGTGTTCTCCGTCCCCGCGGCGGGCGGCAAGGCCACGCGCGTGCTGAACGACGCTACCGATGCGTCCTGGTCTCACGACGGCAAGTCGATTTACTACACGCGCTTCGACGGCACAATCTGGAAAGCCGCGGCCGACGGAACCAACGCGCACCAGATCACTATGCGCCGCGGCGGCGGGGGCGGCGACCCACACGAATCGCCCGACGGTAAAACCGTGTACTACCGGAGCCGCCGTGCCATCTGGCGCATTCCGGCGGAGGGTGGCGACGGAGAAGAGGCGTTCGTGCCCGAGCACGACCTGATGTGGGGCGGCATTCAGGTCACTCCCAAAGGCATCTACTACCTGGAGTTCGAGCGCAGCGGCCGTGCCCTGGTGGTGGACTTCTACGATTTCGCCGCGAGGAAAAGCCAGCCCGTGGTCCGCTTCAAGAACAACAATCGCTTCGACGGCTACTCCATTTCTCCCGATGGCAAGCATGTGCTCTACAGCAAGGTGGACCAGAACGAGACTAACCTGGTGATGGTGGAAAATTTCCGGTGAAACAGGACGCGGCATTTTTCGAAGGCAAAGAGCCGGTCCTGATCTTTATCGCCAAGCGGCTTCGCGATGCGGTCCGCCTGGAAACCCTTCTGAGCGAGGCCGGCGTCGATTTCGGAGTGGAAGCCGACGAATACAGCGGCGGGTTGATTTTTCGGACGGTGCGCGCCGGAGCTTTTTTCTATGTGCTTCCGGAAGCCGTGGCAGCCGCTCATCGGGTGCTGCGCGACAATGGCTTTAAACCCCAGGAAGTAGCATCGTCATAACGCGCCGAAATTTCGGCAGTTCCCGCTCTGTACCCGCGCTCACATCAGTTTTTTCTCAGCCGCACTTCGTCGGTTAGACTGGAAGAACGGTTCTATGCCCGCACAAATCTCCCTGGGCCGCGCGCTCTCTCAAGCTCGCGAGCATACCGACGAATTGTTCGCACTGGTGCGCCCCGATTCGTTGTACGAACGTCCCATTCCCGAGCGGCATCGCATCATCTTTTATATCGGGCACCTGGAAGCCTTCGATTGGAACCTGATCGCCCGCTACGCATCTGGACAAAGCCTCGTTCCACCCTACGTTCGACCGGCTGTTCGCCTTCGGCATCGATCCGCCGCCGGGCCAACTGCCCGCCGATCAGCCGTCGGATTGGCCGGCCCTGAGCGACGTGGAACGGTACAACCGCCGCACCCGCGATGAGATCGACGAACTGCTGGAGCACGTGCCCGAGCAGCTATTGCACGTGGCTCTGGAACATCGACTGATGCACGCCGAAACATTCGCCTACATTCTGCACAATGTGGCGCACGAACGGAAGATCGCGCCTTACCAGGCTCCGCCCGCCGCCACGCCCGCCGCCGACGGCGCGCGATTCGTGGCGATCCCGGAAGGCGACGCCCGGTTGGGGCTCGACGATCGTGACGCTTTCGGCTGGGACAACGAATTCGGCGCGCATACGGTTCCGGTGGCCGCCTTCTCCGTGGCGCAAAACAAAGTCACCAATGGCGACTACCTGGCCTTCGTGCGCGAAGGAGCCGCGCCGCCTTTCTTCTGGGTGGATCGTGCCGGCCGCTGGTTCTATCGCGGCATGTTCAGCGAATATCCGCTGCCGCTGGAGTGCCCGGTCTACGTGACGCACGACGAAGCGCAAGCCTTTGCGCGCTGGCGCGGCATGCGCCTTCCCACGGAAGCGGAGTATCATCGCGCCGCCTCGCTGGCCCCGCGCGCCGTCACCCGCGGCCGACAATTTCGATTTTCATCACTGGGACCCGGTCCCCGTCGCCGCGTCCGGCGAGCACGCCGCGCAGCTTACCGGCAATGGCTGGGAATGGACCTCCACGCCGTTCGCGCCGTTTCCCGGCTTTGAGCCATTTCCGTTCTACCGGAATTACTCCGAGCCGTTCTTCGATGGCCAGCATTATGTGCTCAAGGGCGCTTCCCCGCGCACCGCCGCCTGCTTCGCGCGGCCCTCTTTCCGCAACTGGTTCCGCCCGCAGTATCCGTACCTCTACGCCACATTCCGGTTGGTGGAAGGCTGATGCCCGCTCCGGCGTACGACCATTCCTTCGCTTCCGCTGTGCGCGCCGGCCTCACCAGCGTGCCGCAGAAGACTCTTCCCTGCCAGTATTTCTATGACGAGGTGGGCTCGGCTCTGTTCGAAGCCATCACCACACTTCCCGAATATGGCCTGACCCGCGCCGATGCCCGCGTCCTGCAGGCGCATGCCGTCGACCTGGCCGATCTGCTGCCCGCCAACCTCGTGGTGGCCGAACTCGGCAGCGGCACGGGAATCAAGACACGCCCCATTCTGGAGCAGATCTCGAAACGCCGCGCCGCCATTTACTGCCCCATCGACGTCTCCGGCTCCGCGCTGGACAAGTGCGTGCTGGAGATGAGCGGCGTGGCGCAGGTGTTCCCGCTCGAAGCCACATACCTGGAGGGACTGCGCGCCGCCGGCGAGCGCCGCGCCGAAGGACAGACGCTGCTGCTGCTCTTTCTGGGCAGCACCATCGGCAACTTCGAGCCTGAGGCGGCGATCGATTTTCTCTACTCCGTGCGCCAGGAACTGCAGCCCGGGCGATGCCCTGCTGCTGGGCACCGATATGATCAAGCCCGTCGAGCACCTGGTCGCCGCCTATGACGACCCGACCGGAGTCAACGCCGCTTTCAATCTGAACCTGCTGGCCCGGATCAACCGCGAACTGGATGCGGATTTCCATCTCCGCCGGTTCGAGCACGTGATTCGCTATGCGCCCGCCGCGCAGCGCATCGAAATGCATCTGCGGTCGCGAGTCCGTCAGGCAGTGAAGATCGGTCAGGCGGGCTTGACGGTGGAGTTCGCGTCCGGTGAAACGATCTATACCGAATCCTGCCACAAGTTCCGGCCCGAGCAGATCTGCGAAATGGCGCGCGCCTGCGGCTTCCGGCTGGCGGCTCAATGGATCGACGAGGAGTGGCCGTTCGCGGAGAATCTGTTGATGGCGGCCTGACCGGACGGGAACTCACTCCGGCAGCGGCATTCCCTTGGTCTCCGGAGCGAAAGGCAGCGCCGCCAATCCCACCAGAAATACCAGGCACATGGTCACGCCGGCATAGCGCAGCGGTTCTTCGTAGCCTTTGAAGACGTTACGCGTCAGCAGGCCGAGCGTAAAAGGACCGGCTGCGGCCACCATGCGGCCCACGTTGTAGCAAAAACTGGTGCCGGTGCTGCGCAAGCGCGTGGGGAACAACTCGGGCAGGTAGATGGCGTAACCGCCGAACAGAGACAACTGGCAGAAGCCCATCAGGGGGATCATCCAGAGCATGTCGCTTATGCTCTTCAGGTTCCAGAACGTGTAGGCAGTCATCAGCATCGCGGCCACAAAACTGACGGCGAATGCTTTCCGTCGGTTAAAATACTGCGCCAGGTAAGTGTAGGCGTAGACACCGAAGAATCCGCCCAGATTCTGCAACAGCGAAGTGACGCCGATCCAGATGTCGGTCTTGCCGGCCAGTTCCGGGCCGCTGAGTCCCTGCGCCCGGAAGGACGTTTCCAGGACGGGACGAAACAGATCATAGCTGAAGAAGCCAATGCCCCACAGGCCTACTACGCCGGCGAAAGCCAGGAGCAAGCCGACAATGGAATTGTGCCGCCAGCGGGGTTCCCCCAGCAGGTCGGCGAAGGAGCCCATGCGCTTCTTTTCGGCGCGGGATTTGATCCACTGTTCGGGTTCCTTAAGCTTCTTGAAGACCACCAGCGCGAGCGGCGCCGGCAAGGCGCCGGCCAGAAACATGAACCGCCAGGAGGAAGCGATGGCGCCGGCGCGCACCATTTCACCAAGCACGATCCCGGTTAAAGCGGCCAGCATGTTGCCCACGGCGGAGAATGCCTGCACCATGCCGAGAGCATAGGGGCGCGCGCGGTCGGGAATCACTTCCGCCACCAGCGCTACACCCACGGCAAACTGCCCGCCGACGCCGAATCCACAGAGAAACCGATACGCGCTGAAGTCCAGAACGCTTTTGGAAAATACGCTCAGTCCGGTGAAGATGGTGTAGCAGAGAATGGTGAGCATCATGGTCTTGGCGCGGCCCAGCCGGTCGCCCAGTATGCCGAACAGAATTCCGCCCAGGGCCCAACCCGACCAGAAACACGCTGGTAGCCCAGGCCGCCTGCTGGTCCACCACACCGGCGGAAGCGCCGGGCCCGAGCAGTTCACGAATGGCCGGCTTGCGCGCCAGGTTGAACAACTGCTGCGCCATCGTGTCGAACATCCAGCCCATGATGGCGACGCTCAAAACGAACCAGTGATAGCGCGTGAGTTCCGTGTACCATTTGTATTTGGTGGCAGACCCTTGAGAAGGCATGAAACGTTATTGTTTCGGAAATACCGCCGTGATTCAAGTGCGCGGCGGGAACTATTTCACCACGCGGCGCCACCCGATCGCCGGATTTCAGCGGGCGTCTCCCCCGGTAATGCAACCAGGTCGCCTTCGGCGAGCCCTTCGGTCACCTGCACTAACGTCACGGTGGAGTTCCCTGTTTTCACCGGGCGTCGCTCTGCGGCATCGCCCTTGAGCGCGAAGACATAATCGCCGGTGGCGTCGTGGTGCAGGGTCTCTTTCGGAATCACCAGCGCATTCTCGGAAACAGCCGTACGGATCTCGGCATCCACGTTGGTGCCGGGAATCAGGTCGCGTCCCGGATTTTCGATGGTACAGACCACTTCCCCCACTTGCCGCGAACCCAGAGCCTCAATGGACGTGGGCATCCTTTCCACCGAGCCCTGCCACTGTTTGCCCGGCAGCGCTTCCCAGCGAATGGTGACCGGCTGGCCGATTGCGACGCGCCCCAATAGCGGCTCATCTACATAGACGCGCACTCGCAAACGGTTCAAGCGTCCGACATTGGCCACCAGGTCGCCCACGTCGAGATAGGCTCCCGGCCGGACGGCCAGTCCGTACACTTCGCCGCCGATCGGGGCGCGCACCAGGCCCTGCGCCGCGCGGTCGCGGGCCAGTTTCAAAGCCGATTCGGCATCCTGCAGGCGCGCTTTCGCAGCCTCCACGTCGGTCTTACCCACCAGCGATCCACGCCGCTTTTCCAGGCCCGAGATTTCTATTTCCGACTGGTGTACTTTGTCCGCGGCCGCCTGCACTTCTACCGCAGTCACAGCCTGTTTGGCTTGCAGGCGTTTCAGCGTGTCGTATTCCTTCTGCTCGGTCTGGAGGTCGAAGCGGGCTCGCGCCAGGCTGCCATCGATCTCGGCCAGTTGGGAGGGTCTGCCGCCTGCTTCCAGCGCCGACAAGGCAACCCGCGCTTCGGCGACCTTGGCTTCCGCCGCTTCGATATCGGCCTGCAGAGACGGGTCGGTCAACTCCGCCAGCACGGCGCCCTTTGCCACCGTCTGCCCTTCCTGAACGGGCACCCGGCTCACCAGTCCATTGGCCGCGGCGCGAACGGCTTGCCACTCGATCGGCTCAGCCTTTCCGTTCGTCGGCAAAGTGCTGACCAAAGTCTGCCGCCGCACGCGCGTAAAGTTGACCTCCGGGAGGGCGTTTTTTCGCACAATCCCCCAGGCGATCAACACCGCCGCAAGGAGCGGCAGTGAGAGCAGCCACTTTTTCAATTAGTTTGGTCTCCAACTCCTATCTTAACCATTGAATTTCGTACTTCACTGCACTACCGACAGGCCGGATTGCCGGCGCGGCATCAGCAGAACCGAGGGTGCCACTGCGTTGCCGTCGAAATGCGCCGGCCGATCCGGCCCACTGAACAGGTTCTTACGCCCGAAGAGCGCCAGGTCCAGCCGGTCGTTCATTCCGAGTTTCTTAAATAGTTTGTAGAGGTACGCCTTAACCGTACCTTCCGTGATCCCCATGGAAAACGCGATTTCCTTATTCTTGCGGCCTTGCGCCACCAACGACACAATCTGCCGCTGGCGCATGCTGAGTGCGACCGGCTTGTGCGACAAGACGTTTTCCAGCAGATCTCTCTCAAAGCACAGCGCGCCCTTCTGAACGCTCCGCAGGGCTGCCAGGAAGTTTTCGATCGAGGTATTGCCGGGCAGGATGCTGCGCACGCCCAGTTGCATAGCCTGGAAGGCAAAGTCGCCCTCCAGATCCTGTCCCCAGAGTACGACCCGGCAGCGGCTGTCGATATTCCGGATCTCCTGCAGGTCGCAAAGGCTCATGGCGGTCATCAGATAAATGAGCAACACATCCGGCGTGGCCGATTTCAGGTAGTCCAGGAGGCTTGCCAGGGTGTCTTGACAGGCTACCAGTTTGAGATCCCTCTGGCTTCGCAGAACCGCGGCCAGGCCTTGCGCGATGAACGGCTGCTCCGTGTAGATCGCGATCCGAATTCTCTGATCTCGCTTCACCCTGTATCTATCGGAGATTTGGCGGTGAAGCTTTAGGGCCCTAAAGCCGCAACCCGATCCCGCCGATGGTTTCCGCATGTGCAGGTCAAGAACCCTGACGGTGGCTTTCTTTTTTGTGCTGGCGCGGATCCCCGCCCTTGCGCAGGATCCGGCCAAGCTCATAGTCACTGTCGGCAAATCGCTGATCGTAGACAGCCCGTTGAAGATAAAGCAGATCGCTACCGCCAACGGCGATCTCATCGAATCGGTGGCGATCGGCCCCAAGGAAGTGCTCATCAACGGTAAGGCGCCGGGCGAAACCTCGCTGATCGTATGGCTGGAGAACGACACCCGGCTGGTTTACGATCTGGTGGTGAGAGCGGCCACGTGGCGTCTGAACGCCATACGCGAGGAGATTGCGCGTGAAGCGCCCGATAGTCAGGTGAGCGTCACGGTCGAAAACGACACCGCGTTCGTGCGGGGCAGAGTGAAGGACCTGTTTACCGCCGGGCGGGTGATGGCGATTGCCTCTACGCTGGGAAAAGCCATCAATCTGCTTCGCGTGGACATTCCGCCCGTCGAGCCCCAGATTCTCTTGCGCGTGAGATTCGCCGATGTAGATCGTGCGGCGGCGACCGACCTCGGCCTGGACCTGGCGAGCGGCGCGTTCAACCAAAACACGGCAATTGGACCGGACGCGCCGATGAGCCTGACCGGAGGGCCGCCGTTTCTGCTGAGTCAGGCGATCAACCTGTTCCTGTTCCGCCGGGACCTCAATCTGGCTGCGGCTATCAAGGCGCTGGAATCCAAGCGCCAGTTGCAGATGCTGGCCGAACCGAACCTGATGGTGATCAATAACACCGCGGCGAATTTCGTCTCGGGCGGGGAGTTTCCCTTTCCCGTGGTGCAACCGGGCGCCGGAGCGAACTCCATCAGCATCGCCTTTAAGGAGTACGGCATCAAGCTGGGGTTCTTACCGGTAGTTACGGCCCGCGGTACCATCCGCCTGCAAGTCAGTCCGGAAGTGAGCGCTCTGGACTACACCAACTCAGTCACGGTAGCCGGAACCACAGTGCCGGGAACTTCGACGCGCAGGGTGCAAACGGAAGTGGAATTGGAAAGCGGGCAAAGCTTCGTGATAGCCGGACTGCTGGATACCCAGACCACCGAGACTCTTTCGAAGATCCCCGGCATCGGCGACATTCCGGTATTGGGAAAGTTGTTCCAGTCCAGATCGATCTCGCGCAACAACAGCGAACTGCTGGTGCTGATCACTCCCGAGATTGTACGCCCGATACCGGCCGGCCAGCAGCCTCCGGCGGTGGAATTCAAGACACCGTTCCTGCCGTTCCTCGGTCCAGGCGAACCAATGCCAGCCCGGCATGCAAACCACCGGACCGGTCCCCGTGACATCCGCCCACGGCAGAGCCTGCCGTTCGAGCAATTGATGCAGATGCAGAAACCGCTGCCTCCCGGGGCATCAACGCCACCGGCGGGGAACAGCTCAAATGGAGGTCATCAAAACTGATTCGACACGGCTTGCTGCCTTCCAAACCATGTAAGGTGCACTGCGCCCTGCGAGGAACTATGGACCGCCGCCCCGCAACGTCTCGATCAGCGGTTGGGGCCGGAACGGACTACGCAGCAGTACCACTTCCGCCGGACCGAGTGCTCCCACCGCCTCCCGGATTTTGCCGATCGGAGGAACGCTCTGCTCGATCATCGCATCGGCGTCTATTTCATCGGCAACGCGGCCGCTCATCGACCAGGAGGAGTCGCCACCGGCATTTTGCCACGCCTGGAAGACCGGCAGGTCCGCCACGCTCTGCCCCGCGGCATCGCGGAGCCTCCGGATTGCCCACAGTCCGCCGCACCACCGGATTGCGCAATTTTCGCGAAGCCGGCGCCATTTCGAAATCCAGCGGTGTTTCGACTGTTGGTCTCAGGACCGATCGGGCAGGCTCATTGCGCAACCGCCGCTACCGGGACGCCATGTTCGAGCAGCCAGCGCTCCCCTTCCAGCGCGCGGGTTGGGCCGACATCCCGAGTCACTTCCAGCGTCCCCGGGTAACGGCCGTCACCGCCCCTTACCGCGAAATAGCGGAATGCACGAACCGACCCATAAACCGGATCCAGAATCTCCGCAACGTCGACGCTCCGTGGAGGATGACAGTTCTTCACCATCCGTCCGAGGATAGCGCGGCTGTACCAGACACCTGGCGTAACGCGGCGAGGACACCCATATCTCGGCCCACTCGTCCGCCGTGAATCTCCAGACAAATGGGAAAGAGCATCTGCTCCTCTTTGTAGATCATTTCGTGGACCGTGCTCACCGTGGCGGCGCCCGGTGTTGGCCGCCAGCAGCTTCCATTCTGCAACCGTGGTATCGCGTTCGCGCAGGGCGGTGCCGAGGTCCTTCAATAGTTGCCGAATCTGGTGCTCCTTGTGCTGATAGTACTTGTCTACGTCCTGCAGTTCGTTGAGCACCTGCCGCCATTCCAAAAGCGGTGCCGAGCCATCCCCGTCATCGGGTGTTTCGAGGGCCCCGGTTCATCGCCTGTTGCAGACGCGTCATGGCCCCTCGCAGCGCTTCATTCTCCCGGCGCGGTGCGTCAACCGCGGGGGCCATCGGGCGCCTCCCCGGCATGCAGGCGCTTGATGATGCCCTTCAATGTCCGCACCCTCTGCGCCCGGTTGTCGATCCACTCGCTCATCGTTTGTCCTCAACGCGAACTTAGAAGGTGTCTTGCCGCCCTTCAGTCACTTGTGTCACGGGCCGCAAGGCCCGTAACCCTACTGGTTCAGCACGAAAGCATAAACCTGGTCTCCGCCTGTGGCGAGGACGTATTGCTTTCCGTCCAGCATGTAGGTTTCCGGCGCGTTGCCGCTGGCGCCGATGCGCGAATGCCAGATCGGCTTGCCGTTCTTCGAGTCGTAGGCCACCAGGTTCTGGCCGTCCCCGCTGAACAGCAGGCCGCCGGCGGTAGTCAACACACCGGCGCTCCCGGATATCTCGTGCCGCCACACGACCTCGCCAGTCCGGTAATCGATCGCGTCGATAAACGAGCCGTAGGAGAGCCCGCCGCCGCCCATGGTTCCACCCAGCCCCATGGATCCGCGCGGATCGGGGTCGATCAGGTAGGTGATGCGCAGCGAGTTGTTCTCGGGCACGTAGAACAGTCCGGTTTCCGGCGAGAAGGAAGGAGGAGGATAGTTGGTTATATCGCTGTTGACCAGCGATCCGGGAATGGTCGCATCCTTCCCGGGATTGCGTATGGGCCGGCCTTTCTCGTCGAGTCCCGAAGCCCAGTTGTTGTGCGTTCCGAACTTCCCTGTCACCAGATGTTCCCCCGTCACACGGTCCAGGACGAAGAAATACCCGTTGCGCTCCGCCGTCATCACGACCTTGCGCGTGCGGCCATTGAACGGCAGATCCGCGATGATCGGCGTCTGCGTGGAGTCCCAATCATGCGTGTCGTGGGGCGAAGTCTGGTAATACCAGGCCATCTTTCCGGTATCGACGTTGACCGCCACCAGCGAGCACGTGTACAGGTTGTCACCATCGCCGCGGCCCGTAGTGTAAGCAGGCGTCGGATTGCCTGTGCCGAACATGTACAGGTGTGTTTCGGGATCATACGCACCGGGCACCCAGGGTTGGGCGCCGCCGTGCCGCGCCGCATCCAGGCTGGCCCACGTTTTCACCGCGGGATCGTCCGCTGTCATGGGAACCGTGTACAGAATCCACTGCCGCTCTCCCGTCTCGGGGTCGAACGACTGGAGAAAACCGGGCGCGTCCATATCGTTGCCGGTCCCGGCGAGCACGTGATCGCCGATCACGACTGGCGCCGTCGAAGAGAAGTACTGCTCGTCGAAGCTCGATATTTCCTTTTTCCATTTCTCTTTGCCGGTCTTGGAGTCCAGGCAGATCAGGTAATCGTCATGCACTTCCAGGTACAGGTTGTTGTGCCACATCCCCATACCCCGGTTGCCGGTGTGGGTACCGCCGCGTGTCTTCCAATAGTAGTGCCACAGGATTGTGCCGTCCCGGGCGTCCACCGCCCAGGCGTTATCGGGCGACGACATGTAGATCACGCCGTCCACCATGAGAATGCCACCGCCGAGACGGGGCGGACCGCAGGTGTTCAGGTCGCCCTTGCCAAAGCCGCCCACGATGATGGGGACCGCCGTGGCACCTCCGCCCCGCCCGCCAAATCCACCTCCGCCGCCAGTCTCGGCGCCCGTCGCTCCGCAGCCGGTCGTGAATCGCGTGACCCACGAAAGGCTCAGGTTCTTCACCGTCGATTGATTGACCAGCTTCAGATCGCTGAAGCGCTTGCCGGTGTAGTCGCCGGAATAAGTGGTCCATTGCTCTTGCAGCGGTCTGAGGATCTCCGGCGGATTGAGGCCGCCTTGAGCGAACGTGAATGCTGGAAGTAACAGCAAGGAAGAAGCGAGATAAGTAGATTTCATAGGAAGCTCCGTCGTATTACTTCACGGTGGCCAGGTAGGCCGTCACGTTGTGCATATCGTCGTCGGTCAGAGCCGCGACGAGTTTCTTGTGCGCCTCGTTCGGATCGTGTACTTCGACCTTGGGCGCATCGCCATCGCGCGCGATGGACCTGCGGCTGCCGTCGGGAAGGATCATGGTGACGATGAAGTCGTCTTTGCGGACTAGCGTGCCTTCCAACTTTTGTCCGCTGGCCAGCGTGACGGTCACGGTGGAAGGTTTCGCATTCTCTCCGCCGCCGCGCCTCCCTCCCCCGCCGCCTCCCGTCACCCACGTATTCTGCAGTGTACGGGGATCGGAGTACTTGGATGCGATGCCCTTCAGATCGCCGGCGACCGAATGGCAGCTTGCGCATTTCGCCTGGAAATATGTCTCCCCGGCAGAGGCGCTGCCGACAAGCACGTTCAGCTTGTTCGGGTCGACTGCCCCCGGCGGACGGGCCTGGGTGCCTACCTGTGCGAGCACGCTATGGATGTACTCGGCCACAGCGGTTGTGTCGTCACCGTTTAAATTGAACGCGGGCATCCCCTTGTCCTGCCGGGAGCCGTGAACGATCGGCCCGATGACTTCACCGTGCTGGTCGCTTAATGCGGAAAGCGAGCGGAGCAGGCTGGGGCCGCCCTGGTCGCCGCCCCGCAGGTCCCCACCGTGGCAGGCGGCGCAGTTGACACCGAAGACCGCCTTGCCTCGCGCGATCACTTCCGGCGATGCCAGGGCGCGTGTCTGTTGCGGGAAGGTCGGCCCCCGGCCCCCACCTCCCCGTCCGCCGCGCCCGCCGCGGCCTCCGCCCCTTGCCGCACCCGCGCCCGTCTGTTCGGGCGGCTGTGCCCAGATCATGCCGGACGCGCACAGGGCATAGGCACAGGCCGCCACAATTCCCAGTCTCTTCATCCTGGTATTTCCCCCCTCTGTTCCTAAGTATGATATCGCGTGTTCGAAAGGACGCTATAATGCAATTTAGACGCCGGTGATGGAGCCCGCCATCAACCGTCTCGAGTCCGTCTCGGGAATGATGGCTCCTACTTGTGAGGAGCTATGATTCTGAGCACGCAGGAAATCGAATCCACCCAATTCCCCTGGCAGGCGATTCTGAACGTAGTGGAGGAAGTGGGGGCGCGTTACCGGGTCTCCGCGCTTTCCAGCCTTCTCGCATGCACCCGGGCGTCGGTGGGTCAGGACCAAATCAGCATCGCCGTAATGGGGCGATTCAAAGCCGGCAAGAGTAGTTTCCTGAACCACCTCTTCGGACGCAGCATCCTTCCGGCCGGCGTAGTGCCGGTTACCGCCGCAGTCACCGAAATCCGCTATGGCGCTCGCGAACGGGCGCGCCTGCGTCACCAGGATGGGGGCGAGGTGGAGGTCCCCCTAGACCAAATCGGCGCCTACATCTCCGAAAAAGGGAACCCGGAAAATACGAGGCAGGTCCGCCTGATTACCGTAGAACTGCCCGAACTGCGCCGGTTTCGCGGCCTGAACTTCGTCGATACACCCGGTCTGGAGAGCGCCCTTTCTCATAATACGCAAACATCGCTGGACTGGCTGCCGAATGTCGGGCTGGCATTGGTGGCAGTCAGCGTCGACCCGCCCCTTTCGCAGCGCGACATCGACTTGCTGAAGAGCCTTTACCAATACACACCTAAGGTCGCCATCCTGCTCACTAAAGCGGACCTCCTGAGCGATTCGGAACTGGCCGAGGTCCTCGAGTACGTACGCACTCAGCTTGTCAGGAACTTTACTGGAACGCCTCAGGTCTTCCCTTACTCTACAAAGCCCGGCTGGGAGCGTCTCCGCCACGCCCTCGAAGCGGATCTGATTACCGGCACACTGGCGCGCTTCGCCGAGGAACGCGAATCGATTCGCTCCCGGAAAATGCATACGCTTCTGCGGGAATGCGGGGACTACCTGACCCTCAGTCTCAAGTCGGCTGAAGTGGTCGAATCGGAGCGGCAGGTCCTGCGGCAGCACATCAACCTGGAGAGGGAAATCGTCGAAGAGGCCAAGTCGGCAATCCGGCTGGTGGTGCAACATGCCGCCGCTTCCACGCGCTCCCTGGTGAGCCTTCAACTCGAGGCTCACCAGGGCGAGATGGAGCGCACGCTGCTCGCCGCCTTCGAGCACCAATTTCCAAAATGGACCGGCAGCCTCGCCACAATGCTTTCCTCGTTCGAAGAGTGGCTGGCAGGCGCGCTGCGCGACGAACTGATCGTCCTCTCGATACGGGAACGCGGTTCGTTCCTGAGGCCGCTGTTCAAGGTCCGGAAACAGGCGGTCGGCGCGCTTCAACAATTTCGAGATCGCCTCTCGGATCGTACCACGCGTGCGTTCGGCGTCCCGTTACGGACCACGGAAACCGAAATCGACATTGTGGAACCGGTTGCACCGAATATCCGGGTCGGCCGCGTCTTCGACCGAAACTGGGAACTGCTATCGCCCCTCCTGCCCGTCTGGATGATCAAGCGCGCGGTCCATCGCCATTTTGTGCGCACGATCGTCTATGTGGTTTATCAGAATCTCAGCCGGCTCAGCACCCAGTGGGAAGAAAGTATCCATGCCGCGTTATGGGCCGTTGAGAAGGAAACCCGGCGGCGCCTGGAAGAGTTGACGTCCACCGTCGAACATCTGGTAGCGGATGGCGCCACCGGCCGGGCGCCGCAGCTCCGCGCGGACCTGGAGCGGGTGGAACAGGCGCGGAAATCCCTGGATGCGGAGATCCGGAGTTGAACCGGTACCTGCTGGTGGCGATCGGTGGAGGTTCGGGGGCTTTGGCGAGGTATCTGGCGGCGTCGGCGATCATGACCCGGTTTAGCGGAAGGTTCCCGCTGGGCACGTTGGTCATCAATGTTACCGGGTCGTTCCTCATCGGCTTCCTGATGACCATCCTCACGCAAAGATTCAAGTTCGGTTCGAATTGGCGCCTGTTATTGGTTGTCGGTTTCCTGGGGGGGTACACGACGTTTTCGAGCTTCGAATGGGAGACCTACTCAGCGGTCCGGAATGGCGGCCTGTGGACCGGGATGCTCAACGTGGTTCTGAGCGTCACGCTCGGATACGTAGCGGTGACGCTCGGGTCGATATTGGCCCGGCGGTAATGCCCACGCCGGATTCAACGTTTCTGTCCGGGTGTATGGTGGAGGCGGGGGGAGTTGAACCCCCGTCCGAGAAAGCCCGTCATGAAGAGACTACGTGCGTAGCCGGCTCAAGAATTTTCGGAGGCCGCCAGCGAACCAGCGAGGCTCAGCGGCTTCCTAGCCCGATTAGGTTTCAGCCGCCGGCTCCGGACAGAAGCCATTGGCCAATCCCGCAAGATGACGCTCACTCACCGCCGCGCGGGCTCAGCGGCTGGAGCGGCTACTTAATTACTTAAGCAGCGTATGCAAACTGCGTGTTGGCAGTTTTGTTTTTCCGATCGTTTTACGGGAGCTCGGAACCCGGCACGCCTCCCCACCACGATTCGATCCCGTCGAATCCGTTGCGCCCCCACAATTCCAGCGACTGGCGGGTACTACAGCTCCATTATAGCGCCGTGGGTTTATAATCGGTGTATGCGCAGGCGAAGCATCCTCTTTGCGTTTTTCGGTCTGGCAGCGACGCCCGGTTTTGCGGCGCAGGCCGACGACGAACCCAACCAGTTGACCAAAATCAGTGTGGTCGTCAAGACCAAGGGCGGCAAACCGGTAGACCGGGCCGAGGTAATCATTCGCTGGAACGCCAACGCCAAGCACCCGCGGGCCAGTTTCTCGCGTGCCGTCCGCACCACCTTTGAAGTCCGTTCCAACCAGGAGGGCGAGGTTTCCGTGCCGTCCGTCCCCAAGGGGAACATCCTGATTCAGGTGAATGCCAAGGGCTACCAGACCTTCGGCAAGGTGTTCGAAGTGAATGAGGACGAGCGCACCATCGAAGTTGCCCTGAATCCTCCGCAACAGCAGTACAGTTCACACTGACCACGTCAGGATCGTGTGGCGCTTGCCGTGGTTGTGGACGGAGAGGAATCCGCCTCCGGGTAGCGGCGCGAAATAGCGCAAATCCGCCGGCACGCCAACTTCACCCGCGACTTCCATTTTCCCCACATCCACCAGGTATAGCCGCTCGTCAGTCACAAGAGCGCGCGCATCATCCACGAAGAAGACGCAGTCGCCCATCTGATTGTCCATTTGATCGTAGCCCGGCCACGGCATCACGGCCCGCAGCGGCCCGGACGGGAAGTCATATAAACGTAGTTCGCACCAACCGGCGATGACCAGGAATCTATCGCCGGATGCTGTGAAACTCGGCCATGTCGTCTCGTCCAGCCCCGGGAACCGTTCGATCGAGACCTTCGCGCCTTCGCGATGCGCCCAGAACAGGCACTGGCCATCCTGCCCGGCAGCGGCCCAAATGGCAACGCGGCCTCGACCGGGATGCGGCACAATGCGAAAAAACGAATCGCCAAAGGGGTCCGTTAGTTCCACCCGCGCCAGCACCTTTCCAAGTCTCCGCCTCGCGAACCTCCACGGCAATCGAATTCTCGTCCCACCGCGCGGCGGACCATAAGACGCCGTCCTGAAAACAAACACTCTCCACCGAATCGTCGAGCGAATGAATGCGCCGCGGCCTCCCGGCTGCCATCACCACCATCCGGCCCCGCGTGGCCACCGCCAGCAGACCGCCATCGGCCGATAACGCGATGTCGCTCGCGTTCGCAGGCAGCCGAAACGCACGGCCTGTCATATCCCCGGGCACGAGCAGTGTACCCTCGCCTTGCAGCGTGACCGCGGCAATGTGACCGGAATCTGCTACCGCCACGTGGTGAGCCTGGTGACCCAGGGCCGCCTCGCCCAGCAATGTAATCGGGATCATCAGTGAATCGTGCGCGTCTTCCGATTCATGTAATCCATCAGCAGATACTGCCCCAGCGTGATACGGCGTGGTGAAGTACGCCTTCCCGCGGCAGATCTCGGTCACCTTCTGCACGAAGTTCACCAGGCCGTAGTCGCTGGCCAGCATGAAGGTGTTGATCAGGATGCCCTGCTTCTTGCAGCGGTTCACTTCCTCCAGCGTCCGGCTGATCACCAGCGGATCCAGGCCGAAGGCATTCTTGTACATGCGGCCGTCTTCCAGCGTCAGGCAGCTCGGCTTGCCGTCGGTGATCATGACGATCTGCCGCATGTCCTTGCGCTCCTGGTTCAGCAGCTTCTGCGCCAGAATCAGGCCGTCGCGCGTGTTGGTGTAGTACGGACCCACCTGCACGCGCGCCAGCTGGCTGATGGCCAGTTCCTCGGCCGTGTCGTGGAACAGCACGCAGCGCAGGCTGTCGCCCGGATACTGCGTGCGGATCAGGTGCGCCAGCGCCAGCGCCACCTTCTTCGCCGGCGTGAAGCGATCCTCGCCGTACAGGATCATGCTGTGGCTGCAATCCAGCATCAGCACCGTGGCGCAGGAGCTCTGGTATTCGCACTGGTGCACGTGCAGGTCGGAGTAGTCCATGTCGAGCGGCACCTTGGCGCCTTCGCGGCGGATGGCGGAGAACAGCGTCTCGCTCACGTCCAGGTTCAGCGTGTCGCCGAATTCGTACAGCTTGGACGAGCCCGAGGTTTCGATGCCGGTCGCCAGGTCGCGCGTGTCGTGCCGGCCGAAGCTGGATTTGCCCAGCGACCCCAGCAGGTCCTTCAGCGTCTTGAATCCCAGGAAGTCGAGCGACTTGTCGGTGACTTCGAACTTGACCTTGCTGTCTCGCGGGGTTGCCCACGCCCGGCCCGGGCGCCTGCTGCTCGCCGGGCTCCTCGATGGAGATCTGCCCCTCGTCCACCATCTTCTGGACCAGGTTGTCGAGCAGCTTGTCCATCTGCTCCGGCGACATGTTCTGCAGGCGCTCCATCATTTCCTGCATGGCGTCGTCGTCGAACAGCTTGCCCTGTTCGAGCGCCTGCTGGATGGCCTTCTTCAGATCCTCCAGGGTGTGCTCGTTCCACTCGCTGAAGGGCATGTACTGCGTGTTGAAGCCGCTCTCCAGCAGGAAATCGGAGAGCGCCTGCAGCAGATCCTCGGCGCCGATGCCCATGTCTTCGCCGGTGAGCGTATTTGCCGTAGCGGACTTTCAATGCGATTCAGTTGTACTGCCGCCGGAAGTTGGGCCGCTCGCCGCCCTTGGTCTCTTCCCGCGCTTCGCGGCGTTTCTTTCCTCGGCCGCAAAGCCGCGCTCTTCGCTGCGGCTGATCCGGCGGTGCGCGTAGAGCCCTTCCAGGACGAATTCCGCCGGCGGAGGCCCGCACCGCATCCGGCTCGTTCGGCGCTCAGCCCCAGCGCCTTGGTCTTCTCCATCAGCCCCTGAATGCCGCCGAGCTGCTGCACCATGGTGGCGGAATCCACGTTCTCGTCCAGCTTCAGCGAGCCGCCCAGGTCGAACCACTGCATGATCTGCGCCACGTTGGCGCCTTCGAAGTAACGGTCGTAGACCTTGCCCACCGCGACGCGGATCAGCTCGCGCGCCACCGTGTCGCCGCCCTTCAGTTCGCCTTCGTATTCCAGTTCCAGCTTGCCGGTGATGGCCGGCAGCGCGGAATAAAGGTCCAGGATGCGCGGCACGGCCACGTCTTCGCGGGCCTTCAGCGCGCGCCGCTCGGCGTTCGAGACCACGTTCTCCAGCACCGAAATCGGCAGCCGCTGCGAAACGCCGGAGCGCTTGTCGACGCGCTTGTCTTCGCGCGCCAGGAACGCCAGTTGCTCCACCACTTCCCTCATGTACTCGGGCACGCCGCACCTGCGACCGGCGACGGCCGGTCGAGCCACGCCTCCTGTTCGGTGATGGCGATGCCCTGCTCCAGCGTCGCCGGGATAGTGCGTGCGGATCTCGCTGCCGATGCGGTCCTTGAGCGGCGTGATGATCTTGCCGCGCGCGGTGTAGTCTTCCGGATTGGCCGTGAACACCAGCATCAGGTCGAGCGGCAGGCGCACCGGGTAGCCTTTAATCTGCACGTCGCCTTCCTGCATGATGTTGAACAGGCCCACCTGGATCTTGCCGGCCAGGTCGGGCAGTTCGTTGATGGCGAAGATGCCGCGATTGGCGCGCGGCAGCAGGCCGTAGTGCACCGTCAGCTCGTCGGAGATGTCCTGCCCGCGGCGCGCCGCCTTGATGGGGTCGATGTCGCCGATCATGTCGGCGATGGTGACATCCGGCGTGGCCAGCTTCTCCACGTAGCGATGCTCGCGGTCGAGCCAGGCGATGGGCGTCTCGTCGCCCTTCGCTCCGATCAGGTCGCGGCAGCGGCGGCAGATCGGGCGGTACGGATTGTCGTGGATCTCGCAGCCCTCCACGTACGGCGCGAATCTCGTCCAGCAGCGCGGTCAGCAGGCGGATCAGCCGCGTCTTGGCCTGGCCGCGCAGCCCCAGCAGAATGAAATTGTGCCGCGACAGCACGGCGTTGACCACCTGCGGCACCACCGTGTCTTCGTAGCCCAGGATGCCGGGAAACAGCTCTTCCCCGCGCTGGATTTTGCAGATCAGATTGTTGCGAAGTTCGTCTTTTACGGACCGGTTGGCAAGCTTGGCTTCGGAGAAGGAACTCTGGCGAAGCGCGCCTAGGGTACGGGGTAATTCCTGAGTGGCTCTGTGACAAGCATAACCCCCCTCTGTTCGCGATTGTAGCAAACCGGAACGATGTCTCCGCGTCTGCATCCGATACAATGGCGGCTGTGGAGACCAGAACAGCAGAGTAGCGACAGCCGCGGCTTGTGGAGCCGCTATCAGGAGATCAGCCACGGACGTGCAGGCGCGGCTTCATCGCGGAATGGACCGTCACCATCATTCTGCTGCTGTTCGCCACCACCACGCTGGTGCAGGCGTTCGTCATTCCCAGCGCGTCCATGGAGAGACACGCTGCTGATCGGCGATCACGTGCTGGTCGACAAGCTGGTCTATCGCGCCCGCCCGGCGCGGTTTCCAGACACGTGCTGCCGTACCGCGACGTCGCGCCGCGGCGACATCATCGTCTTCCGCTATCCCCTCGACATCAAGGAGGATTACGTCAAGCGCGCCATCGGCGTTCCCGGCGACCACATCCGCCTGGTGAACAAGCAGCTCATGCTGAACGGCCACCCGGTGAACGAACCCTACGCGCAAGCACATCGCCCAGCTACATGGATTCCTACCGCGACAACTTTCCCGGCATCCCCGAATTCGCCCGCTGCCCGCCAGCGCGCTGGACATGCTGGAGAACCACGTGGTGAACGGCGAACTGGTGGTGCCGCCCGGGCTCATCTTCGCCATGGGCGACAATCGCGACGATTCCGCCGACAGCCGCTACTGGGGCTTCGTGCCGCGCGAGAACATCGTGGGCACGCCGCTGATTGATCTACTGGTCGTTCGAAGCGCCCACCGCCGATCTGACCAACGGCAATATCGGGATCGATCACATCTTCGACGTGGTCACCCACTTCTTCACCAAGACCCGCTGGGGCCGCACCTTTCAAGCTGATCCACGGTTATCCTCTGAAGTAGTGTAAGCTTCGTGCCTGGCGAGCGCAGCCCACATCAATGTTGGATGTCCCCAGGCTTCTCCGGAATGCCAGGCTGATCCAGAAACTGCGCGGAAGTCGCCGGACCCAGGTTCTTCCAGTCCTGGAGCACCCACACCACTTTCTTATCCGGAGTCACTTCCAGCGCCTGAATGATACCGGGACGATCCTCCGGCCTGGTGCCCCCGGTAGAACTGAAGATTACCGTGTTTCCATTCGCCAGGCGGTCGGCTGTCTGCAGGTTGTGTAGCGTGATGTCCGCCGGCAGGTCCGCCTGTTTCATCTCCCAGACGGTTTCGCATTTGCCATTCACTTCGCGCACCAGCTTGTCATGCTCGTCGGTGATCAGCGTGTTCCCGTTATGCAAGCGGACGGCGGCCCAGGGGGTAGGAATCTGGCAGCTCCAGATGGGCTTAAAGCTCTTGTCGTACTCCACCACCTTGGCCATTTTGAGGAACGGCAGCAGATAGGTCCCCGCGGCCGTCACGCGCCCGCGCCGGAACTGCGGATGCACGGTCTTCGGATCGGTCAGGCTCTCGGCGGGCAGCTCATGCTCCACCTCCACAGCCCCAGTCCTTTTATTGATGATCATCAGTTTGGGCGGCAGCCCGTTCCGCACCAGCATGACCTTGTCGAGGCCGATGGGCTGGCAGGTATGGACTTCGGTGCCGGGCGGGGCGTCATAGTGCCACACCACTACCTTCTGCGGCGTGATCTCCTCCACTCCAAACTGCCTGGCGAACAGGATGTGGCCGTTGGTCAGCATCCAAACGTCGTCAATTTCTCCGCCCTTGCCAATCGAGTAGCTCCACACCACCTTGCCGTGATTCACCAGGAAGATGGTGTTATACCCTTCGCCGGCATAGAGCATCGGGTGTTCCGCCAGACCTCGCCCGGGACGCACTGCGGCGGATTCCGGCGCGGGCCAGTTGCGCGGAATCGGCGGCGCCTCCGCCGGCCCCAGAACCGGAACATCCGGCGCCACGAATCGTTCCAGCACGGTCAGCAGCGGCGCGGAATCGGCGGCCGCCGCGACCCATGCGAGAGCGCTCATCAGGCACACCACACGCAGGCGTAGCATACACGTTTCCTCTTCGGAAATCGGAATTGTAGCACCCGACGCGCTGTAGCGCTCTACGATCCCAGGTTTCTCACCATGGAAATTCCGTCCTGGCCATCTTCGTAGTACCCGCGCACCAGACGCACTCTGGTAAAACCGTATTTCTCATAGAACCGGCGAGCCTCGTTGTTCGTCAACTTGACCATGAGGCTGAAGCGAAGCGCGCGGCGATGCGCGAGCCGCCGCAGGGTGCTCTTCATGAGGGCGTCAGCCACGCCCTTGCCGCGGTATGGCGGGTCCACGGCAACCGAAATCAGCTCCGCGCGTGGGCTGTCCACGCTTTTGCGGGTAAGCATATACCCGCAGAGGTTCCGTCCCTTCCAGGCGCCCAGAAACAGATCCCCGCATTTGTGGAGATATTCTGCAAACAGGTTGCGGTCGTACGCATCTTTTCCAAAGCTGGCGGCTTCGATTTCCAGAATCCGGTCCAGTTCGCCGCCCGTCAGTGCGCTTGATCGAATATCGCTTCAACATTCTGTTATCCTTTATTTTGGACCACTTGGAGGCTCTGGAAACCGTTGGCGTCAAAAAAGCGCAAGAATAAACCGGCGGGCTATTGACAAGAATTTCAGACTCGCGCATACTGAAATCAAGATGCAACTGAGTGGCAACAGCCGCCAAACCGGAAATCGTCTCCGGCGACCCTGGTGGACCTGCGCCGCGGCGATGCCGCGATCCTGGAGCGGATCGATCTACCCGGCGACGACGCCCGCCGCCTGATGGAACTGGGTTTTCTGCCCGGCACGCGGATTACGGCCGGGCTCAGCGCCCCCGGCGGCGATCCGCGCGTCTTCCAGGTGGACGGTTCGGAAATCGCCCTGCGGCGCGAGACCGCCAGGCGTCTGAAGGTCACATCGATTCGTCGAAGCGGAAGGACACTCCGAGGGCGTAATGAGCGAGTGCAGCGATTGCCACGGTTGCGGACCGGCGGCGGTGATCGAGATTTCCGGCCGCAGCGCGCTGCCCGAAGACGGTCGCGGTCATCGGTCCTCCCAACTCCGGCAAGACCACGCTCTTCAACCGCCTCACGGGCCTGCGCCAGAAGGTCGCCAATTTCCCCGGCGTCACCGTGGAGCAGCACACCGGCGTCGCCGAACTGCCCGATGGGCGCGCCATCCGCCTGATCGATCTGCCCGGCGTTTACAGCCTCTCGCCGCGCTCGGAAGACGAGCAGGTGGCCTACGACGTTCTCACCGGCGCCGCGCCCGGACACGCCCAAGCCCGGACGCCATCCTGCTGGTGCTCGATTCCACCAACCTGGCGCGCCACCTGATGCTGGCGGCGCCGATTCTGTGCGCTGGCGTGCCCACCCTGGTCATCCTGAACATGGCGGACGACCTGCGCAACCGCGGCGGCAAGGTGGATCTGGCCGCGCTCTCGGCCGAACTGGGCGCGCCGGTGGCGCTGGTCAGCGCGCGCCAGGGCGAAGGCATCGAGCCAGGTCTTCGATTTTCTGGCCGGCGCCATGCCCAAGCCGCGCCCCGAAGAACTGCCGGTGCTGCAGGACGTGCCCAAGTGCCGCGCCTGGGCCGGCCGCGTGGGCAGCGAGGCCACCTACCGGCCGCCCATGCCGCCCAAGTGGACGCGCCGCCTGGATTCCGTCTTTCTGCACCCGGTGCTCGGTCCGCTGGTGTTCGCGCTGGTGGTCATCGCGGTCTTTCCAGACCATCTTCAGCCTCGCCGATCCCGCTAATGGACGGCGTCGAAGTGGCTGTTCGCGGTTTCCGGCAACTGGGTTGCAGCGCCCTGCCCGCCGGCCTCTCCGCGATCCTGCTGGTCGACGGCGTCTGGAAGGGCGTGGGCTCGGTGATCGTCTTCCTGCCGCAGGTGCTGCTGCTGTTCCTGTTCATCGGCATCCTGGAAGATTCCGGCTACCTGGCGCGCGCCGCGCTCATCGCCGACCGCACCATGGCCAAGGTCGGACTGCAGGGCAAGTCGTTCATCCCGCTGCTCTCGGCCTACGCCTGCGCGGTGCCGGCGATCATGGCCACGCGCACCATCGAGAACAAGCGCGACCGCATCGCCACCATTCTGATCGCGCCGTTCATGACCTGCTCGGCGCGCCTGCCGGTCTACACCCTGATCATCGCGGCGTTCATTCCCAACCGCACCTGCTGGGCGGCTTTCTGAGCACCCGCACGGCGGCCATGCTCGGTCTCTACGTGCTCGGCTTCCTGGCCGCGGTGGTCACGGCGCGCGTGCTGAAATCCTCGATCCTGAAGAGCGGCCGCACTCCGTTCCTGCTGGAGATGCCGTCCTACCGCTGGCCCACCTGGCAATCCCTCGGGCTGCGCCTGCTGGACCGCTCCAAGGTCTTTCTGCGGCGCGCCGGCACCGTGATCCTGCTGGTGACGGTGCTGCTCTGGGTGGCTGCGCAACGTGCCCTTCACCAACGGCCATCCGCCGGCGAACATCGCCGACAGCCTGGCGGGAACCATCGGCCGCACCATCGAGCCGGTGATCAAGCCGCTCGGCTTCAACTGGAAGATCGGCATCGGCCTGATCACCTCGCTGGCCGCGCGCGAGACCATCATCGCCACCCTGGGCACCATCTACGGCATGGATCCGGATTCGCAACCGCTGGGCCTGCAGCAGGCGCTGCACCACGATCTGACGCCCGGCGGCGCGGTCGCCCTGCTGGTCTTCTTCGCCTTCGCCATGCAGTGCATCTCCACGATCGCGGTGGTGCGCCGCGAGACCGGCGGCTGGAAGTGGCCCGTCGTCCAGTTCACCTACATGAGCGCCATGGCTTACGCCGGCGCCTTTCTTGCCAATCATCTGCTTCGTTAGGCTCTCCACCCTAAAGGCTTGGCTTGCTCCATCCGATAAGTACAGCGAGACTTGTCGACCTACATGGGCCTTTGCTTACGTACCGCCGCGGTATTGCTGCTGCTCGTGGAAGCCGCTTCGGCACAGCACTACAGGTTTCGTCACTATGGGCCCGAAGAAGGGCTGAGCACGGCAGTGAGCCGGTTGCTGCAGGATCGTACAGGCTTTGTGTGGGTGGGTACCGGCAACGGCCTTTTCCGCTACGATGGGGCTCGTTTTCAGCATTTTGGCACTGCCGACGGACTACCCAGCACATCCATTCGCAACCTTCACGAAACTCCTGACGGGACTCTCTGGGTGGTCACAGGAAGAGGCGTGGCGCGTTTCCGGCATCACTCCTTCGAGACCGTGCCCATTCAGGGCAGCGAGGACTGGGTAGACCTGCACGCTATCGCTTCCTCTCCGGACGGGTTGCTGTACCTGGGCTCGGACCGGGGCCTGCTGGTCGGTAAGGCCGGCGCGCCGGGTGACCCCGGCTTCCATCTGCTTGCCGGCGCTCCGACCGATCCCGTCAATGGGATTCTGGCGCAGGCGGACAACACCGTCTGGTTCAGTTGCGGGCTTCGGCTGTGCCTGATGACCCACGGTGGGCTGCGGACTTTCGGCGAAGCCGACGGTTTACCGCCGGAGCGATGGCGCGCGGTAATGCGCTCGCGCGATGGCACCCTTTGGGTCCGCGGGGCGCAGCATCTTCTGGTGATGACGCCGGGAACGGACCGGTTCACGGCGCGCGATTCCGGCCTGCCGCAAGCCAGTAACAGCATTCTGTCGATGATCGAGGACCGGGATGGCGTTGTTCTGGTTTCGACGGATCTGGGGCTGGCCCGGTGGCAAGACGGGCGGTGGAATCTCGTCGGGACGCATCAAGGGCTGGAATCGGACACCATCACAGACGTTCTTCAGGATCGCGAGGGCTCTATCTGGATCGGCATGTGGGGCGCGGGTGTGGCGCGCTGGACCGGTTACGGCGAGTGGACCTGTTGGACCACGGCCGACGGGCTCAGTAATAACCTGATCTGGGCCATCCGCAGGCAGCCTTCCGGATCTATGTGGATCGGCACCGATCGCGGCCTGGTGGAATTGCGCGATGGCGTCGCAGTTCGCGTGCTCACAAAAAAGGATGGGCTGGGCGGCGACAAGATCAAGGGCCTCGTCACCGGTCCGGATGGCGCACTATGGGTGGCGTCTCTCCCGGGCGGAGTTTCCCGTGTGGATCCCTCTGGTGCGCCCATCCGCACCTATGGCGCCGCCGCCGGGCTCGCCGACGATCGCGTGGTGGCGATTTACCTGGACGGCGAGAACCGTCTTTGGGCCAGCACCGGCGAGGGTCTCTACCGCAGTGACGGCCTGGGTCCGCATCTGCGATTCGCGCGGCAAAGGCCACCCGGCGCCGGCGACCATTGCACGTTTTTTCGATTCCTGCGAGACCGGAACGGCCGCATGTGGGTGGGCAGTCTGGACGGTTTATACCGCTGGGATCGCGGGCTGTGGACCCGCTTCTCAACCCAGGATGGCCTTAAGATCAATGGCGTAACCCATATCGCGGAAACCCCGGACGGCGCTATCTGGCTTGCCTACGGCGAAGCGAAGGGTATTTCGCGTCTTACCTTCTCCGCCGGCAGAACCACGGTCCAACATTTCACGACGCAGAACGGCCTGCCCACGGATTACATCGTGTTCATGGGGCTGGATTCCCGGCAGCGGCTGTGGATCGGCACGGATAACGGAGTGGCCGTTCGCACGGGCGAGCACTGGCGGATATTTACGCATGACGATGGCCTGGTTTGGGACGACTGCGCGGCCGCTGCTTTTTGGGCTGAACCGGACGGCGAGGTGTGGCTGGGAACTTTGAAAGGGCTGTCTCGTTTCAAACCCCTGCGGCAGGCCACCCCTGTGATTGCACCGCCGGCGGTCATCACCTCGGTGAAGTTCGGCGGCAATCCGGCGGATGCGGCGATGTTTCGCCAGGTCTCATACCGCGAAAACGATTTTGTAGCGGCCTTTTCCGGCCTCAGTTTCCGCAGCGAAAAGAACATGACGTTCCGCTACCGCCTGTCCGGCATCGACGATAAATGGGTCGAGACCATCTCGCGCGAGGCCAGGTACTCGGGTCTGCCGGCGGGCAGGTATCGCTTCCAGGTTGAGGCCCGGAATCCCGATGGGCCGTGGAGTCCGCAGCCGGCAGCGATGGAGTTCCGGGTGGTGCCGCCCTGGTGGCAAACCTGGCTGTTCCGCATCCCGGCCACGGGTCTTCTGGCGGTCCTGATCGCACTCGGAATCCGGGCGCGTATGCAGAAGATGATTTCCGAACGTCGCAAGCTGGAAGCCGCTGTAAGCGAGAGGACCTCGGAACTGAAGTGCCAAAGAGACCTGGTGGAGTACCAGAAGCAGGAGATCGAAGACCTGCTGCGCCAGTCGCAGGAAGCCTCGCGCCTGAAGAGTGAATTTCTGGCCAACATGAGCCACGAAATCCGTACACCGATGAATGGAGTCCTGGGCATGACGCAACTGGTGCTCAAGACCACGCTCGATTCCGAGCAGCGCGATTATCTGGCTACGGTGCGGGAATCCGCCGAGTCGCTTCTGGTGGTGATCAACGATATTCTCGATTTCTCGAAAATCGAGGCCGGCAAAATGGAACTGCGCCGGGACCCGTTTCCGGTGCGGAAATGTGTGGCCGACGCGGTGCAGGTCTTCGCCTGGAAGGCTCGCGAGAAAGGCATCGACCTGGTCCAGAAAGTGGACGCGGAGGTTCCCTTCCTGCTGATGGGGGACGCCGACCGGCTGCGCCAGATCCTGCTAAACCTGCTCGGCAACGCCACGAAATTCACCGAGCACGGCAGCATTTCGGTGGAGGTATCTCTGGCGCCGGAACTCCCGGAGACGGCCGGCACCTATTCCATCTGTTTTTCGGTGATCGACACGGGCGTGGGCATCCCGTATGACAAGCAGTCGATGATCTTTGACGCGTTTGCACAGGCCGATGGCTCGATCCGTCGGCAACAGGGCGGCACCGGACTCGGCTTGGCTATCTGCACCAAACTGGTCAGCCTGATGAATGGACGCATCTGGGTGGAGAGTACTCCGGGTGCCGGCAGCCGTTTCGCGTTTACGGTTTCACTGAAGAAAGTAGACGCGCGGCGGACGGAGAACTCCACTCCCATCGTCTCTGCCATCGCCGCCCAACCCGCCCGTCCGCTGCACATTCTGTTGGCGGAGGACAACCCGGTCAATCAGAAGGTGGCGCAGCGCATCCTGGAGAAGATGGGCCACTCGGTAGCCTTGGCGCAAAATGGACGCGAGGCCACAGCCTTGGCCATGCAGCAGCAATTCGACGTCATCCTCATGGACGTGCAGATGCCGGAAATGGACGGTTACGAAGCTACCGAAAAGATCCGCGAGTGGGAGCGTTCCTTGAAATCGGCGCGGCCCCACGTTCCAATTGTCGCGCTGACGGCGCATGCGATGAGCGGCGACCGCGGCCAGTGCCTCCTGGCCGGCATGGATGACTACTTGTCCAAGCCCATTCGCCTGGAAGCGCTCTCCGAGTTGCTTCACCGCATAGCTTCAGCGAGTCCGGCGTCGCAGAACGCCACCCCTGCCTATACTGAGTAGAACCTATGCGACTGCTTCTCACGATCCTCTTCGCGGCGACCGCCGTGGCGCAACACTGGACCCTCCAGACCAGCAACACCACCGCGTCGCTCCGCGGCGTGAGCGCGGTCAGCCCAAAGGTCGTTTTCGCCAGCGGCAGCGGCGGCACGTGGCTGGCGACCACCGATGGCGGCGCCACCTGGCGTGCTTCCAAGGTGCCGGGAGCCGAACAACTGGACTTTCGCGCCGTTCATGCGGTGGACGCTCAGACCTCTATATCTGCTCAGCATCGGCACTGGCGACAAATCGCGTCTCTACCAAACCACGGACGGCGGAGCGCACTGGGATCTGCTGCTTTCCAACCCTGACGCCAAGGGCTTTCTGGACGAACTGGCCTTCTGGGACCCGCTCCACGGTGTGATTCTGGGCGACCCGGTGGATGGCGAATTTGCCATCTTCACTACTGCCGACGGCGGCAGCCACTGGACCCGCCGGCATGCGCCGCCGGCCGTCGAGGGCGAAGGCGCATTCGCCGCCAGCAACAGTTCCCTGACTGTCATGGGTTCGTCGGATGTCTGGTTTGGCACAGGCAGCCCGGGCGGAGCGCGCGTCTTCCACTCTGCCGATGGAGGCAACACGTGGACCGTCGCCGCCACTTCCATCCGCAACGATTCCGCCGCGGCTGGAATTTTCTCCCTGGCTTTCTCCGATGCCCTCCACGGCATCGCGGTGGGCGGCGACTACTCGAAGTTCAACGAGGATCTCAAGAACATCGCCATCACCAGCGATGGCGGCCGCTCCTGGAGCCAGCCGCCGGGCCACCCGCACGGATTCCGCTCCGCCGTAGTCTGGTTGGCGAGCCGCAAAGCCTGGCTGGTCACGGGCACGTCCGGATCTGACATTTCCACCGATGGCGGCAACACCTGGACGAATTTCGACGCCGGCAACTACAACGCAATCGCCCAGGCGGCCGGCGCGGTCTGGGCCGTAGGACCGCGAGGCCGCATCGCCCGGCTCGAGTAAGGCGCCTACCTGCTCCCCGCCAGCCTTTCCAATTGTTCGATCGCCTTGGCGAACTCAGCCGGTGTATGAATCGTCAGCACCTTTCCCTTCAGCCTGTTGACCGCCAGGGTCAGGGTATCCGGAAGCGTCGCCGACTGCCGGTACCACGGCTTGTACCGGAAGAAGAAAAAGCGCGGGAACTCTCCCTCGGGTTTCTCCAGCAGGTCTCGCGGCGGCTTGTCGAGCGAGCGGGCCACCGGACCCAGGATCACCACCGCGTCGGACGGCTGCGCGGCGTGCATCTCCTGGTTGAGCAGACCTGCTAACAGGTCCATATGGCCGCGCCGATTGAGCAGCGTGTGATAGTCCACCAGGTCCAGTTCCAGCCCGTTCAGCGCACGCCACACCTGCTGGATGGAATCCAGGGTAAAGTCGTCGCGCCGGTAGATCACCTTCTGCTGTTCCAGGTTGAAGGCAACCATCCGAACCGACCGCGTGGGCAGCCTTTCCAGCAGCGCCGAAAGCGAGCCCACGAGAGACATCCCGTCGGTGCCGCGCAGCCGATTCCGCCGAGGGGAAAGAGGTGCGGCATTCATCAGGATGCTGATGCGGAGGGGCGCCACATCGTCATGAGCGAAGTTCCGGGGCCGGAGAACCTCGCAGGGAAAATGCGGCCACGGTGTTCGGGCGCATGGCCACGCGCGCCTCCCGCTCAGCACGCGTGAGCTTCGCCTCGATGGTCCAGTCTTTGTGGCAGGCGCGATCCTGGTCGTCCAGCAGCATCCAGCGAACGTCGTACCGTCCTTCCCCCAACAGGTAGCCGCCGCCCAGCTCCACCTCCACCTTGTTCTTCGGCACATCGGGAAGCGGAGTACGGCTGGCCAGGAAGACGGGTTGACGGTCGCCCTCCCGCGGCGTGATGCGGGTCAGAATCGCCCATCTGTGCCCCTTGCCTTCAAACTGGTTCATCGGTATCCGCACGGTGAAGCCCGCCTGAATGCGAAAAGCGAAATTCAGCGCCGGTTTGATTGGCGTCACGGAGCATTCCAGCGGCCCTTCATTCCAGGGTGAATCCATTGCCCGCAGGCGCGGCGGAAGACGCGCCGGGTTGACCATCGTCTGCGCGGGCGCCACCGGTGCCAACAATACAAAAAGGAGGGCGGCGCGCATCACCCCATTATCGGCTCTACTTCAACGTATAGGTCAGGCCGGTTGTTAATTGAAAGGAATTTTTCTTAAACCCGTGCCGGCGGATCGTTCAGGAACGAATCCACCGTCGAGATGGAAAACGCCAGTCGCTTATAAACCGGCACATTGAGCGCGGCGGTCGCCGTGGCGGCATAGGCGCTGGGCTCGTTAAACGCCGGTATCACCGAGATCGCCTCCAGGAATTGAATTCCCTTGGCGAGCTTATGGGCGTAGTCCTGCGCGATGACAGCGCCCACCAGGTTGTGATTGTTGTCCACTGTGCAGGGACTGGCGCAGTTGGCCGGCGGAGCGAATTGCTGCTTGGTGTAGCTGATGCTGCCTTTGAAATCGAGCGTGGTGTTGGCGTGTTTAATGGCGGTCCAACCGAACCCGCCGCCGTAATTCTGTTGCAGGTCCAGGCCCTGCGAAAAATTATGGTCGAAGGCGGCGCGGCCAAAAGCGAACACGTTCTTCGAAGAAAAGTATTCGTCGCGTTCGATGTCGCCGTGAATGATATTGGTTTTGATCGATGGGCTTCCCGGCTGTTTCAGAAGCCCGTCGGATGCGCTGAAGTCGATCAGTATGCGATTTCGCGCGGCGATCCAGTTTTCCGTCGGGATCGCCCGTATCAGGCTGATCGCGCCGGTAAACACACGGCTCTGCTGCGTGGCTTCCACCAGCGTGGCGCCCGCCGTCATCGCGCCGGTCCAGGCATGCGAAGAAGCCGGGGTTGTGCAACACCGCCCGTTCGAAAGCAGGTCGGTCCACGAGGTGGGCGGTATCGGCCACCGGAACGGTTTCCGGCGCGCCCGCCGCCGGTGTGACCGTCAGTTTCTGGTCTGTCATCGATACTGTGCCCGTGGGCAGCTTTCGTGGTGTCGGATTTGCGGTTGAGCTTCACATGTTTATCGATCACGACGAAGGTCTCGGCGGCGTGAAGTTCCTGGACCTTCTTCCAATCGACCGTGACGTCGCCGAGCGAGTCGCTTTTGAAGGTGAGTGTGCCTCCATGCGACGAGACGAGATGGCCCACCAGTTTTTCGCCGTTAGTGAAGATCAGAACGTCGGGTTCTGGCTTCGGTGCAGCCGCCGGAGTTTGCGCGCGAACACCGAAACAGAGCGGAAACAGTAGCAGAACGTGGCGAACGGACATAAATATCAGGATACACGCTGAAACCCGTTCGTTCACTTCGGAACATCACGCAGCGCGCGCAATCTGGCGATATTCTTCTTCCGACTTCGCGGGCAGCAGTACCCACAGAGTATAGATTCCCAGCGCCGTGCCGAAGGGCATGTCGATCAGGTTGAAACAGCCCAGCACGATCGCCAGCATTCGCGCCCAGGGCTGACGTTCCAGCAAGCCCCACCCGGCGATAATCCCTACCACCCCGCCGAACAAAAGGGCCACACCGACAAGGCGCAGTATGCCGTGCACGAAGAGCGGTACGTCCGGTGGGAGGAAGCCAATTCCCCCGTGCCGGAACATCGACATCAGGAACAGCCCGGGAAGCAGGCGGAATACCGATATGGCCAGCCACAGAATGCCCAGCATCCGAATGTGCCCGCCAATACGGCTCTGCGCCGGCATTAGCGGAACTACCCGCGCAGGCTTGCCGCAGGTGGGACAAAAACCCGCCGTATCCGGCAAACGCGTGCCGCAGCGATCGCAAAACATGTTCGAACCTCCACTTGCCTCTACATTAACAACGACAAGAGAGCGCAATTTGTTCCGGTCCAGTGGCGGCAAAGCAGTGCTATGGTAGGGGCATGAGTGCCGGGACGCTGATCTCCCTCGCGGAATATCTGAGTACTTCGTACTCTCCCGATCGGGAGTATCGCGATGGTGCGCTCATGGAGAGAAACGTGGGGGACAAAGCGCATGCTCTGTTGCAGGGAGCCCTCGCGGCGTATCTGAGGCGAAGACGCAAGCAGTGGGGGATTCACGTCTATACCGAACTTCGTATCCGGGTCCGTGAAGGATGGTACCCAATTCCCGACGTCTGCATTTACACCGAACCCGACTTCCCGGAACGATACCCCTCCCGTCCTCCCCTGCTGTGGATCGAGATCCTTTCCCACGACGATCGCATGATCGACGTCTGGAACAAAGCCGGCGAGCTGATCGATCATGGCGTCCCCTTTGTTTGGATCATCGATCCCAACACGCTCGAAAGCGAACTCAGGAGCCGGGGCGGCGTCGCACCGGTCACCCACAAAGTTCTGCTTCTTCCGGATTCCCCCATCACCGTCGACCTCGCCGAGGCCCTGGAAGAGTGAAGTACCCTAGGGAGTGATGAAAACACTTCGACGTGTTGCGGTGCTCGGGGCCGGAACCATGGGTGCGCGCATCGCGGCCCAGTTTGCCAACGCCGGCTTCCCGGTGGACCTGCTCGATCTCAACGATGCCGCCACGCTCGCCGGCATTGAGAGCGCCGTCAAACAGAAACCCGTGGCCTTTTTTACGGAAAAGGCCCGGTCGCTCATCACGCCCGGAAATTTCGACGACCACCTGGACCGCGTCAGTAACTGCGAGTGGATCGTGGAAGCCGTAGCGGAGAACCTCGCCATCAAGCGCAGCCTGCTGGAACGCGTCGCCGCCATCCGCTCCCCCGGCACAATCTTCTCCACCAATACCAGCGGCATCCCACTCGCGCACATCACCGAAGGTTTCCCCATCGAACTGCGCCAGCATTTCCTGGGCACGCACTTCTTCAATCCGCCGCGTTATCTGCACCTGGTCGAGATCATCCCGGGCTCTGCCACGCTGCCTGAGGTCCTCCAGGCCGCCTCCACGTTCTGCGACCTGCACCTGGGAAAAGGCGTGGTGCCGTGCAAGGATACTCCCAACTTCATCGCCAACCGCATCGGCTGCTTCTTCGGCGCCACCGTGCACAAGCTTACCGTGGAGGGCGACTACACCATTGAAGAGGTCGACGCGCTCACCGGGCCGCTCATCGGCCTGCCCAGGAGCGCCAGTTTCCGGTTGGTTGACATTGTGGGGCTCGACGTCTGGATTCACGTGCTGCGCAACCTGCACGAACTGGCGCTGGACGATCCGGCCCGCGACCGTTTCCTGGTGCCCGAATTCATGGAGCGCATGCTGGAGCACGGTTATCTCGGCGAAAAACGCGGCCAGGGCTTTTACAAACGTGTCGGCAAGGGCGCCGAGAGGGAAATCTGGGCCATCGATCGCAAGACCCTGGAGTATCATCCGGCGACGCAGGTGAACTTCCCGCGCGCCGACCTGCGCACCCTGGTCACGGGCGACAATCGGGCGGCCCGGTTCATGTGGCCGCTTTTCCGTGACCTGTTTCTATACTCGGCGCAAATGGTGCCTCAGATTTCCGACCGTATCGTGGAGATCGATCGCGCCATGCGCTGGGGCTTCGCCTTCGGGGCGGGTCCGTTCGAGACCTGGGACACCTTGGGCGTGCCCGAGACGGTGGACCGGATGCGTGAGGAAGGTTTCGCCCCACCGGCCAACGTCGAGCACATGCTCGCTTCCGGAGCCCGATCGTTCTACGAGTTCGCCGATAGAGAAGGCCGGCCTCACACGCGCTACTTCGATCTCGGCGCGGTCGTTTACCGGGAGCTCGAACCACGTCCGGGCGTGCTGGTGCTGCGGGATCTCCGGCGCGCCCGCGGAGTGGTGAAACAGAACGACGCCGCGTCGCTGCTCGACCTCGATGACGGAGTGCTGTGCCTGGAGTTTCACAGCAAAATGAACTCCCTCGATGCCGCGTCCCTGGACATGCTCGAATGCGCCCTCGACGAGGCCGCGCGCAACTATGCCGCCCTGGTGATCGCCAATGAAGGCAGCCATTTCAGCGCCGGAGCCAACCTGGCGATGATCCTCGAAGGCGCCCAGAAGGCCGATTGGAACGAACTCGACCGCGCGGGACGGCGCTTCCAGCAGGCCGCCATGGCCGTGAAATACTCGCCCCGCCCGGTAGTGGCTGCGCCCTTCGGTATGACCCTCGGGGGCGGCTGCGAATTCGTGCTCCATGCTGCGCGCGCGCAGGCTGCCGCCGAAACGTATATGGGGCTGGTGGAGACCGGCGTGGGCCTGATCCCGGGCGCCGGCGGATGCAAGGAGATGCTGCTGCGATTCGGCAGCGCGCGCCAGGCCTTCGACCTGATCGCTTATGCCAGGGTTTCCACCAGCGCGGCGCACGCCGCCGAACTGGGATTGCTGCGTCTCTGCGACGGAATCACCATGAACCCGGAGCGCCTGGTTGCCGATGCCAAAGCCGCGGCGCTCGCGCTGGTGGCGGGCTACGCTCCCGGTGCGCCGCGCCAGGATATTCCGGTGGAAGGCGAGCCGGCTTTCGCCAACCTGAAGATGGGCATCCTGCTGGCCCGCGAGGGGGGATTCATCAGCGATTACGACGTCATGGTGGGAGAAAAGCTGGCGTATGTGCTGACCGGCGGCCGTCTCACGGGCTCGCAGACCGTCAGCGAACAGTATCTGCTGGATCTCGAACGCGAAGCCTTCCTGAGCCTCTGCGGGCAGCCAAAGACGCAGGAACGCATTGCTTACATGCTCATGAACGGAAAGCCGCTGAGAAATTAAGGGAGAGACGCATGCGGGAAGCCGTTATCATCGATTGTTTGCGAACCGCCGTGGGCAAAGCGCCCCGCGGCACCCTGCGCCATTCGCGGCCCGACGACCTCGCCGCCGCGGTCATTCGAGCTCTGCTCGAAAAGTACCCCGCTGCCAAGGACGGCGTCGAGGATGTCATTCTGGGCTGCGCCATGCCGGAAGGCGAAGCGGGCAACAACATGGCCCGTCAGGCCGCGTTGCGCGCCGGTCTGCCCGATAGCGTGAGCGCTCTCACCATCAACCGCTTCTGCAGTTCCGGCCTGCAAGCTATCGCCATGGCCGCCGACCGCATCCGCTCCGGCGGCGCCGACATCCTGGTCGCGGGCGGCAGCGAATCCATGAGCCTCACACCTGCCGGCGGCCGCAAGCCCGCGCCCAACCCCTGGTTTGTGGACCACTGGCCGGAGGTCTATATGAGCATGGGTCTCACGGCCGAACGGGTGCAGCGCAAATACGCCGTCACCCGCCAGGATGCCGACGCCTTCGCCCTGGCCAGCCATCGCAAGGCTATCGAGGCGCAACAGGCGCGGCCGCTTCGACGAAGAGATTGTGCCCTTCGAAGTCGAAACCGTCACACCGCAGGGCGCCGGCCGCACGAAGTTTCGCAAGGACGAAGGTCCGCGTCCGGATTCCACCCTCGAAGCCCTCGCCAAACTGAAACCCGTGTTCCATGCTAGCGGCACCGTGACCGCCGGAAACAGCTCTCAGACCAGCGATGGCGCCGCCGCGGCCCTGGTGATGTCCGAACTAAAAGCGCGGCAGCTCGGGCTGAAGCCCATGGCGCGCTTCGTGGCGTTCGCCACCGCTGGGGTTCCGCCGGAAATCATGGGCATCGGTCCGGTGGTTGCGATTCCGAAAGTGCTCGCCATGGCCGGACTGAAGCTGGAACAGATCGGCGTGATCGAATTAAACGAGGCTTTCGCCGTTCAGGCGCTCGCCGTGATCCGGCGCGCCGGTCTCGACGAAACGCGCGTCAACCCCAACGGAGGCGCCGTCGCGCTGGGCCATCCCCTGGGATGTACGGGCGCCAAGCTCACTGCCACCATCCTGCGCGAGATGCAGCGCACCGGAGCGCAATACGGCATGGTTACCATGTGCGTGGGCGGTGGACAGGGCGCCGCGGGAATCCTGGAACTGCTGTAACCCGGTTCTCGCCGGCATCAGCGGCTCCAGCAGTTGCGCGGTCAGTCCGGCAGGCACCGGCGCTTCGATTCCGTATCGCGACGGCCACTCCCGCGGCATATGATACGTCCCGAAAATCATGTCCACCCACGGCAGCATCGAGGAAAAATTCCGATTGAGCGGCTCCTCATAGGTGTGGTGCCAGTGGTGAAAGGCGGGGGTCGCCACGAGCCAGCCCAGGGGTCCGAATCGCCAGTTGAGGTTCGCGTGTATGAAGAAGCCCCACACCGTGCCGGTCAGAACCACCAGCAGCGACACCGTATCCAACGCTTGCGAGGTGGGCTGCGCCAGCCCCACCACATAGAGAGGAATGAATCCGCAAAGGCGCGTGAAAACCATGTCCACCGGATGCGCGCGGGTATTGACCAGCCAGTCCATTTCCTCCGCGCTGTGGTGGATGGCGTGGAAACGCCACAGAAACGGGATTTCGTGCGACCAGCGGTGCCCCCAATAGAAACCGATCTCACCCACGACCAGCGCCGCCCCGAATCGTATCGCCAGGGGCAGGGCCGCGGCGCGCGCCTGCAGGCCGGCCGGGACCACAAAATGGAGAGCCCAGCCGACGGCTGCCATCGGTAGAATCAGCAGCAGCTTGGGCAACAGGCTGCTCAGGAAATAGTAGGCCAGATCAGAGACAAATCCCAGGCGAAACACCCTCTGCGGATGCAGCGCGAAGATTCTCTCCAGCGGGACAAAAATCGCCATCAGCAGCGCCAGCCAAACGCAGAGGCGGAAGAAATCCACTGCGAAGGGAAATAGCAGCCCGGCAAGCGTGGCGAGACTCTCCATGCGGCTAGATGCGGCGCTTCCGCTGCGGGCGGATCGCGCAAAGACCCAGCAGTCCGAGGCCCAATGCCGTTACGTAGATCGCACCGGGTTCCGGAACGCTGGTGGACATCAGAGAAACCCCGTCCAGCAGGGAGACCGGCGGAACCCCCGAGGGAGTGCCCACGGCCAGGAATGTAAGTACCTCGCTGGTGGATGTCGCCGTGAAGGTCATGGTCTGTTGATTCCAGGATTGAAAGCCGTGACTGGGGTTGGTCATGAGCGTCGACAGTTGGGTGTCGCTGCCCAGACTAACCTGCCAGCGCTCTGTGGTGGGACCATTTGAACCGCTCTGCTGAGCGGCAGCCTGGTAGAACGAAAGACTGTAAGTATCACCGGTTACCAGCCCGTTTATGGTTTGTGAGATGGCCGCGCCATAAGTCGAATCGCCGTCGTCTGCCACGAAGTTACCGCCGTCCGGGCTGTCGGCAATGGGACCCCACAGGCCGATTCCGCCATTGAAAGCCGAGCCATTCGTGCCGGCGAAGAGCAGCGATAAAACCGTATTGCCGTTGCCGCAGGAACTGAAGTTACAGCTTGATGCCCAGTCGGTCACATTGGAGGTGCAGGTCGACCCAGCCTGACAAAAGTAACCTCCCGGGGAAGATAAGGTCGTCGATTCGAACGACCCGTTAAGGACCAGGTTACTGGCTTTGCCTGGCTTACTAAAGCCAAAGAGGCAAATGATGGCGAAGACTACTATGGCTGAATACTTCATTCTTCTGGATTCCCTCCGAGCGTTTCTTTTTACCCCGACCGGATCCAGAGAGTCAAGTTAATTACCGATAACATTCGACTACTACCGGGGCAACCAAAATCAGCGGGGTCCGTCCCTGCTTGTTGAAGTACGCGCACCATTCTTTGACCGGGACAGCGTTCGCATTTCGGATTGGTGCGTTTGCACAGTCGCTGACCGTGGCACTTCAGCAGCAGGTAGGCTCGCGTACGCGCGTCGAACGCGGCCGGCGTCTCCGCCTCTATGGCTTTTTGCGCATACTGGTACGTCTCTCCGTAATTTTCGCGTTCCGGCCCCCGCCGGATGCGCACCAGCACGTGCGGGCAGTTGGACGGCACCGCCGGCACCGGCGCAAGACCGCCGAACAATAGAATGCGGTCGGCGCCCGGACCGGCAATGTTGGGAAACTTCTGCAAAGCCTTCCGCACATTCGGAAGCGCTCCCGGTAAGCCCATTTCGAAGATCGCCGCCAAATTCCCGCTGGACTCTCGAGGCGATCTCGATCAACCGCATGGCGCGCAACTCGGGCACCATGCCGCCGGCCTTGAGAGCGCCCGCGAGCTTCGCGGTACCGGCATCCAAAATTTGAGCGGGCTCGATGCCGGTCGTGCGATTCAGCGCGTCCCAACCCCTGGCGCAGGCAGCGTCGCTCGCCGGATATCCGCAATGCCACCAGATCAGAAACTCGTACGGCTCGGTGGGCCAATGCGGCTGCTGCGGGCCATGAAACTGCTCCAGCCGATCCAGAATTCCCGCGAGCGGCTCGCTCATTTGCCGGCAGCCACGAGTTTCAGCGGGTAGCCCACCTGGCGCCGGCAGGGTTCACCCAATATCCATCCCAGCGGTCGTCGTTTCTGGCCATCGTCATGGTCGGCATCTCCGCTTGCGATTTACCGTCGGGAGCCGTCATCTGGAATCGCAGCGTGTTGCCATCGGTCTCGACGCGCACCAGCGGAAACTCCGTGCCGTCATTCCGGCGCGAAACGATGGCGCCTCTCAGCACTCCGGACTCGCTGTTCCCGAGATTCCCGCGGCCTCAGTCTGCCCCTGAACCGCCCGGCCGCCGCAAACCATCGCCACCCCGCCGGCGATCATCTGATACAGAAACGCACGTCGCATAACGGTTCCCTCGCCCCAAATTATATACGCAACACGAGGGTGTAGAATGTGCCATTCATGCCCGCGAACGGGAATTACCTCATCCTTCTTACCGCGGCTTCCATCGCTCTCCTTTTAGTTCTGATTCTGGCGGTGAAGCTGCACGCATTTCTGGCCATGCTGCTGACCAGCATGGCGCTGGGGCTGGCCGCCGGCATGCCGCCGGAAAAGGTTCTGAAGTCGATCCAGGCCGGCTTCGGCGATGCTCTGGGCTTCATCGCCGTGGTGGTAGGGCTGGGCGCCATGATCGGCCGGTTCCTGGAGCAGTCCGGCGGCGGGCGCGCGCTGGCCGATTGGCTGCTTCTCAAGTTCGGAAAGGACCGCGCCGCCTGGGCGCTGCTGGTCGCCGGATTCCTGGTCGGCCTGCCGCTCTTCTTCGAAGTGGGCGTGGTGATCATGGCGCCGCTGGTGTGGAGCGTCGCCAAAGAGACGCGCCGTTCCCTGCTCTACTACGCCCTGCCCACGCTGTCCGCGCTGACCATTGTGCATTCGATGGTGCCACCCCACCCGGCGCCCGCGGCGGCGTCGCAGCTCTTCGGCGCGGACCTGGGCCATACCATCCTCTACGGCATCGCCATCTCCATTCCCTCCGGAATCGTCGGCGGCATGTTCTACGGCCGCTGGATCGCCAAACGCATTCACATCGATCCGCCCGAGTTCGCCGCACTGGACAAATCCGGCGACGGACTTCCCGCTCCCTCCATCCCCATGGTGGTGCTGCTCCTGCTGCTGCCCGTGCTGCTGATTTTCGGAGCCACCCTGGCCAACCTGTACAAAGTTCCCTTCCGCGGCGCGGCGGTTTTTCTGGGGCATCCCTTCACGGCACTGGCGATCACCGCCCTGGCAGCAATCTACTTCTTCGGCACGCGCCGCGGGGTTTCGCGCGCACAGGCCGCCCGGATGGCGGGCGAATCGCTGGCCCCCATGGGTGCGCTCCTTTGCATCATGGGCGCCGGCGGCGCCTTCAAACAGATCATCGTCGATTCCGGCGTGGGCGCGTATGCCGGCAGAATGCTGTTGACCTCATCCATCTCACCGCTGCTGGTGGCCTTTGTCATCGCCATGGCGATGCGCCTGGCGCAGGGCTCAGCCACTGTCGCCATCATCACCGCGGCCGGCATCGTCGCGCCGATCGTCAAGGGCATTCCGGGATACAGCCCGGACATCCTGGTGCTGGCTCTGTGCTGCGGCGGCTCGGGATTCTCGCATGTCAGCGATTCCGGTTTCTGGATGGTCAATCAGTACTTCAACATGTCGGTCTCGCAAACCCTGAAAACGTGGACCGCCATGAAAGTGGTTTCCATGTTTGTAGGCCTGGCGCTCGTGTTACTGCTGCAAGCATTGCTACGATAGCGTAGTGGAAAGAAGACTATACGATTTGGAGCCCGGTCCGGACGCGCCCGAGATTGTCCGCATGATCGTGGAGATTCCCAAGAACTCCAGCAACAAGTACGAATACGACGGCAAACTCGGGCTGTTCCGGCTGGACCGCGCTTTGTACTCGCCCCTGCACTATCCAGGCGACTACGGATTCATTCCCGGCACCCTGGCGGAAGACGAAGATCCTCTCGACGTGCTGGTGATCGTGGATGAGCCCAGCTTTACCGGAGTGCTCATCTCCGTTCGCCCCGGTCGGGCATGCTGGAGATGATGGACCAGGAGGAGCCGGACCAGAAGATTCTCGCCGTGCCCAATCGCAATCCGCGATACGACCAGATCCACACCATCGATCAGGTTTTCCCGCACAAACTCCGCGAGATCGAACACTTCTTCGCCATTTACAAGGAACTCGAAGGCAAGCGCACCGAAATGCGCGGCTGGAAAGGCCCGCGGGAAGCGCGCGACTGCATCCGCTCCTGCCGCGAGCATTACCTCGCCGCGCATCCGGAACAAACCAGCTAAACACGGCGGCATAGATGTTTGCGCTTGCTGACGCGCGCGGCTATACGCACTCGTTTTGCAGCTCTCGCCGCAGGTGCCCTTTGGTGTTCTTAATTCAAGGGGTGCTGCCATCTCTGAGTCGAGCTGAGGGTACCCAGTTTCCTGACTTCCCTCGTTCTGCCGCGACCTCGCAGTCACCCCAACCCGGCGCTTTCGCATACTTCGCAGGTATCCAACCCTTCCTTCCAGATCCTTATGCTACTTTGCCCTTGTCCTTGGCCGCCTCCGCCGCCTTCCGGTTGTACAGCGGATCGTAGACTTCCCCCGTCACCCACAACCGATGCAGCAATACCGCCAGCTTTCGCGCCACAGCCACCACCGCCTTCTTCTTGGCCTTCTTGCTCCCTTTCTTCTTGTCCTTCTTCCCGTCCTTGGCTTTGCTGCTTTCCAGCCTGCCTTCTCCCCAAGCCTTCAGATCGCTGTCCGGCGCCCCTTGCCGCAGAATGCAGTGCGCTCCCTGTACCAACATCCGTCGCAGCAACTTATCACCGGCTTTGGTGATCCCCAACTCCGGCGCGCTCTCCCCGCTATCCCGCTGTTTGCGCGTCAGTCCCAAGTACGGTCCCACATCCCGGCTATGGGCGAACCGCTGCGCATCTTCGATGGTCAACATGTAGGTCAACGCGATCAGCGTCCCTACTCCGTAAACCTGCGTCAGCAACTTCATCTCCGGGTATCGTGCCGCTATCCCCTCGATTTTCTGGTCGTACTCTCCGATCTGCTTACTGATCTCCTCCACGCTCTTCAACAGCGGTCCGATGACCGCCTGCACTTCCTCCTCCATCCCCTCCGTCAGCGATTTCTTCACCCCATCGGCGTCGCACTTCTTTAACCTCTCTCCCATCGGCTTCGCCAAGCCCCGCGCGCTGTTGATCAACTCCGTCCGCACGTCCACCAAAGTTGCCCGCGCCCGGATTACTGCCAAATCCGCTTGCGCTTCCGGCCCCCGGTGTTGGATTGGCGATAACAGCTTCGGGTCCACGCGCGCCAACCGCGCCAACCGCTCGGCGTCCATCCGGTCGTTTTTTTTCACGCTCTGTGTGATCAGCTTCACCTTGTGCGCATTCGCAACGATTACTTCATGTCCCATTGCCGCCAGGTGCCGGCTCACCCACGGCGAATGCGTCCCCACTTCCAGTGCGATGCGGCACGCCGGCATCTTTCCAAACACCGCCGTCAGGCCCGTCTTGGTAGTCGACAGCTTATCTTCGATCGCCTTTTCCCCCGCCTCATCCAAAATGCAATAGCGGCTGGTGCGATCTCCGAGGTCTAACCCTACGGTCATCCTCTGTTTTGCTGCCATTCGACGGATCTTACCCGCCTTGCCCTTCCCAACTGGCTGCAGGCCTGCAATGGTATCCTTCTTCATATCCGGTCTCCTTTTTGGCACCGCTATCGAGTGCGTCTTTGGGGAGCTTATCGCATCCCGAGGGAGACCGGGGCATCTCATACCATCTCTGAACGCGCATCGGAGCCGCGACCGTGAGGGAGCGTTTGACACGGTTATTTCTTGGCAGACCCTAACTGCGAACTGCGCTATTTCAAAACCAGGATGAAGCCGTCGCTGTATCCGCAATGGACGGGTGTTGTCTCCGTACTGGGATCGCACCCTCCGAAGAAGGTCTGGTAGGCATTGTCGGTGAGGGAAAACAGTCCGGTGGTCCATCCTACCGTGTAGATCCGGTTGTCCGGTCCGATCGCCATGCCGGTCGCGGAATTGATCGTCGCCCCGCCATAGTAGGTGGAGAATGTCGCGGGGCTGGTGCCGGGCTTGAACTTGGTGATAAACAGATCGATGCCCTGACCCCAGTTCTGGATGGCGTCCGGGCTTAACGGGAAATCGGAAGACAAGGTGTACCCGGAAACGTAGATGTTGCCCGCGGTATCGGTGGCCACGCCGTAGGCGACTTCTCCATCGCTGCCACCGAGATACGTCGAATAGAGAACGAATTTGGAAGGATTCAGGACATCCACGATGGAGATGAAGGCGTCGCCGCCGCCCGCATTGCTGACCTGAAGGCCATCGCCGGTGACCGGAAAATCGGTCGACAAGGTGTAGCCCACCACGATCAGGTGCCCGTTGTTGTCCAGTTGGATGGCCTCGACGGCGTCGTTATCGGAGCCGCCGAAATACGTGTTGTAAACCAGCGATGGGTTGCCGCTCTTCGTAAAGTCCATCACGCCGACAATCGCATCCATGGGACCCTTGCGATTCACCTGGTAAGAATTCGGCCCCAGCGGAAATTCCGTGGAGACCGTGTTGGCGGCAAAGTAAACCAGGCCGTTGGCGCGATTTACCTGGATGGCCACGCCCCAATCGTCCAACTCTCCGCCCAGAAAAGTGGAATACAGCAGATTGGCGCTGTTGGGATTGAATTCGCAGAGAAAGGCGTCCTGCGGACCGAAGATCACGCCCGCGTATGCGCTGCCGGTGACCGGAAAATCATCGGCCTTGGTCGAGCCGATCACGTAGATGTTGCCCGCCGCATCCAGATCGATCCCATTCCCCTCGGTGTTGCCGCCGGTGCCGCCAAGAAACGTGGTGTACTGCAATCCCCCAGTGCCGGCGATCTGCGGACTGATGATGGCTACGTACGCCGAAGAAGTGGTGGCCGCTCCGGTAGTCTGCACCGAGTTGCCCACCACCGGAAAATCGGTCGAAGTCGTGGTGCCCACCACGTAGACGTTGCCCTGCGCATCCAGTTGCAAGCCGTTGGCGACATCGGTGCCGCTGCCGCCCAGGTAGCTGAAGTAGATCAGGCCGTAGTCGCCGTTGGCGCCGGTGGTATCGACGACGGCAAGGAACGCGTCCGTCAGTCCGTTGCTGTTCGGCTGGAAGTAGTTGCCGATGGCCGGCAGGTCGCCGAGGAAGGAGATCGAGCCGCCGTTGGTGTTGGTCTGCCCCACCACATAGAGGAGCCCGTTGGCATCCAGGCGGACGGCATTGATACGGTCGGTATTGCTCCCGCCCATGTATGTGGAGTACACCAGCACGGGATCGATCACCAGCGTTCGTGCGCGGTCGTAACCGTTCAGCCGCAAACCCACCACGCCCTTGGCCAGCAGCACATACCGGCCGGAAACCTCCCGGCGCGCGCCGGTTGTGGGGTCCTGCTGATAAATTACCGGGCGCTTCTGAGTCACCGGGCCGCCCGCCGTCTGGAAGGTGACATCGCCCTCGGGCGTGAGCGCCACATGCGTAGCTCCGCTGAACTTGAGCCGGATGTCCCGCGGGTTGGCACCGGGCCGGAGCACAAAATCGTATTCCAACCGGCCCTGGCTGCCGTAGTAGACCACGTCGACACCCGGATAGACACTGCCATAACGTACCTTGCCGTAGCTGCGGACACCGGTGCGCCAGCTTTCCCTGCGGCCGACGAAATAATTGGTGCGGGCCGCCAGGGCGTCCAGAGGCTCCACGGCGGGCGACGGGTTGGAATGCAGCAGCGTGAGAGAGACGGGCGGCGCGGAACCCACGGCAATCTGCGGTCCGCGGTCGGTCAACAGAAGGTTGTATCCGCCGGCGCGTGCCGCGTAACGCACGTCCGGGCGGAACTGGCCCTGGTTGGCCTCAAAGCGCAAAGGCAACCGGGCCAAAGCGGCGCGGCCTTGCGCGAGAGATGTGGAAGGAGCCGGGGGACGGCTGGCCGCGGTGAGCGAAACAGCGGCGCAGACGCATAGTGCATACCTAAGAAAGCGAGACATATCGATTATAAACATCGAGATACAGGTAAGCTCTATTAAAACATGCGTGCCCTGCTTCCTGAAATGGGCGGATTCGTCACAGGCGTTCCCGGCGGGCTACAAGCACGGCCAGGGAAGGGGCTTATCGTCGTCGCGGGACATAAATCGAAAATGGAGCACGGTCGTTGTAGCGGGCGCAAGCGCCACGGCGAAGACCGCCAGACAGCGAAAAAACAAAAATGGAACCCCTCCCTGAGTGCTGAACCAGGCGCCCCGGACGAAGCCGACACCGCAGTTTGCGAACTCAACGTGGTCCCCTACCTCGCCGGCACCGGCAGCAATCCCATCGATCTGCTGCTGTGGCTGAACAAGCCCGCGACGAGCACTCCGGATCTGCCCTCGGTCCGCTTCGACCCGGCATTCGATTTTGTGCGCCAAGAAGCAAGGTTCAGCGCATCGTAAACAAGTGTTGCCCCCGGATAAGCGCGCCGTGCTATAGCTGAAATATGCGAACCGTTCTGGCCGGCCTTCTGCTTTGGATGGCGGCCGATTTCCCGATGGTGGAACCGAAAGACGTAGCCGCTTCCCTGGCGAAGGGTAACGCGCCGGCGATTTTTCAGGTAGGGCCCAACGTCCTGTACCGTAGCAAGCACATACCCGGAGCGGTGTACGGCGGAATGGGCGCGCGCCCGGAAGGCCTGGCAACGCTGCGGGCGGCGGTCGCCAAACTGCCGCACGATCGCGACATCGTGCTCTATTGCGGATGCTGTCCCTGGGACCACTGTCCGAACATCAAGCCCGCCATGGAACTGTTGCGGAGCATGGGCTTTACACACGTGAAAGCCATGTACATCCCGGAAAACTTCAAGGCCAGTTGGATCGACCGCGGCTACCCAACGGAATGAGCAACGGCGCTATCTCTGATGGCTGGCCTGGTAGTGCATGGCCAGCAGATCCATGCCAAAATCGCCGTTGAAATCACGCCACACGCTGTGGATGTGGTTGGCGTTGTTCTGGGTATCGTCGTACTCGATCAGGAACGCCGGAGTCTGCACGCGGTAATAGTGAGGCTGCCCGGGCTCCACACCGCCGGCCCAGGCGAAAAACAGATTGCCCTGGTTCTTGCGATACTGGTCCATCCGGAAATCGGCGATCTGCGGCGGGAAGTTATTCGCGTACTCGCTGACCAGGGCCGTGAGGGCCTCCTTCTGTTTCGCGTTCATTTTGGAGAACTGCAGGCCGCTGGGGTGCCCGTTCAGAGCCGCCTTGCGCGAATCGAAGGTGATGATGTCCTTGGGCGCGGTTTTATCGACGATGGCGATGGAACGCTGTGAATCATCCAGGCTCTTGACCAGTGCGCGTCCCAGGTCTTCTTCGCGCATCAGGGCGCGCAACCCGGCGCGCGGCCCCTCTTTGACCAAGGCTGGGTTGTCACCGAAGAAACTCGGGCTGGAAGCGATATGGCCATTGACGATGGTGAAATTCAGGCTGATGTGGTGGCCTTCGAAGCGATATCCCCAGGTACCCGATTCGGAAGGTTCGCCAAAAATCGTGACGTAGTACTTTTCTGGATCGCGTTCCGGGCCCGTGCCTTTTTCCATGTCCTTCAAGACCTGGTCGAGGCTCATGATGGTGTGGGCCTTGATGATGCCCTGCTGCGAAAGGCCGGCGGACAGGAGGGCTTCGGCCAGGTGCTTTTGCGCGGATGTCATTTCGCGTAGCGCCACGCCCTTCCGGTCCAAAGGCACGAAGTGCCAGTTGGTGCGCTCTGCGGCGTCCATGGGGAAAGTGGTTCGGGCGCGCAATTCCGGCGAAAGCGAGTTCAGATAGGCCGTGGCGGCGGTGGTCATGATGCCGGGAGAACTGGTGGTCTCATAGGCAAAGGCCAGCAGCGCTACAGCGAAACCCGCGAGAAGCAGGCGTTTCCAGCGATGGATCATGTTCCCCTCTCTCAGCGCAGCTTATCACTTCTTGACCGGCGGCGGCTTGTCTTTTTCGGTGGCCTTGTCTTCGGGAGCGGCTTCGAATGTGATGGTAGATTCGCCGGCGAACTTGCGGTAGGCGCTGAAGTCCATCACGTTCCGCGTCTTGAGCTGAATGGTGCCCATGCGCGCGTCGGCATGGAGCGGGAGCAGGAATTTGCTCCCGCTGATGTCGACGAAGTCATAATCCAGCACAGTGCTGGAACTGGTGACCGGGAAATCGGGAGGCAGGCTGTCGGCATCCGCGATGACGCGCACAATGCGGGCGGAGTCGCGGTCCACATACAGAAAGCCGTGCTGTCCGGCGACGGCCGTCTGGTGGGTGAGGCCTTCCATTCCGAAATCCATGCGGTAATGCGAATTCTGCTGCTTGATCTGGAAGCGGAAGACGTGGGTGGTGCGCTGTCGCAGGGTGGTCCAGTGATCCCACCAGAATTCGGTTTTTGCGGAGGGTTCGAAGATGTTGACCAGCATACTGGCGAACTCCCCCTCTGTCACCGCGCCGCGCAGATTTTCATAGCTCAGTTTGGTGGCATGCCCGTTGACCGTGGCCAGTTTGTAGTCTTCCACCTTATCGAAATAGCTGACCTTGATGACCAGGGAGTCTTTAAGATCCCAAACCGGCCGGCCTACCCAGGATTCGTAGCGCCGGACGGTCTCGGTGCAGATGAAATCCGGCATGGTGGAGGCATAGTTGAGGGCATTTTTGCCAGCTTCGAGAAGCATCCGGCGCTTTTCGGCATAGTCCGGCGCCAGCGGCGAGGGGAAGTTGGGGAGGTCGGTCGGCTCTTTCAGTCCCTCGGATTCATCGTGCAGCCGTTGCAGTTCCTCGGAAGTTTTGGGGCCCGGAAAGCGGCTCTCCAATTCCTCCATGACGTGCTGGTCGAGATGTTCCACCAGCCGGAGTTTATGGAGCGTCTTGGCGAGTTTCGAGTCGTCCCAGTGGGAGCCGAGAGCCGTAAATACCGCGGTCGCCACATCGGTGACGGTATTCTGAGGCGTAGCCGCGAAAACGAACCACGGCAACGCCGCCAGCGCCAACAGGCGAACACGCATACCGATATAGTGTGTCACAATTGCACGGCGCCAAAACTCGCTCCCTTACGGTCGCGTCTCGGAAAGACACTCAATCTACAGAGACGCGCACGTTAGTAAGCGGTCTTTTTGAACTACGCTACCGGCGCCGCGGCCGCAATCTCGTGGCTTACCCCGGTGAACTTCTCGAAATTCTTATTGAAGCGGCGGGCCAGATCGCGCGCTGACTTATCGTACGCGGATTTATCCGCCCACATGCCGCGCGCCTCCAGAAACTGCGGCGGCACTCCGGGACAGGATTGCGGCACCTCGACTCCGAATACCGGATGCACCGCCATGGGCGCTTTCTTCAACTCGCCGGAAATGGCGGCGTTGACCATCGCACGGGTGTACTTCAACTTCATGCGTTCGCCAACGCCATAGGGACCTCCGGCCCATCCGCTGTTGATAAACCAGCAGGTGGCTTGGTGGCGGCGCAGGTTTTCGCCCAGCAGGGAGGCGTACGTCGCGGCCGGCCGCGGCAGGAACGGTGCGCCGAAACAGGCGCTGAAAGTGGCTTCCGGCTCGGTCCCGAGACCGCGCTCGGTCCCTGCGACTTTGGCCGTATAGCCGCTCAGAAAGTGATACATGGCCTGTTCGGGAGTCAAGCGCGAAATCGGCGGCAGCACGCCGAACGCGTCGGCGGTGAGGAACACCACGTTGGCGGGATGGCCGCCGACGCTGGGCAGGACCGCGCCCTCGATGAAGCGTAGCGGGTAGGCCGCGCGCGTGTTTTCGGTGAGTTCGGCCGAGTTGAAATCCAGCAGTCGCGTCTCCGAATCCATGTCCACGTTTTCCAGCACCGTGCCGAAGCGGATGGCATTCCAGATTTGCGGCTCGTTTTCCTGCGACAGGCGGATGCATTTGGCGTAGCAGCCGCCCTCGAAGTTAAAGACCCCGCGTTCGCTCCAGCCGTGCTCGTCGTCGCCGATCAGGCGGCGGTTGGGATCGGCGGAAAGCGTGGTCTTGCCTGTGCCGGAAAGGCCGAAGAAAAGCGCCACATCGCCGGCAGCGCCAACATTCGCCGAGCAGTGCATCGGAAACACGCCGCGCTCCGGCAACAGGTAATTCATGATCGTGAATGCCGATTTCTTCATTTCACCCGCGTAGCTGGTGCCGCAGATCAGGACACAGCGCCGCTTGAAGCTGATGATGATGCCGGTTTCCGAATTCGTGCCCTCCTCGGCGGGATTGGTCTGAAAATCGGGCGCGAACAGAATGGTGAATTCCGGTTTGTGCTCCCCGGTAGCGAGCGGGTCGGGACGGATGAAAAGCTGGCGGGCGAACAGATTGTGCCACGCCACCTGGCTGACGACGCGGACCGGCAGCGTATATTCCGGGTCGGCGCCCACATAGCAATCCTGCACATAGACTTCGTGACCCTGCCAGAAGGCCACCATGCGCCGGTAGATGCGGTCGAATTGAGCCTCGGAGAGCGGCTGGTTCACCGGGCCCCATTGAATATTCGGATCGGTGATTTCGTCGCGAACCACGAACTTGTCTCTGGGGGAACGACCGGTAAACTGGCCCGTGCGGACCACCAGGGCTCCGCCGCTCGCCAGGTTGCCTTCGCGGCGTTGTATGGCGTGTTCCACCAACTGTGCCGTGCCCAGATTCCAATATGCGACGTTGATATTGTGTAACCCGTGGAGTTCCAGTCCATGCCTGCTCGGACGAATCCCGGCATTCGCGATCCGTTTTTGGTCAGTCAGCATCTAATTTTTCCCGATATTCCTTCGGCACCCTATCGTAATATGGTCTCATGAACCGGCTTTTTGGGGCGTGCGCCATACTGCTCACGCTGTTATACCACTGCGCTCACGCCCAAGTCATCGAGTTTGAGTCTAATGGCTTGAAATATCAGACACTTACTCGATCAGGCGTTACCGTGATGTTTACCCATCTGGGCAACCACATCCACGAGTATTCGATTATACAGGTCGCCATCTCAAACGGGTCGAATACCCTTTATATCGTGCGGCCGGAGGATTTCACGTATGTTCATTCGGATGGATCGGTCCTGGTGGCGAGTTCTATCAAGAGTGTCATCGACATGTTGATGCAGCGGGGCAACTCGGGCGATGTGGTGAAGCTGGTGACGCAGTACGAAGCCACCGTTTACGGCAACCCGCACTTCAAGAGCACCAACGGATACGAGCAGCGCCGCCAGGCGGCATTGGCCATGAGCGGCGGCAATAAGCTGAAGGCGGCAGCGGCGGCCAGCGCCGTGGCGATGGTGCTGACGCGTCTGAAACCGGGCGAGTCCACCGATGGCGCGGTGTTCTTTGCCACCGAAGGCAAGCCCCTGGCGGGCGGGCGCATGGTAGTGAAAACCAATTCCGATATTTTCGAGTTCAAGTCCGACTGACAGTTGACATTCAGCCTCGTTAGTACTAATTATTTAGTGTGATTCGATTCGGCCTTTCCCTGGTGCTTGTTTCCGGCATCCTGGCGCAAACTTTCGAAGTCGCTTCTGTGAAGGTCTCGTCCCCGCCCGCCGGCGCCCGGCCCCTCCCGACCATCAAAGGCGGACCCGGTTCCGCCGATCCCGGCCAGATCACCTGGAGCGACCTGCCCATGCGGGCAATTCTGCTGCGCGCGTACGGCATCCGGAACTACCAGTTGACCGCGCCCAAATGGGTGGATACGGAGCGGTATGACATCACCGCTAAAATTCCGCCCGGGTCTACAGCGGAACAGTTCCGCGCGATGCTGCGAAATCTGCTCCGCGAACGCTTCCAACTGGCGGCCCGCGAAGAGACGCGCGAAGGTCCGGTATATGCGTTGATCGCGGGAAAGAATGGAACGAGACTCCAGTTATCGAAGCAGACGGCAGTGCCGGAAACGCCCTCGCCCGCGGTCGAGTCGACCCAGCGCATCCGGTTCGAGAATGGCTTCCCAACTCTCCCTCCCGGTCCGGGGATGAGGTCGCTGATGCTGAACGGCAGCGTTCGCATGACGGCGCAGGCGCAAGGCATGGCGAACCTCGCCGAAATCCTGTCTTTGCAACTGGATCGCGACGTTCGAGGACCTGACCGGTTTGAAGGGTCTCTACGATTTCCATCTTTCGTATACGCCGGAAAGCGTACTGGCAAATCTGCCGGTAGCGCCCGACGGCTCGCGGCCGGACACCCTGGGCACCGATATCTTCACGTCCCTGGGGGAGCAACTCGGGCTGAAACTGGAATCGCGCAAGGGTCCGGTGAAGATGGTGTTTGTAGACGGGTTGGAAAAAGTGCCGGCGGCGAATTGACTTCCGGTTCGGGCACCGCCCGCGGCGCACCCGGCAAGGAGTTCGGAGAGGGTTTCCAGGCGGATCGGCTTGGGCAGAAAGCCGTTCATTCCGGCCTGCAGGCAGCGCTCGCGATCCGACGCCAGAACGTCCGCCGTAACTGCAACGATAGGAACCGAACCGGCCCGCCCGGGGAGGGCCCGGATCCTCCTGCATGCCTCGTAGCCATCGAGTTCGGGCATTTGACAATCCATGAACACGGCCTGATAAATCTCACGCGAGCACATTTCCACGGCCTCTATCCCATTGCCGGCGACGTCCGCCACTACGCCCAGGCGTTGTAGCATGCGCACGATTACGGTTTGATTGATGGTGTTGTCGTCGGCCACCAGCACCCGTAAAGGGGGGTCTTGCGGAGTTCGGAGACGGGCGTCCGCTGTTCGCGCGGGCTGACTACCGGCATCCTGACGCGCGCTACGGCGCGCTGAATGTTGCAGGGAGACCGTGAACCAGAATCGCGACCCGTTTCCCGGCTCACTCTCGACGCCGATCCGGCCCTCCATCAGCTCCACAAGCTGACGGGAAATGGCGAGGCCCAGTCCGGTGCCGCCATACTTGCGCACCGTCGAGGCGTCCGCCTGGGTGAACGGTTCGAACAGGCGCTCTGACCGCTGAGCGTCCAGACCAATACCGGTATCTGTTACTTCACATAAAAGCTTGAAACGCCGGGGCGAACTCCCGGTCCGCGAGAGCCGGATGTCCACCCTTCCCTTTGAGGTGAATTTGATGGCATGACCGGCCAGGTTCAGGAGCACCTGTCGCAGCCGGATCGGGTCGCCGCGCACCCATTGGGGCACGTCCGGTTCGGCTGTTCCGGCCAGCTCCAGACCTTTCCGTGCTGCCGGCTCCGCCAGGTTGTGTAACACGTCCTGCATCACGGCGCGGACATCCATGTCTACGGATTCGAGTTCCAGTTTGCCGGCTTCAATCCGCGAGAAATCGAGGATGTCGTTGATCAGGCTCAGCAGGTGCTCCCCGCAGCTTCGCGCGGTGCCAGCCAGTTCGCTTTGTTCGCGATTCAGCGGCGTTTCCAGGAGCAGGGCATTCATCCCGATGACGCCGTTCAGCGGTGTCCGGATTTCGTGACTCATGGCGGCCAGGAACTGGCCCTTGGCGCGCGTACCGGCCAGTGCCTGATCGCGGGCTTCCCGCAGTTCCCGGATCAGTAGCGCTTTTTGCTGGTACGTTCGAATGTATTCCACCAGCAGGCCCGAAAGGGGCACGGTGTATCCCACGATTTTCAGCAGGTGAGCGATGTTGAAATCGTTGTCGTAGAGGGCCGAAGAGCCGAATGCCATGTGAATCTGGGTGGCGATTTGCGGCATCAGGGCCAGCACCAGCGCGTGCGAGAAGACGCTGGGAGATTGAGCCCGTACGCGGAGAAACAGAGGAAGCGCCACAGCCACAAACAGGATCAGGCAGGCCAAGTCCCAGGGCCGGCGCACAACGGAATGTGGAAATAGAACTTGCCGCGTCCAGAACCCTTCCCCGCATAACGCCACCACGGCGCAGCCGCCCAGACCCGAAAGACAGCCAGCACCCGCCAGCAGCCGGAGGCGCATCTGTCTGTCAGAGTCGCGGCTGCTGAGAATCAACACGGCTCCCGCGATGAGCACCAGCACGGTGAAGGCCCTCGCAATAGCCCACGTCAAAGGAATGAACGCGGCTTCGTTGGTAACCTTGCCCACCAGGCAGTCGCTGGCCAGAGTATGCCACGCGTCCATACAGCCGGACCAGAACAGCGCGGTGCCGATTACCGGCGCCAGCACCTCTCGCCGCAGCCGGAAGTGGACAAAGGAGAGGACCGCGACCGAGATCGCCGCGCAAAACGAAGTCCATTCCAGAATGGTGTGAAAAAAGCTGCCCGCGAGGTGGCGGTGCAGTTCTCTCTCGAAGCGGGCGACCGCCCCGGCGCCCCCCGGCATGGCCGGTAAAGCATGCGCCGGAATTCCAAAACGGAACCCTGCCAGGTTCATGACTGCCGGCAGAACGCAGACCGCCGCCACGCTCCATGCCAGCCCACGGGGCAGAATCGAGCTGCCGTTGTTCAACGAAGAATCCAAATCCCGCGATAGCAACACCTCTCTTATCGGCGGAATGCCTTATGCGGAACAGAGCGGCTTTAGTTTTTGTCAAAGAAATCGCCATCGCGTCCGATGAGTAGTTTGTGAGCCAGTTTGTCAGGAAGGCCGAAGAGATTCTCGAAGTTGCCGCCACCGCCGGTAACACTTTAACCAACTCCGCGATTCTGATCGACCGGCAAGGCGGCCTCCGCATGCTGGATGCCACCGGCTGGTCGCTCACCGGCCTTGCCGCGGAATATGGCGCGGCGGCCGTCTACAAAATCGAACGGCGCGGCCGGGCGGTCCGGGTAGAAGGCTGGAACGGGTCTGACCGCTGCCTGTTGCAGCGGGGTGCGGCCCCCTCCGTCCTCCGCCTATGCGCCGCGTGAATTCGCGTGTGCAAGCGGTTTCATTACCAGCTATGATGGGCTGCTATGAATCTCTCCCGGCGATCTTTCGCCCTGTCGCTGGCCGCCGCGCCCCGTCTTCTCCGCGCTCAGCAGGATAACCTGCGCGCTCGCGTCAAGATCGATACCGAGCGCGTCATCGGCGACATCGATCCCAAGATCTACGGCAACTTCATCGAGCACCTCGGCCGCTGCATCGATGGCGGCATCTTCGAAGAGAAATCGCCCCTCTCCGACGCCAACGGCTTCCGCAAGGACGTCCTCGAGGCCGTCCGCAAGCTCAACGTCACCCTGCTGCGCTGGCCGGGCGGCAACTTCTCCTCCAACTACCATTGGCGCGACGGCATCGGTCCGCGCGACCAGCGTCCGCCGCGCCTCGAAATGGCCTGGGGCACCGTCGAGAGCAACCGCTTCGGCACCCACGAATTCCTCAACTACGTCGAGATGCTCGGCACCGAGCCCTACATCTGCGCCAACCTCGGCACCGGCACCTGGACCGAGGCGCAGCAGTGGGTGGAGTACTGCAACTCCGCCGAAGACACCGCCATGACCCGCCTGCGCCGCCAGAACGGCCGCCGCGAGCCCTGGAAGGTCAACCTACTGGGGACTCGGCAACGAGATGGATGGCCCCTGGCAGATGGGCCACCGCAGCGCCGAGGACTACGGCAAGTTCGCGCTGGAAGCCGCCAAGCTGATGAAGTGGACCGACCCCAGCGTCAAGCTGATCGCCGCCGGTTCCTCCAACTTCGGCCCCGGCACCGACTGGACCGGCTGGAATCGCACCGTCCTCGAGTACCTGCAGCCAGCACGCCGACTATCTCTCGCTGCACATCTACGTCGGCAATCCGCGCCAACGATTTCGGCGATTTCATGGCCAGTTCCATGGAACTCGACCACCGCATCAAGACCGCCGAGGGCATCATCGACGCGGCCCTCTCCGGCCAGCCCGGCAATCGCAAAATCTACATCGCCTGGGACGAGTGGAATGTCTGGTACCGCGCCCGCGGCGGCGCAGCAGCGCGGCCGCCGCATTCTGGAAGAGCACTACAACCTGGAAGACGCGCTGGTGGTGGCGACCTTCCTCAACTACCTTCGTCAATCACGCCCACATCGTCAAGATCGCCAACATGGCGCAACTGGTCAACGTGATCGCGCCCATCTTCAGCAACGACAAGGGCCTGTTTCTGCAGACCATCTATTATCCGCTGCAGCTGTTCGCCAACAACACGCAGCGGCAAGGCGCTGCGAGCTGTTCGTGGACAGTCCGAAGTACAAGACCAGGCGCTTCGACGATGTGCCCTACCTGGATGTGCTCCGCCGCGCATCGACAACGGGACCGCTGGTCTTCAACGTGGTGAACCGCCACCGCGACCAGTCCATCGAGACCGAATTCGAACTCGAGGACAAGCAGTTCGCCGGCCCGGTGGCGGTCTCCGAAGTCAACGGCCCCGACATCAAGTCGGAGAACGACTTCGGCAAGACCACGGTGAAGACAGTCGAACGCACCGCACCGCCGACGGACGGCCGCAAACTGCGCTACACGCTTCCCGCCGCACTCCTACACCATGCTGAAGGGCAAACTGGCGTAGCCTGGTCCTGTTTCGTACAACGGTATCTCTAACGCATCTTCAACTAGCGAAGTGGTCCCGTGAGCACCTTTTTTTGGATTCTAGCCATATTCGGTTTTGCTTCCGCGCTCCTGATCCTGCTTCTGGCGCTCTTCGAGCCCGGATTGTCGTATCGAACGACGGAAGCCATTGATATTGCGCCCGATTCAGCCGAATTTGCTCACTTGCTGGCGGTCGTAGCCGACGCTCACCTGCATAACGATACCGTGTTCGAGGTCCTTACCAATGGCGATCTGTTCTACGAAGCCGAGTTGGCTACCATCCATGACGCGCGCACCTACATCTGCATGGAAGCGTACATTTTTCAAAAAGGCCAGATCGCGGACCGGTTCATTGCAGCTCTCGCAGACCGGGCTCGCGCGGGAGTGGACGTCCGGCTTGTTATGGACGCGGTGGGAAGCTTCAATACCTGGCGAAGCACCTTCCGCGAGTTGATCCGCGCCGGAGGCCACGTCTGCTGGTATAACCCACTGCGATGGTATAACCTCGCCCGGTATGATAACCGGACGCATCGCGAGATGTTGATTGTGGATGGTACGACTGCATTCATTGGCGGCGCCGGCGTGGCGGACCACTGGTACAAGTCTCGCGGCCGAAAGAATCGCTGGCGTGACACGATGGTGAAAGTGCGGGGACAGGCAGTGGACAGCCTCCAGGCCATGTTCGCAGAGAACTGGCTTGAGTCGTCCGGGGAGTTGCTCGCCAATTGTAAGTATTACCCGGCGAAGAAGGCTGACGGTAACGGCAGCGCGATGGTCATCAACAGTACGCCAACTTGCGGCCGCTCCACCCGTGCCCGCATGTTGTTCCAGATCCTGATCGAAACCGCCAGGCGTAGGATCCATATCACGACGCCGTATTTTCTGCCGGACAGGGGCGTGCGGCGCGCTCTGATTGATGCTCTGGCTCGTGGCGTGGAAATCAAAATTCTGGTGCCGGGCAAAGACAGCGACCACCTGCTCACGCGCCGGGCCAGCCGGCGGCTTTACGGCTCTCTGCTGCGGAACGGGGCCCAGATCTACGAATACCAGCCATCCATGATCCATACCAAGTCGGTGGTGGTAGACGGTCTCTGGAGCGTGGTGGGCTCGACGAATTTTGACTCGCGATCGTTCGGGATCAACGACGAGGTGAATGTCGCCGCCTTCGATGAGGGGCTGGCCGCGCGCCTCGAGGAAGACTTTCACGCGGACCTGGAAGTTTCGCGCCGAATCACCTATGAAGAGTGGAGCCAACGTCCAGCTATAGAACGGGCCAATGAGTGGCTGGGTTGGGTGATCGAGAGGCAGGAGTAGTGGCTCTCCGGGTGGTCACGTACAACGTGCATAAGTGCCGCGGATTGGACAGGCGTACGACAGCGGCACGAATCGCCGAGGTATTGCGGGAGATCCGGCCCGATATCGCGGCGCTCCAGGAAGTCCTGGAACACCAGGCCGAAGCTATCGCCCGCGAACTGGGGTTGACCTTTGTCATGGGTGAGAATCGAAAACACCTGGGATATGCGTACGGTAATGCGGTGCTGAGCCGATTTCCTATTCGCGCGAGCGTGAATTACGATCTATCGGTTCCGGGGCGGGAGTCGCGCGGTTGCTTGCGGGCTGATATCGTCTGGCCGGGTTCAGCGGTGCTTCACGTCTTTAATGTGCACTTGGGCACATCTTTTTTCGAGCGGCGCGTACAGGCCCGCCGTCTGGTGGCAGCCGATTTGCTGGCCGACCTGAGCCTCGAACGTCCGCGCCTGGTCCTGGGCGATTTCAACGAATGGACGAGCGGGCTGGCAACGCGCCTCCTGCGGACTCACATGCGGAGCGCCGACATCCGGACGCATCTGCGGCGCTCCCGCACTTACCCCGGAATGTTGCCCCTGCTGCATCTGGACCACATTTATTTCGACCCGGAATTAAAACTCGAGCGGCTCACCATATGTCGCACACGAAAGGCGATCGTTGCATCGGACCACTTGCCACTCGCGGCCGAATTCACCGTCGCCTGACCAGAGCGGCGTCAATTCGGAAATTGGTAACCGCTTCGAGGCTAAGTCAGTCACGACTCATATCGCCGGGACTGAGTGCTATAATCCAACCCAAGCTGAAATGGACCCGCTACGCCGGCGTCGCATAGAGGAACTCTTCCATGAAGCGCTCGAACGCGCGGGCCCGGCTCGGGCTGCTTTCCTCGATGACGCCTGCAGCGAACCCGACGTCCGCCGCCAGGTTCACTTGCTGCTCGAACAATCCGGCGACGGGCTCCTCGATCGGCCGGCCGCCGTGTTACTCGCCGGCGCAAGGCTCGGGCCGTATCAGATTCAGGCCGTGATCGGCTCTGGCGGAATGGGAACGGTCTATAGGGCGATCGATACGCGCCTCAACCGTTCGGTGGCGATCAAGATTTCGGCAGCGCAATTCACTGCCCGCTTCGAGCGTGAAGCGCGCGCCATCGCGGCGCTAAACCATCCGCATGTTTGCACGATGTATGACGTGGGCCCCGACTACCTGGTGATGGAATACCTGGAGGGCGAGACGCTGGCGGCGCGGCTGGCGCGCGGGCGGCTGCCGGTGGAGCAGGCGATTCGCTCGGCAATCCAGATCGCCGGCGCCCTGGCGGAGGCGCACCGCCGCCAGATCCTGCATCGCGATTTGAAGCCGGCCAACATCATGCTCACCAAAAGCGGAGCCAAGCTGCTGGATTTCGGGCTGGCGAAGATGGCCGCAGGCGAAGGCGTCAGTGCCACCGGAGCTGTGCTCGGCACTATCCAGTACATGGCCCCCGAGCAGTTGGGCGGCAAGGAAGCTGACGCACGGAGCGATATCTACTCGTTCGGCGCCGTGCTCTACGAGATGCTGACGGGTAGGAAGGTTTGCGAAAAGTCGTCGCCGCCCCCGCGGGAGATGCTTTCGCTGGCGTTGGCCCGCCTGGTGGAAGCCTGCCTCGCCGAAGATCCCGACGCCCGCCGGCAGAGCATCGCCGACGTTGCCCAGGACTTGCAGTGGTTGGGCGAGCCGCAAGAGGACCTGCCGCGAGGCCGATCCCCTTGGCTTCTGGCTGCTGTGGCGGCGGCGGTTCTGGCGATTGGGGCGCTCGTCGTGGTCGTGCGGACGCCTCGGAACGTCCCCGCCCCCATCCATCGCACCTTCCCCCTGGAGGGCTCTGCCGAAGGCGGCGGCGCAATGACGAGTGTGCCACTGGCCCTGTCGCCCGACGGCCGATGGCTGGCGTTCATTCTCATCAACGTGAAAGAGGCGCGCACCCAACTCTGGCTTCGCAATCTGGAATCGGAGACATCCACGCCCGTGGCCGGCGCACAGTTCGTTCAATTCCCGTTTTGGTCCCCTGACTCGCAAGAACTCGGGTTCTTTCAAGGCTCCGGCAGGGAATGGAGCCTCAAAGCGATCCCGGTCGTCGGAGGTGCGGCTCGAACGATTTGCCATGTCCCCGGCCGTGGTGACGGCGCGACATGGAACCGCGAAGGAACCATCCTGTTCGCCGCCGGCGGTTCGCCGGTGTTTCGTGTGCCCTTTACGGGAGGCGATCCGCAGCCGCTCACGCAACTGGACCAAAAGGCCGGCGAAACCTCGCATTCCATGCCGGAATTCCTTCCTGACGGGCGTCACTTCCTGTACTGGACAAACAATCGGGACGAGAGCAAAACGGCCATCTGGGTGGGATCGCTCGATTCCAGGGACCGCACCCTGGTCATGCTCAGCCAGAACATGCACCGCTTCGCGCCGCCGGATCTTCTCTTGTTCGTCCGCGATGGCAAGCTGCTGGCGCAGCACCTGAATCTGAAACAGTTTCGCCTCACTGGAGTCCCGGTTGTCGTGGCGGCGGACATCTCGCAACTACGCCCACCGGTCTCGGGTTCGGAGACCGGGGTGCTGGCGTATTACCGTTCCCACTTCTACCAGCGGCCGCTGCGTCAACTGGCGTGGTATAGCCGGGATGGAAAACGGCTGGAGAGTGTCGGCCAGCCCCATGCTTACTCGGATATCGCCCTGTCCCGGGACAACAAGCTGCTCGCCGCGGTGATCGAAGAGGAAACGAAATCTCCCGGAGTCGCTCCCTCGCGCCTTCTGCGTGCCCGCAACATCTATCTGCACCATTTCGAAACCGGTGTCCTTTCGCAATTGACTTCGGACCAAAACCAGGATGACGACCCGACATGGACGCCCGATTCGCGGCGCTTGCTTTACGTGAATCACCTCGACACCACGCCCGCCCCTCCCGACCGAATCATGGAATGGACAATCGGCGATCCGGCGCCCCTGCAGGTTTGGCAGGTGAATGAATTCCTCGGCCTGGACTCCTTGTCTGCGGATGGCCGTTTCCTGCTCTTCCGCCGAAACCGGCATACCGCCGCACTTCTGCCGCTCGCCAGCGAGCGGAAGCCGGGCATGTTTTTTGATTCGCCGGTTGCCCTGGAAGAGATGCACCCTTCGCCCGACGGACGCTGGATCGCCTATGAAACCAACGTCGGATTAGAGTGGCGGGTCTACGTGGCTGCATTTCCTTCCATGAAAGGCATCCGCCAGGTCTCGGCGGACACGGGCTGCATCCCGCTCTGGCGCCAGGATGGCCGCGAGCTGTTTTACTCGACGCCGCAGGGCCAACTGATGTCGATCGAGGTCGGGGCGGGGACGGCGCTGGAGGTTTCCGCACCCAAGCCGCTCTTCTCGATGCAAGTCCGGCTGGGTTGCTATAACGACCAATACGCGGTCAGCGCGGACGGCCGCAGATTCCTGGTCATTGAGCCGCCGCCCACACCTCCCGATGAAATCCACGTCGTGATGAACTGGGCTTCTCTGCTGAGCCGCTGACCTGAGCGGCCCCGCCGATGATATAGTTCAGCCCGCCCACATATGGACGCAGAATGCCGGCGCCGGGTCGAAGAATTGTTCCAGGGCGCCCTCGAACACGAGCGGCCTGGATCGACTGTGCGTCTTTGGAGCCATACCGAATTCTGGAATTGACCGGGGCGGGTGGCATGGGCACCGTGTACAAAGCCCTGGATACGCGGCTCAACCGGACGGTGGCAATCAAATTCTCGGGGTCGCGCTTCAGTGAGCGGTTCGAGCGGGAGGCGCGCGCTTCGGGCAGCATTACCAGGGAGTTCAGGATCACATGCTTGTACTGCCGCAGCATCTCCGGCGAGAGTTCGCGAATGTGGATGTAATCCAGCGGTACGGATTGCGGGAACAGGGCACGGTAGGCGCCCATGAGAGAATCCAGTTCGATGCCGCTCGATTCGCCGGCCTCCCACGAAATGGAGCAGCGGATCGATAGGTGCGGACGCGCACGGTGACAGTGCCGTCAACCTGGATCAGGCCGACGCCGTTCTCGTAGCCGGAGCTCATCGGATACCAGCCATACAAATTGACCCCCTTGGCGCTGCGCGAAAGTTCCCCTACGTAGAACCCGGGACGGCCATCGTCGAAACCGAATGAGCGCGCGAATCCAGCAGCGCGGCGCGCCACGGGACACCGCTACCCTTCCCGGTGGCGCGGCGTGGTAAACAGACCCACCGAAGCGGCGTGGCTGGTGACGATGTCCGGTCGGGCGTGGTCTGCTTTACGGCCGGGTAGGGGTCGTGGAGGTCCTCGCCCAGTTTGTCCGCGATGAAGGTCTTCCAGTCGATGAAGTCCGTATAGGAGAGGATGGTGCTCATACGGCTTTCGTATTGGCCGTATTGAGCTTGTCCAGGTCACCATACTGCTGCAGCCATTTGCGAAATTTGGCCACGGTGTTATTGCAGAGGCAGAATTCGGGATTGGGAATATAGGTGGGATTGGCCCAATGATGAGCTGCGGCTCGCTCCACAGGCTGGACCGCGGCGGAGACGCTCCCCCAGCGCGGCATAGAAGGCCGGGGTCCGCCTGGCGCTCGCCGGGACCGTACAATACACCGGTGAAGAATCCGGGATCACCGCCGCGCCGTTGGAAGAAACAAACGAATCCGGATATTTGGTGTCGACCAACCGGGGGCCGAGTCCATGTAGAACCTGGAGAAAGACTTTCAGGCCTTTTTCCTGGGCTGGTTCCAGCACCATGTCCAGAATCTCGAAATGGTACTCGTGCTCTTGAGGCTCGCCGGTGGCCCAACCCGGTCTCCCCTCGCCACATGGGATAGAAGGCGCATGCCGACATCCGGTTGGACGTTAGCGGCATCTTCCCAGTTGTCGGCATAGTAGATCTGCTGGGGACGTCCGGGTAGGGCAGCCAGGAGCCTTCGGCGCCCGGAAGTTGGACGGGCTTTTCGCTGGCCGTACGCTGTAATTCGCCGTACTCTTTCACGGCTGTTCCGCGCGGCGCGCGCCCTTCTCGCCGCAAGGAAGCGACACGAGAAGACCCCTGGCCCGCCAGCGCTTCGCCCATGGTGAACAGCCCATCGCCGGGATGGGCGCAGAAGGCCATGATCTTGCCAGGCATGTGGACCTCCCGGCGACTACTATAACGGGTATTCAGGTACGGTTTTCACGCCGGGGAAACCGTCTCGGCGGGCGCCGGTGCCGTCCGCTCGGCATCGGCGACGGTCGGGTAGCGTGTGAAAACATCCTCTATCTTGCATACCCGGAACAGATCCCAGATACGATCGTTGAGTCCGGCCAGAAGCAGGCGCCGGGCGTTGCGCTCGTACGACACGTAGAGCCCGATCAGCACACCCAAACCGCTGGAGTCCACATACCGGACCCGGCTCATATCGAGTACCAGGTCCGCGGGCTCTAACTCGCGCACGGCATCGCGGAAGCGGAAGGCCGTTTCCGCGTTCAATACGCCCTCAAGCACCACCACTTTCTCAGCAGGGCGCGCACCATCGAAGAAGTTGATCTGGAGTTTATCTTCGCCCATAGCAACAGGAGTGTACCACCGCTGGCATCGCACTACAATCAGACCCATGCGGACTTCCCTGAGAGTACTTTCGGCCTCCGCGATGGCGGGAGTGTTCTCCGGGATTGCGGCGTTTCACGCACCCGGAAATTGCGTCCCACCGGCCTCTTGGGCACAGCTTATTTCGGCCGTCGGGCTGGTCGCGGCCGGGGTTCTTCCATCGGCACACTGACCGGTCTAGCGACACACTCACCGATGCTACCTCCTCGGGCACTTCGACGGCATCAATCAGAGCGTCCTCGATATCTTGCGGATCGGCTACCGCGCGAATACGGCAGGCGTCCAAACTCCTGCGCCGGCGATTGCGCTTGCGACCGGCCCTACTGCACGTCTCCAGGCGTCAGCCCAGCGTGCCATGGCGCGCGACGAAACACCCAAGTATACCGACCTCATGCCCGATGGCACGGCCCGCATGTTCACCTTCGTCATGGAGGCGAAGTCGTTGGCCACTTATCCCGCCGGCGGGCACAAACTCAAACCGGGCTTCCGCGAGATCACCAGCCTTGCCTGGAGTAGTGCAGGCGAATCGGTGAGCGCGGGGTGCACTCCGGCCCCACACCTCTCAATACAAAGGCGCGTTTTCCGCCGGCACGGGCCGCCCCGCTTTCCACGAGTATGCTCCGTGCACTGCGAACAGCCACGCGTGGAGTTGCGCCAGCGTGCGAATTTCGGATCGCAGGGCCGGTAACGCTTCCAAGGCCGTCTTCTCTTTTTCCATGCGGGCCGCCAGCATGTGCCGATCCATACCGCAATCCGGCGCTTCGTCGAAATCCAGCGCGCTGGACGCCCCCGGCCCTTCCAGCCCGTAGACCCACCGGAAGATCGCTTGCGTCCTCGGCATATGGAATGCCGAGGTGATCACCAGGAGCCGCTGGAACCCGCGCGGCGCCGCGTGAATCATCCGCGAAAAGTAAGCGTTGCCGATGGTGTCATAGGACGATTCCTCCATGAGAATGCGCCCCGGGTCCGCGCCCCGCTCTACCAGGTAGCGCGCACCGGCGCGCGCTTCGGTCCACGGGAAGCCAAGTTCATCCAGGGGCGGCGCGCGATGGGGAGTTCCGGCACTCAGCGGCATTAAGTAGGCACTCCCCGCCACCGCCAGCGCGCGGTCCAGCCGGGCCGTCACCCACGGCGGCAGCTCTCCACCCGCGCGTACGCCGCCACCGGGAATCACAATCGCATCGAACGTCGCCATGGTTCAACTCGCGCTGCCGCGAATGCTATGATGCGCGCGGTCGCGCAACTCCCCGATGCGGACTCCGGTCAGCGCAGTCGCTACGGCCCCGGCCGTTAGCAAGGGCAGTGTCAGGATCCCCAGCATGATGATGGAAAATGATTTGGCTACATCCTTCTCGACATCGAACAGCACTAAGGCCGCCACGCAGGCGACATTCAGCACCCCGAGATTGGACGGCGCCGCCGGGATGAATGTCGCCAGCCGGATGATGGTGGAAACGGCAGCGGCCACCAGAAACGAAAGGTCCATGTTGTCTGCTTTGATCAGGGCATAGGTCGGTACAATCTGCAGTACCGCGAGTAGCAGGCTGATGAGAGAAGTTTTCGTCAGCGTCCGCCAGTTCCCCATCAGATGGAGGCCTTCCACGATGTGGCGCAGCATGGCGGACCAACGGCTCTGTTGCAGGATGACGTGATCGCTCTGGTGATGATGCAGAATCCAAAACATTGCCGCGGTGCCGAACAGCAGGAGTCCTTCCAGGACGCGTACCAGGATGGTGAAGTCCTCCGGCAATTTGACGAAGGAGGCCGTAATCAGCAGCGCCAGAAGCATCCAGAAGCCATCGATCAACCGCTCCACCGCCGCAGACGCGAAGCCCAGCGAGATTCGAAAGTCCCCCCAGTGCGCCAGCAGGTAGCAGCGGATTGGCTCGCCGATTTTGAGCGGCAGCACCTCGTTGGCGAACAGACCGATATAGATCGCCTGTACCGTTCGCCAGAACCTGAGCCGGACGACGGGCCCGAGCAGCGTGTTCCAACGCCACGCCTGGCAAATGTAAACCCCAAGCTCCGCAAGGGCCGCGACCAGTGCCCACCGCCAGTCCAGAGTCTGCAGATCGCTTTTCAGGTTGCTGAGCGAATAGCGGCTCAGAACCCATACCATGCAGCCGGCAGATAAGCTGTAGGCCAGCAGTTGCGGCAGCCATGCGGGATTCCTGCGGGCGCGGGGCAGTGAGGCGGAAGCGTCCATAGGGGTCACCGCGTTGCCCAGTCTGTACGCGGCGATACAGTCGTGGCTTGCCGCGCATTTTTCTTCACGTTCGCCGGGCACCTGTCATGAATCTATTTTAGCGTGGGGCTTTATGACGAAATGCCTGGTGTGTGTAGTTTTATTCGCGTCGGTAGCCGGCGCACAACTCGATCAGAAGACCAATAAAGAGAACATGGTGCACGATCGCGGCCAGACGCCGGTGCGCCGCGAGTCGGCCCCGGTTGCCCTGACGGGCACGATGTTCGACGCCGGCTGTAAGGATCGATCCTCGCTCAACCTTTCCTCCCCGCCCGAATCTCTTGCCGCGGCGATGCCGGTAGAGACCCCGGCCGAGTCGACCGCAGCTAGCAGGAATTCGGGCCGCGCGGCCTCCGCACACGGCATCTCCGTCGACGCCAAGACCCTCGCGGCAGAACGTTCCGATATCGTGATCCACCAGGTACCCGATCTGACAACCCGCCAGGTTGACCCCTCCTGCGCAGTGACCGGAGGCACGTCGGGCTACGCCGTACGGCTGGATGACGGCCGCATTCTCAATCTCGATGAGGGCGGCAACACGCTCGCCGCCGACGCCATCCTGGGCAGTAAAGACGGCCGCGCGATGCTGAACGGAGCAGCCTACGGATTCAAGCCTCGCGTCAAAATCATGGGCCGGGTGCGGGGCGATCACCTGATCGTCAATCAGATCGATATCGAGTAGGGCCGCGTCATCCGGCGAACCGGTACCCCACTCCACGCACGGTGTGAATGAACCTCGGATTCTGCGGATTATCCTCCAGCTTTTGCCGCAGCCATGCCACGTGTACATCGATGGTGCGAGACGAGACACCGGGCTGATACTCCCATACCGCCTCCAGCAGTTCGTCGCGCGAGACAACATTGCCGCGACGGTCCACCAGGTAGCGCAGCAGTTCCAGTTCTTTGCCGGCCAGACTGACAGGCACGGTATCCTTGGTTACCTCGCCCGTTTCAAAGTCCACGTCCACGTTGCCGAACTGATAACGGACCACGCGCGCGCGATTGTCCTTCTTCACCCGGCGCAGGAGCGCCTCCACACGCGCCAGCAGCTCCGGCGGCTCGAACGGCTTGACGAGGTAATCGTCGGCGCCCAGCTTGAGGCCCACTACGCGGTCGGTCAACTGCGATTTGGCGGTGAGCATCAGAATGGCGACGTCTTTGCCGTGCTGCCTGAGTTCGCGGCACACTTCGAAGCCATTCTTGCCGGGTAGCATGACGTCGAGCAATACCAGATCGAAGCCGTCATTCATGGCCCGCGCCAACCCGGTGGGGCCATCGGCAGCGCTCTCCACGGTGTATCCTTCCGCCGCCAGCAGGTCGGACAAGGTTATGACCAATCCCGGTTCGTCCTCGACCAGCAGGATGCGCGCGCTCACGACGGCGCCTCTTCCGGCGCCACGGGAATCGTCACGATAAACTCCGCCCCTTTCGCCGGTGCGCTCTTCACGCGAATGCTGCCTCCGTGCGCTTCCACAATTTTCTTTACCAGGCTCAGGCCCAAACCGGTGCCGTGTACCTGGTCCTGCACCGCGCGAGCGCCGCGGAAAAAGGGATCGAAAATCTGCGACTGCTCGTCAGCCGGAATGCCTGGACCATGATCTGCCACGCAAATCTCCACCGCCCGGTTCCCGTTCTCGCCCACGGGATTGGCGAAGATTCCGATCCAGTGGTTCTCCGCGGCGCCATATTTGGCGGCATTGGCGACCAGGTTGGCCAGCGCCTGCCGCAGCGCCACTGGGTCGCCCAGAATCGGCGGCAGGTCCGGCGCAATGCTCTTCTCCACGACGCACTGCGCTCCGGCGATGGCCGATTTGCTGGATTCCACCGCCTGCTCGATCACCGATTCCACACTGAGAGGCTCGCGATCCTGAATCACGCGGCCGGCCTTAGCGCTGGAAAACTGGAGGACATTTTCCACGAGTTCTTTGAGCCGCCCGCTTTCCTGCTGGATCAACGCACCATAGCGCTCCACCTGGGGCGGATTGCTGGCCAGCTTGCCTCGCAGATTGTACGCCGCCGTATGGATCACGGTGAGGGGCGTGCGCAGTTCGTGCGAGACTCCGGCTACGAACTCCATCTGCAGTTCCGCCAGTTGCTGCGCGCGCCGGGTGTAGCGGATGAGGGCCGCGACTGCCGCGATCATCAGCAGCAGTACGCCTCCGGTGACCCCCAGTTGGAACATGCGCGCCTGTGAGACTACCGCTTCCAGCGACCCGGCGCGATGGCGCACATACATTACCCAGCGGCCATCTGGCGGCGGGCCGCGTCCAACCATGGGTCCAGGTCCGGGCCCGCGGCCGTGGCCCCGGCCGCCGCGGAATATCTGGTCGTACTGCGGATCGAACAGCGGGATGGAAGCATCTGCGTTGCGAATGACGCTGCTCGAAAGGCCTGGTTCCGATTGGTACACGACCGATTCGGGGCCGGCACGGGTCACAATTTCGACCTGGTAATCCAGGTTGCCTCCGCTACCGAGCTGCCTTTGCACAATCTCCGGAAGCATGGCGACACGCAGGTATTCAGGACTCAGTTCGAAGATCAACCAGGCTATCTCGTGTCTCCCGAATGGCCCTGGAGAAAGGCCCGGCAGCGGTCGTGGACCAGGTGCGGGGAAGACCGGGACTTCCATGGTGTAGCCTTCATCATCGCGGTGCATGTTCATGTCCGGCGGGGTCCCTCCCTGCTCCGGGCGGCCGTGCGAGCTCAAGTTGTTTTCGAGGCGGTGGCGGAGCGGGAGAAGCGCGCCCGGCCAGACTCCGTTCACTACTGTGTCCGCCGGTTCAATGCTATGCAGTTGCAGCACCGTACCCTGGGGGAAGACCAGCGCGACGCGCCGGAACAGCTGTCCGTGGCGCGAAGTCTGCTTCCACTGTTCGTACTGGGCGCGGGTCTGGTGTTCCACCGCAACAGCGTCCGGCTGGGATCCCTGGGGCACGATGGCTGCGATGGCAGTGGCGATTTCGGTATCCACCTCCTGGCTGACGCGCATCAGGCTGGCGCGCAGGCTGCCGCGCATGCGGTCGCGCGCGGCATCCCGCACCTGGCCGATCAGGCGGTATTGCAGAAATCCCAAGAATTCCGCAGAGGATGAACAGCGGGCACACGTAGATCCACGGAACCAGGCTGCGGCGCGGGCTCTTCTCCGTACTCATCTATCTCTACGGTACGCTCCTTCATTCTGGACCGGATACAAGGTCCACGTAAAGAGAGAGTTAAGAAAGTTAAGCTTTGGCTCTGCACGGTAATTCCGGCGGTCTCGCGAGGTACTTTCATAGCGAGAGCCCAAATGTCCGTCCAAATTTTTCGCCGCTGTTTTGCATGTTTCGCCGCCGTCGCCGCGCTGGTTGCCGCTGAGCACCACGGCACGGTCAAAACGGGCAACCTGCCTCTTCCGGGAGCCACGGTGACTGCCGCGCAAGGCGACAAGAGCATGGTAACGACCACCGACGAGCGCGGCGCCTATCGTTTCGCCGAGCTACCCGATGGCCTGTGGAACATCCAGGTGAGCATGCTGGGGTTCGATGGCATGAGCCGCGAAGTCGCCGTCGCGCCCGGTGCGCCCGCGCCCGAGTGGCAGCTCAAATTCCTTTCGGAGAGCGCGCTGGTGGCCGCGTTGGGCGGCACGGTCAAGGCGCCGGAACCCTCGCCGGTACGCGGTGCCGCCCCACCGCGGCAGTCGCCGCAATCGTTCCAGCGGCTGGCTGTGACGCAGGCTTCCGATGCCACGGCCGCAAGCAGCGAGGGCGCGATTAAGACGGAAGAGATGGCCGACCTCACGCAGAATGCGGCCAACTCCTTCATCGTCCAGGGCAGCATGAGCAGCGCCGCCGGTCTGGCTTCGCAAAATGACTGGGGACCGCGTCCCGGCATGGATGGCGGTCCCGGCATGATGGGCATGGGCGGGCCCGGTATGGGTGGTCCTGGCATGGGTGGTCCTGGCATGGGTGGTCCTGGCGGCGACGGGCCTTTGGGAGGCGGAGGCGGCCGGGGAGGCCCAGGCGGCGGAGGTCCCGGTGGCGGAGGTCCCGGGATGATGATGGGCGGCGGAGGCCGTGGGGGCCCGGGCGGCGGAGGCCCCGGTGGTCCCGGCGGACCTGGCGGACCCGGGGGGCCGGGTGGTCCGGGTGGCGGCGGTCCGCCTCCCGGGGCCCCCTCCTGGATGCGCGGTCCCAACGCCCGGGCTTTCGGCAATGGACGCCGCGACCCTCGCACCATGTACCAGATGGGCGCCGATTTCAGCCTGGACAATTCCGCCCTGGACGCGCGTAGTTTCTCGGTTACCGGCGCCGACGTGGCCAAGCCCGCGTACGCCGCCGGACGCGGCGGAGTAAACTTCGGCGGACCCTTGCGCATTCCCGGACTGGTGAGCGCCAACCGGCAGATTCTGTTTTCCATCAACTACCAGTTCCAGCGCAACCACACCGGCACGACTTCGACCCCAGTCAACATGCCCAGTGCTCTGGAACGTACCGGCGATTTCTCACAGACGCTGCTGGGAGGCTCGCCCGTGGTGATTTACGATCCCACCACCGGCGCACCGTTCCCCAACAACCAGATTCCCGGCAGCCGCGTCAGCTCTACGGCCACGGCCCTGCTGAAGTATTTTCCCAGCGCGAACCTGCCCTTTGCCACGCGCAACTATCAGACGGCGCTCAACGGCTTGAATCATACCCAGAACCTGAATTCGCGGGTTTCCAATATCAAAGTGGGAAGCAACGATCGTTTCGGTGGGGGAGTGGGCTTCCAGCAGTCCAGCAGCATCACTCCCAACATGTTCCAGTTCATCGATGACGGCTCCGGCCGTGGCATCAACGCCAACGTGAACTGGTCGCACACATTCACGCGGACGGTCAGTAACACGGTGACATACAGCTTCAGCCGGATGCGGCAGGCGAGCGACCCGTATTTCGCCGGCCGTGAAAACGTGGCCGCCGAACTGGGCATCCTGGGCACGTCGCAGCAGAGCTCCAACTGGGGCCCGCCCAACCTCAGCTTCACCAATTACGGCAGTCTGAGCGACGGCAATTACTCGCTGAGTCGCAACCAGACCAGCGCGGTGGGCGACAGCCTTACCTGGACGCGCGGGAAGCATAACTTCTCCTTCGGCGGCGATTACCGCCGGCAGCAATTCAATCAACTGGCCGATAGCAACGGACGCGGCCAGTATACTTTCAACGGCTCGGCGACAAGTGACTATGTCAATGGGGTTGCGCAGAGCGGCACCGGTTATGACCTGGCCGATTTCCTGCTGGGCCTCCCCACCACCAGTTCGCTCCGCTACGGCAATCCGGACAAATATTTCCGCGGCTCGCTGGTGGATGGGTATGTGAACGACGATTGGCGCATCGCCCCGCGTTTCACGCTGATTTTCGGGCTACGCTACGAATACCAGTCGCCGGAGAGCGAAATCTACAACCGGCTGGTGAACCTCGCGGTCTCGCCCGGCTGGAGCGCCATCAGCTCCGTAGTGCCCGGGCGGATCAACCCGGACCGCAACAACTTCTCGCCGCGCCTGGGCTTCGCGTGGCGTCCCATGACGAAGGGGTCGCTGGTTGTGCGCGGCGGCTTCGGCATGTACTACAACAGCTCGGTCTACAACGTGATCGCTGGGAACATGGCGCAGCAGCCGCCTTTTGCCGCGTCGCTCAGTGCCACCAATTCGTTGACCGACCCGTTCACGCTGCAGACCGGATTCACTTCGGCTTCCGCCGCGGCTGGCACCAGCACGTACGCGCTCGACCCCAATTATCGCGTGGGCTACGCGCAGACC
>CAVVLD010000115.1:0-35700 GCA_963748795.1 uncultured Solibacteraceae bacterium
TAGCGGCGGCGTGGCGAATTCCTCCGCGGTGGTGAGCAGGGAGATATCGGCGCGAATGTCGACGGCCGTGATATGCGCCACGCCATCATCGGCCATGACATCGGTGGGCAGGTTGTCGACCAGGGCGCCGTCGACGTAGACCCGACCGTGATGCAGCACCGGAGGCAGCACGCCAGGTATGGCGCTCGAGGCGCGCAGCCATAGCCACAACGGGCCGCGTCGATGCACCACCATGCCGTCGCCGGAAAGGCAGGTGGAGACGCAGAAGAATGGCAGCGTGAGATCTTCGATCTCCAACGCACCGAACGCGCGTTGGCAGCATCGCCGCCGCCCGGCGGCCGCGCGTCAGCGCGACGATCGGCAGGGTCCAGTCCGACAACGGGCGTCCCTCGACGAAGCTGCGGCGGAAGGTCCAACCATCGCGTCCAGTTCCCAGCCACTGGCGACGCCGGCGCCGATGATGGCGCCGATGCTGGTGCCGCCCACCGCATCGAATACATGGCCGGCCTCGCGCAACGCGCGCAACGCGCCCAGATGCGCCAGGCCGCGCGCGCCACCGCCCGCGAGCACCAGGCCACGCGCGTGGCCACTGATAAGGCGTGCCAAGCGTCCGATGTCCGCCCGACCGCCCACATGATGGTGTTGCAGCGACCACTGAAGGGCGCACGCCAACGCTGGGCGGAGCCGAGGCTGGGTTGGCGTCCGGCATGCAGCAGGATCAAGTGGCGTGGACGATGGCCCGCGCGCGACGGATGCATGGGTACCGCTTCGGGCCAGGGTTGTGCCGGTTGTGAGGCCAGCGCGGGCAGTAACAGCACGTCGGCCTGGCGCAGGCAACGCTGGCGCCAGTACACTGTCACCCGTGGCGTCCAGATAGATGACGAAGCGGGCCTGGGCTTCGCGCTCGGCGAACCATCCGCTGCTGCGGCCGGCAGCGTGTTCGGCATCGATCACGATGCAGCTGCCCCAGCGCTCCAGTTCCATCGCAAGCTGCATGGCCAGCGCGCGCGCGGGTACGCCACTGGGCGTCCAGCCATCCCGCGCGCTCCAGCCGCTGCAAGGCGGTGAGAAGCGATCCCGGGTTCACCTTGAACACTCCACGCGAGATCTGCTCGACGCGCCGCGAGATCCCGAAGCCATGCATAGGCTCGATGCTCAGCGTCTTGAGGATGAGCATGTCGAGCGTGCCCTGAATGACGTCGGTATTTGAATCGTCCATAAATATTTAGGCGAATCTATCCGACAGTAGCGCGGCTTCCTCATGATTGTCAAGATGTGAGCATCAGCCCTGATAAGAACGCCAGGAAGCTCCCCGGCGAGTCCGGCGCGTGGAATTTTATTGGTATCTCAGTGCGACGATCGGGTCGACTCGCATCGCGCGCCGCGCCGGAATGTAACACGCAACCACCGCGACGCCGAGCAGGATCAGGGCCACGCCGCCGAACGTCAGGGGATCGGTCGCCGACACATCGTAGAGCAGGCTCGCCATCAATTGCGTCAGCATCAACGCGAGGACCACGCCAGCCCCGAGACCCGCAGCGCCATCCGCGCCCCTCGTCCCAGAATCATACGCATCACGTCGCGCCTCTGCGCCCCGAGGGCCATGCGAATTCCGATCTCCTGCGATTCGCCGCGAGGCCGAGTACGAAATGACGCCGAAGATTCCGACCGCGGCCAGCAGCAGAGCAATCGCACTGAACGAGCCGAGCACAAACGTCCGAAATCGTTCGCGCGCAATCGATTGCCCAATGGCGTCCGTGAAACGCTCCACATCGGTCACCGGCACGTCCCGGTCGATGGCATGAACCGCCTCGCGCAACTCCGCCGCCACGCTCGAGACGCTCAACGGACTTCGCACCACAATTTCGCCTCCGTAAAGAGGCGCTTGCGCAAACGGCACGTACATCATCGGGCCGGGCTTCTGGCTTAGCGCCACATCCCGCACGTCGCCCACCATGCCCACGATTTCGCGCGCTACATCGGTGTTCGGCGGAAATCCAAATTTCATCTGCCTGCCGATCGGGTCGCGATCGGCGAAGTAACGCCGCGCCAGTTCTTCGCTGATGATCGCCACGTTCGCGTGAGACGGCGCGTCTCCTTCCGTAAACAATCGGCCGCGCACCAGCGGAATTCGCATCACGTGAAAATAATCCGGAGTCACCGTGGCGTAATCGGCCGTGTCGGTTTGGCCGGGAGGAAGCGGAGGATTTCCGACGATGCGAAAACGGAGCACAGCCTCACCTTGTCGGTCCATCGGCAGCGGAGCCGCCACCGCGGAATCCCGCATACCCGGCAGGGCATGCACCCGCTTCATCAGTTCGTTCGCGAAGGCGGTCCATTGCTCGCGGCTTCGCGTATTGAAATTGCGGCAGCGAAACCTCCGCTCCCGTCACGTTCCCGCGGATCGAAGCCCGGCGTCACGGACGTGACCCGCGCAAAGCTGCGGATCAGCAGGCCGCCTGCCACCAGTAGCACCATGGCCACGGAGATTTCCACGATCCCGAGCAAACTCCGCGCGTGGTGCCCGCCGCGCTGTCCGGAGCGCTCGCCGCCCTCCTTGATGTTGGTCTGCAGGTGGGACGAAGTCGTCAGAAATGCGGGTGCCAGCCCAAACGCAAGCGTGGCGGCAAGAGACAGAAACAACGCGAAGACGAGCACCGGGACTCCCACGTCAATCGAACTGATTCGCATCACGTCCGAGGGCAGCCACGGCCGCAGACCCCGCACGCCGCAGACCGCGAGCAGCACTCCCGCAACGCCGCCCTCAACCCCAGCAGAGCACTCTCGGTGAGCAGTTGCCGGACCATCCGCGCGCGTGACGCCCCCAGCGCGATTCGCACCGCAATTTCCCGCTGCGCGAAGTCGCCCGCGAAAGCAGCAGGTTCGCAATGTTCGCGCAGCCCATGAAAAGCACCAGCGCCACCGCACTGAGCAGAATAAGGAACGCGGGTCGCACGTTCCCCACCACCGCTTCGCGGTAGGGCCGAATCCGGATGGACAATCCCTTTATCATGGCCGCAAACTCCTTCGCCAGACGCACGCTCATCGTACTCATCTCGGCCTGAGCCTTCTCCGCAGACACGCCCGCCTTCAGCCGTCCGATAACTCCCAGCAACCGCACGCCCGGGCCTCTAGGTCAACGGTCCGAACAGCGGGTCCTGAAGAATAGAAATCCACACGTCCTGATGCGGCGCGCCGTCAGGATAGCGAAAGCTGTCCGGCAGGATTCCGACCACCGTGAAGGAACGCATGTCGAGGGCGATCGAGCGGCCCACCAGGTTCGGATTGGCACCGAAGCGGCTCCGCCACAGATTCTCGCTCAGCACCGCCACGGGCGCCGCGCCTTGCCTGCCATCTTCGGGAAGCAACATGCGGCCCAAGAGACGGCTTCGCCGTTCAGCACGGAAAATAATTCCGGCGTCACGGCCGCGGTATTCACAATCATCGGTTCGCCGACGCCGGTCAACGTCAGGTCGTGGAAAGCATTTCCCGGCCATTTCGCTGAACACCTGGTTCTGGTCGCGGTACTCGTGGAAGTCCCGGTAGGAAATGCTGGCCATCGCGTCCGGCCGCTTCTCGGGGACATTGAACATTAGGACCAGTTGATCGGAATCGCGATACGGAAAGCGACCGCAAAAGCACCGCATCCACAATGCTGAAAATCGCCGTGTTGGCCCCGATGCACAAGGCCAGCGTGGCTATCGCGACGGCGGTGAAGCCGGGCGATTGCCGCAGCATACGAACGCCGTAGACGAAGTCCTGGACCAGATCGTGCATCCAACTCACCTGGCGCGTGTCGCGGCACTTCCTTTGATTTGCTCCACCGGTCCGAACTCCCGCAAAGCCATCGCCCGGGCTTCGGCCGCGGTCATGCCCGCGGCCATCGCCTCTTTCGTGAGTTGCTGGATATGAATTTCAATCTCGTGTTGCAGCTGCAGCGTCGGCAATAGGAACGATGCAGCAACGAATGAACGCGCCGTTTCAAGATTCGAATCATCCGCACAATATTCCCCGTATCACGCGTTTTGGATCAGAAGCCCAACCGCGGAAGAGAGGCGCTCCCAGCGTCTTCGAGCTCTCGCGCCAGTTGTTTCCGGCCCTCCGGCGTTAGCGAATACACCTTCGCACGCCGTCCCAGGTCCGACTCCTCCCATGCCGCGCAGATCCAGCCCTGATTTTCGAGCCGGTGCAGTGCCGGATACAGAGACCCCTGGCCCACTGCCAGAGCGTCACCCGAGAGCACCTGGATACGCTTCGCAATCCCCCAACCATGCAGCGGCTTGCTCGCGATGGTCTTGAGAATCAATAGATCGAGGGTTCCCTGCAACAGATCCGATGGTTTGGGCATATTGTTTCGATACCACGACTATCGACAATATACCTCGACTATCGACAATGCGCAAGAAAAAATCGGGCGTCACCGCACTTGTAGTTTATTTTTCGCTCAGAGCAAATCACTTACACCCAACCTCGCCGGAATCCAAAACCCCGCATGATCCAATGAAATTGGAGGTAGATCTATGGAAGATCAACTTACAGCACTGAAACCGCGCGACCCCCGCGCCCTGAACGCTTATCGGCACGGCCTCACAGGCCAGGTCCTCATCCTCACTCCTGAAGATGAAGCCGCCTACAAGGCCCACTGCCACGACCTCCACGAATTCTGGGCCCCCGTCGGAGGCATGGAAATCGAACTCGTCCAGGAGATCGCCGACGATCGCTGGCGCCTCAAGCACGCCGCCGCCCTCATCAACAACAGCTTCGCTCTCGGCATGACCCGCCCCGATACCATCACCGCGCACCACCCCGAAATCGACGCCGCCTTCGCCCAAACCCGCACCTGGCACGACGACCCCAAAAGCATCGCCCTCCTCAGCCTCTACCAGCAGCGCATCAAGAACAAGGAAACCAAAACCACAACCCTCCTCCGCCAGTTGCAGCAGGAGCGCCGCGAAGCCCTCAAGCAAGCCGTAGAAGAAGCCGCGCTCCTCTCCCAACTCGCCGCAAGCAAAGGAGAAACTTTCAATATCGAACGCGATCTCCCCCACCTGACCAGCTACCCGCAATTTGATTTTTCAGCCCCCGAACTCGCCCGCTTAATCCTCCACGCCCAGCGCCTGGCCGAGGCGAGAAAGCTCTTCCAAAGGCCCCAAAAACCCCAACGTATGGCCGCCTTGACTTGACTAACTTGACTAATCCCCCATCCCCAACCCCCATCCCTAACCCCGCGCGCGAAGCGCGCCCGCCCTACTCCCCGTAAAACGTATTGAAGAAGAACTTGTACGCCGCGTGCGATTGCCCCCGCCACTGCGGCTTGAAGCCCAGAAGCAGAACGTGTCCCTTGCCGAAATCCGCCTCCACCGCCGCCGCCTTTCCCTCCAGGCGATCCGGCCCGCCAGGTACCCGCTCTCCAGCGGCGATCGTTCCTTCGGATACCGCGCCAGCACCTTGCCTTTGAAATCCGTCTTGGTGTCGAAGGCCGGACCGCGCTCGAACATCACGATCGGGTTCGTCGCCAGTCCCGCCGTCAGCGGATTCTTCTCGTCCTCCATGTGCACCGTCACCAGGCAGCCGGAGCAGAAGAACTGGTCCGCGCGCAGGCCGGCCAGCGCATTGGTCACCGGCAGTTTGAACTGGTTGATGGCGAACAGGGACGCGTTGTTGAAGGTGACCAGCGTGCCGCCGTCGGTCACGAAATCGCGCAGTTCCTCGACGCCCTCCTCGCCCAGATCCCGCCGGCATACCGCTCCGGAATGGTGCCCGGACGGTAGCCGTCGAGAATCTGCCGCTCGCTGATATCGGGAATCACGATCGTGTCGTAGTGCTCGCGCAGGTGGCCGTCGATGATGTCGGCGTTGTACAGATTGGTGAAGGGGAACTGGTACTGCTCCAGAATCCAGCGCGTCCAGCCTTCGTCGATACTCGCGGTCCACGGACGATACAGTCCCACGCGCAGCGCCTTGACCGGCTTGCCGCCTTCCTTCGCCGCGTCCGGCGCGAAGATGGTTCTCCGTCAGAATCGAGTCCAGTTTGCCCTTGTCGATCCCGGTCGCCGCCCACTCGTCGCCGGACACGTCACGGTCCCCTTCGCCGCCAGGATCTGGTTCACGGCGCGGAAACTGGCATTCGCCTCGCGATTCAACGGCGCCGCCAGACCGTTCATGTCCTTCACCGGGCGCAGCGAATCGCGGAACGCCTTGGTCAGCGGCGTCGTCATGGCGTGCACCTCCACGCCCATCTGGTAGGGCAGCGTCCAGCCCGTCACGTCGTACGGCCGCTGGCTGATCGTGGGATACACCTGCGGCTCGAACAACTCCTTCACCAGCCCGGCGAACGGCTGGTCCATCAGGATCACCCAGGCGTCGGGCTTGGCCGATTGATGCACTTCGATGCCGTTCAGCATCAGCTTTTCCAGCAGCACCGCGGCCGTCGGCGCGTCGTGCTGCTCGCGCGGAATCTCGTAGGCGAACGGCGGCTCTTTCTCGAAATGCTCGATGGTGTCGCGCGCCGCCCGGTACTTGTTGTACTGCATCTGCTCGCGATACTTCACCGCCAGGTTCAGCACCGCCATGTCCGCCTCGTACATGTACCGGCACGCGTCGGCCAGGCGCCACCAGCCGCCCTTCCAGGGGCTCGAATAGAGCATCTCCTCGCCCAGCCCCTGCCGCGCCGCGGGAAAGTCGTCCACGGTGTAGAAGTGCGGCGTGGCGTAGCGATACAGCGCCGTCTCCGTGAAGAAGGAAATGGTGTGCCGGAAGTTCCCGATGTTATCCAGGTAGCCCGGATACCACACGTCGAACGTCTCCTGGTGCATCGAGCCCGGCAGATCGTGATCGTCCAGGTACTGCGCGATGCTCATGCCGATCAGGCTCAGCCAGCGCAGCATCAGCGGGTGCATGTTCCCGCTGATCGGGTCGGCAAACGGCGGCAGATAGATCCGGCCCGGAAATGGCGCCGATTGGTGCTGCGTATAGAACACCAGCGGCTGCGTCTCGAGCGTCGCCTTGGTCACCTCGCGCGATTCCAGCATGTTCAGCATGTAGCCGTCGCGATTGTTGTCGTGCCCCACGTACTCCTGCCACAGCACCGGCAGCGGGCTCACTTCGTACGGCGTGCCCAGATTCTGCCGGTACCAGTCGGCCACGATCGTCTGGCCGTCCGGATTGATCGAGAACCACAGCTCCACGATCAGGTTCTTGCGGATCTCCTGGTACAGCGGCTCTTCGCGGGCCACCAGGTCGTACCCCAGCTGAATGGTGTGCTGGTGATTGGCCACCTCGCTGGCATGCAGGCCGCCGTCGATGTGGATGATCGGCTTGATCTCGTGAGCCAGCGCGTGCGCCTGCTCGTCGCTGATGCCGCGCGCCACCGCCAGCCGGCGCGAGATGTCCTTATAATGTTCGAGCTGCGCCAGGTTCTCCGGCGCGGAAATGAAGGCCATCCACCAGTCGCGCCCCTGCGTGGTCTTGCCGACGTTCACCAGCTTGATCCGGTCGGAAGCCGCGGCCAGCTTGCGAAAGTAGCCCAGCGAGTCTTCGTAGGTGGCCAGGTAGAAATCGTCGCCCGGCTTGTGCCCCAGCACCGATTCGGGCGTGGGAAGCTGCGCCCACGCGGTTGCGGCGAATAACAATGAAACGGCGAACTTCCTCATGGCACCACCGCCAGTTTGTATTGGTCCAGCAGATCTTCCAGCTTCGACGCGCTGAAATCCTTGGTCCGCAAGTCCGTCACGAACTTGCGAAGCTGCGCGATGTAGGTGGCTTCCCCGCGCGCCGTGGCGGCATCTTCCACCTGCGCCCGCAGGTCCTCCAGCACCGGCAGGCGGTCGCGCAGAAACGTATCCAGCGCCGTCTCCAGCTTCTTGCCTTCGTCCGCCGCCGCCGGACCGCGCGCCGTGAAGTAGGCGCGGTTCTGGTCCACCAGCCGCGAAAGCTCCGTCTTCACACTCTCGGCTTCGCGTTTCCACGCGTTCTGCGCGCCGCCGCCCCTGCCGCCGCGCCCCCCTCCGCCGGCCGGCGTCTGGGGCGCCATCGACGCGTTGAAGAACAGCGCATTGAAGAAGAACTTGTAGGTGCCGTGCGATTGGCCGCGCCACTGCGGCCGGAAGGCCAGCATGATGATGTGGCCCTTGCCATAATTGGCGTCCAGCGCGGCGGCCTTGCCTTGAATCCGCTCCGCGCCCAGCAGAAACCCGCTGGCCAGCGGATTGCGGTCTTTCACGTAACTCAGCAGCACCTTGCCGCGAAACGCCGGCTTGGTGTCGAATACCGGGTTGCGTTCGAACATCACCGGCAAAGTCAGCGGCAGCCCCGCCACCACGGGATGCGCCGGATCCTTGATTTCCGTGCGCAGCAGCGAGCCGGAGCAGAAAAACTGGTCCTGCCGCAGCCCCGCCACCACGTTCGTCAGCTGCCAGGTTGAACTCATCCATGGCGAACAGCGTGGCGTTGCCGAACGTCACCAGCGTGCCTCCCTCGGTGACGAAGTCGCGCAGCTCGTTGGCGCCGGTCTCGCCGATGCCGCCCGCGTACTGCCCCGGTACCGTGCCCGGCGCCATCCCGTCCATGATCTGGCGCGTGCCCATTTCGGCGATCACGATCACGTCGAACTGCTCGCGCAGGTGGCCGGCCTGCACGTCGGCGTTGTGCAGAAGCGTGAAGGGGAAGTGGTTCTGCTCCATGATCCAGCGCGTCCAGCCTTCGTCGATGTTGCCCATCCAGGAGTCGTACACCGCGATGCGCGGCTTGCTGATGGGCCAGGAATCCGGCGCCTCCTTCACCGAAGTGGCGTTCACCCCGTCCTTCTGCAGCACCGGTTCCACTTTGCCCGTGGCGTAGATGGTCTCGCCCGTCTTGCCGAACTTCACCGTCCCGCCGGCCGCCAGAATGTCGTTCACCGCCTTGAGGCTGGCATTGCTCTGGTGCGAGAACGCGAACACCGGGCCGGTGCCCTCCACCTTGCCCACGATCGGGTCGATCCGCTCCAGCTTGCGCAGCGTGGCGCGCGATTCCGCGCTGACCGGTTGCGCCACCGCGATCACTTCCACCCCCATCTGCATCGGCAGCGTCCAGCCGGTGACGTCGTAAGGTACCTGTCCCGTCGGCGGCTGGCCACCCGCGGCCGCTCCGCCCGCCGCTCCGCGACCGCCGCCCGCGCCTCTGCCGCCGCCACCCGCACCACGCCCGCCGCCCGCGCTGCCGCGGAGCCGCCGCTGCCGTAGTTGCCGGTGTCGCCGCCGGTGTTGCCGGCGGCTGCCGCTCCGGCCGCCCCACGACCTCCGCCGCCCGCGCCGCGTCCCGCCTGCCGCCGTCTCCCCGATGGCCGGCGGATGCGGAATCTGCGGGTACTTCTGCACGTCGAACAGTTCCTTCACCAGCGCCGCGAACGGCTGGTCCATCAGGATCATCCAGTCGCCTTCCTTGATCCGCGCGCCGCCGGCCGTGCCGTCGCGCGTCGCCTGGTGAATCTCGATGCCGTCCGTCATCATCTTCTCCACCAGCAGTTGCGCCGTGGGCGTGTCGCGCTGCTCCCGCGGAATGATGTACGCGTATGGCGGATCCTTGGTGAATCGCGCGATCACGTCCCGGCCCGCGCGATAGCGGTCATACAGCAGATCTTCGCGATTCTTCGCCGCCGTATCCAGCACCGCCATCGAAGCGCCGATCATGTAGCGCACGGCATCGCCCAGCCGCCACCATCCGCCCCTCCACGGGCTCGAGTAGTACACTTCCGTGCGCAGATCGCGCTTGTCCTGCGGAAACTCGTCGGTGGTATAGAAGTGCGGCGTCGCATAGCGATACAGCGCCGTCTCGGTGAGGAAGCTGACCGTGTTGCGGAAGTTGTTCACGTGGTCGACGAAGCCCGGGTACCAGTCGTCAAACCGCCCGCGATGCATCGCGCCGGGCATGTCGTGCTCGTCCAGGTACGCCGCCATGGCGGTGCCGAACACGTTCACCCAGCGGTACATCAGCGGATGCGGATTCAGCGACACCGGGTCGCCGAACGGCGGAATCCAGATGCGCGCCGGGAACGGAGCCGTCTGGTGGTGGTTGTAAAACACCGTCGGGTAGTATTCCAGCTCCATGCGCGTGATCACCTGCGATTCGATCATGTTGTTCATGTAGCCGTCGCGATTGTTGTCGTGCCCGATGTACTCCTGCCACAGGCCCGGCATGTTGCTCACTTCGTAAGAGGTGCCCAGGTTGCTTCGGTACCACTTCACCACCATGTTCTGGCCGTCGGGATTGATGGAGAACCACAGCAGCAGAATCACGTTGTCCAGAATGTTGGTGGTCTCCGGGTCCGTGGCCGTCACCAGGTTGTAGGCCAGTTGGATGGCGTGCTGCGCCGGCGCCACTTCGGTGGCATGCAGGCCGCCGTCGATGTGCACCATCACTTTGCCGTTGTGCGCCAGTTCGTGCGCCTGCGCATCGGTCAGGCCCTTCACCAGCGCCAGCCGCCGCGCCGTGTCCTTGTATTTATCCAGCGCCGCCAGGTTGGCCGGAGCGCTGATGATGGCGATATACCAGTCGCGCCCTTCGGTGGTCTTGCCCGCGCGCACCAGCTTCAGTTTGTTAGTGGACTGCGCCAGTTTTTGGAAGTAGCCCAGGGATTCGTCATAGCTGGCCAGGTAGAAATCGTCTCCGGGTTTGTGGCCGAGCACGGACTCCGGAGTGGGCGGTTGGGCCAGCGCGACGGCAAATGGAAACACGAGTAGCGCCGCGGCGAGTTTCATAAGAGATCTAGCCTACCACGCCGGCTCGCCGCGCTCATCATCACCATCACTCCGGCCCCGCATACAAAGAACGCCGAAGTGAACCCCAGCGCGGCGCCAATGCCATACCGGTCGGCCAGCGCCCCCACCGTGGCGGGGGCGACGGCGCTGATGGCGCGCCCGGCATTGTAAGAGAAGCCTTGTGCCGTGGCGCGGCTCCAGGCCGGAAACATTTCCGCGGCGATTACACCCAGGGAGCTAAAATATCCATGACCGAAAAACCCGATCAGCGGGCCCATAGCCAGCAGAATCGCGGCGCTTCTGGAGCACAGGCCGTACACCGGAATCAGCGCCGCCGTGGTAAGCACGAAGGTGAGGAAGGCCGCCTTGCGGCCCACGCGGTCGGCGAAATAGCCGAACAGGATGTACCCGAAGAATGCACCGATCTGCATGGGAAAAAGCCAGGCGGAAGATTTCACGATTCCCAGTCCCGCGCCGCCGCGCGCCAGCGGACTCGCCAGGTACGTGGGAATCCACGTGAACAACCCCCAGTATCCGAACAGCAGGCAGCAGCACAGCGCCGTCAGCAGGCTCAAGCGGCCCAACAGCGGCGGCCGCAGCAAAGGCCGTATCGAAGCATGAGGCCTTGCGCTGCCCTTCCGCCATTCGGCCGATTCCGGTATATTGCGCCGGATCCACCACGTGAAAAACGCCGGCAGCACGCCCAGCAGAAACAGCGGCCGCCAGCCCCACCGCGGCAGCACCGCCGCCGCCATCAGCGAGGCCGCCATATAGCCGAGCGCCCAGCCCGATTGCATCAGCCCGATCCCTTTCGAGCGGTGCTCCTCAGGCCAGGTTTCCGCCACCAGCACCGACCCGGCGGCCCATTCGCCGCCCAGTCCGATGCCCGCCAGCGAGCGCCAGAAAATCAACTGCGCCACTGTCCGCGAAGTAGCCGTGAGTGCGGTGAGCACCGAGAAGCACAGGATCGACCAGGCCAGCGTTCGCGCCCGCCCGTACCGGTCGGCCAGGTAGCCGAACGCCAGTCCGCCCAGCGCGGAAGTCACCATGGGTACGGCCGCAATCGCGCCGGCCGCCGCCGAGCTGATCTGAAACTCCGAACGCACCGCCGTCAGCGCCAACGAGTACAGCAGCACGTCCATCGCGTCCAGCAGGTAGCCCAGTTGGGCGGCGAACAGCACGCGCCACTCGTCGCGGCGAATCTCGTGATACCAGGGCAAGACTCCGAGTATAGTTCAGGCGGCGCTGTAGACCGTCTTGCCCCCTACCACCGTGCGCACGATCTGAATGTCCTTGATCTTCTCCTTGTCCACCTGAAAAGATCGTCAGACAGCACCACGAAATCCGCCAGTTTGCCCGCCGTGATGGAGCCTTTGATGGCCTCCTCATGGGAGTTGTACGCGCCGTTGATCGTGTTCACCCGCAACGCTTCCTCCACGGTGATGCGCTGGTTGGCGCCCCACGTTTTACCGTCCCAACCGGTGCGCGTCACCATTCCCTGAATGGCCATGCGCGGGTCGAACGGTCCCGGACTGAAGTCGGAGCCCGCCGCCGCCGGAATTCCCGCATCCAGGAAACTGCGGTAGGCCATGCAGCGCTTCATGAGCTCTTCGCCGTAGAACGCGAACTTGTCGGAATTGTAATAGGCGTACGTCGTGAACAGCGCCGGGACCACGCCCGCCGCCTTGATGCGCCGCACCAGTTCGTCGTTGATCAGGGTGCAGTGGGTGATCTTCGGGCGCGCATCGGCTCGCGGAAAGAGGCGTTGCGCGCGCTCCACCGCGGTCATCACCATGTCGATGGCGACGTCGCCGTTGGCGTGGCAGTTCACCTGGATGCCCGCGCGGTGCACGCGCTCGATCCAGGCGTTCAGGTCGTCCTGCGTTTCGGTGAGGTTGCCTTTGTACGGCGGCGTCACCCCGGGATACGGCGTGCTGAGCGCCATGGTGCGTTCGGAAAACGATCCGTCCACGGTGTGCTCGGAGGTGGCGCCCAGCCGGATCCACTCGTCGCCGAAGCCGGTCATGATGCCGCCCGAGATCATCGCCTCCAGCACTCTTCCGCTGGCTTCGTAGCTCACGCGGTGCAGCAGTTCGCCGCGCGCCCGCACCTCCTGCAGCGCCGCCAGGTTGCCGCCCTCGTGGTGGACGCTGGTCACGCCGTAGCGCACGAACTGCTTGGAAATGTACGCCAGCCCGTCGCGGTCGCGCTGCGCGCGTCTGGGCTTCGGTAAAGGTCTGCCGCTTGCCGACCCGGTTGAGCGCGCCCATGGCGCGGTCGGTCACGCGGCCGGTCAGGTTGCCCTCGGCGTCGCGATCGAAGGTGCCGCCGGGCGGATTCGGCGTGTTCCGGTTGATGTCCGCCATCTCCAGGGCCTTGCTGTTGTAGAAGCGCCGTGTGGCCGCCGCGATGATGCACCACCACCGGATGGTCCTTCGATACCTGGTCCAGGTCGTGAACGTTGAGCGGGCGATTGTCTTTCAACTTGGTGTCGTCGAAGAAATATCCCTCCACCCAGGTGCCCGGCGGCGTCTCGCGGGCCCTGGCGCGCAGTTTGTCCACGATGCTGGCGATGGTCACGAACTCCACCACGTAGGGGTTGCCGACCACCACCTCGTACAGCAAAACGTTCCCCGGCGCGTGATTGTGGCAGTCGATGAATCCGGGCACGATGGTCATCCGGCGCGCGTCGAAGGTCTGGGTGGTCTTGCCGGCGAGCGCCCGGATCTCCGCGTTGCTCCCCACGGCCGCGAAGCGGCCCGACTTGACCGCGAACGCTTCGGCCTGCGGCGCGCGGGAATCCACCGTGTAGACTTTGGCGTTGAACACCACCAGGTCGGAGTCGGGTGTTTCGGCGGCCAGTATGCCACTGGCGAGGCCCGCGCCCGCCAGGCCGAGGAATCCCCTGCGATTGGTCATGCTCGTTCCCCTCCAGTCTCGTATGATAGCCTTATCAGCGATGAACCCTCTGACCCGTCGCGACGCGCTCACGGGGATGGCCGCCGCGTCGCTCTGTTCCGGGGCCGCGGAGGCGCAGTCCGCGGCGTCTCCCCTGTGCTTCACCAGCGCGGTAGAGATGGCGCGGATGATCCGCACCCGGAAGCTATCGGCGCGCGAAGCTCTGGCCGTGCATCTGAAACAGATCGAGCGGATCAACCCGAAAGTGAACGCCATCGTGACGCTGGTGCCGGAAATGGCTGCCGAAGCCGCTGCCAGGGCCGATGAGATGCAGGCGCGCGGCGAGAAACTGGGGCCACTGCACGGCTTGCCCGTGGCGCACAAAGACCTCATGGAAACCCGCGGCATTCGCACCACCTTCGGCTCGCCGCTCTTCCAGAATCACATTCCCACCGAAGACGACCTCGTAGTCGAACGCATGCGGCGCGCCGGCGCAGTGATCGTCGGCAAGACCAATACACCGGAGTTCGGCGCGGGGTCGCAAACCTTCAACAAGGTGTTCGGCGCGACCCACAATCCGCACGATCTGTCGAAGACGTGCGGCGGATCTTCGGGCGGCGCCGCCGTCGCGCTGGCGTGCGGCATGGTGCCCGTTGCCAGCGGCTCCGATATGGGCGGTTCGCTGCGCAATCCCGCCGCGTTCTGTAACGTGGTGGGTTTCCGCCCCTCCGTCGGCCGCGTGCCGAATCCCAAAGCGGAAGTGGCGTGGTCCACCCTGAGCACCTCCGGATGCCTGGGCCGTTCGGTGGCCGATCTGGCCCTGGCGCTGAGCACGATCGCGGGTCCGGATTCCCGTTCGCCGCTCTCTATCGACGAACCCGGAGAGTTGTTCGCCCGCCCGCTGGACCGCAGCTTCAAAGGTGTGCGCGTGGCCTGGTTCAAGGACCTGGGCGGTGCGCCCTTCGACGCGCGCGTGCGCGCCGTGGTGGACAAACACCGGGCCACCTTCGAATCGCTGGGCTGCGTGGTGGAGCAGGCGGAGCCGGATTTCGCTCCCGCCGAAATCTCCTTTCGCACGCTGCGCGCCTGGAATTCGGCGATCGCTTACGGAGCGGCGCTCCAAGCGCATCCCGACGGTTTTAAGGACACGCTGAAGGGCGAGATCGAGGCGGGCCTTCGGCTCACCGGCGTGCAACTCGCCCATGCCGAGGCCGCTCATGCGAAGATCTGGCGCGGCTTTCAGGCCTTCCTGGAGAAGTACGAATACTTCGTGCTGCCCACGACCCAGCTACCGCCGTTCGATATCGATACGCCCTACCCCACAGAGATCGCCGGGGTAAAGTTCGAGAACTACATCGACTGGATGAAGTCCTGCTGGTACATCTCGGCCACGGGAAATCCCGCGGCGTCGGTGCCCGCCGGATTCACACCGGAAGGCCTTCCCGTGGGAGTGCAGATCGTGGGCCGGAACAAGGCGGATTTTAGCGTGCTGCAAATGGCCCACGCCTTCGAACAGGCCACCGGTTTCGGCAAACAGCGCCCGGCGATTGCGTAGCGGGAGATCGCCGGCTCAGCCCCAACCGTGTTCCTGATAGCTTCGCAAGTCCGCGATGGCGGGAAAGCGGTGCGATGCCTTGGGATCGCAATCGGAAATCTTCCAGCAGGACGATTTGGCCTTCGCGGCCCCACAGAATCAGGTCGGCCCGTTGGCCGTCGGGGTAAAAGGCGAAAGCATCGGCGATGATGGCCGCGCCCCCCATGCGTTCTCACGGAAGTCCAGGCTGGCGCATCCGCACTGGCATCCTTTGAGAACCCGCAGTTCTTCGAGCGGTGGTATTCGATACGGCGAAACGTCCCCGACCGGCGCGTGATCCAGAAGCCACCGGACTACGGCCGCCTCATGGGGCGCGATGGCACGATCCATGACTCCAGTGTCTCGCTTATCACACCGTCAGCGCAGCAGGAAACCGGCGCCATCGATGATGAAGTGGGCCAGCATGTTGCAATTCAGGTCGCGCTGCCACAGATACAGCGCGGTGAGAACCGCTCCGCCATATCCGGCGACGATCAACTGAGCCCAACCCCAGCTACTGAGATGTGCCAGGGTGAATACCGACCAGGAAATCAGCGCCGCGAACCAGGTTCGCCCAGTCAGCTCTTCGAGCCGGGGAATCGGGTAGCCGCGAAACAGGATCTCTTCGCAGACCGCGGCGCGTGTCACCAGCAGCAGCCGGTACCAAAACGGCGCGGCTGTCAGTTTGTTCATTTCGGCGGCATTCATGTGCAGGTGGAGGAGCGGAAACAGGACAAAGTAAATGATCGGGACGCCCATCACAGTTACGATGCCCACCGGGATGGCCCAGAGCGTTCTCCATCGGGGACGGCGGAAGCCAATGGACGAAAGGGGCAAGCCTTCCACAAACAAAATGAATGCCAGGACGATGGCCACCAGGATCCACCAGAGCACCTCGCGCCCCAACAGGGGCCCGAGCCGGCTGTACCGCTCACCCAAGGAGCCCAGGTGAAGGTTCGCGCCGCCGAGGGTCAGCAGCAGACCGGCGAGAATCTCAAGACGCCGCGCCGTGCTTCCCGTTCCGCGCACACCCGCAGTATAGAGGAATCTTCAGCGTACGGGCGTACTACGTGGCTTCCCACCTTGATAAAATCGGTTCCCATGACCTCCTCAGGATTGCGTCCCTTCTTCCTTGCGGCGAGCTTTGTCCTGGTTGCCTATCCGCAAACCAAGCCCACCTTGAAGCCCGCGGACTACGGTAAGTTCGAGACCCTCGGCCAAGCCTCCCTGTCGCCCGACGGGAAATGGGTGGCCTATGAGATTCGCCGCACCAATCGCAACGACGAACTGCGCGTGACCAGCGCGTCCGGCGGGAAGACGCAGGCGCTGGCCTTCTGCTCGGCAGCCGCGTTCTCCGCGGATTCCCGATGGCTGGCCTGCGAAGCCACCGTTTCCGAAGCCGACCAGGAGAAGTTGAAGAAGGCCAAAAAGCCGCTTCAGAACAAGATGCACGTTCTGGAACTGGCTACCGGCGCGGTGACCACCGTGGACGATGTGCAGTCCCTCGCGTTCTCCGGGGAAGGCGACTGGCTGGCGTTCCGCCGCTATGCGCCCGCGCGCGAGCCGGCCTCCGGGCGCGATCCCGCCGGTACGACCCTCACCGTTCGCAACCTGGCCACGGGCGCCGACACCACTTTCGGGAACGTCACCGGCATGGCCTGGCAGGATGCCGGCACCAACCTGGCGATGACCGTCGGGGTGGATGGGCGCGCCGGCAATGCCCTGCAAGTGTTCGACCCCAAGAGCGGATCGCTGCGCGTGCTGGATAGCGGGCCGGCGCTGTTTACGGGCCTGGCATGGCGCAAGGAGTCCAGCGATCTGGCGGCGTTGCGGAGCGTGAAGCAGGACGGCTTCGATGGCGAAAGCTACGTCGTGCTGGCCTGGAAGGGCCTAGGCGAAAAGCGTTCCACCAAGGTGGACGCGCCGCAGCGCCTGGTGGGCACGCGCACGCCGCAATGGTCCGAAGACGGCGCCACGCTGTTTGTCGGCATCGCCCCGTGGCTGAAGAAACCGGCCGGGAAAAAGAGCGACGAAGACCAGTCTACCGTCGAGGTCTGGCATTCCAAGGACGAATATGTCATCAGCGAACAGAAACTGACCGAGTCGCGCGATCGCGATCGCAATGTCACGGCGGCGTGGCACATCGCGACTGGAAAGCTGGTGCCGCTATCCACTAACGATCGGGAGGAAGTCCGCCTGCCGAAACGCGGAGACCGCGCCCTGGCGCTGGATGGCACGCCCTATGTGGCCGAGTCGATGTTCGGACGCCGGTACACCGATATTTATAAAGTCAATCTGCAAACCGGCGCGCGCGTGCAGGTGGCCAAGAAGCTCTTACCTCCGGTGGATTTCAGTCCGGGCGGCCGCTACGCCATGAACTTCCGCGATGGCCATTTCTGGGCCTACGATCTGGATGCGGGCACCACGCGCGACATCAGTAAAGATGCTCTCAAGGTGATCTTCACCAACCGGGAAAACGATTACCCGGTGCCGCAGAAGCCGCCATACGGAATCGCCGGATGGACCAAGGACGACCGCAGCGTCATCGTATACGATGCCTGGGACCTGTGGGAACTGTTTCCGGACGGAGCCGCCAAGCCGCACCGTTTGACCGACGGCGCTCCGGAGGAGATCCGCAATCGCTACGCCCGTGTGAGCCCCGCGCGTGCCGGAGGCGGTCGGGGCGGCCGCGGCGGTGGACAGGAGAACGAATGGATCGATCTTTCGAAGCCCGTTTACCTGAGCCTGGAGGGCCGTTGGACCAAACGCACCGGCTACGCCCGCCTGCAGGACGGCAAGGTGGAGCGCCTGTTATTCACCGATAAGAGCGTGCGCGGACTGGTGAAGGCCAAGAATGCGGACGTGTTTCTGTACCAGGCGGGCACCTGGACTTCCTCGCCCAATCTCTACGCGGGCGGCCTGGAACTGAAGACCGCCCGGCGCGTCAGCGATACCAATCCGTTCGCCGCGGAGTATGCGCAGAGCCGCGCCGAGCTGATCGATTATAAGAATGCGCATGGTGACCGGCTGCAGGGCGCGCTCTACTACCCCGCGGGTTACGAGCCCGGCAAAAAGTACCCGATGATCGTGCAGATCTACGAGATTGAAAGCAACCAGTTGCACAACTGGACCGCTCCCAGCGAACGCGTCACCTACAACCCCGCGGTGTGGACCCAGAACGGATATTTCGTCTACCGGCCGGATATTGTATTCCGGCCGCGGGCGCCCGGACTTTCGGCCTTGGATTGCGTGACCGCGGGAGTGAAAAAGGTGCTGGAGACCGGGATGGTGGACCCTACGCGAGTCGGCCTGGTGGGTCATTCGTGGGGCGGGTATGAGACCACGTTCATCCTGACGCAGAGCGAGCTGTTCGCCGCGGGCGTGGCCGGCGGACCGCTCACCAACCTGGCTTCCAGCTATGGAGAGATCTACTGGAACAGCGGCGGGCCGGAGACGAATCACGTGGAAGTGGGGCAGGAGCGCATGGAGGTTCCGCTCTACGAAGACCCGCAGGCATACATTCGCAACTCGGCGGTGTATTTCGCGAATAAGCTGGCGGCTCCGCTGCTGTTGAGCGTGGGCGATCATGACGGCGCATCGGACTGGCACCAGGACATCGAACTCTATAACTCGGCGCGCCGGGCGGGAAAGAACTGCGTGATGCTGGTGTACGAAGGCGAGAATCATTCGGTGGCGCAGAAGGCCAACCAACTGGACTACCACCGGCGCATCAACGCGTGGTTCGACCATTACCTGAAGGGGGCGCCGGCGGAGGGCTGGATCAATCACGGAGTGAGTGTGCTGGAGCGGGACCGGGAACTGAAGGGGAACGGAAAAGACAGCGGGACCGGGTCGGGCGCCGGGTTGAATTAGGCCAGAACCAGGCCACACGGTCGCGGCCCTGTACGGAGCCGCGACCGCTCAGAGGGCTACGATTTTTTTACTTTTGGCGGGACAATCGCGTCTTTGGCGGCTTTGGCGACGCGGAACTTCACAACTTTCTTGGCAGGGATCTTAATCGCCTGGCCCGTCGCCGGGTTGCGACCCATGCGGGCTTTGCGGTCTACGCGCACCAGCCGGCCTAAACCGGGCACCACGAATAGGCCGTTCTTCTTCACTTCTGAGATAGCCGTGCTGGCTAGCGAAGCCAACATGGCCTGTGCCACTTTTTTGGTGACTTCGCACTTGTCTGCCAGAGTCTGGACAATCTGTGATTGCGTCATTTCGTCTTTTACTCTCCCATTCGGCTTTAGCCGATGACATGATGGTACGCCAACGCAGGCTGCTTGGAAAGAGGAAAAGGCTCGAAAAGCCCGCAAATTAAAGGAATCGGTACTCCGGAAGGCCTGGAATGCCGGTTTGGAAGGCGAACAGGCCGCCTGCCAAGCGGTGCGCGGGCGCGCTCAACGAAGCGCTGGTGACGAAGAGCGTGCGCAAACCGGCGCCGCCGAAGGTGCAACTGGTGATGTTGCGGGCGGGCATTTCGACGATGCGATCGATGGCGCCATCGGGAGCGATCCGGACGACGCACCCGCCGCCCCACCGGCAGTTCCAAAGGAAGCCTTCACTATCCATCGCGGAGCCGTCGGGAAGGCCGCGTTCGAATCCCGCGAAGAACGGCCGCCGGTTGGCGATGGCGCCCGTGGCTGGGTCGTAATCGTAGACGTAAATCGCGTTGCACAGCGTGTCGGCGAAATAGAAGCGCGTACGATCGGGGCTCCAGGCGAGCGTGTTGGCGATGCCGATCTCGCGCTGCCATTCGCTGACCGCGCCATCGGGGTCGATGCGGTACAGCGCCCCATCGGTGCCGCCGGCTTCGAGCGAAGTCCCGTCCGGAGCGACGTTGTTGCGCATCGAGCCGGCCCAGAAGGAGCCGCGCGGGCCGGGACGCCCATCGTTCAAACGCACGGCGGGGTAGCCCGGCAGGCGAAATCCCTGATCCTGGCGATCATCGGTCTCCGCGCGCCAGAAGATCAGCCGGGAGGCCAGCGCGACCACCAGGGTACCCGCGCGCCCGGTGAGCCCCAGGGCGGTGACCGGCTCGTCGAAGAGCCACGTGCGGACCGCGCCGCCGGAATCCAGCCGGTGAATCAGGAAGCGGTTGATATCGGTCCAGTAGAGAGACTGCTCTTCGTCGCACCAGACCGGGCCTTCGCCACACCAATCGCCGGCGAGGGCAACGCAATGGGGTTCGAATAACTTCACGGTTACACCAGCACGGTGAACGTGGATTCGGTGCGCTGCACCGGGCGGTACAGCGTGTCGCGCTCGACCGGCTCGCGGCCGGCCTTGCGGATCAACTGCAGCAGTTCGGCGCGGCGCAGGCCCTGCGCGGTGGTGGCGCCGGCGTCGTGGTAGATGCGCTCTTCCACGATGGTGCCGTCGATATCGTCGGCGCCGAAGCGCAGCGCGATCTGCGCGATGCGCGGCGTCATCATCACCCAGTAGGCCTTGATGTGCGGAATGTTGTCGAGCATCAGGCGCGCCACCGCGATGTTCTTGATATCGGCGAATCCGGTGGTCTTGCGGATGTGCTGCAAGGGCGTGTTGTCGGGATGGAACGCCAGCGGAATGTAGGTGACGAAGCCGCCGGTCTCGTCCTGCAGGGCGCGCAAGCTTCACCAGGTGATCGACGCGGTCCTCGTCGTTCTCGATGTGGCCGTAGAGCATGGTGCAGTTGGAGCGCAGGCCCAACTGGTGCGCCGTGCGCGCCGTTTCGAGCCACTCGTTGCCGTCGATCTTGTGGTCGCAGATGATGCGGCGCACGCGCTCGTTGAAGATCTCGGCGCCGCCGCCGGGCAGCGAATCCATGCCGGCGTCGCGCAGGCGCTCGAGCGTTTCGCGGATGGAGATTTTCGTGCGCCGCGCCAGGTAGGCGATCTCCACCATGGTGAAGGCCTTGAGATGCACCTGCGGGAAAGCGCTGCTTGAGGCCGCGCAGCATCTCGCAGATACCAGTCGAGGGTCAGTTCGGGATGCAGTCCGCCGACGATGTGGAATTCGGTGACGGCCTCGCTCCAGCCTTCGCCGGCGCGCTGCCAGACCTCTTCGAGCGACATGGTGTAGGCCTTGGGGTCGCGCACGCGCTTGCCGAAGGCGCACAGGCGGCAACTGGCCACGCACACGTCGGTGGGATTGATGTGGCGGTTGACGTTGAAGTAGGTGGTGTTGCCGTGCAGGCGCTCGCGCACCAGGTTGGCCAGGTAGCCGAGCGCCAGGATATCGGGGGTGCGGTAGAGCGCGACGCCGTCGTCGAAAGACAGGCGCTCGCCGGCTTCCACCTTGTCGCGGATCGGAATCAGACGAGGATCATCGAATGACGACTTGCATGGTTTCAGACACCCGGTTTGAGGAGGAAAATATCAGCGGCCCAGAACACAAAGAATAGCACGCTCACGTAGCCGTTCATGGTGAAGAAGGCCGCGTTGACGCGCGAGAGATCGTTCGGTTTCACCAGGCTGTGTTCGTAGATCAGCAGCGCGGCGATGGCGGCCGACTCCGGCCAGGGCGAGCGCGCCCAGGTGCAGCGATGCAGACCAGCGCCAGCAGGCACACCACCATCAGGACGTGCAGCAGCTTGCGCCACGCGCAGGGCGCCGGCGATGCCCGAGCGCGCGCGGCACGCTGAACAGGCCTTCGGCGCGATCGAATTCGTAATCCTGGCAGGAGTAGATGACGTCGAAGCCGGCGGTCCAGAAGGTGACCGCGGCGGTGAGCCAGCAGGATGCGCGGGTCGAGCGAGCCGCGCACCGCGATCCAGGCGGCCGCCGGCGCGATCCCCAGGCGAAAGCCCAGCACCAGGTGCGAGAACGAGGTGAAGCGCTTGGTGAACGAATAGAAGAAGACGACCGCCAGCGCCACGGGCGCCAGCATCAGGCACAGCGGATTCAACTCGCCAGGCGGCCAAGCACAGAAGAGCGCGGAGGCGACCGCCACGAAGCCCCAGGCGAAACCGCGAGCTGAGCAGGCCGGCGGGCAGATGGCCGCATCCTGGTGCGCGGATTGCGCGCGTCGATCTCGGCATCCACCAGCCGGTTGAACGCCATGGCGGCGGAGCGCGCGCCCACCATCGCCACCACGATCCAGAGCAGTTTCCGCCACGATCCCGGCCGTGCCGTAGCCGCCCTCGCGGAAGGCCAGCAGCGCTCCGGTGAGCGCGAAGGGCAGGGCGAAGACCGAGTGCTCGAACTTGATCATTTCGAGCGTGAGGCGAAGGCGTTTCCAGATCATTCGGGAAGTTACCTCTATTTTACCGCTATCGGCGGCGCTAGCCATACTAGCTAAAATTACGGTAGCGGATCGGCCGCGCGTGCTACAGTTTGGGACTTGTGCCGAGCACGCGGAAGGGAGTCGTAGCAATGTTGGAAGCCTTCGCGCTGTCGGACAAGGGCTGCGTCAGAACGAACAACGAAGACTACTGCCTGATCGAACCGGAGCTCGGATTGTACGTGCTGGCCGACGGCATGGGCGGCGCCAAGGCGGGCGAACGGGCCTCGCGCATGGCGGTGGACACCGTGGCCGAGATCGTGCTGCTCGCGCCGCAGCGGGATTCGCAGGTGCTGCTGTCCGCGGTGGAAGAGGCCAACCGGCGGGTGCTCGAAGCCGCCCACAGCGATCCCAGCCTGGAAGGCATGGGCACCACCCTGGTGGCGGCGCTCGAGCTGGACGGCGAACTCTCCATCGCCAGCGTGGGCGACAGCCGCGCCTACGTGCTGGATGACGACGGCTTCCGCGTGATCACCGACGATCAGACCTGGGTCAACGAAGTGGGCCGCCCGCTCGGGCTGGACGAGGAGAGCCTGCGGAATCACCCCATGCGCCATGTGCTGACCATGGCGATCGGCGCCAGCGCGCCGCTCACCGTCAATTACTATTCGGTGCCCCTGCAGACGGGCACGCATGGTGCTGATTTGCAGCGACGGCCTGCACGGCGTGCTGGAAGCGCCGCAACTGGAGGAGATTTTGCGCGCCGGCGGCACCTTGGAAGAGAGTTGCCAGCATCTGGTGCAGGCGGCGAAAGAAGCCGGCGGCCCGGATAACGTGACGGTGGTGTTGGTCAAGAAGAACTAAAGTGTTTGCGCTTGCTGACGCGCGCCGCTCGGATCGGAGCCGCGACCGTCTGTGACGCTCTGGTTAACAACTCACCGCATAATCCACTTTTCCTGTTGGGGAATTGAGCCTCTTTAGTCTTTAAACTCCACAAATCTATTGACAGCGGTTACATTCGGTGATAACAACGATACTAGGTTTCTCGCAAAAGGCTCGAGCTACGGGTGCGTAAACCCGTAGGTCAACTGAACCGCCGAGTTCAGGGTGGGTGAAATTAACAGGGGCAGCTACCAACCTGCCATCAGTGTCGAAAAGGAGATTCACTTGAAAGCCAGAGTTGTCTATTCAGTGATTTGTCTTCTCTTGTTGGGCACTTTCGCATCTGCACAGGAGTTTCGTGCCAGCATTTCCGGCCACGTCACCGACTCCACGGGGGCGACCGTACCGCAGGCGAAAGTCCAGGCTACAAACCTTGCAACCAAGGAAGTTAGCAACGCTACGACAGACAATGCCGGAGGCTATACCATTCCACTGCTGCAACCGGGAATGTACAAGCTGACAATCACGGCCACCGGGTTCAAGCAGTACGTCCGCGACAAGATCAGCCTCGAAATCAGCCAGGCGGCAGGTATCGACGCCAAGCTGGAATTGGGCGATGTGACGCAGACGGTGGAAGTGAGCGGCGATGCCGCCTTGCTCGAAACGCAGACGGCCAACCGCAACGGTCTCATCAACGCCAGAGAAGTTTCCGACCTGCCGCTGAACTCCGGACGCAATCCGTTCATGCTGGGGCTGACGGCTTCCGGCGTGACGTTCCGCGGCGCTTCCATCTGGCAGCGGCCGTTCGATAACGGCGCCATCGCAGATTGGGTAGTGAACGGCGGCTGGCAGGAAAGCAATGAATTCCTGCTGGACGGCGCGCCGAACAACGCGCAGATGGGAACCAATAACATCGCTTACGTGCCCATGGTGGAGACCGTCCAGGAATTCACCATGATGCAGAACACGTATGACGCGCAGTACGGCCACACCATGGGCGGCATTCTGAATACCGTCATGAAGAGCGGCGGCAGCACGTTCCACGGCACAGCGTGGGAGTACATGAGGCGTTCGGCCTTGGACGCCAACAACTTCCAGAACACATCGGTCGGAGCGGCGCGTCCGAACCACTATCTGGACGATTACGGCGGGCAGGTTTCCGGGCAGGTGATCATTCCGAAAATCCTGAAGCGCGACGGCTATATCAAGTTGTTCTACATGGGCGCGTTCCAGAACTATCGCGAAGCCACGGCCGATCCGCTGCTGGTGAGCTGGCCCCAGCCCGAAATGCGTAACGGCGATTTCAGCAAACTGGTGAACGGCTCGGGTCAGGCAATCACGATCTACGATCCCACCACCGCAACTTACGACGGCAGCGGAAACCTCCTGACCAATCGCACACCGTTTCCAGGGAATGTGATCCCCTCGAACCGCATCAATCCGGCCGCTCTGACGCTGACCAAACTGATGCCTCTGCCGAACACCACCACTCCGGGCTACCGGTATGGCACCGGCGACCTCAATCTCCCCGAAGTCACGGATCATGATGCCTACTACAACATGACCATCAAGTTCGACTGGACCATCGGCGACAAGAACCGCTTCTTCATGCGCGAGGGTTCCAACGACCGTACCGAGCACCGTCCGGGCAATGGAATCGTCGGGCTGGGCGAGGATGGGCAGTTGCCCTTCCAGAGAATCAATGACAGCTACGTGCTGGATTGGACTTCGACGCTGAATCCGACCACGGTATTCGATATCCGCGCTTCCAACACCCGGTTCATCGAAAAGGGATCTGGCTTTGATAATGCCGGGTTCGATTTGAGTACTCTGGGCCTTCCGAAGTCCCTCATCTCTTCGTTGCCCGGCGGATATTTGATGGGCGTCTGGAACGTGGGCGGCTACCAGACTCTGGGCCGCACCTCCAGCGACAACATCACCAACAGCTACGGTATTGAAGCCAGTCTGACCAAAGTTGCCGGTAAGCATACGCTCAAGGCCGGGATGGATCTTCGCCGGATTCAGTACCTGGTGTTGGACACCGGCAGCATTCTGGAAGAAGACTTCACCTCCACCTGGACGCAGCAGATTTACAACAATGCCGGAAACGGCCTGGGCGGCGACGGCTACGCCAGCTTCCTGCTGGGCTATCCCAGCGGCGGCCAGAGCAACTATGCGGCGTATCCGTTCTATCGCCAGTGGTACATCGCGCCCTACCTGCAGGACGACTGGAAGGTGAGCAGCCGTCTGACCATCAACCTGGGACTTCGCTATGACATCAACGAGCCGATTACCGAGAAGTACAACCGGCTGGATTATGCCTTCGACCCGAACATCACCAGCCCGATCGGGCCGATGGCCATCCAGAACATCGCCAGCTCGCAATCTGCAGATTCCGGCGCAATTCGCTTCTCTCTACAGCAATCTGGCCAATCTGAAGGGTGGAATGCGGTTCGCAGGTGTGAACGGCAACTCCCCCATGCCGGCCAACGTCGACTAAGACGGGCATTCAGCCTCGCATCGGCTTTGCCTATCGGTTGCGGGACAACCTGGTGATGCGCGGCGGCTTCGGCAGTTACATGGTCAACCCCAATAACGACTGGATGCAGACCGCGGGGTTCAGCAACAACACTTCGCTGGTCAACAGCAACGATGGCGGCCGCACTCCGATTGCCGGCGTGATGAACAACCCGTTCCCCACCGGCATCAATCTGCCGTCCGGATCCAGCCTGGGCGCTTCGACCTACGTCGGGAAGAGCGTCAACTGGTTCAGCCCCAGCTTCAAGCTGCCGCGTTCGAACCAGTTCTCGTTCGGATTCCAATATCAGCCCAGCCCCAACGGCACGCTGGACGTTTCGTACGTGGGCAACCGCGCGATTCACGATCAGTCGAACTTCCCCTTCGACACCAATCCGCAATACGATTCGTGCAGCGTGATGTACGGCGCCTCTACTCCGGCCGGTTTTGCCTCGCCGGCGGCGTACTGCAACCAGACGCTGCCCAATCCGTTCCAGGGCCTGGCGCCATTCATCGGCACCAGCCTGTACACCGGCGACGACCACCTCGCTCAACCAGTTGCTGCGGACTTTCCCGCAGTTCACCGGCGGCACCGAATACGGCCTGAACACCGGCAAAGTCTGGTACAACTCCATGCAGGTGAACTACAACTACCGCACGCGCAACGGCATCAACCTGATGTTGAATTACACGCTGTCCAAGCAGAACGAGCGCTGGGGCTACCTCAACTACTACCAGAACCCGATCCAATACCAGCAAGGTCTGTACTACGCCGACCGGCCGCATTTCATCAAGGCGACGCTGGTATACGACCTGCCGTTCGGCAAGGGCAAGCATTTCCTCACCGGGGTCCACGGGGTCGCGGACCGGGTGGTGAGCGGATGGCAGTTCAATACCTTCATCACCGATTCGCCCTTGGGCGAGCCGGCCAACATGCCCGGCAGCATTGTGGCTATCAAGAGCCCCGGTCTCGGCAACGTGCACTGGGGCGCCAACAAGGTGCAGATCAACAACAACTGCATTCTGAACGAAGACGACACCGGCGCCGTCGCGCCGCTGCCGCAAAGCATCGCCAACGGTTGCAGCCCCACCGACTGGTCCGGTTACGACTGGTTGCAATTGCCGCCGAACTACCGGCCCAACCAGGTAAACTCCTATCGCAGCGGCCAGGTGCGCGTGCAGGGCACCTACACCATGGATGCTTCCATCATCAAGGAGACCAGGGTGACCGAGCGCATTCACGCCCAGTTCCGGGCCGAGGCGTTCAACGCCCTCAACCACTGGAACTACATGCTGGCCAACGTCAACAACACCGCTACCGACCCGAACTTCGGTTCGATCATTCCGCATACCCAATCCACGCAGGCGAGCGTCAATCCGCGCTCCATCCAGCTTGGATTCAAAGTGACCTGGTAGGACATGTTTTGATTTTTCAAGGGCAGGCTTCGGCCTGCCCTTTCTGGCTCTCCCGGCACGCGAAGGGGCGAAGCGCCTTTACAGGGAGAGGGACTGTGGCAGTAAATCAAACAGCCGCGAAGCGGCTCCTTACCTCCCTTCCCGGTGTGTTATCATGTGTACGCAATTAGGCGTCGACCATGCAGACACAGAAAGTCGGGATTCGTGAATTTCGGGAGAGGCTGGCAACGTTTCTGGAAGCATCCGGACCCGTCGCCATCACTCGACATGGAGAGACCGTGGGGTATTACATCCCTGCCCGCCCAAGCAGGGATGTCGCGCATGTAGCGGCACTACGGACGGCCGCGGCACAACTCGACGCGCTTCTCGCGGCCAGCGGAGCCACTGAAGACGAACTGGTGAACGATTTCAAAAAAGCACGCCGCAGCCGCCGGAAGGTTCGCACCTGAAATGGTGATTCTCGACGCGAACATACTGATTCGCGCAGTTCTGGGCAAGCGTGTCCGAGAGATTCTTGAAACGCATTTCGCGAAAGTCCGATTCTGCGCGCCTGATACTGCTTTCGCCGAGGCCCGGGAGCACCTTCCCGGAATTCTGCTGAAGAGGGGTATTGACCCGGAAGCCGCTGCCGCCGTGCTCGTTGAACTGGCGGTTTTGTGCTGGCCGACGGCGTCTGGCGCTTGAAATGTAGCGCGGCACCTTGAGAAACGTATGAAGAGGATTGGTCTGTGCTGGACGGATTTTTTCGGAGCAGGCGTCGCGACGTGGACCACGGATCGCGTTGAACTGTTGCTTCGAGAGGCGCAACTACGGGGTCCCGACGAGCCGAATCCCGAATAAGGCTTCGGCCTGCCCTTTTATTGGAGAACTCCCTCCCCCTCGTCCCACTATCTCCACGTGAAGATCCTCCTCTTCGCAGTAGTTTTCGTCCTTAGGGCGGCCGCGCAGCCGCCCTGTCTTCAGATTCAGGTTGTGGATGGCGATGGAGCAGTGCATGCTCCGGGGTCGCACATCGTGAAGCCGTTGACGGTTGAGGTCAGGGACGAAACCGGCCAGCCCGTGGAGCATGTCTCGGTCAGCTTTCACCTTCCGGATAGCGGTCCGGGCGGCGTGTTCCCTGGCGGCTTGCGCACCGAAGTGGAAATCACCGACGGCCACGGCCGGGCGACGGTCCGGTCGCTGCAATGGAACCGGATTTCCGGCCAATTTCAAATCCGCATTGTGGCCTCGCGGGAGCAGGCGCGCGCCGGCATCATGTCGCTCCAATATATCGGCGAATCGGGTAGGAAGACCGGTAAGACCTCTCCTGCTCGTTAACGAAAGTGACAGACGGATTCGACCACCCATCAGAACCGACACACGAAACAAAACTGTTGACAGCGGTTACATTCGGTGATAACAAGTTTAACTAGGTTTTAAACGCTTAACGGGCGAAATGAGTGTATGTAACCGTACATTTTGGGGTTGTTTCGTTTCAGAATGGGCGCAAATGAAACAGGGGGGCAGCTTTCAATCCTGCCAGCAGTGTCAAACAAGGAGATTCACTTGAAAGCCAAAGTTGTCTGTTCGGTGATTTGTCTTCTCTTCATGGCAGCTTTCGCATCGGCGCAGGAGTTCCGAGCCAGCATTTCAGGCCACGTCACGGACTCCACGGGGGCAACCGTGCCGCAGGCGAAAGTCCAAGCCACAAACCTCGCAACCAAAGAAGTCAGCAATGCGACGACCGATAGCGCGGGAAGCTATACCATACCGCTGCTGCAACCCGGGATGTACAAGCTGACGATTACGGCCACGGGGTTTAAGCAGTACGTTCGCGACAATATCAGCCTGGCGATCAGCCAGGCTGCGGGTATCGACGCCAAGCTGGAATTGGGCGACGTGACGCAGACGGTGGAGGTAAGCGGCGAGGCCGCTCTGCTGGATACGCAAACGGCGAACCGCAGCGGTCTGATCAATGCCAGAGAAGTTTCGGACCTGCCGCTGAATTCGGGCCGCAATCCGTTCATGCTGGGGCTGACCGCTTCCGGCGTCACCTTCCGCGGCGCTTCCATCTGGCAGCGCCCGTTCGATAACGGCGCGATTGCCGATTGGGTGGTGAACGGCGGCTGGCAGGAAAGCAACGAATTCCTGCTGGACGGCGCACCGAATAACGCGCAGATGGGCACGAACAATATCGCTTACGTGCCCATGGTGGAGACCGTCCAGGAATTCACCATGATGCAGAACACGTATGACGCGCAGTATGGCCACACCATGGGCGGCATCCTGAATACCGTAATGAAGAGCGGTGGCAGTACGTTCCACGGCACAGCGTGGGAGTACATGCGCCGGTCGGCACTGGATGCGAACAATTTCCAGAATAATGCCGCTTCGGTTTACGCGCCCAAGCCCAGCCACTACCTGGACGATTACGGCGGGCAGGTCTCCGGACAGGTGATCATCCCGAAAATTCTAAAACGTGACGGTTACATCAAATTGTTCTACATGGGGGCTTTCCAGAATTACCGCGAAGCCACGGTCAATCCGCTCCTGGTCAGTTGGCCCCAGCCCGAGATGCGTAACGGCGATTTCAGCAAACTGGTCAACGGCGCCGGCCAGGCGATTACGATCTACGATCCCACCACGGCGGTCTACGATGCCAGCGGAAACGTGGTGACCAATCGCCAGCCGTTCCCGGGAAACCAGATCCCACAGAACCGGATCAATCCGGCTGCCCTGACGCTGACCAAGCTCATGCCTTTGCCGAATACGACAACGCCTGGCCAACGATATGGCGTCCAGGATTTAAGCCTGCCAGGAGTCACCGATCACGATGCCTACTACAACATGACGATCAAATTCGACTGGACGGTGGGCGACAAGAACCGGTTCTTCATGCGCGAGGGGTCCAACGACCGTACCGAGCATCGCCCCAGCAATGGAATCGTGGGCGTGGGCGAGGACGGGCAGTTGCCCTTCCAGAGGATCAATGACAGCTATGTGCTGGACTGGACCGCGACGCTCAACCCGACCACGGTATTCGATATTCGCGGATCCAATACCCGCTTCGTCGAAAAGGGTTCCGGTTTTGACAACGCCGGGTTCGATTTAAGCACCCTCGGCATTCCGAAATCGCTGATCTCCCAGTTGCCAGGCGGATATCTGATGGGCGTTTGGAGCATCGGTGGCTATCAGACTCTGGGGCGGACTACCAGCGACAACATTACCAACAGCTACGGGATTGAAGCCAGTCTCACTAAAGTGGCCGGCAGGCACACGCTCAAGGCCGGCCTGGACCTTCGCCGGATTCAGTACCTGGTGTTGGACACCGGCAGCATCCTGGAAGAGGACTTCAACTCTACCTGGACGCAACAGATTTACAACAATGCCGGAAACGGTCTGGGCGGCGACGGCTACGCCAGCTTCCTGCTGGGCTATCCCAGCGGCGGACAGAGCAACTACGCGGCCTATCCGTTCTATCGCCAGTGGTACATCGCGCCCTACCTGCAGGACGACTGGAAGGTGAGCAGCCGCCTGACCATCAACCTGGGACTGCGCTATGACATCAACGAACCGATCACCGAGAAGTACAACCGGCTGGATTATGCCTTCGACCCGAACATCGCCAGCCCGATCGGCCCGATGGCAACCCAGAACATTGCCAACCTGCACCTGCAGATTCCGGCGCAATTCGCGTCGCTGTATAGCAATCTGGCCAATCTGAAGGGTGGAATGCGGTTCGCGGGCGTGAACGGCAACTCCGCCATGCCGGCCAATATCGATTGGACCGGCATTCAGCCTCGCGTTGGTTTCGCTTACCGGTTGCGTGACAAACTGGTGATGCGCGGCGGCTACGGCATGTACATTGTCAACCCCAACAACGACTGGATGCAGACGGCCGGGTTCAGCAACAACACCTCGCTGGTCAACAGCAACGATGGCGGGCGCACGCCGATTCCGGGCGTGATGAACAACCCGTTCCCCACCGGCATCAATCTGCCGACGGGATCCAGTCTGGGCGCTTCGACCTACGTCGGGAAGAGCATCAACTGGTTCGCTCCCAGCTTCAAGCTGCCGCGTTCGCACCAGTTCTCGTTCGGCTTCCAATACCAACCGAGCCCGAACGGCACGCTGGACATTTCGTACGTGGGTAACCGCGCGGATCACACGCAGTCGAACTTCCCCTTCGATACCAATCCGCAGTACGACTCGTGCAGTGTGATGTACGGCGCCTCTACTCCGGCCGGTTTTGCCTCACCGGCGGCATACTGCAACCAGACGCTGCCGAATCCTTTCCAGGGACTGGCGCCGTTTATTGGCACCAGCCTGTACACTTCGACGACCACGTCGCTCAACCAGTTGTTACGGACCTTTCCGCAGTTCACCGGTGGCACCGAATACGGTCTGAACGCCGGCAAGGTCTGGTACAACTCCCTGCAGGTGAATTACAATTATCGCTCGCGCAGCGGCGTGAACCTCATGCTGAACTACACGCTCTCCAAGCAGAACGAGCGCTGGGGCTATCTCAACTACTACCAGAACCCGATCCAATATCAGGAAGGTTTGTACTACGCCGACCGGCCGCACTTCATTAAGGCGACGCTGGTATACGATCTGCCATTTGGGAAAGGCAAGCACTTCCTGCAGCGGCGTGCACGGAGTGGCGGACCGGCTGGTAAGCGGATGGCAGTTCAACACCTTCGTCACCGATTCGCCTTTGGGTGAACCGGCCAACATGCCCGGCAGTATTGTGGCTATCAAGAGCCCCGGTCTCGGTAACGTGCACTGGGGTGCCAGCAAGGTGCAGATCAACAACAACTGCATCCTGAACGAAGACGACACCGGGGCCGTAGCGCCATTGCCGCAGAGCATTGCCAACGGCTGCAGCGCCACCGACTGGTCGGGGTACGACTGGTTGCAACTGCCGCCCAACTACCGGCCTGCCCAGGTGAACTCGTATCGCAGCGGCCAGGTGCGCGTGCAGGGCACTTACACGATGGACGCGTCGATCATCAAAGAGACCCGGGTCACCGAGCGCATCCACGCCCAGTTCCGCGCTGAGGCGTTCAATGCGTTCAACCACTGGAATTACATGCTGGCCAATGTGAACAACACGGCCACCGACCCGAACTTCGGTTCGATCATTCCGCATACCCAATCCACGCAGGCCACCGTCAATCCGCGCTCGATCCAGCTTGGATTCAAAGTGACCTGGTAGGGCGTGCCCGCAAGCCGTACGATCCGAGGGACAGGCTTCGGCCTGTCCCTTTTTGCTGCCTTGCTCCTGATGGCGGCGGACAATTCCACCGAGGCCGCGAAGTGGCAGGCATTGGGCGTCTCCCATGCCTCACGCGGCGATTATGCCGGCGCGGTGGAGCCGTTCCATCGGGCCTGCCTGCTGGACGCGAAACTCCCGGACGCCTGCCTGTATTTCGGCCGGACGCTTTACCTGCTGGACCGTTTCGACGATGCCGTGAACGTGCTCCGCACCGCCCTGGAAAGCGATCCGCAGAATCCGCAGATCTACCGCGTTGAAGCACTGGCGATGGAAGCCTCCGGAAAAGCCGGCGAAGCCGAGGCGGCCTTCCGCGAAGCCATCCGGCTGGAAAAACACTCGGCTCCGAATGAAGATCCGTCCATCGACTACGGCGTTTATTTATACCGACAGGGACGCGCGGAGGCGGCCCTGGATCCTTTGCAGGCAGCCGTCGCGCGGCATCCCGACGCGTCGCGCGCGCAATTGGAACTGGGATGCGTGCTGCTGTCGCTGGACAGGGTGAAGCAGGCGGCGGAGCATCTGGAGCGGGCCACCGCGCTCGATCCGCGAGGCGCGCGCGGGCATCTTTTGTTGGGTAAGGCGTACCAGCGGCTGGGCAAAACCGAACAGGCACGGAAGGAACTGGATCAGGGTTCGCGCACGGTCAAATAGCGGTCCACCTGAGTCTCTTCGCTCCGCGAAACGGTGCCACTGGGCCAGTGGATTTCGACACTCCGGGGCAGAAGTTCAAGAAGACCGCTTACTAACGTGCGCGGCTCCGTGGGGTCGCTGTGTAACAGAGCCGCGACTGTCAGGAAGCGAGTTTTGCCACGGACTGCCAGGGTCACGGATCAGGGTTCGCGCACGGTCAAATAGCGGTCCACGTGAGTCTCTTCGCTCCGCGAAACGGTGCCACTGGGCCAGTGGATTTCCACTGTGGCGCGCGTTTCGGCGGCCAAGCCGAAGTGGACGCGGACGTCGCTGGAACTGGCGTACCCGACCGAAGTGGCGGTTCGTACGTGCACTACCGCGCGATAAGATGCAGGCCCAGCCAGTGACGGATCAGGGTTCGCGCACGGTCAAATAGCGGTCGACGTGAGTCTCTTCGGTCCGCGAAACGGTGCCACTGGGCCAGTGGATTTCGACTGTGGCGCGCGTTTCGGCGCCCAAGCCGAAGTGGACGCGGACATCGCTGGAACTGGCGTACCCGACCGAAGTGGTGACCTGGTTCCATTGCTGTCCGGACGCGGTTCGTATGTGCACCACCGCGCCCATGGCGTCGCGATTGCTCCGGCGGCCGATAAGATGCAGGCCCAGCCAGTGATTGCCGGCTCCGCTTATATTCCGCAGCAGGACGGGAGTTTCGCCAAGGCGGGAGATCACGGTGTCGATGCGGCCATCGTTATCGAAATCGCCGAACGCCGCGCCGCGGTTGAGGGCGACAGGGCCGGCGGGTACGGCGTCGAAGGTGCCGTCGGGCCGCTGCGCCAGGACCACGCTGCGCTGGCGGGCTCCGTCTACGTTCTCGTTCAAGTCGCCGTTGGCGGCGAACAGGTCCTTGCGCCCGTCGTTATCGAAATCGTACATGCCGCAACTCCACCCGGTCGTCGCAATCGTGGCGGCGCCCACGCGCGAACGGTAAGTGAAGTCGCCGAAGAGGCCCTTGCCCAGATTGCGGTACAGCGGGTAGGTTTCGTGGGCGATGGCCGTCAGAAACAGGTCGGGGCGGCCATCGTTATCGACATCGCGGAAATCGACCCCCATGGAGGAAAGGGTACGCCCGTCGTCGTTGACGGCGACTCCGGCGGTCAACGCCACTTCCTGAAATCGCCCGCCGCCTTCGTTATGGAAAAGGAAATTCGGCCGCGTGTCATTGGTGACCAGAATGTCGGTGCGGCCGTCGCCGTCGTAATCGGCAAAGGCTACTCCCATGCCTTTGCCGGTGTGACGGCGGATGCCGGCGGCTTCGGAAACATCGGTGAAGGTGCCATCGCCGTTGTTGTGGTAGAGCGTGTTGGGAAGGCCGGTGTAGTTGTCGGGATGGCAGTGGAGCAGGGCGCCGGATCGGGGCTCGCGGCAGACGGGCTCGGTCTTGGGATCCCACGCCACGTAGTTGACCACGAACAGGTCCAGCCACCCGTCGCCATCGGCATCGAACCAGCCGGCGGCCACCGACCAGGGCTCGTTGTGAATGCCCGCCTTCGCGGTTACATCTTCGAAGGTGCCGTCGCCGCGGTTGCGGTAAAGGATATTCCGTCCGACCCCGGCGACGAAGAGGTCGGTGTGGCCGTCGTTATCGTAGTCGGCGGCGGCGGCTCCCATGCTGTAGCCCTCGCCGGCGAGGCCGGCCTTCGCCGTAACGTCTTCGAACAGGCCGTGTCCGCGATTGCGGTAGAGGCGATTCCAATACCGCGGATCGCGTTTATCGAAACCGGGCTGAGACGCGCCGTTTGTCAGGAAGAGATCGAGGAGCCCGTCGCCATCGTAGTCGAACAGGGCCACGCCGCCGAGCATGGTTTCGATCTGGTGCTTTTCGCCGGGTACCGCGCCGTTGCGCAGCACGAAATCCACCCCCGAGCGGGCGGTGACATCTTCAAAGGTGATGGCTGCTGGCGGCGCCGAAGCGACGGTCGCCGCCAGCAGCAGGCAAATCAGGAGCGGGCGCACGGCTATGACCGCTCCCTCACGGTCGCGGCTCTGCGTGAGGGCCTTCGGCGTTGTTCGGAACTGCCGGAGTAATCGAACGGCGTCGGACCATTGTTTACTTCGACGAATAACTGAATCCGCTTCCGCAGTTGATAGTGCGCTACCACGGGCGAGAATCCGGGGCCGAGATCATAGACGCCGGCCGGCCGGGCCAGATTTATACGCTCCCTCACGGTCGCGGCTCTGCTTGACGGCTTCTGGCGTTGTTCCGAGCGGCGACCGTCAGGGAGCGTTTTTGTCACGCTTACCATTTAAAACGTATACCGCCCCAGGCGCCAATCGGCACGCCGGGGCGCGAAGAACGTCGTGGTGCGCAGGGGATAATTTCCATCTACCGGCGCGGACGGACGGGCGATGAAATTGCCGGAGTTATCGAACGTGTCGGACCAAGTTGCGGGGCCGAGATAATAGACGCCGTCCGGCCGGTCCAGATTTATACGCTCCCTCACGGTCGCGGCCCTGCTTGACGGCTGCCGGCGTTGTTCCGAGCAGCGACCGTCAGGGAGCGTTTTTGTCACGCTTACCATTTAA
>CAVVLD010000116.1:0-56364 GCA_963748795.1 uncultured Solibacteraceae bacterium
TAAAAATGCGTCTCTCTCGAAAATCCCCCCGGACGGCACCTAGGCTGTTTTGGGCGTTAGCGTGACGTCGTACCCGAGCTTGCCCAAGCGCTTGATGAGATGTCTTTTCGTTTGCTCCGCATCTCGTTTGTCGAAGTAGTCCTCTCCCAAGTCGCGATATTGCAGTTGAGGGTCCCGCAGCAGATGATACACAACAACCAGCAGACTAGCTGCCCTTCTTCCGCGTTGCCGCCCAAGCCATCTGGCAGAACGCTCGCCGTAATCGGCGGTTGCCTCGCCTCGTCCGCCCGCCTTTTTCAATCTACCGGAAGTGCACCTGCACCCACGCCCTGACCGGAAGCGCTTTGCCGTCCATACGCGCCGGCCGGAACCGCCAGTCCATCACTGCCTTTAGCGCCGGATACTCCAGCCCGCACGGCGCCGATTCCCGGACCGACGGATCCTTCGGCATTCCCTGCGCATCGATCGTGATCCGCATTTTCACGGTACTGTCGCACCCCTGGCCCGCCGCACCCTTCGGCAGCGCCGGTTGGACCGACGATACCAACTCCGGCAGATCCGCCGTGGTGGGCGCGAAATAAATGATGTCATCGCCCTTGCGTGAATCCACCGTTGGCGGCGCTACCGCAACTGGCGATCCGGCGTAAACCGAATCCGGTTTCACGCCGGCCGCGGCCGTATTCCATACCACCGGCTTTCGCACCGGCGGAGCAACCACGCGCCCCACTGCGAATACCGCAAACAGCACCACCGAGACACCAAACAGCCCCACCAGAATCCCGGCCAGGCCCTGCATGAAGTCGAATTTACCCTGTTCTTCGCGGGGTTCCAGAATCACGCGCCTTTTGCTCCCTTCCTACTTCACCACGGCCTTTTCGGTGGCCGCATTGTCATAATCATCTTGCACGCGGACCGCCAAAGTATGCTCTCCCGGCCCCGCATCCACAGCCAGTTCGTAATCCAGTTCCGGCGAATCGGAAAGCTTTCCCACAGGAGAAACCACCGTCCACTCCCCGCCGTCCAGCGAGTACTCCGCCCTTACCACGTTGTTCAAGGCATCCGCCGCGTGCCATCGCGCTTGCAGTTTCCCGCCGTTGCGCGTGGCCGTCAGGTTGGTAATCCGCGGCGGCGTGTTGTCGATGAGGAACGGGTCGCTTTCCAGGCGCGCGGTCAGCGCTTCTCCCGGAGGATTGCTGGGAGAATCCGATACTGTCACGCGCAGCCGGTATTCGCCGTCCGGAAACGCCGTTGAATCCCACGAGAAATATTTGTCGGTGAGCTTGTCCCTCAGCGGCTTCCACGCCGTCTCGTTGACGCCGCGGATCTCCACGGTGTACACCAGCGAGTCGCCATTCGGGTCGGACGCCAGCCAGCGCGCGCCTAACATGCCTTTCGCCAACTGCATCGCCGGTGTCGCGCCGGAAAGATCCAGCGAAAAGGAAGAGCTCGTTCTTTTGCCGAGCGGCGGCAGCGTCAACGATTGCGAAGGCTGCGCCAGCGAGACCAGCGGCGCCGTGGGCGGAGGAAATTTGTAATTGGGCGGCGTGATTTCGATCTCCTCGATGCGCGGCTCCACGTTCTTCGGCAGATACGCCAGGTCCACCGATTCCAGTTCCGGGGAATGCGCGCCGCCATCGCTCGTCAACGTGGCCTTCCACTGCACAAAACGCGCCGGCGGCGAACTCACGCGGCCGCCCTTCGACGTGGTCACCGGCGCCGACCACGCACTCCAGTTCTTCTGCGGCTCGTCCAGGTTCCCGCTACGCGTCGCCACCGCCACCTGCCCGCCGTTCAGCTTCGCCTCAAAACTCACCCGGCCCCATAACGAAAACATAGTGGAATCGAACACCACGCTCTCCACGCTGCCTTCGCGTTCCAGTTCCGGCCCGATCTCGTACACCTTGCCCACATTGCCCGTGACCGCGTAGATGCGCCCTCCGGGACCCTGCTGAAACGCAGTGATCTGCGACGGCGGCATGTGCAGCAGCCACGTGTACATGGAGGGCGATTCGACGCGGTACACGTTGCCCTTATTTCCCGCACCCACTATCAGCCGCCCCGCGCTATCGAATGCCAGCGCGTACACCACGTCCTGCGTATGACTCCAGACGCGCAGAGGATTGCCCCCGGGTTCGATCCGGTACACTTCCGAGCCCCCCGCCACTCCTCCCGCCGACCCTATGGATGTAGGAGGCGGCGCCGGGGCACGCACTTGCTGCGGCGCCTGGGTTCCCGGCGCGGCAATCGTGACCGGCCCACTCGGCAGCAATGCGGGCGGACCCGGCGGCGCCGGACCGCCGCCCAGCCGGTTCCCCACTGCGGCTGCGTAAATCGAACCGTCGCGCGCCACGGCCACCGCTGTCACTTCCCGCTTCGGCATCTGGTACACCACGAACCCATCACCTGCCGGAGAAACGCGCAACACCAACCCGCCCGGATCCGTACCCACAATCAGGTTGCCGCTCGCGTCCATGGTCATGCTCCGCACATGCGTCTCGTCGCACTGGAAAAAGACCTTGCCCTTTCCATCCGGCGTCACACGATAAATTTGGCCCTGATCCCCGGTGGCCACGAAAAGATCGTCCTTGGAATCGAACAGCATGCGCCCAGATGTACTTAGCTTTGGGATCGTAGAATACCTCGGGCTTCCCGTTGCCGGTAATCCGATAAATTTTGCCGTCCGGCGACGTAGCCGCGTACACCCGGTCTTTGGAATCCACCGCAATGGCGTGAATCTCCAGACCCTCCAGATCCGCCACCATCTTGCCTTTGCCGTCAGGCGAAATGCGAAACAGCTTGGCTCCCGTGCCGCCCCCGGCGTACAGATTACCTTTAGAGTCTCGCGCCAGCGCCCATAGATAGGCAGAGGAAGTATCGAACAACTCCCGCGATTGCGGCGCCAGCATCACCAGCCCGTCGCTTCGCACGGAGACATTCTTCAGAATGCCTTTTTCGAAATCCGCAAATTCGCCCTGCGACCACGTCTTCGTCTGCCCCGCAAACAAAACGCACACAGCCGCCAGCGTCAAACCAACCGTCTTCATGATTCTCCTGAAAAAGCGCAGCTCTTATTTCACGTGGATGCGCAGCGAGTAACTTCCGGTCACCACCGAATCGAACGGCAGGGCCATCTGTTCCGACGCCGTCTCCGGGGACGTGATCAGCGAACGGTTCGCCGCCAGCCCCGACTGCATCACGTTCAACACGCTGGAAGGCAGGCTCGGCAGCGTCTTATCGTCGTAATAGGCCGTGGGGCTCGTCTTCACCAGCGATACGTACAGCTTGGTGTTGGTGCGCTCCTGGTTGATCAGCGACACCGTGTTCGCCACGTCGATGAAACGGTTCGCCGACCCGGCAATATTCTGCATCCGGTTGGCCGTGTCCGCATCGCTCAGCACGATCCGGTGGTCCCCCCGCGAAAGCCCCTCCGGAATCTTTACCTTGAAGTCGCGCTCGATCACGTCGCCGCGATACGGCCGCAGAAATACCTTCACCGGCACTTCTTCGCCTGGCCGCACCTCGCTGTCCGCCACCCACGCGCTCTCCACGGTGGTCACGCGCCGGTCCGGCAGCAGATCCACCGTCACGTTGACGCTCTTGACATCCGGCGTGGCCACGTTGTTCAGGTACAGCCGGTTGAACTTATCGCCGAACCACCCGGCCAGCGCCATGGGAGCCGGCATCGGCAGTTCGCCGTTAGCCTGCATGTTGGAAAGGGAAAGGCTCTGGTTGCTGCCCATCTGCACCGTGCCCTTCAGCCGGTAAGTAGCCTCGTCGCGGAAATCGTTCAATTCCGAAACCGAGTTGTACAGCGTCAGCATCATCAGGTAGGGCGTCCACTTCTGCTGCACAAAGACGCTGAAGTGCAGCGATTTCTCGCGCACCACGGCTTCTTTATCGTCCAGCGACCGCACCTTCACTGATACCGGAATCATCTCCGATTCGGCGCCCAACACGCCTTCGATGCCGCTGTGCCGGTCCTGGTGCAGCGCGCCCACCACGTCCGTGGCGTTGGCCATCTTATTCGGCTGGTAGCTCGATGCCAAAGTCATCAGCACTTCTCCCTTGGTCATCGGCATGCTCACCGGCCCCAGGTTAAAGAACGGATGTCCGAACGCCAGCACCTTCTTGCCGTCGTTGTAAGTGACCGTGCCCAGGCCTGTGACGCTCATGTCGCCATCCACCAGCACGCCCGCCACGCTCTCTCCCGGGTTCAGCGAATGCTCCCAACCCGCCACCGGCTTGCTCGAATGCGTGGTGGTGCCGGCGCCGCCCTGCGCCACCGCGATGCCCATCTGCCGGAACATCGGGCCGAACTCCTGCAACGTGCTCTCCCCGAATCCCGAGAAGCTCAACGGCGTATCGATCGGAACCATCATCGGCATCCCGGCGCCCACCGCCTGGCCCACCATTTCGCTCGGCACGGCTACCTGTCCCTGGTTGCGCGCCACAACCTTTTCCGGGGTGCGCGAGTTCTCCGGCTTGCTCCGGTCGAAATCGTTGATCTCCAGCATCAGCTCGATCGGCGTGATCCCGCAGATCGCATCCGGCGAAAAGGTGCTCAGACGCAGCGCCACCGCGCCCATCAATTTGCCGTTGTAGTAGACCGGGCTGCCGCTCATCCCGCCCGCCACGTTGGTGCGGATCGCTTTGCCGCCCATTTTGGCCAGGATGATGTCCTGCTTCGGCCCCCACGCGTTCTTCATCAGGCCCATGATTTCGATCGGCACCGGCTCCGGCTCGGTTCCTTGAAACACGGTCCAGGCCGTCGCTTTCATGCCGGGTTTCACTTCGCTGAGAGGTAAAATCTCAACTTTGCCGGCTTTGGGTCGGGAAAGACTTGGATCGCCCGCGAACACGGGGAGAATTGCAACCGCAAATCCGAGGAGGAATGCGGCGGGTCGCACTTTCATGTGGGTAAACAGCTCCAGATGGTATCTATTGTACTATGACGTCCAACAAATCCCGTTGTGACGACGTCTATAGTTTGTGACGCTCCGAGTCCCCTTCACCGTTGCAGCTTTCGCCGCGGTCGGGCTGTTTGGCCAGGAAAACCCTGCGTTTGACGTTGCCTCGGTCAAGCCGGCCGGCCAGAACACGCGCGGCAGCGACTTCCGTATCTATCCCGGCGGCAGGCTCCACATCACCAATCTGCACCTGGAGTTAATCGTCCAGGAGGCCTATGGAGTCAAACGCTACCAGCTTTCCGGCGGACCCTCCTGGCTGCACACCGATGAATTCGACATCGAAGCCAAAGCCGCCGGTGAGCCCAGTCGCGCGCAAATGATGGCCATGCTCCAGACCCTTCTGGCTGATCGCTTCCAGCTCAAGGTTCGCCACGAGACCCGGGAACAGAACATCTACGCCCTGACCGTGGCCAAGAACGGACCCAAGCTCACCCACTCGACTGCTGGCGAATTCTACATCCGCCTCTATCGCAACACCCCCATGGAACTGCCAGGCGTCGACTACACCATCGCCGGCCAGAAGGCCACCCTCGCGCAGATTGCCGAGCGCCTCGGCGACATGCAACTCGACCGGCCCGTTCTGGATCGCACCGGCATTCCGGGCGAGTACGATTTCAAGCTGCGCTACGCCACCGACGACAACCCCGATACCGGCCCCTCCATCTTCGCCGCCATCCAGGAACAGCTCGGTCTCAAACTCGAAGCTGCCCGCGGGCCGGTAGCGATCCTGGTAATCGAAAAGGCCGAAAAGCCCTCCGGGAATTAACAGCAGCTCCTAGCATTTTGCTAGTAATCGTGATAGCATTTTGTTAGCAGCGATCCAGTGAATGTAATCAGCCGGCGCAAGCTCTTTGAGAAAGTGACTAAACATCCCGATGCCCGGATTGCGATCCAGAACTGGTTCGATATCGTGGTCGCGTCCGAGTGGCAGAGCCTGGAAGAAGTTCGGCAGACCTTCCCGGCAACAGATATGGTTGGCAAACTGGCGATCTTCAATATCAAAGGAAACCGTTATCGCCTGATCGCCCGCATGGTATTCGCTTATCAGCGCGTTTACATAAAAGAATTCCTGACGCATGCCGAATACGACAAAGGTGCATGGAAGAAATGGCTACCCTAACCGAGCCGGCTTACGGCCGGTTGCTCTCCCAGGCCCGCCCCCGCGTCATCAAGACCGAGGCCGAAAACGAGCGCATCCTCGCGCAATTGGAGGCCCTCGACACCCTGAAGCGTCCTCTTACCCGGGAAGAACAAGCTCTCGCCGAGTTGCTCACGTTGCTGGTGCGGCAATTCGAAGAAACCCGGTATCCGCTGGGTCATGCAGATCCTCTGGAGACGCTCCGGGAACTCATGGAAGTTCGCGGATTGCGCCAGCGTGACCTGATTCCGGTTTTCGGAGCCAGCAGCGTTGTCTCCAATGTCCTGAACGGCAAGCGAGGCATCAGCAAATCGCACGCCCGCAAACTCGCGGAGTTCTTCCACGCGCCGGTCAGCCTGTTCCTCTAAACTTGACATCTACTGTAATAAGTGACACGTTACGGTTATTATGGCAGCGAGCCCGGCAGCCCTGGCCCCACGCTGCGAATCGACCCCGGAGGCAGGTTCACAGCGGAAAGTATCACTCTGCGAAACCTTATCACTCTCGCCTGGCACATTCGCGACAAGGAACTCTCCGGCGCCCCTGACCAAACAGGCCCGCGACCAGCAGATGCTCCGCTTGCAGGCACTGCTGGCGGACCGGTTCGCATTGCGGCTTCACCGGAAAATGCAGCAGGCCTCCATACTGGCACTCGTGCCGGCGAAAAACGGACCGAAGTTCGAACAAGCCCTGGGTTCCGGCGCCGCATGCCGGCAATCGACGGAAGGTCCCGGATTGATTACTTCCATGGAGATGTTCGCCAGCGATCTGTCCAATCGTCTCGGCCAGCCCGTAATCGATCAAACCGGCCTGCATGGCTTCTTCTGCGTCCGGCTGCGATGGATCTTCGAAGACGGAATTCCCAGGTCGCTCGGCGTCAGACCGCGAACCGGCGCGGATGTTCCGTCGTCAATCTATTCGGCCCTGCAAAGCCCGCCGCGGCCGAATTAGCCTTGACTTTTACCGTAACACGTGCCATGTTACACGTGTGGTCCCATTCCGGCTGATTCCGCGACCCGGCGTCCCCATCGCGGACCAGGTTGTTTTTGCCGCGAAGAAAGCCATTCTCGCCGGCCAGCTCCGCCCCGGCGACGCCTTTCCTTCCGTGCGCGCCCTGGGACGCGCGATGAAGATTCACGCCAATACCGCCCAGAAAGTCGTCTCCCAACTGGCCGCTGAGGGTCTGCTCGAAGTGCTCCCCGGTATCGGCACCGTCGTCGCCCAGCCAGCCCGCCCGCCGCAATGGAAGCGTGCGCCTGCTGGCCCGGGACGTGGAACAGCTCGCCGTACAGGCCATGCAAATCGGCGTTTCGCTGGAAGACCTGCAACACGCAATCGGCGAAAGCTGGCGCCGCCTTGCGGGAGAGGACAGCCGATGATTCGCACCGAAAACCTCACCAAGCGCTACCGGCACACCGAGGCGCTGCACAGCCTCACCATGGACGTACCGCCGGGCAGCGTCTTCGCCCTCGCCGGACCCAACGGCGCCGGCAAGAGCACCGCCCTCAAGCTCCTCATGAACCTGGTCCGCCCCACTGCCGGCCGCGCCGAGCTGCTCGGCGTGGATTCCACCCGCCTCGGCGCCGCCCAACTCGCGCAAATCGGCTACGTCTCCGAAAATCAGAAACTCCCCGAGTGGATGCGGGTCGGCTATTTCCTGGATTATTGCAGCGCCTATTACCCCGCGTGGGACCCCGCGCTCGCCGCCGCCCTCGTCCGCCAGTTCCAGTTGCCTCTCGACCGCCGCCTGCGAAGCCTCTCGCGCGGCATGAAGGTGAAGGCCGCGCTCGCCGCCTCCCTGGCCTACCGCCCGCGCCTCATCCTCCTCGATGAGCCGTTCGGCGGCCTCGACGTGCTGGTGCGCGAGCAGCTCATCGAAAGCCTGGTGGACTGCACCCCCGAAGCCACCATCGTGCTGGCCTCGCACGACCTCGCCGAGATCGAAAGCTTCGCCACCCACGTCGCCTACCTGAACGAAGGCCGCCTGGAATTCGTGGAGGAGATGGCCGCTCTTTTCGCGCGCTTCCGGGAGGTGGAAATCACCCTGGACGCTCCCTCCGCCCTGCCCCCTGACCTTCCCGCCACGTGGCTCAATGCCGAACAGGCCGGCCCCGTTGTGCGCTTCACCGATACGCGCTACGAACCGGCGCCGTTGCGTGACCTCGTCGCGCGCCTGTTCAACGGCATTCGCCAGGTGCAGGCACGCGAGATGAGTTTCCGCGCCATCTTTCTGGCCCTCGCCCAATCCCGGAGGCTCCCATGCGCCTGATGCTCCACAATTTTCGGAAAGACGCCCGCCGGTTGTGGCCCGCCGTCCTGGTCACCTGGGTCATGCTCGCCACCCTGGCCCGCGCCGACCGCTGGCGCGGCGACTCAATGCCCTCGCCCCTGGAAGGCTGGATGACCATGCTGCTCACCATGGCATGGGCCTGCCTCGCCGCCCTCGCCGCGCTCGAAGAGCCGCTCGTGGGCGACCGCAACTTCTGGACCACGCGCCCGCATCGCTGGACCTCGCTGCTTGGCGCCAAACTCCTTTTTGTCGCGCTCGCCATCCACCTGCCTTCCTTCCTCGCCGACGTGTACATCCTCGGTGCGCGCGGTTTCTCGCCCGCCGCGTATCTGCCCGATCTGCTCTGGAAGCAGCTTCTCTTTTTTGCCGCAATCACCCTGCCGTCCCTCGCCGTCGCCTCCCTGGTCCGCGGCTTCACCCACTTCGTGATCGCCGCCTTCACCATCGCCACCGTCATTCTCATTCTGAACGGCGGACTGCAGGCCTTCCCCGAGTTCACCCCTCTCCGCTACGAATTGCACCACGCCCTGGTGCGCATTTTGCTGGCTTCCGCCGCGCTGGTCGTGATCTGGATGCAGTACGCGCGCCGCCGCATGATCCCCGCGAGCGCTATCGCCATCGCCGGCGCGTGGCCGCGGCATTGGTCGCCACGTGGCTTCCCGCCCGCGCCGAGTATGCCGTGGGCGCCGCCTCGCAGACGCCGCAAGTCACCCTGCGCAACGTGCCTTTGGATCCCGGCGTGATACGCTCGGTCGGCGACAACCAGACCGTCGTCCAGCTCCCCATCTCGATCGACCCCGGCAGCGCGCTCCGATCGCTACCGTATACCAATCGTCGATCTCGAGATCGCCACGCCCGGCGGTACGCGCATCGAGTCCATGCGCTCCTCACCGAATCAGCCGTACCGGAAAATCGACTTCTCGGTCAATCCGTTCCTGCCGCCGGATCGGCTCCGCGGGCTGGCTGTTTTTGCGATTTTCTCCCTCCGCCTGGGAGCGCGTGAAGAACGCCCGTGTCCACATCAAAGGAATCGCGGCCTTCGATTTCTACCGTCCCGGTCAAACCGTCATGCTGCCTGCGCAGACCACCGCCGCCGTGCCCGGCCTGGGCCGCTGCACGACTCAGACTACCGAACAGAACTTCAGCGATGGCGCCCTGAAGGTCGAGTGCGAATCGCCGCGCGAACTCCCGCCCGCCAGCGTCGCGCTCAGCACCGTATTGCTGGCCCGGAACTGGCCAGAGCGCCTGAACTCTGCCTTCAGCCTACGCTCCGGGACCGCACGAAACCTGGCTCTCCCCGCTCCATCGCGCCCAGGCGTATTTCCCGCTGACCAACATCCTCACCAGCGCGCCCGGCGCGCAATGGCGCGTGCCTTTCTCCGTCCTTCCGGAAGCCCGCCTCGCCATCACTCCCGAAATCGCCAGCGGCCACGCCCTCTCGCATTTCGATTTCCCAGACGTGCCCCTGTCCGACTGGCTGGTCCCCCGCCGCCCCCGATAAACTTTTTGGCGCGAACCGCGCTCCGCCACTCCCGGATCCGCCATCGCCAGCAGCGTGACACTCTCCTGTTCGTTGGGATCCGTACGCGCAATCAGTCCCATGCACGGCTCGGACTCGCTCGCGTTGTACGGCAGGTGCGGCGTATTCGCCGGGATATACAGGAAGTCTCCCGGCCGCAGCCACACGTGTTCCCGCAGGTTCTCGCCGTACCACATCCCGGCCTCACCGCTCAGCACGTACACGGCGCTTTCGTGATTCTCGTGCAGATGCGGTTTGGCCCGCGCCAGCGGCGGGATCGTGACTACGTGCAGGCAGAGTCCCGTCGACCGGGCGGTTTCCGCCGAAACGCCGGCAAAATACTCCAGCCCCTGCTTGCCGCGGTACTGCTGGCTTCGCTCGATCAATGACGCAGGTGCGTGCGGTTTGTTCTTTCATCGACCCTCCCTGCACACATCCTACCCGCATGCGCGCCCGCACTGGCGAGCGGCACGGTAGTACGAATCTTAGAAGCGTGCTACGATCAGGGCAGCGTGGTGACATCCGTCTGAACGGAATTTGCGTAGTACGGAAATGAAGGACGAAACGCAGTTCGCGGCACCCCAATGCATATCCCCGATGGATATCTGAGTCCGGCAACCTGTGCGGCGCTCTACGGCGGTTCGGCGCCGTTCTGGTGGGTGGCCCTCCAGCGCGTCAAAAAGGCGCTGCACACCCGCCTGGTGCCGCTGCTTTCGCTCTTCGCGGCGTTCTCTTTCGTCATCATGATGTTCAATCTGCCGCTGCCGGGAGGCACCACCGGGCACGCCGTGGGCATCGGGCTCGCGGCGGTCGTGCTGGGCCCGTGGGCATCCATGCTCGCCGTCTCCATCGCGCTCGTCATCCAGGCGCTCTTCTTTGGCGACGGCGGAATCACCGCCATCGGCGCCAACTGCTTCAACATGGCCATCGTCGGCTCGCTGGTGGCGTACGCGGTCTACCGGGCTGTGGCCGGCCGCTCCGCCATCGCGTCCGCGCGCCGGGTGGTCGCCGCCGGGCCTGGCCGGATATTGCGCCATCAACGTGTCGGCCCTCTGTGCCGCCATCGAATTCGGCATCCAGCCCTTGCTCTACCGCGACGCCGCCGGCGCCCCGCTCTATTGCCCGTATCCGCTCTGCATCGCCATCCCCGCCATGATGATCGGCCACCTGACCATCGCCGGGTTGGCGGAAATGTTCGTGTCCGCCGGCGCCGTCGCCTTCCTCCAGCGCTCCGATCCCGCCCTCCTGCGAGCCACCGCCGGACTTCGCGCGGACCCGGCGCCGCCAGCCCCGCGCCGGCGCCCTTCGCCCGCTGTGGGTGGCGCTCGGGACGCTCATGATTCTGACTCCGCTCGGCATCCTCGCCGCCGGCTCCGCCTGGGGCGAATGGGTGGCGTCCGACTATGCCAATCCGGCCGCCCGCCAGCAGATCGCCGCATCGTCCCTTCACCAGGCGCCGCCGCCGGCCGCGCCCCAGGGCCTGCAGCGCCTGTCCTCGGTGTGGACCGCTCCGTTCGCGCGCTATGCTCCGCCCTACGTGCGCAGTGCCGCGTTCGGGTATCTGCTCTCGGCCATGTTCGGCGTGGGCCTGGTGTTGCTGGGAAGCTTCGGCGTCGGCATGGTGCTGCGCCGATGAGCGGCTTCCACACGCACCAGCGCTCGCGCGGCAATTTCGTCGAAAACACCATTGAAGGCCTGCATGCCGCCATCGCGCGCGCCATGTATGCCGACACCGCCGCAAGCAAGGCCGGCCTGCTCCAGCGGCTCGACCCCAGGGTGAAACTCGCCGGCCTGCTGGCCCTGATTCTGGCCACCGCTCTGTCGGCCAGGCTGTGGGTCATCGGCGCGATCCTGGCCCTTTCCGTCGCCATGGCGCTGCTCTCCTTGCTTGTCGCTCGCCACTCTGATGGCGCCCGTGTGGATCAGCGCCCTCACCTTCACCGGCGTCATCGCGTTCCCCGCCGTGTTTCTCACCCCGGGCTCGGTGGTCTACCGGTTTCCCAATCTGAGCTGGCGATCACGTCGCAGGGTCTCACCACGGCCGGCTTCCTGATCCTGCGTGCGGAAACGTCGCGCCACCCTGGCGCTGCTGCTCGTCTTCACCACCCCGTGGACCCACGTCCTCAAGGCGCTGCGAGTCTTCCGCGTGCCCATCGTTTTTGTCGTCGCGCTCGGCATGACCTTCCGGTACATTCTCCTGCTGCTCGAAACCGCGCACGAGATGTTCGAATCGCGAAAGAGCCGTACCGTGGGCAAACTGAGCCGGGCCGAATATCGCCGCCTGGCGGGCTCCTCCGCCGCGCGTGCTGCTCGGCAAGAGCTTTCAGTTGAGCAGCGAGGTGTTCCTGGCCATGCAGGCGCGCGGCTTCCGCGGCGAAGTCTACGTGCTCGACGATTTTTCCATGACCAGCCGCGATTGGACCGCCCTGGCGCTCTTTGCCGGAATCGCCGCCGCGGCCGTATGGGCGGGCCGCTGATGCTCTTCGAAGTCGATCGCGTCACCTACAGCTACCAGGGGCAGCCCGCCCTTCGCGACCTGACTCTCGCCATCCCCGAAGGCACGCGCGTCGCCCTGCTGGGGGCCAACGGCTCCGGAAAATCCACGCTCCTCCGCCTTCTGGACGGCCTGTACTTTCCCGATTCCGGCAGCGTGCGCTTCCGCGGCGACGACCTGTGCGAAGAGCACTTTGCCGACGATGCGTTCGCCCACGGTTTTCGCCGCCAGGTGGGCCTGGTCTTCCAGAACCCCGACGTGCAGCTTTTCAACCCCACGGTCTTCGATGAGGTGGCCTTCGGTCCGCTGCAAATGCGCTGGCCCAAGAACGAAGTTCGCGATCGCGTGGCCGAAATCCTCGACCGGCTCCGCATCTCCCACCTGAAAGACCGTATACCGCATCGCCTTTCCGGCGGCGAAAAGAAGCGCGTCGCGCTCGCCAGCGTCCTGGTGCTCGATCCGGCCGTGCTCCTGCTCGATGAACCCACCAGCGCCCTCGACCCCCGCAGCCAGAGCCAGTTGATCGACCTGCTGGTGGAGTGGGGCGGCGGCGCCAAAAGCGTCATCACCGCCACGCACGATCTCGGCGACCTCGAAGATATCGCCGACCGCTGCTATATCCTCGACGCCGGCCAACTCGTGGCCGAACGATCGCCCGCCGAAGTCTTGCAGGATAAAGAGCTGTTACAACGCACCAACCTGGTACACGCGCACCGCCACCGCCATGCAGATGGGAAACTGCACTCGCACCCTCACATTCATACTTAGTACATCGTTTCAAAAGTTCACCGACGTATCAAGAAGACCGCTTGCTGACGCTCGCGGCTCCGATCAGAGACGCGACCGTTAGGGAGCGTTCGGAAGGGAATACGTTGGCGTACTTCGAAACGACCGACTTAGTCTTCGAAGCTCTGCGCGCCGCCCTTCCCGCCGCGCCTTACCCGCTTCCAGAGCCACTTCAGCACGCGGGCATCGTTGTAACAGTAAGCCAGGTTGTGATTCAGCGTCGAGAAACAATGCTGCTCACAAGTCTGCTTCATTTCGTGTAACTGGCGTTCTTCGAACTTATGCCCTTCCACGGTTCCCCAATCGTAAGTGGCGCCGTACATCGGAAAACATGGGCCCACGGTGCCGTCGGTGCGCACGATCACGTTGTTCTGGCCGGCCCGGCAGTTCCACTCCGTGAAGCGCAGGTCGCCGGTTTCGCTCTGTGCCACGCCGGGCATCCCCACCAGGTTTTCGCCGCCTCCGCCGGTTCCATCGCCGTTCCAGCCCACTTGCCGCAGGTCCAGTCCCGAAGACATCCGGAGGAACGCCTTCATTTCCCGCAGTCGCGGCACCGAATTGACCATCTGGTAGCCGGCCTGATTCTTGACGATCAGCCAGTCGATCAACTCGTCCACCTCGCGCCAGTCCTCCGGGTAAATGTAAGTGGGATTTCTGTCCAGGTGCTTGAAGTGATCGTCCTGCTCCAGCATCGGCGTCTCGTTCAAGTGATAATCGGTGGCAATGCGATTAGAGCGGGCATACTCGGTAAGACGCCGGATGTCTTCCAGGTTATTCCGGCAGATGTTCATATTCAGGAACACCATGTACCCGTAGACGTACTGCTTTCGCATCAGGTACTCGATGTTACTCCGGACCGGCACCAGCGCTTTGGGAAGGCCGGGCTTTTCGTCCCAGACATCGAGGGCGAAGTTGATCACCGCCACGCCGGCATCGCCGAGCCGGTCTGCCAGGTCCGGCTTCAGCAGCCGGCCATTGGTGGCGATATACACCCAGAAGCCTTTCTTGGCGGCGTAATACACGATCTTGTGCAGCACTTGCGGGCCGCAGCAAGGGTTCGCCGCCCATAATCGCCAGCACCCGGCAGCCGTTGTCGTACAGCCAGTCGATGGACCGCCGCGCCACGTCCTCCGTCATGCCCTTCACTTTGTTATTGAAGGACCAGCAATACCAGCAATCGATATTGCACTTATACTCGACAAACAAGTAGGCCGTGATGGGGTGAAACTGTCCCGGCAGCACGCGCGACCGGATATAGGGTACCAGCCAGCCGCGGGCTTTGCGCAGCATCTCTTCGCGGCTCCATTGCCGCTTCTCGGGAGGAACGGGCGGTCCCGGATCCGAAAGCAGTTCCGGGCGCTGCGGGAAAACCGCCTCGGGAAGGGTGGCGCCTTTGGGCTGAGGTGGTGTGGGTGGTTGAGAATGAACAAGCAGATCGTTGATTGCAACGTCGATTCGAAATGCAGTTTGAGCGGAACCTGCCATCAACTTCCTCCTGATAAGCGACAGATGGACAGGAATCTTTTCGGGTTTCATTGTCAGATGACGGACTGCAGGCGTGGCCGCGTACAATCGCTTCCTCATAACTGTGAGAGAACGTACTGTTTGCCGCCGGTATCAGAGAGTTACTGCTGAAATCAGGTGCAGAGTGTCATTCAGCCGCAATTGGCGGCGGAATTTATACGCCCGCCAGGCATATTTCCACAGGGTTTTCCACAATCTCGTGGAAAACAGCGGATGGTGTTAAAGTGATTACTGCCGATTGCGATGAGACCAACCCGCGCGATTCCCCTGCTTTTATTGGCGCTTTGGGGCCCACTTCTGTCCGGGCAGAGTGCCGACGGAAAGCTTGCCCCCTACTATCCCACCCCGCAGACCATCGTCGAAAAAATGCTCCAGATGGGCGGTCTGAAGGCCGGCGAAAAAATGTACGATCTTGGCTCGGGTGACGGACGGTTTGTCATCATGGCGGCCCAGAAGTTTCATGCCGACGCAGTAGGCGTTGAGATCACCAGGGATCTGTGCAAGCAAAGCGAGGATCGAATCAGGAAGTTGGGCCTGGAGAAGACCGCCCATATCGTCTGCGGCGACCTGCTGCAGCAGAATTACAGCTCGGCGGACCTGGTGACGGTATATTTGCTGCCCGATTCGATTAACAACAAAGTCCAACCCCTTCTCGACAAGCAGTTGAAGAAGGGCGCCCGTGTGGTGGCTCACGATTTCGAGTTTAAGAACTGGACTCCCGAGAAGGTGGAACAGATCGCCGACGACGGAGAGGGCCGGAGTCACACGCTGTATCTGTACCGAAAGTAAACGCCGTGCTTTTTCCTTTGAAAAACGGCTGGACCCACTATGTTCCGTGGATCCGGGTCGGGCTCGCGGCCGCAGCCCTGGTCATCGGCTTCCTTTTTCCCCCCGGCGCTGCCCTGCAGTTTTACGGGCTGCTGGGCCTGTACCTGGTCTCCGGCGTGTTGGTGGCGCTGCGCGGCAAGGCACAGACAGGCATGCTCGGACTGCTGGCGCTGTTCGGCGATACCGTCTATTTTCTGATCGTTGCCAGTTGGGGCAACGAGCAGCGCCTGCTCTGGCTGGCCTCCCTGCTGTTTCTATTCCTGCTCACCGAGGCCATCGCTTTTTATAGCGCAGTGGAGGTCGGTGTCATCACGGTGGTGGCGGCTCTTTTCTGCGCCGTGCTTCCGTATGAATCGCTACGCACTCTGGAGCGCACGATCATCGTGGCGGGCGTGCTGGGATGCGGCTGCGCGGTCAACAAACGCAGGCAAACTGTGGCCCTGGCCCGGCTTACCGAGAAGATGACCGAAGTCCGTGCGGCCGCCGACAGGGCGCGCGAGGAAGAAAGCCAGCGCATCGCTTCGGACTTTCACGATGGCCCCCTGCAGAGTTTCATCAGCCTGCAGATGCGGCTCGAGATCCTGCGCAAACTCATGGAGCGCGATCTCAACGCCGGAATGCAGGACCTCAAGCAATTGCAGATTCTGGCTCAATCGCAGGTACGCGATCTGCGCGCGTTCCTCCACAGCATGCGGCCGGTGGACGTGGAAGGCGGCAACCTGGTGGCCACCGCCCGCCGCACCGCGGAGCATTTTCAGAAGGAGAGCGGCATTCCGGTGACCTTCATCGGAACCAGCACTCCCGTCGGCCTGCCCCAGGAGATGACGCCTGGAAGTACTGCAGATGATCCGCGAATCCCTGCACAACGTGCAGAAGCACGCCGGAGCCACGCGCGTGGCCGTCAGCATGGAAAAGACCGACCGCGGCCTGGAAATCAGCGTGGACGACAACGGCCACGGGTTCAGCTTTGCCGGGACGTACAATCTGGAGGAACTGGAGATGCTGCGCCTGGGTCCAGCCAGCCTCAAGCGCCGGGCGCGCTCTTTGAACGCGGAACTGCAACTGGAATCGCGCCCCGGCCGCGGCGCCGGCATCAAATTCCGGATTCCGCTCCAGTGACGCCAAAGCGAATGGTGTTAGCCTGCGCGGCGCTGTTCCTCTGCGGATGCGGCCGTTATGCCGATTTCACCCTCCCGCCCCTTGCCGGGGGCGATCCCAGCCTGGCATACGCTTTGGACGCGCAGCCCCTGCCGGTGATCGAGCATGGCGCGGATAGCGACGTGCTAAACCCCTCGGTGGTCCGCGCGCCCTCCGGCCTTTTGAACTTCTACTCGGCTTTCGACGGACGTTCCTGGCGGACCGTCCTCGCCCGCTCGGAAGACGGCATTCACTGGCAGCCGGGAGAGACCGTCCTGCGGCCCGATCCGCGCAGTTGGGAATCCAGCTATATCGCCGCCAACGGAACCGTGCTCCTGCAGGGCGGCCAGTACTGGCACTGGTTTGAGGCAGGGCCCCGGGACGGCCTGCGCATCGGCCTGGCGCGCAGTCCGGACACTCGCCAGTGGCGGAAGGAATCCGGCCCGGTGCTCGATCGCGGCCCCTATATGAGTTGGGACGAGCGCGATGTAGCCGACCCCTACGCCATCCGCATCGGGCCATATTTTTACGTGTATTACCTGGGGCAGGATCGCGCCATTCCACCGCGGCAGAGAATCGGCGTGGCTCGCTCCAGCGACGGCATTCACTGGACCAAACTCCGCGCCAATCCGGTGCTGGACCTGGGCGACCCCGGCGCGTTCGACGAAGCCGGCCTGGGCGAACCGGCGGTGTGGAGTTCCCAGGGCTTCTACTGGATGCTGTACACCGGCCGCGATTCCGCCGAGAATCGCCGCCTGGGCCTGGCCCGATCTACCGACGGCGTGCACTGGCGGAAACTGCCGGTGGTCTTCGCGGGCGACGCAGCCGTGGGACTCGAAGGTAATCTGCGATGCCACCGTGCTCGTGGATGGCGCGGAGATTCGCGTCTGGTTCGGCGGCGGCGATATCGCCTCGCCCGACGAGCGGCTGCACGGCCAGATTGGGTACGGGCTCCTGCGGCCGGTGCATGTTACGCTGGCCAAGTGAACGTAGGCATCACCTGCTATCCCACATACGGCGGCAGCGGCATCGTCGCCACCGAGCTCGGCCTGGAGCTGGCCAACCGCGGCCACGAAGTCCACTTCATCAGCTACGCCAACCCGATCCGCCTGGATCCGGACACGCCGCGCGTGCATTATCACGAGGTGGAAGTCACTACCTATCCGCTGTTTCAATATCCGCCCTACAGCCTGGCGCTGGCCTCGCGCATGGCCGAGGTGGCCGAAGCGTACGAGTTGGACCTGCTGCACGTGCACTACGCCATCCCGCACTCTATCTCCGCCCTGCTGGCGCAGCAGATGCTGGCGCCGGTCCGGTATGTGCCCTTCATCACCACCCTGCACGGCACCGACATCACGCTGGTGGGTACGGACCGGTCCTATTTCCCGATCACCAAATTCTCCATCGAGCAGTCCAACGGCATCACTTCCATCAGCGACTATTTACGCGCGCAAACGGTGGATGTGTTCGGAGTGAGCAACGAGATTCGCGTGATCAAGAATTTCGTGAACTGCGACCTCTACCATCCCGACGACGCCAAGAAAGCCGCATCCACTTACGCGCCCGCCGGCGAAAAGCTGCTGATTCACCTTTCCAACTTCCGGCCCGTGAAGCGCGTCAACGACTGCATTCGCATTCTGGCCGAAGTGCGCAAGCACGTTCCCGCTCACCTGTTGATGGTGGGAGACGGGCCCGACCGCAGTCCCTGCGAGCACCTGGCCCGCGACCTCAAGGTAGAGCGGCATGTCACTTTCCTGGGCAAACAGAATCACGTCGAGCGCATTATTCCGCTGGCCCACGTGCTGTTGATGCCCAGCGAACTGGAGAGCTTCGGCCTGGTGGCACTGGAAGCCATGGCCTGCGGCGTGGTGCCCGTAGCCACCGCGGTGGGCGGCGTCCCGGAACTGGTTACACCGGGCGAAGATGGATTTCTCGAAGGCGTAGGCGATATCCCAGCCCAGGCCGCCCGCGTGGTGCAACTGCTCACCGATGAGGATCTGCACTACCGGATGCGCAAAGCCGGAAGGTGGAACGCCTCGGACCGCTTCTGCAGCGACAAGATCATTCCGCAATACGAGAAGTATTATATGGATGTAGTGAAAGCCGCAAAGTAGTGCACCTGTTGCTTTCCCAAAGGAACTGTGTCACACTTCCTGTGGGAAACCCAATAAAGCACCATGAGAGAAAAAAGCGACGTCCGGCAGGGCACCCTGGCGCTGATGGTTCTGAAGACTCTGGATGTTCTCGGACCTTTGCACGGCTACGGAATCGCCCGCCGCATCGAACAGATCAGCGGGGACCTTCTCACCCTGAACCAGGGCACTCTCTACCCGGTGCTGTTGAAGCTGGAGCAGGAGGGCTCGATCGCCTCGGAGTGGGGCGCCTCGGAGAATAACCGCAAGGCGCGCTTCTACCGGCTCACGCGCGATGGACGCAAACAGTTGCAGGCCGAGAAGCGGGATTGGGAACAGACCACGGCGATCATCGGCCGGTTCTTTGACGTGAAGGCGGAGGATCTGAAATGAAAGCCGTCCGGCGATTCGTCAAGCGGCTCGGCTCCTGGGCACGGCGCGACCGGGACGAAGACCGGCTGAGGGCGGAGATCGAAGAACATATCGCGCTGCAGACCGCCGACAACCTGCGCGCCGGACTCTCACCCCTGGAAGCGCGACGCCAGGCGCTGCTGCAATTCGGAGGCGTGGAAGCGGTCAAGCAGGACTACCGCCACCAGCGCGGGCTGCCGTTGCTGGAGACGCTGCTGCAGGATACGCACTATGCGATTCGCCGGCTGCGGAAATCGCCGGCATTCACCGTCACCACGATCCTGACGTTGGCGTTGGGCATCGGCGCCACTACTTCCATCTTCACCCTGGTACATGCCGTCCTGCTGAAGTCGCTGGCGGTGTCGAACCCCAGGGACCTCTACCGCCTGGGCCGCGAATCCCACTGTTGCGTGTGGGGCGGGTACAACCAGTCCAAGGAGTTTTCGATCGTCTCGTACGAGCTCTACAAACAGTTTCGGGACCATACCGAAGGCTTCGCCGAACTGGCCGCCTTCGAGGCCGGTTCCGGCAACCTGTTCGGGGTGCGGCGTGCCAGCACCCGCGAACTGGCGCAGAGTTCACTCGGCAAATTCGTTTCGGGCAACTATTTCAAGATGTTCGGGCTGGGAGCCTTGGCGGGCCGCACCATCTCTCCCGCCGACGATCAAACCGGCGCTCCGCCGGTGGCCGTGATGAGCTACCGTCTTTGGCAGCAGAAGTACGGGTCGGACCCGGCGGTGATCGGCGGCATTTTCAACTTCAACGGCAAGCCGTTCACTGTGGTTGGCATCACTCCTCCCGGCTTCTTTGGCGACACCCTCAGCGATTCGCCTCCCGATTTCTACCTGCCGCTCGCCACCGAGCCCCTGTTGCAGGGCGAGAGTTCGTTACTCCGTTTCCCGACGTCTCACTGGCTCGATCTGATTGGCCGCATCCGGCCCGGCGCCAATCCCGAAGCTCATCCAGGCCCAGATGCGGGTCGAGTTGCAGCAGTGGCTTCACTCGCACATCGGAGACATGGATAGCAACGCGCGCGCGAATCTGCCGGTGCAGACGCTGTACCTGAGCCCGGGAGGCGCCGGGATCACCAGCATGCGCGAGCAGTACGAGCACTGGCTGAACATCCTGATCCTGGTCTCGGCGATTTGTGCTGCTCATTGTATGCGCCAACGTGGCGAACCTCATGCTGGTGCGAGGCATGGCGCGCCGCCAGCAGACCTCGCTCAGTATCGCGCTGGGCGCCCGGCCGTCGCGCATGGTGCGGCAGGCCCTCACGGAGAGCATTCTGCTTGTCCCTTGTGGGAGGCGCGGTGGGCCTGGCGGTTGCGTTTGTGGGGACGCGCCTGATTCTGCATTTCATGTTCGCGACGCCTCCCGGATTCGCTCCCGTCCCCATCAGCCCGGTCCCTTCGATGCCGGTGCTGGCGTTCGCATTCCTCTGCTCGCTGGTCACCGGAATTGCGTTCGGCGTGGCGCCGGCGTGGATGAGCGCCCGGGTGGACCCCATCGAAGCGCTACGCGGCGGGAACCGATCCACGCAACGTTCGGGCGCCTTTGCCCGTAAGACGCTGGTGGTTTGCCAGGCCGCGCTCTCGCTGGTGCTGTTGTCGGCGTCCGGCCTGCTGACCGCCGCGTTGCGGAATCTGGAAAACCAGAATTTCGGTTTCGAACAGAAGGGTCGAACCGTCATCAGCATCGATCCGCTACTCGCCGGCTACCGCGCCGAGCAACTGACCACGCTTTACCAGCGCATCCACGATTCTCTGGCGAGGCTCCCGGGCGTGTCGTCCGTGGCGCTTTGTCTCTACTCGCCCCTGAGCGGAGACAGTTGGAACGACGCCATTTTTTTGGACGGGCATCCCCCTCCCGGTCCCAAGCAGGCGAACGTCTCCTCATTCGACCGGGTCACCGGCGGGTACTTCGCGGCAACCGGGAACCGGATCCTGCGCGGTCGCGGCATTACCGATCGAGGACACGGCCGGCTCGCCGCATGTCGCCGTGGTCAACGAGGCTTTCGTACGCCGATTCTTCAAAGGCGAAGACCCCCTCGGCAAGCATTTCGGCCGCTCGGAGCTGGCAGCCGCGCGCCAATATGAAATCGTGGGCATCGTACAGGACGCCCGATACCTGCCCTACGACCTGGACCAACCGGTCGGCCCGTTTATGTTTCTGTCGGCGTCTCAGCACGACGTATTCCCGACCCGCAGATTTACCGACGGGGACGTCCGCAACCACTTTCTGCACGACGTGGTAGTGGCGATGCGGCCGGGCGCCGTGCTGACCGACGACGAGGCGCGGCGCGCCCTGGCCGCGGTGGATCCGAACCTGCCGGTCGTTTTCATACGCACTCTGGAAGAGCAGGTGGCGGGGCAGTTCAACCAGCAGCGGCTCATCGCACGCCTCACCTCGTTCTACGGCCTGTTGTCGCTCATCCTCGCGTCTATCGGGCTGTATGGAGTCACCGCGTACAACGCCGGGCGCCGCATCAATGAAATCGGCGTGCGCATGGCGCTCGGTGCCAACCGCGGCCAGGTGATCGGATTGGTGCTGCGCGGCGCTTTCGGGCTGATCGCAATTGGCCTTATTGCCGGACTACCGCTGGCTATCGCGGCGGGAAGCTTTCTCGGAAATCAGCTCTACGGCATGAATCCATACAATCCCGAAGTGATTGCGGTGGCCGTGGCCGCGCTCGCGCTCGCCTCTCTGCTTGCTTCGGCGATTCCAGCCCGGCGCGCCAGCCTGACCTCGCCTTCGGAAGCCTTGCGAGCGGAATAACACGTTTGCACTCCGGCGCACCCTGGGATAGCCTGAGCTTTCCTATGATGCGATTGCTTTCTTTAGCTCTGCTACTCGCCATGACGGCCCAGCCCGCGGCTCCAACCTTTATGAGCGACGCCGGCGCCGGCCTGAAGACGCTGCAAACCTGGTATATCCCCGAAACGGGCCTCTGGCGAACCACCAATTGGTGGAATGCCGCCAACGCGGTGACGGTGCTCTCGCGGTACACCACGCTCAGCCACTCCAAGGAATTTCGAAGCGCCATATCGAACACATTCCAACTCAACTCCCATGGCAAATTCCTGAACCAATACTACGATGACGAAGGCTGGTGGGCGCTGGCGTGGATCGATACGTATGCGTGGTCGCATAACGCCGCGCACCTCAATATGGCGGAACAGATTTTCGCTGACATGACGACTGGTTGGGACGACACCTGCGGCGGGGGCATTTGGTGGAGGAAGGACCGTCACTACAAAAATGCCATCGCCAACGAGCTGTTCCTCTCCGTGGCGGCCAAACTGGCGACGGTTTCCCGGGACTCCAAGCAGCGCGCGTCCTACGCCGATTGGGCCAGGCGCGAATGGAAGTGGTTCGCTTCGACCGGCATGATCAATTCCCAGAATCTGGTGAACGACGGGCTGACAGCCGCCTGCCAAAATAATAAGCGGAACACCTGGAGCTACAATCAGGGCGTGATTCTGGGCGGCCTGGCAGCGCTATCGAAGGTGCAGAGCGATCCGAAACTTCTGGAATACCGCCAACGCCATCGCCGCGGCGGCCATCTCTCACCTGACCGACCCGGCCGGCATCCTCCACGATACCTGCGAGCCCAAATGCGGCGCGGACGGCGTGCAGTTCAAAGGCATTTTTGCGCGCAACCTGGCGATCCTCAACGCCGCCGCCCCCGATGCGCGCTACCGCACCTTCCTCGAAACCAATGCGGAGAGTATCTGGCGGAATCAGGATGCGGAGCATCGCTTCGGAGTGGTCTGGAGCGGACCGTCGGAGGTAAATGCGGCAGCGCAGGTTTCCGCGGTGGATGCCCTGGTGGCCGCGGCCGGCGCCGCCAAGGTCCACAAGAAATAGGAGAAGGAGCCTCATGTCACAGACCAGACGGCAATTCCTGGCGCAGGGCGCAGGCGCGGCGCTGGCGGCAAGGGGCGCGGCTGCCGCCAATCGTCCCAACCTGGTATACGTTTTCGCCGACCAACTCCGCTATCTTTCCTGCGGCTACGCCGGCGACGAGTTCGCCCGCACGCCGAACATCGATCGACTGGCAACGCGCGGCTGCAACTTCCGCCAGGCGATTTCTTCCACGCCGGTCTGCTCGGCATACCGTTCGAGTCTGTTCACCGGGAAATACCAGTCCAGCACCGGCATGGTGATCAATGAACTGCGCCTGAGCCCGGAGCACGAATGTTTCGGGCATGTACTCACCCGGAACGGCTACGGCACGGCGTATATCGGCAAGTGGCACATGTGGGCGAATCAGTTGGGCCATCACGATCTGACCGTGAATGGCTTTGTGCCTCCCGGACCGTACCGCCTGGGGTTCGACGGCCAGTGGGCGGCTTACAATTTCAATCACGAATACTACCACTCGCCGTACTTCGAAAACGACACGCAGCGCCATATTCGCCAGGGTTACGAACCCGACGAACAGACCGATACCGCCATCCAATTCCTGCGATCGCACAAGAGCGACGGCCCGCCGTTCGCACTGTTTCTCTCCTGGGGCCCGCCGCACGACCCGTGGGACACGAAAAACGTTCCGCCGGAATACCTGGCAATGTTCAAGGACACGAAAATTCCGCGGCCGCCGAACTACTCGGACGTACCCGACCCTTACGCCGACAATTGGGCCAGGCCGGCAGCGAACTTCGGCGCCCAGTTGACGGACCTGCAGCGGGTCTACTACGCGCAAGCCGCCACGGTGGACTGGAATCTGGGCCGGATCATGCGGGCGCTGGAAGAGACCGGCCTGGCCGGCAACACCATCCTGGTCTTCACGTCCGACCACGGCGAGATGTTCGGGGCCCATGGCCGCCGCGCAAAATACATCTTCTACGAGGAAGCCGCGCGCGTGCCTTTCCTGGTCTCCTGGCCCGGCCACATCCGCAAGAGTGTGTCCGACACTCTGCTGGGGACACCGGATATTATGGCTACGTTGCTCTCGCTGATGGGCCTGCCGGTTCCGCGGGCCGCGGAGGGCGTCGACCTGAGCCGGCAGGCTTTGGGCCAGGGCGGCGCCGGTCCGGAAGCCGCGCACATGCAGGGCATGGGCACCACCGCCGCCTGGACCGACGGTACGGAATGGCGCGGCCTGCGCAGTCACGAGTACACGTACGCAGTGTATCGGCGCGATGGGAAGGAGCTGTTGTTCCACAATCCGCGCGACCCCTACCAGTTGCGGAACCTGGCCGGCGAGAAGTCAGCCTCCGCCACTCTGCGGCACTACCGCGAGCTTTCGGCGCGCTTTCGCAAGGAGCACAACGATACGTTCGAATCCTGCACGTGGTATCGCGATCACTGGACGCGCGACCGCAATATTACGATGACTGCCGGGGGAGTCACTCAGAACCTGGAGTTACTCGACCAAACGATGAAGAAGTGGTTTCCACCAAGGTAGAGTCATGTCACTCACTCGCAGATCTTTTCTTCAAACCATTCCGGCGGCCGCCGGAGCACTCACTCCAGGCTGGGCCGCGGCGCCGCCACGGCCGAATATCATCCTGATTCTGGTGGACGATATGGGGTTCTCCGATATCGGCTGCTACGGCTCGGAGATCGAGACGCCGAACATCGACCGGCTGGCATCGCAAGGTGTACGCTTCACGCAGTTTTACAGTTGCGCGCGCTGCTGCCCGTCCCGTGCCTCGCTGCTCACGGGCCTCTATCCGCACCAGGCCGGAATGGGACACATGGTGGACCAGGCCGGGCCCGCGCCGGGGTATGTCAACGACCTGAGCCCGCGCAGCCGGACCATCGCGCAGGTATTGAAAGGCGCCGGCTACCAGACCGGCATGGCCGGGAAATGGCATGTGACTCCAGTCACTCAGTCACACCATAACTGGCCCTTGCAGCGCGGCTTCGATCGGTATTACGGCATCATCCACGGCGCCGCGGATTACTTCAACCCGGTGACTCTGACCCTGGGCAACGATCCGGCGCCGCCCACGGGTCCCGATTACTATTTCACCGACGCCATCGGCGATTACGCGGTGCGCTTCCTGGACGAATTCTCGCGCCGGCCCGATCCCTTCTTTCTCTACACGGCATTCACCGCGCCGCATTGGCCGCTGCATGCGCGGCCCGACGATATCCGCAAATACGAAGGCCGCTACCGCAAGGGCTGGGATGCCGTGCGCGAAGAGCGCCATGCCAGGCAGTTGCAACTCGGCATGTTGCCCAAGCGTTGGGACCTGACCGCTCGCGATGCGCGGATTCCCGCCTGGAAAGACGCGCCCGACCAGGCGTGGCAATCCCGCCGCATGGAAGTTTATGCGGCGATGGTCCACCGCATGGATCAGAACGTGGGCCGGATCCTGGACAAACTCAAAGAGACCGGCCGGGAGCGGAACACCCTGGTGCTTTTCATGTCCGACAACGGCGCCTGCGCCGAAGAGGCGACGCCTGGTTGGCGCGGCCTGCATATTCCGAAGACTACGCGGGACGGGCGTCCGGTGCGTGTGGGAAATGTCCCGGAAGTCATGCCGGGCGCGGAGGACACGTTCCAGAGTTACGGTAGTTCCCTGGGCGAATGCCAGCAATACGCCATTCCGGCTGTATAAACACTGGGTCCACGAAGGCGGCATTTCCTCGCCGCTGTTGATGCGCTGGCCGGAGAAGATAGCGCCGCGCCGAACCTGGGTGGGCGGACCGGGCCACTTCATCGACGCAATGGCAACGTGTGTGGACGTCAGCGGCGCCAAATACCCGCCGGATTCCGGCAGCGAAGGTGTCATCCCGCTCGAGGGCCGGAGCCTGCTGCCGCTTGCCACTCACTCATGCGGGCCAGGCCGAACGAAGCCTTTTCTGGGAGCATGAAGGGAACAAGGCCATGCGCCGCGGTCCCTGGAAACTGGTACGCAAATTTCCCGGCGAATGGGAACTCTACAACATGGAGGACGATCGCACGGAACTGAAGGACCTGGCCGCGAACTTCCCAGCCCGCACGAAGGAAATGGTAGCGGCGTGGCAGGCGTGGGCGGACCGGGCCGGAGTGCTCCCGTGGGAACAGGTTTCGAAGCAACAGCACAGCCGGTGAGTTACACCAGGCACTGTCTTGCAGTAAGCCACGCACTTGGCGATTTCCTGCATTACGGTGGAACCTTCGGGCACTTTGTACTCGAATTCGATGGTGGCCTGGAACGGGTACTTCTCCTTCTGCATCAACTGCAGAACTTCTTTGATGGGCGTGTCGCCTTCGCCGAACGGCACGTTCGGACCGTTGTTCATTTTGCGATCCTTCACGTGGATGTGGGTGATGCGGTCGGCATGCTCCTTCAGGAAGGGAATCGGAGAGGTGCTGTTGCCGGCGACGAAGTGGCCAATGTCCAGATTAATGCCGTTGTATTTGGAATAGGTCATGGCCTTTTCCCAACTCTGCGGCGCGCCGAATGCTTCGGGGCTATGGATGTTGGTATGGCCGTGGTAGCCCACCATCATCTTGTGCTTGGTGGCGAACTCACCCAGCCAGGGAGTCTTACTGAGCGGGATTTCGCAACTGATGGCCCGCGCTCCCAGGGTCTTCGCCAGAGCGAAAGCATAGTCCACCACTTCGTCTTTCATCTTATCGACGCCGTCGAATTTCACGATCTGGATGGCAATGCCGGCGTCCTCATACTTCTTGCGGAACTTCTTGAACTGATCCATCGGGGCGGCCAGGCGCCACTTCTCGATCGCCTCCGCCTTAGCTTCCGCGTCCTTTTTCCGGGCGGCCAATTGCTCCGGAGTCGGCTGCGTCCGGGGCCGCGGCGCCCCACCCAGATCGGTGGAGATGGGACAGCCAAAGAAGGCTTCCACCGGCTGGGAGCGTAGTTCCACGGCGCTCAGGCCCAACTCAAGCACATCCTTCTGAACGTTTTCGGCATCGCCAGGCATGCCGTGAAAGCTGTACGGCACGTTGATTCCCACCTGTACCCCGCCCCACTTACTGTCCGGCTTTGCCAGCAGCGTGGCGGGCATCGCGACGAGCGCCAGTTTTCCAAGATCCCTTCTCGTATAGAGCATCGGCTTTCCACCTCCTACAGGGAATGCTGTTCCATTCTAGCCCCCCGCGGCTACCTGTGTTTCAATCGATTCATGCGCATTCTCTGTGTCGCCCTCGCCGCCGCCACCCTGGCCGTGGCCGCGGATTCACCCATACGCTTGTGGCCCGGCGCCGCTCCGGGCGACAACGGAAATATCGGACCCGAGGCCGATACCTCCGGCCCCAACGGCGCGCTGGTCGCCGGGCGCACGGTCATCCGGCTCGGCAACGTCAGCACCCCCACGCTCACCGTGTACCGCCCGCCGAAGGATAAGGACGTTCACACCGCCGTGCTGGTCTTTCCCGGCGGGGGCTATTCCATTCTCGCCATGGACCTGGAGGGCACCGAAATCTGTGAATGGCTGAACACCATCGGAGTGACCGGAGTCTTGGTGAAATATCGCGTTCCGGCTCGCCAGGGCCGGCCGCGATGGGCCGCGCCGCTACAGGACGCGCAGCGCGCCCTGGGAATGGTTCGCCGGCGAGCGAGCGAATTTGGCGTCGATCCCCGGCGCATCGGCGTGCTCGGCTTCTCCGCCGGAGGCCACCTCGCCGCGGCCCTCAGCACCAATTTCGAACGCCGCACCTACGATTCCGTCGACGCCGCCGATGCCGTGAGCTGCCGTCCGGATTTTACTCTGCTGGTCTATCCGGCGTATCTCACCGTGAAAGATGAGGGCGACAAGGTGGCGCCGGAACTGAAGATCACCGCGGAAACGCCGCCGGCCTTTCTGGTGCAGGCCGAAGACGATGGCGTCCGCGTGGAAACCAGCCTCTTCTACTACGCGGCCCTGAAAAACGCTCACGTGCCCGCGGAAATGCACCTGTATCCGAAAGGCGGCCACGGCTACGGACTACGGCCTTCGGCCAACCTGGTGACCACCTGGCCAAAGCGCGCCGAGGAATGGATGCGCTCCCTGGGAGTGCTCGGCAAGTGAGACGCTCTTGGCGTTACGCGCTGCTGCTGGCGCTGCCGCTGTCTCTCGCCGGCCAATTCACACTCTACACCTGCGTGGTAACGTCCAAAGGCTATGTAGTGGGCGCCAGGCTGCCTCCCAGCGGCATCTTTCTCAAATCCGAAACAGGCGCATGGCATCACGCGGGCTACAATCACCCGTTCCTCAACGCGCTGGACTACGATCCGCGCGACCCCGGCACGCTTTACGTTGCCGCCGGCAACGGCCTGCTGCGAGTCACTGACCACGGCGAACACTGGAAAATCCTGACTGGCAGCGATGTGACTGAGTTACAGGATGTGTCTGTGGACCGCAATTCCCCAGGCACCATCTATTTCACTCACACCGCGGGCATTCGAGTCACTCACGACGGCGGAGTCACCTGGAGCGATGCCTCCGCCGGGCTGCATCGCAAGTTCACGCAGGCCATTCGCGTCGACTACGCGCCGTCCGGGCGTGCTGGTGGCCGGGAATGAAGAAGGTATCTTTCATAGTGAAGACGGCGGCCGCTCCTGGAAACTCGCAGGCGCCGCCGGATACCAGGTGCTGCGCGTGGAACAATCGCCACACGACCCCTGTCACTGGCTCGCCTCAACGCAAGGCGGCGGCCTGTTCGCATCCACCGACTGCGGAGTCACTTTCGAAAGCAACGGAAACCTGGGCGTGGACCGGAATCTTTCCGATATCGCCTTCGATCCGTCGGCAGGCAACCGGGTTGCGGTGGCTGGATGGGGAGTGGGCGTGGCTCTCTCCGAAGATGGCGGTAAGACGTGGCAGTTCCGGAACGCCGGGCTTCCTTCCACCGAGGTGTGGAGCGTGTCTTTCGACCCCGCCAGGCCGGGACGCATGTACGCCGGGGTGCATGAGGAAGCGCTCTTTGTCTCGCAGGACTACGGCCGTACGTGGACCCGGGACGGGCTCGAAGGCAGCCGCGTCTTTCGGATGCTCTTCGTCCCGGAGGTGGGGCGATGATCCGCCTGGTATTGCTGTCCGGTCTGCTGCTGGCTCCCGCGGGGGCGCAGACGCCGGCGTTTCCCGAGCGCGTCCAGCGAGTGATCCAGGCGTATGCGCATCCCAAGGGGACCGGTCTTATGGGATATGCCAACATCGCCGCCAGGCTTCGCCTGCACGAGGATGCGGGCCAGTGCTCGCAACGGCTCGAAGAATTACTCGCCGAGCCGACCGGCGATATGTTCTGGATGTTTCCCGTCACCGCCATCGCCTATCTGGACCAGGGACAGTTGACCGAGCCGGCCCGCCAGAAGTTGCGGCGCTCTTTCCAGACCTACATGCCCTACCGCGGCGACACCGAGAATCACTGGCTGCTCTATTACACCAGCTTGTATCTGATGTCGCAGATGTGGCCAAACCAGGGCGGCGAGCGGTGGTACACCGGAAAATCGTCGGCGGAAAACATGCGTGAAGCCGAAGGCTGGATCAATTCCTGGGTTCGGCTCACCACCACGCGGGGGCAGGGCGAATACGACAGTCCGCATTACATGGGACTCTACTTCCTCTCCATGTCGTACCTGGCGGCGTGGGCCGAAGATCCCGGCTATGAGGAAGCGGGCCACCATGATGCTGGAGTACCTGATGGCCGATTATGCGGCCGAAAACCTGGACGGCATTTATGTGGGTGCGCACTCGCGCCTCTACGATCAGCCGGTCCTGGAAAAGTGGCTCAATCCGTCTTCGGATTTCGGGTGGGTGCTGTTCGGATTGGGCCGGCCGCTCGATCCGCCCGACGGGTACATTATTTTCTACGTGCTGGCCAGCGCATACCAACCGCCAGAGATTCTCAAACGCATCGCCACGGATCGCGAGCATCCCTATACGCATTACGAACTGAAAAGGACTCGCAACCGCTGGCGCTTCTTCAACGACCTGCACGGGCCCGTTTACAAGACTACCTACGTGCGGAAGGAGTACGCGGTCGGCTCCGACCAGGGCGGCACGCTGCAACCCATCCAGGAGCACTCCTGGGACGTGACATGGAATGTGCCCGACCCGCGCGGCGTGCAGAACACGTTCTTCACCCTGCATCCCGTATTCTTCGTTGCGCGAACTCCAGACCTACTTCACGTTTCCGTCGGACATCGGGATCGCCGACGTAGTGAGCTCGAAAAAGAGCTACGATTCGCCAGACAAATTCGTGGGCGGATCTCCCTACGAACAAATTTTTCAGGATCAGGATACGGTTATCGTGCTCTATGATATTCCGCAGGGCACCCGCTTTCCGCACATCAATGGTTTCTTTTCCAAGGATCTGGCCGAGGTCCTCGAGGATCCGTCGGGGTGGATCTTCGCGCGCGGCGGCGATGCCCTGATTGCGTGCCGGCCGTTGCAGCCCTATAGCTGGAAGCCGATTGAAGGCGGCGGCAGGCGTTTGTTCAGCCCGTCGCTCCAAAATGGCATCGTGGTGCAGGTGGCGCCACGTTCGGAATATAAGGACGCCCAGGCGTTCCGCGAGGCGATCCTCTCTTTGCCACTGGAATTCCGGCTGAGTCCGCTTCCCACGGTAAGATTTCGTTCTCTGCGCGGGAAGAACTTGAGCGTCACCTATGGTCAGACACTGGATCGCAGCCACTGGCCTTTATTCGGCGGGCCGTTTGTGGAAGCGGCCGTGGATTCTGAACAACTCACGCTGAAATACGGGAAAATGCGCCGCGTTCTCGATTTTCGGCGGCTCACCGTGACGGACACGCCGTAACTTAATCCAGGCCGGTTTCCAGGGCTGTTATGATGTACGCAACCTCTTCATCGCTGGGAAACTGCCAGTCTAATTTCATGTTCCGAGCCCGGCGGTACATATCTTCGCGCTTCTTTTCAAAGTGGGTGCTGAGCAGTTTTGGATCGAGGCTCTTTCCGCGCAACGCGGGCGCCCAGTGTGTGCCCTGGCCATGATCCCCATGACAGGAGTTGCATCCGTTCGCGGTGTAGGCTTCCTGCCCGTTGCGAGGTTTGTCGCTAGATGGCTTCCGGAAATGGAGCAGCGCCCTTAACTTACTGGTGGAAAGCGTGCGGAATTCCTTCTCGCCGAAGTTGAAATCATCAGAGAGCAACTCGACATCCGTGAAGGCGGGCTGAGCCACCCCGCCTTTTTCATGGTGGCGAGTCTCGGCAAACACGTGGTACATTTCGTGACCAAGAACGCGCGCCAACGCGCGACCTAAGAGCTGGTCGCGTTTCCGGGCATCTGACTGCAGCAACTTGGCTTGCAGTAAATCGTGAAGCCGATCGCAGTCTATATCGACGAAAGGAAGAATTACGCCATCGCTGATGTGGGTCCAAGCCAGCGCCCCGCCCATCGCGCGGTGGGGTTGCAGCCTGACCGCCTCGCATGTGCCGGTGAAGGTCACCACGACCAGGGCCACCGACGATTCTCCGTACCGGGGAGCGGCCAGCGATCTCCACTCCACATCCAGGCCGATTGGAGAGACTAGAGCCGCCATTTCCGACTCCATGGAAGTCTCGACCGCCTCGGTAGGCGTGCTTCGAAATTCGGTGTAGATTCTGACGGGGGCGCCGGAGCCGCCCACTGTTGCGCTGAACGCGGACAAGGCGCTCAGCGTCAGGCAACAGAGAATGGATTTCATGCCGGGCCTGACACTTTCCGACAGTTAGACGCTAGCGCCACTCACCCGTGGTGTCAATATCCCACTTGGACTACGTGGAACACCCGGCAGCAACCAGGGCGTCCAGCGTAGCCTCGGCGGTGGTTCGCCACGAGAACATCAAAGCCCGGCGTGGACCGGCTTGGGACAGACGCTCGCGTAATTCGCAATCTTCCACCAGACGCAGCAGCGCACTGGTGATGGCTTCCGGATCCATTGGATCGAACAGCAGGGCGGCCTCGCCGGCGATTCCGGCCAGCGGCTCGATCCGCGAGCAGGCGGTCGGAACGCCCGCCGCCAGGGCCTCCAGAACCGGTAAGCCGAACCCTTCGAACTTGGACGGGTAAACGAACGCCCATGCACGCTGGTACAGATCGTACAAGTCCTGACGCGGAATCCAACCGGGGAACTCTACCGAATCCTCCAGACCAAGCGACTTCCGCAGCGCCACCAGGGGGCCGGTGAAGAAACCGTGAATGCCGCACGCGATCAACCGGAATTCGGGATACACCTGGCGAAATCCGGCAAACCCGCGCAGCAGTCCGTCGAGGTTTTTGTGCGGATGAAGCGTAGAGGCGGACAGCAGGAATGGTTCGGGCCGGCGCCGCTTGCCGATCTCGAAAAATACCGGATCCACACCCAGAGGCACCACGCGCAGTTTGGATTTGGGCAGGCGGTAGAAGCGGCGCAGGTCGGCGGCGGTAGGGTCGGAGATGGCCAGGACGACCTTCGATACCTGCGCCGACCAGAACAGAAAGAACCTCCAGAAGGGCAGGTCGAACCAGCGGAAGTACTCCGGGTGCCGTTTGTGTTGCAGATCGTGGAAGACGGTCACTTGGGGGCAGGGACAGAAAAGCGGAGCGGTAAATCCGGGGTTCAACATCACGTCCAGGCGCAGGCGCAGAGCCTGGAACGGCAGCATGGTTTGTTCCCAGAAGATGCGCGCCGGGCGCGAAGCGGCCCGCACGGCCTGCGGCCGGATTTCGAAATTGGGCAGAGACGGTACCAGGTCCGGCCCGGTTTCGCGGTTGGTAAATACGAAGTAGCGATTGCGGGAGTCGATCTCGCCGAGCGCCGCCAGCAAACTCCGCAGGTAAATCTCCGTGCCGCCCAGGCAGCCCGGAATCAGGTACAGCGCGTTCACTCCGATGCGCATGGGGTCAATGACGGGCCGCGCAGACGGTAGCCTGCCGGAGCGCCTCGGCGCCATCGGGCGTGGCGGGATCGAGCGCGAGTGCGTGCTGATATTCCTGCACCGCTTTGCCGCATTCGTTCGTACTGTAATATACCAGCCCGCGATAGAAGTAGGTCAGCGCATAATTTGGGTCTATCATCGCGGCGCGGTTCAACGCTTCCAAGGCTTGGGGCCATCGCTTGGCCGCGCCGTTCACCTGTCCGATTTGGGAATAGATGTGCGCCGTGGGGGTGAGCGCGGCCGCCTCGTGCAGTTTCGCCAGCGCCTTATCGGTCTCGTGCAACGCGGCGTAGGAGAGGCCCCAGTCCAGCAGCAGATCGGCCCTGGGCGGACCCACGCGTGCCGCCTCGGCAAACTTCTGAATGGCGGCCGGGTAGTCCTGGCGCGCGTAGTAGACAAAAGCCAGTTGGAAGCGGACGCGGGTCTTGTTCGGCGACTTCTTGACGGTATCCTGCCACAGGGCCATCGGGCTGGCCCACACCGCGGCCCGGGCGTGGGTGGCAAGGGCCGCTATCAGCACCACCGCCGCTCCCCCGTAAGCAAACTGCCGGCGATCGATCTTGATACGATTCACCAGGTCTACGGCGATGAGGAGCAAGCCCAGTATGGAGAAGTACAAGCGCCGTTCGGCGATGGCGTCCTGAATCGGCAGAATCGAAGAAGTGGGGGCCATCAGGATCAGATAAGCGAAGAAGCCGTAAGCGGCCAGGCGAAAGCGCCGTCGCAAAAACCACGCTGCGCCCGCCAGGGCAATCAGGGCGATGAGCCCGATGATGGCGCCATGATCCAAAATGGTCCGCGAGACCGGGAAGTCCCAGTCGGCATTCAGATTCACGGGCAGAATGAACTCGCGCATATACACAAAGAGGGCGCGGCATTGCGTGAAGAAATATTGATACCAGGTGAAATCTTTCAACGCGAAGCCGGCAGTCTTCGCGCCGAAGATCAGGTGCCAGAAGAACGCCACTCCGACCGCCGCGCCGGCGGCCATCAAGGCGTACAGGCGCCAGTTTCCGGCGATGCCCCGCAATGAAAAGCCCGGATTCCACCAGAAATCCGTGAGCAGCAGGAGGGCGGGCAGCGCCATGGTCTGTTCCTTCGAAGCCAGCGCCAGTCCGAAGAGGGCCAGCACTTCCAACACAACCGGCCAGGTGGCGGAGGTTTCCCGGCGATAGAGAAACACCGCGAACGCGGCCAGGGCGAACATCGTGCTCAGCGACTCGCTGCGGCCGGCCACGTACGCCACCGCCTCAGTCTGAACCGGATGCAACAGAAAGAGGAATGCCGCGAACGCCGCCAGCAGGGTCCGGCGGCCCTTTTCCACGCCGCTCCATTCCACCAGGCGCAGCACGATCAGGAAGATCAGCCCCGAGGCAAGATAGTGAATAAACAGATTGACGACGTGATAAGAGAACGTGTCATCGCCCGATAACTGCGAATTGAGCCAGTAAGTGAGTTGCAGCACGGGACGGACGCCTATTGGCAGAGTGCCGTTAGCGGCAGTGGGGAGGGTATAAGAGAGGGCATAATCGTCGAAGAGAAAGTCGCCGTGCAGGGCCGGGCCGTAAGCCAGGAAAAGCACGACCAATGCCACCGCCGCCGCAGCAAGAAATGGCCACCGGCTGGCCTTTGCCTGTTCTTTTTTTTGCTTGGGCTGGGCTTTAACCTTCATGGTCTCGCAAATGATGCAGGTGATATTCCAGAATCGCCACGCGCTGCGCTAAAGCGATGTTGTCGTCACGAAGATGGGAGATGATCACGGAGAAACGATAGAACATGACCAGTAACACGCCCGCGCCCAGCAGGAAGAGCGTCAGGGGCGTATCCGGCAGTCCCGCCATGCGGCGAAACAGATCCAGCACGGGGCGCACACGGGACAGCACCAGCATAGCCGTGGCAGCCAGCAGCCAGGTGACCGAGTATTCCACGCGAATGTGGGCGCGGCGCACGCTGATAAGCACCACGATCAACAGCACGATGCTCAAGGCCGTAGTCACGTTCAAGAGTCGATCCATCTATCCTCCTTTGCCGCCTTGTTCCGGTGGACGATGTAGCCGGCGTTCAAACTTCAATACGTTGACGAACACCCCCAGCAGCACGTGCACAATGTAGTAGAGCGACTTCAACGCGGTAATCGACGAACGCCCGGTGACGCGCGGGCGCATCTTGCAGGGAATCTCCTCGAAGCGGAATCGCCTGCGCTGCAGCACCACCAGCGCCTCGATCTCCGGATACTCCAGGGGAAAACTGGCGCTGAAAACCCCCAACGCGGTCCGATTCACACCCACGAAGCCGGAAGTCGGATCAATGCACGGGCTTGCCCAGAATCGGCCGCAGGACCGCACGAAAAAAGCGGATGCCCAGACGGCGCACCGTCCCCGTGTCGGAATCGGTCAGATCGGCGAAACGCGAGCCGATCACCATCTCACAACCGGACGTCTTCAGTTTATCCCACACTCTGCGGGATATCGCGTGCGTCATGCTGGCCGTCGCCGTCCACGCGAATCACATAGTCGAACCCCAATTCGTACGCCAGTTTGTACCCGGCCTGTACCGCGCCTCCCAAGCCCAGGTGATGCGGCAATTGAAGCACGTCGGCGCCGGCCTCACGGGCGCGGGCCACGGTACCGTCCCAGGAGCAGTCGTCGATCACCAGCACCGGCACACCGGAAACATGTTGATGGATCGACTCCACCACCCCGGCGATGGCGCCCTCTTCATTGAGGGCAGGCACAATCACGAGCAACGAACCGGGCGCGCGTGGAGAAGTCAAAGAGCTGCCATCCTCCTGATGCTGATGGAGTGGCTGCGCACCAGGTGCCGGAAAATGGCCGGCGTGATGCGCGCGCGGGCACGAATCTCCGCGCGCTGCCGCCACAGCCGCGCTCCGTGAAGCAGCACGGACCCATGCGCCCGCAGGACGTACCAAAGCATACGAATGCCCGGCATTGCCTTCCGCGCGAAAACGCGCCGCGCTGCCCTGCCCCCGCAAACTGTACCAAAAATGCCAGAAGTAGCGGCCCCAGGCGGCCACCAGTGCGGCCGGAAGCATGCCTCCCGGGAAATTTTTCAGCAGGACGAACAAGCGATTTCGTTCCACGTAGTAGGCCTTGACGGGCGACGCCCACCCGGCCGAATGGGAATAATGATGCTCCACCAACGCCCCCGGCACATACAGGCACGTCCACCCGGCCCAGCGAGCCCGCAAGCCCAAGTCCGTATCCTCGCAGTACAAGAAAGAAATCCTTATCGAAGCCGCCTACCTCCTCCAGCATGGTCCGCCGGTACAGCGCCGCTGAACCGCTGGGGAAAAGCGTCTCCTCGAGTACCGGAAAATCCTCCGGCGAACGGCCATGTCCCCGTTGTTTGCTGCTGCCGTCGCGCGCCACCAGCATGCCCGCCGAATCCAATCCCGTCTCGCCGAACAGGCGCACCTGCGAGGCGCACATGCCCGCGTCGGGCCGCTGCTCCAGCGCGCGAACCAGGGCATCGAGCCATTCCGCGTGGGCCACGGCGTCATCGTTCAAGACGGCAACGTAGCGCGAGCAAGAGGCCTCAATGCCCTGATTGACCGCTTCGCCGAATCCGGCGTTGGTGCTGTTTTCGATAATCTCCGCACCCGGAGCGGCTCCGTTCCGGCGCGCGAGGGCCTGCCCGCTGTTGTCCACCACCACGATTTGGAAATCGTGCCGCGACTGCCTGTGCAAGCTTCCACGCATTCCCGGAGCCTGGCATCCGCAGCCAGCGTGGGAATCACGATGGTAACCAGAAAATCAGTCAATTCTTGATTTTACCTTGCACTCGGTAGACGGCGACAGTCGGTCTTTTGGCCGAAAGATAGGTTCTCGGCGTCAGACCGGTAACATCCATCACCGAAATCACGCCTACAATGTCGCTATGACCAAAAAGTTGCTTTTTGCATTTACACTGGCTCTTGCCGTGGCCCTCGTCGCCTTCGCGGCGGACCCCACTGGCAAGTGGACCTATGAACAACAGGGCCGGGGCGGCGGCAACCCCACAACCGTGACTCTAACCCTTAAAGCCGAAGGCTCCACCCTGACCGGAAATATGAGCCGTCCGGGCCGGGGTGGCGATCCCATGGTCTCCGAGATCAAGGACGGAAAGATCGATGGCGACACCATTACCTTCACTATTGAACAGGCGGGCCGGGGCGGTGGCAACCCAACCAATATCACCTATAAGGGCACGATGAAGGGCGATTCGATCGATCTCGAATATACTCGTCCGGGCCGCAACGGTGGCGAACCGACGACCACCAAAGTGACCGCTAAGAAAGCTACAACCTAAAAGGTTCCAAAATTACAGTTACCAGTTGAGGCAGCGGGGGGCTGTGAATAGTTCGTCCTACTGCTGCCTGACGGTAACATCCTGTCGATTCTGTACGCCTTCCCTAGCACTATGACCAAAAAGCTGCTTTTTGTACTGACGATTCTGCTTGTTGTTGCATTCGGAGCGATGGCTGCCGACATCAGCGGCAAGTGGACTGCTGAAACGCCCGGCCGTAACGGCGGGGCTCCTCGCGTGACCACATTCAACTTCAAGGTCGATGGCTCCACGTTAACCGGCAACATTTCCCGGCCAGGCCGCGGCGGAGATCCGATGGTATCGGAAATCACCGACGGTAAGGTCGACGGCAACAACGTGACCTTCAATGTGAAGATGAGCATGGGCGGAAACGAGATGGTGATGGGCTACAAGGGCACCATCAATGGCGACACCATCGAATTTGAATCCACCATGACGGGCCAGGATGGCACTCCTCGCACGAACAAGATGACCGCCAAGCGGGCGACCACCTAGTTCCGGCCAGCATGACCGGTAGGACAGGCCGCTCCGGTCTGTCCTACTCCTCTCCTCCACTCTCACCATCGCAGGCGTCCCTCCCCGTTGTCCCATGTACGTTTCCACGGTTTGTGTCTTTCCGTCCGCCGATACACTGCGCACCTCCACCAGCGAAAGGCCGCGATCGCCAGTTACGGTAGTGACCACTTTTCCGCCTTCCCAATGAGACTCGGAATGGAATTCGTTGCCATTCACTTCATCGACGCAATCGCGGTCGTCGGTGGTCAGCTTGAGGAACGATTTCGATTCGCCGCGGTTGTCCTCGCTGGTGGTCGAGATGGTGAGCACGGGCTCTTTGTGGTCGATCGCCTCGACGTAAGATTTGGGTATCGGCATCCGGCCGTAATTGCTTCTGGCGGCGTTGATGGTCCAGTGGCCCGAAAGGTCGGGCTTTTTCTCCTGCGCCCAATGGGGGCAAGCAGCAAAACTGTACATGCGAATGTCAGCTTCATAGAGTTACTCCTGTCGTAAGCACTCCACCGGATCGGTGTGGACGGCGCGCCATGCGGGAAGCGCGGCGGAGGCCAGGGAGACTGCCAGCATCAGCGCCGCGGCGCCCGCCAGAATCCACGGGTCCGCCGGTGCGACACCGAACAGAAGACCGCGCAGAGACTGACCGGCGGCCTGCGAAAGCAGCGCTCCGGCGGCGATGCCGGCCAGCGCCAACCCGGCGCCGCGCCGTAACACCAGCGCCGAAATATCGCCCGGCGCCGCTCCCAGCGCCATCCGGATTCCCAGTTCCACCGTGCGCTGCGCCACCAGGTAAGACAGCACGCCATACAAACCGGTGACGACCATGGCCAGCGCTACCAGAGCCAGCAGAACCGAACAGACCGAGCGCAGCTTTTGCGATGCCACCGAGCGATTCAGCCGCTGCTCCATGGTCTGCACATCGGATGCGGCCACCGCGCCATCCAGCCGCGCGAGTGTGCGCCGGACGGGCTCGGCGAGCGCCGCGGGGTCACCGCCGGTCCGCAGGATCAGTCCGGCGAAGCGCAGGCCGTTGCGCTGCATGTAGGGCCGGTAGACCACGGGCGCCACCTCTTCTTCCAAAGAGCTGCGCTTGGAATCGCGCACAACCCCCACAATGGTGCGCCACGGCTCCGGTGATTCCACGAAACCCAGCTTGATGCGCCGGCCCAGTGCCGGTGCCGCTCCGAAATACCGGCGAGCCAAGGAGCGATTCACGATTACGGCGCGGCTCTCCGGGGTCATCTCGCCCGGGGTGAAGTCGCGCCCTTCCAGCAAAGGCGTGCCGGCCGCGCGGAAGTACCCTGCGCTGATGAACAGGGCGTCCACGCGATGGCGCAGACCCTCATCCGAGCTCCAGGGCCGCTCGCCCTCCGCGCTGGCCAGCGCAAAACCCGTACTGCCGCCGGAGAAGGGGAGCGAGGATGCCAGCGCCGCGCCGCGCACGCCGGGCAGCGCTGTCAGGGCATCCAGCGCATTCCGGTAGAACTCGAACTGCCCCGGCGGCTCGCGATAGGCGGCAGCCGGCAGGTTGACCGCTAGGGTGAGGGCATGGTCCGCGCGAAAGCCCGGGTCCACCGCGGTCAGCGCGGAAAAACTGCGGACCATCAGGGACGCGGCCACCAGCAGCACCAGGCTGAGCGCCACTTCCGCCACCACCAGGATGCCGCGCAAGTCCACCTGCGCCCGGCGACCGGTCCGCAGCGCTTCGCGAGCGGGAGCAATGCCGAACAGCAGCGCGATCGCTACGGCCGTCGCGGCGGTGCAGGCAAACACAGGCGCATCCAAATGCACGGGCCGTCCAGCCAGCATAGCTTCGGGAATCAGCGGCAGCAAAAGGCGCACCAGCAGGGCGCCAAGAGCGAGGCCCGCCGCCGACCCGGCCGCGGCCGGTACCAGGCTTTCGGTGAACAACTGCCGCACCAGGCGATGCGCCGGAGCGCCGATGGCCAGCCGGATGGCCATCTCACCCCGCCGCGCGGCCCCGCGCGCGATCAGCAGTCCCGCCACGTTGGCGCAGGCTACCAGCAGTACAATCGCCACCACGCCCATCAGCACAAACCAGACATGCTGCGTCTTGCCGGTGAGCCACGTACGCAGCGGAGTCACCACCGGGTGGCCTCCGGCGCTGAACCCCTGAACGCGCGCGGAGATGCCGGCAAGCGCTGCCGTGAGCCCCGCCGCGGAGACGCCCCGGTGCAGGCGCCCGATCACGCGCACCATTTCGACAGGCCCGCCGGCGCGCTCACGGGCTGGATCGAGCGCCAGCGGAACCCAAAGCTGCGTGGCGGGAGGAAACGCGAACGTCTCCGGCATCTCACCGATCACGCGGTAGCTGCGCCCTTCCAACTCGAGCGCGTCGCGCCGCGGGCGGCCATTCCAGAAACGCCGGCTTACTACCACCACGCCATCCGACCTGGGACGGTCTTCCACCGCGGCAAACGTCCGGCCGCTCTCCGGGCGCACGCCCAGGCAATCGAAAAACTGGTGCGACACGCGGGCTACCGCAACGCTTTCGGCCAACCCGCCCCCGGTGAGCGTATACTGACCGGCGCTGTAAGCCGCCAGGGAAGCGAACTGCGATGCGCCGTCCAGCCAGTCGAAGAAAACCGGTCCGGTGACCACGTTCTCTTTGAACGATGCGTAGAACTGCGTGAGGGATACCAGGCGATCCGGCGCCGGAAACGGCAGCGGCCGCAGCACCACCGAGTACACCAGGCTGAAGACCGCGGTGCCGGCGCCGGTAGAAAGCGCGATCACGGCCAGCGCCGCGGCCGTAAATCCGCGATTGCGCCGCAGCAGGCGCACGGACAGACGAAGATCCTGCAACAACGTCGACATGTAGCGTTAGCCCTCTTAGCGTTTGTCAGGAAATAACCATGCCAATCGCTCCCTCACGGTCGCGGCTCCGATGCGCGTTCAGAGCCGCGACCGTGAGGGAGCGGTTTAGAGCCAATTGATCTAATAGTTTTCTGACGACCTCTTAGCGCGTTACTTGCCCGCGAACAACGGGTACCACTGCGTCGCGGGGTCCTCGCCATCGGCGGTGAAAAGCGAGCCGTGCCCTTGCGGGCAGACCAGTTCTGTCCCGGCGTGCTCTAACAACATGCGAGCACCCTCGCCGAAATGCACCGGCATTTCCAGCCGGTGCAGACAGATCCGGCAGCGCCGGCGCTGATCGCGCCAGCACCAAAACAGCACCGCGGCCGGCCCTGCGAGGAATAGCCACAAGGACGCCACGCCCGCGGCCAGATTGCTTTCCCCGCTGTTAATGGTCATCCACGAACTGCCGAATTCCACCGTGACCAGCAGCATCAGAGTCAGCGAAAGCACAACCTTGGCCGCGAGGAACGCTGCAAAGCCCGGCGCGCGCCGGAAACGCACCACCGCCGCGGCGACGGCGCCACACACCAGCGCCAGCCACGGAAGCCCCAGGGCGGTGAGCGGCCGCGCGGAAAGCCGCTCAACCGGCTCTACCACCACCAACGAGCCTCGGGTAACCGGCTTTACCTGGGCGGCCAACTCGCGCAATTCCGCTTGCGCATCGGCGGGTTTCACGCCCGGCTTCAGCCGCGCCAGGGCAGGAGAAGGCGAGTCGCTCGCAGGCGGCCCCAGAATCCACACGTCGGGCCGCAGATCCAAGAACCAGAAATCGCGCGGCAGCACACCGATCACCGGCGCGGAGTCGATCAGCCGTCCCACCACCGCGGGGTCGGCGTGGAACTTCCGCTGCCAGCACTCATAGCTGAGCACTGCGGCGGGCATCGTCGAGACGGAAAGACTGCCGATCGCTGCGTGCGTCCCAAGCAGCGCAAAGAATTTCGGACCCGCCCGCGCCACCTCGCGCCGCCGCGTGCGGGAGTAAATGGCGGCGCCCTCCAGCGACTGCGCACGCGCATCCCAGTCCGCCACTTTCGACGGAGGCACGCCCAGATGAGCGCCCATGAACGGCAGCGTCTGTTCCAGCACTGCCAGGTGCCGCGCCGGCGAACGGGTCGCCGCGCAGCACGCGCCGCGTCTCCCTTAAACCACTGGAGGCCACCGCCGCGATCAGCAACAGTGCCAACCCGGCCAGGCAGGCGCCCGGCGATCCCACCACGCGACGCAAAGCGGCGACCCCATCGCCGTGACTGGCACGCAAATACGCGGCATCTTTCAGCGCCCCCGCGCAGTGGACGGCCAGCCGCAGCCGCTCTCCGGTATGGCTCCCCAGCCACCACCAGATTTCGGCATCCCATTCGCGCCGCCACTCCGCGCGCTCTTCGCGCGGCACCAGGGCCGAGGCCACGGCCAGCAGTGCGCGCGATTCAAAAGGTACCCGCATCGCAGCTCAACTCTCTTTGGGTGCCATCTCCGGGAAGCGATATCTCTGCCCGGCAGCCAGGAGGGCGGCTTCTCCCTCGCTGGTGATGCGGTAGTAGCGGCGGGCTGGACGCTGCTCCGCGCGCGCCACCGCCGCGTGCTCCCACTGCGACCGGATGAGCCCGCCCTTCTCCAACTTGCGCAGTGCCGGGTAGACCGTCCCGCTGGCCAATCCCGCTGCTTCCATCACCTGGAAGCCGTAGCCTCGGCCGCTCGCAATCGCGTGCAGCACCGTGGCCGCAATGTAACTCAATTCCGCCATCTGCTACATATGTATCATCTCTACATAGCCATGTCAACAAAAAAGGAACAAAAAAGGGAACAAAAAAGGGGACAGACGCATTTTTGAAAGGCGTAACCCCTTATTTTTCAGTGTGAAAAAATGCGTCTGTCCCCTTTTTGGAGCTAACCTTCGATAGGCTTGTTTCAAGCCCCTCGCAGCCGGAAGATGGGCTCCATGAGACGCTTTCCCCTGTTTTGGATGTTCCTTCCGCTGCTGGCACTCTGCCCCTACGCGGCTTCGGCTCAGGCCATGGTGGAGAACGCCCTCGGAGCAGGCCGCGCGGCCACCTCGGCTGCCCCTATGAAGGGCATTGGCGGAACCCTGAACAACCTGGAAAAATCACTGAACAAGACCCTCGGTGTGGCCGAAACCCCGGCGGAGACCCGGACCGCGCCGGCCACCCGGAAGTCCGCTCCCGGCCACGACCGTCCGCACCGCCATCCTCACCGCGCCCGTAGCGATCGTCGTACCGGTCCATTACGAAGACCCCAAGTTGATCGCGCCCGGAACGGCTTACGACGAACTGCTTCGGCGCTTCGGACCGGGTGCCCTGGAAATCACCACCGGCCTCAACACCAAAACGCTTTCCTATCTGAACCGCGAGGCCACCCTCGAGGTGCAACTGGTCGATGGGAAAGTGAGCCAGATCCAGGACATTACGCACGGAACCATCCTGAAGAATTAGCGCTACCTGCTGCGAACGTCTACCACGGCGTTTTCCTGCACCGCGTCGCTGGGGTTGGAGACTACCATCTCGCCCGCCGCCACCCCTGAGATCACCTCGATCTCCGATCCCAGATCCTGCCCGATGGTGATACTCCGGAAGTGCACCACGTGGTCCGGACCCACCACCGCGACCCGCGCCCCATTCTTATCCATCATCACCGTGTCGCCCGGCACCCGCAGCGTAGGCCGGGGGCGCGAGCCGGCGAAGCGGACCTGCGCATACATACCCGGAAACAGCGTGGCGCCGGGATTGGGCGTTTCCAGAATCACCAGCATGGAGCGATTGTTGGTATCCAGGGAGCTGGAAATATTGGTCACCTTCGCCGGGAAGACCAGTCCCGGCCGCTCCTGCACGCGCAGTTCGGCGGTCTGGCCGTTGTGCATCTCTTCCACGAAAGTCTGCGGCACATTGACGAAAATACGCAGCGGCTGAATGCGCGCCACGCGGAACATTTCCTTACTGGCCCCGCCGTTACCCGCGTTGATGAGCGTACCGACATCGACATTGCGCGCGGTGACCAGCCCATCGAACGGCGCGGTCACGCGCGAAAACGCCTTCAACTGCTCCAGGCGCGCCAGGTTGGATTCGTTGCCGCGAATAGTGTCGTGCGCCGTGGTCAGAGTCGCCTGCGCCTTCTCCGTCTGAGCCTGCTTCACGGCAAAATCGGCCTGCTTTTCGTCGCGATCCTGGCGCGAGACCACACCCCTGTCGGCCAAGCGCTGCCAGCGGTCCAGCGTGACCTTGGCCAGGTTCATATTCGCCTGCGAAAGCGTGATATCCGCTTCCATTTCCTTCAACGCGGATTGGGATTGCGCCAGCACCGCGCGTGCCATGCCGATCTGCTGGTCCAGTTCCGGGGTTTCGATCTCCGCCATCAGTTGTCCCGTCTTCACGTGGTCTCCGATATCGACCAGGCGGGTGCGAATAAAGCCGTCGGCGCGCGCGAAGATGGGCGATTCGATCATCGACTGCAGGTCGCCGGGAAGATCGATAGTGTCTTTCGCGGCGGCCAGATGCACCGGCGACGCGATCACCACCGGCCGGCGCGCGGAGACTTCCTCCGAAGCCGCCAGCAGCCCCTTCTGGCGCGATAGCCGGGGCAGCAGTCCTCCAACAATGGCGATGGCGATCGCCACCGCCACCACCCCGAAGAAGAGCAGAATGGGCCGGCTCCCAGCCTGGGAACGCTGCTTCATACCTCTGCCTCGGCATTCCTGCCGTAGCGCGGCGGATTTCTGCGAAGAACGCTATAAACCACGGGCACAAAGAATAGCGTAGCAACAGTCGCCAGGATCAGGCCGCCGATCACCGCCCGGCCGAGCGGCGCGTTCTGCTCGCCGCCCTCGCCCATAGCCCAGCGCCATGGGCAGCATGCCGACGATCATCGCCAGCGCCGTCATCAGCACCGGACGCAGGCGCGTGAAGCCGGCCTCCAGCGCCGCGGTCATGGCATCCGCTCCTGTCTCGCGCAAATCGTTGGCGAAGTTCACCAGCAGAATGCTGTTGGCCGTGGCTACGCCGATGCTCATGATGGCGCCCATCAGCGACGGCACGTTCAGAGTGGTCTGCGTGACGAACAGCATCAGCAGGATGCCGGCAAGCGCGCCCGGCAGCGCCATCAGGATGATGAACGGATCGAGCCACGATTGAAAATTCACCACCATCACGAAGTACACCAGCACCACGGCGAAAATCAGCCCGACGCCCAAGCCGATGAAACGAGCTGCGCATGGTGGCCACCTGCCCGCGCATTTCGATGAAGCTGCCCTTGGGCAGCTTGGGCGTGATACTCGCGAATCACCGCATCCACATCGCTGGCGACCGCCGCCCAGGTCGCGGTCCTGCACGTTGGCATAGACGTCGTAGAGCGGCTGCACGTCGTAGTGGTTGACCACGCTGGCGGTGGTGTCGCGCTGCGAGTTGCCCCACGTTGGTGAGCAACTGCGGCGACATGCGCGAGCCGGCGTGGATGGGCGTACGGAGCAGCTTCGGCAGTGGAATTCACCTTGGACTGCGGGGTCATGCACCGCGACCGGATAATCCACGCTGTTGCGCGGATCGATCCAGTAGTTGGGCGCGATCTGCGTGCTGGAAGAAAGCGAAATGAGCAGGCTGTTGGCCACGTCCTGCTGCGTAGAGTCCCATCTGCTGGGCGCGCGTGCGGTCCACGTTGAAGAGCAGTTCCGGCACGTCCACCACCTGGTGCATATGCACGTCCACGGCGCCGGGGATCCGCGCCATGCGCCGCTCCATCTGCCGCGCCAGCGCGTAGTTGGCCTTGGCGTTGGCCAGCGGCCCGATCACCTGCACATCGATCGGCGCGGGCAGGCCGAAATTCAGAATCTGGCCCGACGATGTCCGCCGGCTGGAAGAAGAAGGTCAGCTGAGGGAAACTCGCGGTTCAGGCGTCTTGCGGATGCGGCGGATGTACTCCCAGGTGGAGGCGTGCTCGCCGGGGCGCAGCGAAACCAGAATTTCGCCGTCGAACTCCCCGATGGTGGCGCTGTCGCTCATGGCGATATTGAAGCCGGAGTAAGGCAGCCCGATGTTGTCCAGCATATCGGTGAGTTCGCTCTGCGGGAATCAGGCTGCGGATGCGATTCTCCACCTGCGCGAAGTAGCGCTCCGGTCTCTTCGATGCGCGTGCCGGCCGGAGCGCGCACGTGCAGGCGAATCTGGCCGGCATCCACCTGCGGGAAAAAGTCCTGCCCGATGAAGGGAGCCAGCGCCAGACAGACGGCGCAGATCAGCACGAAAGCCGGCGGCTACCAGTTTCCGATGCCCCAGCGCCGATTCGAGCAGGCCGCGATAGCCGTCGCCGCATGTTCTCGAACCGCTTCTGGAAGCCGTGGTGGATACCGCCGAACAAGCCGTGCCAGGTGTCGTCGATGGCGCCCTCTTCGCCGCTCGCATAGCGCTCCACCTCGGCCGCGCAGCAGGTATCGCACCATGGTCGGCACCAGCGTGCGCGAAAGCAGGTACGACGCCATCATCGCCAGCACCACCGCCAGCGCCAGCGGCGTGAACAGATAACGCGCCGCGCCGGTCAGGAAAATCACCGGCACGAACACGATGCAGATGCACAGCGTGGAAACGAAGGCGGGCATGGCGATCTGCATGGCGCCATCCAGAATGGCTTGCAGAATGCGCTTTGCCCTGTCCCAGGTTGCGGTGGATGTTTTCGATTTCGACCGTGGCGTCGTCCACCAGAATGCCGACCGCCAGCGCCAGGCCGCCCAGCGTCATCACGTTGATGGTTTCGCCCATCAGATTGAGCACCGCAAGCGACGTCAGGATCGAGAGCGGAATGGAAACGCAGACCACGATAGTGCTGCGCCAGCTTCCCAGAAACAGCAGGATCATCAGGCCGGTGAGCAGCGCCGCGATGGTGGCTTCGCGCAGCACTCCCTGGATGGCGGCGCGCACGAAAATGGACTGGTCGAACATCAGCTTCAGATTCAGCGCGGCCGGCAGCGTGGAACGGATGCGCGGCAGAATCTCCTTGATGCGCGCGACGATGTCCAGCGTGGAAGATCCGCCGTTCTTGAGTACGGTGAGCAGCGCCGCGCGCGCACCGTTGTGACGCACGATATTGGTCTGCACGGCGTAGCCGTCGCGGACGTTGGCCACGTCGCTGACGTACACCGTGGTCCCGTTGGTTTGCCGGATAGGCAGACGATTGAATGCCGCCACCAGTTGCGGGGCGCTGTTCAGCTTCACCGCGTATTCCTGCGCGCCGATCTTGACCGATACCCGAAGGCAGAACCAGCGACTGAGAGTTGATGGCGCGGCTCACATCGTCGGCGGAGAGGCCCTGGGCGTAGAGCGCGCGCGGGTTCGAGGTCCACCGAAATCTGGCGCGGGCGGCCGCCGTAAGGCAGCGGAAAGGCTGGCGCCCTGCACGGTCGCCATCTGGGTGCGAATGAAGTTGTAGCCGTAATCGTAGAGCTGCTGTTCGGTGAGGGTGTCGCTGGAGATGCTCAACTGCAGAATCGGCACGCTGGACGCGTTGTAGCGCAGGATGAGCGGCGGGGTGATCCCGGTGGGCAGGGAGTGCAGCACCGATCCCGCCATCGCGGAAAGTTGCGCCACCGCCGCCTCCACTTTCGCCTGCGGGTGAAAGAAGATCTTAATGATTCCCAGGCCCTGGAGCGACTCCGATTCCAGGTGTTCGATATCGTTGACGGAAATCGTAAAAGCCGCGCTCGGAGCGCACCGTGATGATCTCGGCCATTTCCTCCGGCGAGACGCCGCTGTAGCTCCAGATGACGCTGACTACCGGGATATTGATCTCCGGGAAAATATCGGTGGGCATGCGCACCGCCGCCATCACGCCCAAAATGACGATGAGCAGGGCCATGATCACAAACGTGTACGGACGGCGCAGAGCGAGTTGGACAATCCACATGCTTTTAGAGGCTCGAAGCGAGGAGTCTAAGCTCTATGATAGCTGCTGGCCGGGCAGGCGGAAGGGCTCCCCGGGGCCAAATTCCCGATTCGTTATCGTGTAAACTGGCAGTCGTGCCGCAGCATCGGATTGCAACATTTCCCACCATGGAACAGTCCACTGCAGAGGACTGGGCGTCCATCGCCTCCGAATTCATGCAGTATGCCTCGCAACTTCCCAAGCGCATCGTAGCCCATTTGAAACTCCTCGACGGCGACTTTGGCGGCTTCCCGGTGGACCGCCTGCATCACTCGCTGCTCACCGCGACCCTCGCCATGAAGGATGGCCGCGACGACGAATACGTCGCGTGTGCGTTGCTCCACGATATTGGCGACACGCTGGGCACGTTCAATCATCCGGATATCGCGGCCGCGATCCTCAAGCCGTTCGTGTCGGACGAGAATCACTGGATGGTGGAGAAGCACGGAATCTTTCAGGGCTACTATTTCTTTCACCACATCGGCATGGATCGTCATATGCGGGAGAAGTTTCGCGGACATCCGCATTTCCTGCGGACGGCGGAGTTTTGCGAGAAGTACGATGGGCCCGCTTTCGATGCCAAGGCAGAGTGCTTTCCATTGGAGGCCTTCGAGCCGATACTCCTTCGTGTTTTCGAAAAGCCCAGAAGTACAATCTACCGCCTGAAAGAATAGAACCGGGGATGTCTTTGGCCCATTGCTCCAGTCAGGCCCAAAATAATCTGCCCCAAACCGCTAACCTTCCTGCGCGCCGCCAGTAGTAATCTCTGAAGGCGTGAGGTGAAGAATGCGAAATCTCATACAGGATGTCCGGTATGGTCTGCGCAACCTGAGGCGGAACCGGGGCTTTGTGCTGGTGGCGCTGTTGACGCTGGCGCTGGGAATCGGCGCCAATACCACCATCTTTAGCGTCATCAACAATACGCTGCTGAAACCGATTCCGTATCCGGCGGCTGACCGCCTTGTGCTGGTTTGGGAAACCTTCGGCAAGGGTCCCGACAATTGGAACATCGTCTCCGCGCCGAACTTCTGGGACTTCCAGCGGCAGAGCCGTTCCTTCGAGTCCATGGCCATCTTCGATTCCGCCGGCAGGGGATACAACCTGGCGCCCGCGGGCGGTTCCCAGGAGGCGGAACAGGTTTCCGGACTGCGCGTCTCGGCAGGTTTCTTTTCCGTACTGGGGATTAAGCCTCTGTTGGGCCGCACGTTCCTCCCCGAGGAAGAGACCCTGGGAAGGGATCGCGAAGTGGTCCTCAGCTACGGACTGTGGAAGTCGCGCTATGACGGCGATCCTTCCCTGGTGGGCCGGACCATCCGCGTGGATAGCGCCGATTTCACGGTGATCGGCGTGATGCCGCGCGAATTCGAATGGCAATTCTGGAGCGGGCCGCGCCGGCTTTGGGTTCCCGTGGGGTACACCAAGACCGATTTCGGCCGCGGTGACAACAGCTTTATCGCCATCGCGCGTTTGAAGCCCGGCGTCAGCGTCGGCCAGGCGAAAGCCGAGATGGAGGCGGTAGGCAAGAACGTCGCCGCCCAATACCCCAGGGAAGATGCGGACATGGGCGCCACCGTGGCTCCGCTGGCCGGCTTCGGCATGTCCGGCATTCGCACCACCATGCTGACCCTGCTCGCCGCCGTCGCATTTGTTCTGTTGATTGCGTGCGTCAACGTGGCGAACCTGCTGCTGGCGCGCGGCGCCGGACGGCAGAAGGAGTTTGCCATCCGCCTCGCGCTGGGCGCGCCGGCATCCCGCATCGCGCGCCAGTTGCTTACCGAGAACGGCCTGCTGGCGCTGGCGGGCGGTGCGGCCGGGTTGCTGGTTGCCGCCGTGAGTACCAGGCTGCTGTTTTATGTACTCAAGCTGGGAACCCTCGATCTGCCTCTGCGCCAGGTCGATTCCATCGCCATGGACGGCCGCGTGTTTCTGTTTGCCCTGCTCGTCTCCGGGCTCACCGGCCTGCTGTTCGGCGTGGCGCCTGCCGTGGCGGCTTTCCGCACCAACGTGAACGAGCCCCTCAAGGAAGGCGGACGAACCGCCGGTACGGGCGGCCACAACCGACTGCGCCAGGTGCTGGTGGCCTCCGAGGTGGCCCTGGCGCTGGTGGTGCTCTCGGGCGCCGGCCTGATGATCAAGAGCATGACGCGACTCCTCGGCGTGGACCCTGGCCTGAACCCCAGGAACGTGCTGACTATGGGGATGTCGGTGCCCCAGGAAGAGATCTACGTGGGTCCTCCAGGGTTGCCGCGTTTCTGTCAGGACATCGAGGAACACGTCGGCGCGGTCCCCGGTATTGTGTCCGTGGGCGCCGTTGCGCATCTGCCGTTTCACGGAAACGCGGGCCGCGCCTTCCAGATTGAAGGCCGCCCGCCGGCCGATCCCGGTCACGTGCCGGGCGCCAGCTACACCGTGGCCTGCCCGAACTACTTCCGGACCATGGGCATCCCGGTTTTGAAAGGGCGCGAGTTCACCGTTCAGGACACGTTGAGCGCGCCCGCGGTCATCGTCATCAACGAAAAGATGGCGCATGACTTTTGGCCCAACGAAGATCCGGTCGGCCGGGCCATCCGTCTGGGTGGATCGAACGGCCCGCGCCTCACGGTGGTGGGCGTGGTCGGCGATGTGCACTACCTGGGCCTCGACGCGCCCGTGCGCCGGCAGTTCTTCCGGCCCTACCCGCAAGCCGGTTGGCCGGTGATGACCATCGTGGCCCGTTCGATCGGCACTCCGGGCAGTTACGCCGAACCGGTTCGGAAAGCCATCGCCGGTGTTCTGCCGGACTGGCCCGTGTCCGGCATCGAAACCATGGAAGACGTGGTCCGTAACTCCACCGGCTCGCGGCGTCTGCCCATGCTTCTGCTCAGCGTCTTCTCGGTGCTGGCCCTGGTGCTGGCAGCCGTCGGCATCGTGGGCGTGGTGGGACATTCGGTGGCGCAGCGAACCCATGAAATCGGGATTCGCATGGCGCTCGGCGCCGGAACCCTGGATGTACTTCGCCTGATGGTGAACAGCAGCATGGTCTGGGTGCTCGTGGGTCTGCTCGCGGGCGCGGCAGGTTCGGCCGGACTCACGCGGCTGCTCACCGGAATGCTCTACCAGGTGCGGCCGCTCGATCCGGTGGTGCTGGGAGGCGTATCTTTGCTGCTGGCATTGGTGGCGCTGCTCGCCAGCTACATACCGGCGCGCCGGGCCGCCCGCATCGACCCCATTGTGGCCCTGCGCTGCGAATAACGCAGCTCTGAACGGAGCCGCGCGCGTCAGCAAGCGTTGTTTTTGATCTCGGGATTCGGCGGCCGCTTCAACCGCCGCTCTGCTGCAGCAGTTTGGCCACCAGGCCGGTCCATCCCGTCTGATGACTCGCGCCCAGGCCTTCGCCCGTTTCGCCGTGGAAGTATTCGTAGAACAGGACCAGGTCGCGCCAGTGCGGGTCGCGTGGAAGCAGTTCGCTCGCGCCGTTCACGGGACGCCGTCCGTCTTCATCCCGCAGAAACAGTCCGCGACAGGCGGCGCGAAATCTCGGCCGCCACTTCCCACAGGGTCATCAGCTTGCCCGACGCCCGTGGGACACTCGACTTGAAATCGTCGCCGAGATAGTGATGAAATTTCTGCAGCGATTCGATCAGCAGATAGTTCAGCGGGAACCAGACCGGACCGCGCCAGTTGGAGTTGCCGCCGAACAGCCCGCTGCTGGATTCACCCGGCTCGTAGTCCACGCTGTGCTCCTGCCCGTCGCCCTCGAACACGTAGGGATGATCTTTGTGGTCTCGCGAGACGCTGCGAATGCCGAAGGGCGAAAGAAACTCGTCTCTCGTCCAGCATCCGCTTCAGAATGCGCCGCAGCTGGTCGGCGATTGACGATCGACAGCAGCCGGCGCTCGCCGTTCCCCGGAACCACCATCGACGCCACGTTGTGCGTCAGGTCGGGCCGGTTGTGCGATGAACCATTCATGCGGCGTTTGAAACCCGGGAAGCTGATCGATCAGCCGCGGCTCCAGCGTCTCCACCGCGAACAGCGGAATCAGCCCCACCATGGACCGCACCTTGAGCGGCATCGTGGCTGCCGTCCGGCATGTGCAGCACGTCGTAGAAGAAGCCGTCCTCCTCGTCCCACATGCCTGCGCCGTCTTCGCCGAGATGGTTGATGGCGTTGGCGATATAGAGGAAGTGCTCCCAGAACTTGCTGGCCACGTCCTCATAGGCGGAGTCTTCGCGCGCCAGTTCCAGCGCGATGGCCAGCAGGTTCAGGCAGTACATGCCCATCCAGCCGGTGCCGTCGGCCTGCTCGATGAAGCCGCCGCCGGGCAGCGGCTCGCTGCGGTCGAAGACTCCGATGTTGTCCAGCCCCAGGAAGCCGCCCTGGAAGACGTTGCGGCCCTCGCGTGTCCTTGCGGTTCACCCACCAGGTGAAATTCAGCAGCAGCTTGTGGAAGATGCGCTCCAGGAACTCGCGGTCGCGGCTTGCCGCGCCGCTTGTGCTCGATCTTGTACACGCGCCACGCCGCCCAGGCGTGCACCGGCGGATTCACGTCGCCGAACTCCCATTCGTAGGCCGGCAATTGCCCGTTGGGGTGCATGTACCATTCGCGCATCATCAGCAGCGAGCTGGTCCTTGGCGAATTCGCGAATCCACCAGCGCCAGCGGCAGCGAGTGAAAGGCCAGGTCCCACGCCGCGTACCACGGATACTCCCACTTGTCGGGCATGGAGATGACGTCGGCGTTGTAGAGGTGCGTCCATTCATGGTTGCGCCCCAGCCGGCGTTCCGGCGGCGGCGGCGGCTGACGCGGATCGCCCTCAGCCAGTCGCGCACCACGTAGTGGTAGATACTGCTTCGACCAGAGCAGGCCCGCGAACGCCTGCCGCATGACGGTCGCGCCCGTCCTCGGTCAGCTCGCGCGGAGTCACGGTCGCGTAGAAATCGTTGGCGTCGTCGATGCGCTCGGCGAAAGATCTCGTCGAACGCCGCGCCGAAGGGCTCGCCGGCATGGCGATCGGTGAGCCGCAGTTCGACGCGTCACGGCCTGGCCCGGCGTCAATCGTGAAGCGGTAGTGTGCCGCGCGCCTTGGTGCCGCGCGCTCGCGGATTGACGGCCGCGCGAGTCGCCGTGCACCACGAATTCGCGCGATGCCGTCCTTGACGATACGGCGTGCGGTTCGCCGCATTCCCACAGGCGCGGCGGTTGGTCTCGTTTTCGGTGAACAGCAGTTCCGGCGCGCCGTCGCAGCGTAGAGCCACCGCCGGCCGTAGTACGGCTCGTCCAGCTCGATCCGCGGCTGCCGGCGGCGTCGCAGGCCGGCACGGGCGGTGCCACTCGCCTCCAGCGACCAGGTATTGCGAAACCAGATGGTGGGCAGCAGATGGAGCGGCGCCGCCTCCGGCCCGCGGTTGCACGGCGGTGATGCGGATCAGAATATCTTCGCGGCGCGGCCTTGGCGTACTCCACGAAGACGTCGAAGTAGCGGTCCTCGTCGAAGACGCCCGTGTCGAGCAGTTCGAATTCGGGATCGTGGCGCGTGCGCGCGGCGATTCTCGTCGCAGCAGCTGCGCGTAGGGAAACTCCGCCTGCGGATACTTGTACAGGCACTTCATGTAGGAGTGGGTGGGCGTGTTGTCGAGGTAGAAGTACTGCTCCTTCACGTCCTCGCCGTGATTGCCTTCGTTGCCGTCGAGGCCGAACAGGCGCTCTTTCAGAATGGGGTCGCGGCCATTCCACAGCGCCAGCGCGAAGCAGATGCGCTGGTGGCGGTCGCAGATGCCCGCGAGGCCGTCCTCGCTCCAGCGGTAGGCGCGCGACGCGCGCATGGTCGTGCGGGAAATAGTCCCAGGCGATCGCCGTCGGCGCTGTAGTCTTCGCGAACCGTGCCCCAGGCGCGCTCGCTCAGGTAGGGGCCCCAGCGATTCCAGTGGACTCGGCGCACGCGGGATTCTTCGATGCGCGCCTGTTCCTTGTGGTTGGGCATGGCTTCAGCGTGGCAGCCGGCCGTTACAGACGAAAAGCAAGCGGCTTCCCTCTCACACTATCATCACACGATGGTCCGGACAGTCCAGTTCGATCGCGTCGTAGATGTGGTCGACCAGGTCGAGTCCGTGCTTCGGCCAGAAACGGCAGGAATCGAGTAGAGCCGCTCCTGTAGGTGCCGCTCGGGGAAGATCAGGCCGTAGAGCGACGCGGCATCGCTGCCTGCGCGCGCATCGTCGCGGCGCATGGCTTCGCGCCCCACTTTCCTTTCGATCTTGGAAAGCTGGTAGCCGCATCTTTTTGCGCGCTGCGCTCGAGGGCCCTCGCCAGCGTGGGGTCGAACGCCAGCAGCTCGCCGCTGCAGCCGTTCGACGGCTGGTCGACGGTCGCGGCGGTTTCGCCGCATGCGGCCGGTATGAGCGCAGGCGGCACCAGTTTCGCGGCGATGCGATCCCGCAAAGCGTCCTCACCGTGGAAGAAGTCCGGCAGCGACAGCCCGTAGCGTTCCATCAGCTTCTGCACTGTGCGCATCGAGAATGGTGAAGCCGCTGCGCGGCACCACCACCGGCATGCGGCCCACAGGGTGCCGGTAGATGGACTTCGGACTGCGCCAGGTAGGCGACTTCCGCCGGACCGCCGATGATACGCCACGGTCGGCAGCATGGAATCCTGCACCACCGGCCGCAGCAGTGCGTTGGGCGAAAGCGAGGCCGCCCGGTCCATCAGTTCCGGCGGTGAAGCGCCGCCCGTTCAGGACGTATTCCTCGCCGTGCCGGCGCAAGCGCCAGGCGTTTGCCGTTCTCCAGCAGGAAGACCAGGGAGGTCTGCTCCTCCATGTGCACCTGCGCGTGATACCCGGCGCCGGCCAGTTCCCGATTGCGCTCCAGCACGCCGCGGTGAGATTCCGGCGCGCGCCTCCACGCGCGGCGCGCAGGGCCGGAGCGGCGAGCCTCCGGAATTCCGGCAGCATGCGGGTCGACCTGCAGGATGTCGAGCTTGCCAGCAAGCGCGCGCATCAGTTCGCCGAACGCGTTACCCATGGTGCTGCCGCCGCGGTAGGCACTCTTCCACCAGGTCGGCGACTTCTTCGCCGAACGGCAGCCCGTGCAGCGCGGCGCGCAATTCGCTCACCGGAGGGGCGGCCAGACGTCACGTCGCCCACCGGCTGGGCGCTGGCCGAGCGGCGCATTTCGAGCTTGACGCGGATGATGGTCGCGTCGAACACCCAGACGTGGTTGACTTCCGCGAAATCGTGGTCTTCGGTGGCCAGCCAGAACACCGGTACGGCCGGAATGCCGTTGGCGGTGAGCCATTGCCGCCAGCCGGGCGGCGTGCAGCGCCTTGTAAATGGTATAGGCCGGCCCGGAAAACAGGCCCACCTGCTGGCCCGGTCACTACCGCCACCGTTCCCGGCTGCGCCAGACGTTCCAGGGACGGGCCGTCGGGATTCTGCACCGCGCAGCGCCGCCACCAGCGCGGCGCGCTCGCTCGTCGGCAAATCGGATTTCCGCCGCGGCCGCGCGAAAAGCGTCCAGATCGCGAAACGGGTGGCGATAAAAGTGCGCGGTGCGGTCGGGATGGTACAGCATGTCCGCGAACAGCGCGTCGTGTGCGGCAGGTCGGTATGGCGGACGCAGGTACAGTGCATGACGAGGAATCAGCTTACCAGATGATTCGCCACCGGAGCAGGATTCAATGTGTTTCACTTATCCCGGAGGAAGAACGATCTTGGAAATGTCCTGGAAGATGACAAACGCCATGATCACCATGATAAAAACGAACCCGACCTTAAATACCAGTTCCTTCACATTCAAACTCAGGTCGCGCCGCATGGTCATCTCCACCAGTAGCATCAGGATGGTGCCGCCGTCCAGGATCGGGATCGGCAAAAGATTGAAAATGGCCAGGTTGAGGCTGACCATGGACATCAGCGAGAAATACGCCGAGGGTCCCTCTTGGGCCGCCTGCCCCGAGAGTTGCGCCAGGCCCACCGGCCCGGTCAGATTCTTCGTGGACATGCGCCGCTCGATCATGCCCTGCAGCACCTTGACGATGAGCGTAGCGCCTTCCTCGTTTTCCCGTACCGATTCGGTCAGCGCTTCCGGGAAAGCCAGCCGCGTGGTGATGATGGTGAGCTTGGGGCGCGGACGCACGCCGATCATCCAGCGGGCTGGACCATCGCTCCGGCTGTACTCCGGTTGTACCACCACCTCATGCTTCTCGCCGTTGCGGACATACACGATATCCAGGGGCTTGCCACCGCTGTTCTTGGTGAGTTCGTAGAACCGGTAGTTGGAGTGCATCGGCTGGCCATTCAGCGTCAGGACGACATCGCCTTTCCGCAGCCCGGCCTTGTACGCCGGGGACACCGGGTCCACCTCATCCAGTTCCATCTCGCCGCGCTCTTCCCATCCGGCGTACCCTACTCCCAGGGCTTCGCTCAGGGTCGGCGTCACCACGGTGTCGAAGCGCTTGCCGGCGCGCTCAATGGTGACGTGCATGGGGCGATAAGCGCTGGAGATCTCTTCCAGTCCCACGTCCTTCCAGGTCGGCTTGTCTTTTCCATCCAGTTTGACAATGCGGTCGCCGTCGCGGATGCCCGCCTTGGCGGCTGGGGAATCGGCCATCACGTGACCGATCACCGGGTCCAGATCCGCATCGGAAACCCGTTCGTACTTCACCATGTAGAGGCCGGTCAGCAGGCCGACCGCCAGCACCACATTCATGAACGGTCCGGCGAAGGCAATGATC
>CAVVLD010000117.1:0-41997 GCA_963748795.1 uncultured Solibacteraceae bacterium
AGGGGTCAGACGCATTTTTAAAATGCGTCTGACCCCTTTTTTGGAGCGGCGAAGCGCGGATCGCGGGTGAGTTCCCGGTCGGTGAGCGATTCCAGGAATGCCAGCAAATCGCGGCGATTCTGAGCGGTCAGCGGCAAAAGTCTCACGTGCTTGTCCTGGTTCGGATTTTTTCGGCCTCCGGACACGTAGTGCTCAATTACAGCCTCCAGGGTCGGAATGCTCCCGTCGTGCATGTAGGGTCCGGTCAGCGCGATATTGCGTAAAGTCGGCGCTTTGAACTTGCCGACGTCGTCCGGCCGGTGCGTGAACTCGTCATTCCCAGGCTCGGCAGGTGGATGGGGAAGAAGGCCGGGCAGGTTGTACAGCCCGTTATTGTGGAACGGTACGGGCGTGGCGGCGCGCCCGGCGTAGTCCACCGCATCGCTGAAGTTGAACCCGCCATGGCAGCGATAGCAGGCCGCCAGGGTGTCGGTGAAGAACAGGACCTCGCCGCGCTTCGCCGCATCGGAAATGGCGTTCTGGTCTCCGCCGTAGTGGTAACGGTCATACGGCGAGCGGGCGGAAAGGATGCTGCGCTCGAAGCACGCAATGGCCTTGCAGACGTTGGCCATGGTGAAAGGGTCCGGCTCCCCTGGGAATGCCTGGCGAAACAGGGTCCGGAAGGCGCCGTCCGCGCGCAACACACGGAGGAACTCCTGCGCTCTGCCGCCCAACCCGAGTTCCACCGGCTCCTCCGCAAATAAAGGGACCAGTGCCTGCTGTTCCAGCGAATGCAGATGCGGCCGGCTCCAGGTGAGGACGGCGCTGTAGGCCGCATTCACCAGGCTCATGGAACTCCGCGGCAGCGTTTGGCCGGTGACGCCCTGCGGTCTGGGCTTACCGTCGGTAAACGCCAACTCCTGACGATGACAAGTGGCGCAGGAGATGGTCTGGTTGATCGAAATGCGTTTGTCGTAGAACAGGTAGCGGCCCAGTTGCACCTTGACGAGCGACATGGGATTGTCCGCGGGGACGCGCGGCACCGGAAAGCCCGGCGGCAGATCCCAACGGTATCGCGCACTGGCGGCGAGTCCGAGATTGATGCGGACCACGTTGGAAAGCCGTCCGCGAATGGAGCAGATCAGATCCACCTCTCCCCTGCCGCGCAGGCGCGATGGAATCCGCACGGTCATCTGGTCCACTCCGGCATCGCCGGCGGGTCCGAAAGCCAGCACGGGGACGCGAATGCCGGCAACGGTCACCTGAATATCCGATAGGTCCGCGGCGTAGCGGAAACCGGTACCGAACAGCCGGACTACAGAGGAACTGTTTCCGCAAAAGGAACGGCGACGGAAGAGCATTTCCCCGAATGGCATTCATAGAGCTGCACGTCCCGCGGCGGTTTGCCGGGCACGGCACGGCGCACCACGGCGATGACCGGCCCGCGCCCGTCGGCAGGGGCGGTCCAGAATCCCGGGGCCACATCCGCGATCGTGACGCGAGCCGATTCGGTGGTCCCGTCGCTGTGTTGTACGGTGACGACCGCGGGACCGGGCACGCATCGGGGAGGGACGACGAAATTGGCCTGGCCCCAGCCGGATGAAACGTACAGCAGTTCCGCCTTCCGCGGCACTCCGGTAACGTCTGTGATCCGTACGGAGACCTTGCCCAACTCCGTGGGGGGCGGGTTGGCTCGGGTATGCATGTCCTGTTCGGCAAAGATGGCGCCATAGACGATGGCGATACTGCCGCGCGCGAGCGTGAAATTGCCCGCGGCGTTCACCGCGAAGAGTCCTCGCATGCCGGCGCCCCACAGATGGAACTGCACCACCTGCCCGATACCGAATCCGACATGATCCGGCTGCCCGCAGGTCCATCCGTTTTCGAGCGATGTGGGAAGCAGACGCTGGTAGTCGCCGATCAGTTTGCCGGGACTGAATTCGGACGCCACCCAGGAGATGCCGTGCGCGTCGAAATAGTCCAGGTTCGCTTCCACCAGGGCTTCGGCGTCGCTGGGATCGGCGGGGAGCGAGAGCGCACTCGTCGGAAGTTGCGTCCAATTCCGGGTCGAGGCCGCCCGCGAGGACCGGCACTCGTTGCACCAGAGCCGCGAGCAGGCGGTCTCGGTCCTGGACGGTGCGCGTAGTCGCGTAGCGCGGAGATACCAGGTAGATCGTGTTACGATCGTCCGACCAACCGCTCGCCCTGCCAGTCGACCAGGACAGGCTGTTTCGCGCCGGCGCTGCGGATCGCATGGATGAGTTCCTGCGTACCAGCCTGCGCCGCCTGCGTCCAGTTGAAAAATCAATTCGGGATAGTCGCGCAGGAAGGCGGAACACTCACGCCAAAACGCGGGATCGGCGGTCGGGGCGGAGCAGGATCACCGCCAATTCCAGGGCATTCGCGCGCCGGATCGCGTCTCCGACGGCCTGCAGGTATTCCGGATCGGCGGCATAATCCGCGAGGCTCAGTGGGATGCGGACGGCGTTCATATTCCAGCGCTGCCGGATGGTGCCGAATACAGTCGAGGAATAGGGGCTGAATCCCAGCGGAGTTTCCGCGCGCGCTGCGGAAGCGTTCGAAACTCCGTCAGCGCGGTGCCGCGAATGAGGAAGGTATGGCCGGCGCTATCCACCAGGCGATTGCCTTCCACGTGGATCGGCCCCTGCGCCACGGGAGTGAGTGTTTGGGGTCCGGGCGAACGCGCGTAAGCAGTGAGAGCGAAGCAAGCGGCAAGCCAGGGGCCCAGGGGAGTTCGACACCACTGCACAGAGATATTATCGGCCACCCGGCCAATTCAGAATTGAAAATACACGAAGGGAATGGCCGACTCCGACGCGGTGAACAACTCGATGGCGAGAAGCACCAGAACCGCCGCGGCGGCGCGAACCCACGCAGGCGCTTCGCCCAGGCGGGTGAGCGCATTCCCGTATTCCTCCGCGAGGCCGAGCAGCAGAGCCAGAAAGCCAAGACGCATTTGCCAGCCGGTCCATATCATTTCGCCCGAAGAGTGCGAGAACATCTGGCCGAAGATGAACGCAGCGCGCTCCATCGTTCCGGCGCGAAACAGGACCCAGCCGAGGGTGACCAGCAGGAACGTCAGGATGGCCAGCGGGATGCGAACCAGGCCGGCGGGTTCGCGGCGTCCCCGGACCAGCCGTTCCAGAGCCAGCAGCGCGCCGTGGTAGCCGCCCCAGGCAACGAAGGTCCAACTGGCGCCGTGCCACAGGCCGCCGAGCAGCATCGTGACCATCAGGTTGCCATAGGTTCGCAAGTGTCCGCGGCGGTTCCCGCCCAGCGGGATATAGAGGTAGTCGCGCAGCCAGCGCGATAGCGTCATGTGCCAGCGCCGCCAGAACTCGGTGATGCTGGCCGAAAAATACGGCCGGCGGAAGTTCGGCGGGAAGTGGAAGCCGAACAGAAGCGCGACCCCGATGGCGATGTCGGTATAGCCGGAAAAATCAAAAAAGATCTGGAGTGCGAAGGCGATGGCCGCCGACCAGGCCGGCACCCATCCGGGCAGGGCCGCGGGATGGCCGAAGTAGCGGTCGGCGATGAAGGCGAACTGGTCGGCGAAGACCAGTTTCTTGGCCAGCCCCGTCAGGATCATGTCGATGCCGCGCAGCCACTCCGTGCCGGTAGGCGGGCGCCAGTTCCACAGGTCCACAAAGAACTCGCGCGCACGTACGATGGGTCCGGCCACCAGTTGCGGGAAGAAAGATACGAAGAGCGCGTAGTCCAGGAAACTCGTGACCACTTGCTGTTCGCCGCGGTAAACATCGATGACGTAAGAGACGCTCTGGAAGGTGTGAAAGCTGATGCCGAGCGGCAGAATGATGTGAAGCGGAGAGATCGTCACGCCCGGATGCAAGAGTTGCAACCAGGTCGCGCGGAAAAGGTTTGCGTATTTAAACCAGCCCAGCAATCCGAAGTTCGCCGCCAGGCTCACCAGCAGCGCCGCTTTTCTGCGGCGGCCGGATTGCGCGTGAATGACGCGCGCGGCCGTGTAGTCGATCGCGATCAGGGCGAGGATGAGGAACACGAAGCGGGCTTTCCACGCCATGTAAAACAGGAGGCTCGCAGCCAGCAGCAGATAGCGGCGGTGCGGGCGGGGCAGCAGATAAAAGAGAAGCAGGACCGCGGCCAGGAATCCGGCGAAGGGCCACGTGGTGAACAGCACGGACTATCGGACTCCCGTGAGGGCGGCGATACTCCGGCCGAGCCGTTCGGAGAAGATGGCGCGGCCGGCGCGATTCAGATGCAGGCCATCGAAGAAGAACTCCGGGCGTTCCAGATCGCCGAATGTGGATGGCGGGAGCGCGACCACGCCGGCGCGGGGAAGCGCGGTGCTCAGGAAGACAGGCGGCGTAGTGCTCTCCGGCTTGGGCAGGGGAGCGCGCGGCAGTTGCAGCAGGATCACGCGCGTGGGAGAGTTCCGGTAGAGGTCGAAAATGCGGGGCAGCCAGCGCAGCCGGTAGCGCGTGGTCTCGCCGGTGTGAGGCGGCCAGTGCGGCATTACGGTGGCCTGAATGGAGGCGCGGGTAGCGGCATCGATACCTGGCGGAAAGGTGAGGATGCGGCGATCCCAATCGGCACGCAGCCCGCGCAGGTCGCGATCGATACCGGGGAAGGCATTCACATCCGCCAGTCCATGTTCGCGCCACGCGCCGGCGCGCTCGAAGCGGGCAGGCCAGGTGGCCAGCAGGTCGCGAACGTCGCGCCGCAACGCGATTCCCTTGAGGAGGCATCCCATCAGGGCATGAGCGCGGTTCTCGCGCGACCTCATGGACGCGGCGAACTCCCAGCAATCCGAGACTCGCAGCCGGGCGATGACGAAGTTCAGGTCGATGATGCGGTCGGCATACACATCTTCGTAATCCTCATCGGAATACTGGTCGAGCGCCAGAACGATCGCCGCGAATCGTCGATGGTCCGGGTCGGCGTCGCGCAGCATGTAATACCAGTCGCGCGGCAGGGTTCCGGCGATGCCGAGGTTCCAGAAGTACAGTTTGTTTCCGGCGGCGGCAGACGCGGCCGGGGCCGAGAGCCCGTGCGCGATGCGCGAATCGCCCAGCACCGCCACCTCGGCAGTGGAGACTGCCGGGGCGTTGCGCGAGCCACGAGAGGTAGCCTTCGACCAGACCGGCGGAGGAGTTGGGCTCCAGCCAACGGTTGTACCATCCGGTGCGGAAGAGCAGCCCTTCCACCAGGAGGAATGCCGCGAGAGTGGCCAGGGTCCAGACGACAGCCGGGCGAAGGGGGTCATCGCGGGGAGCCATCGTCCGACCATTTCACCACAAACGGGGCGGCCGGATTGATGGCGAGCATAGGAGAATAGCGGTAGAGCCTAGATCCATGAAACTCTCTTCGTATTGCGTCGTCTCCACACTCCTGCTGGTTGGATCTCTCCCGGCAATCGCCCTCGCGGATGACACCGACCTGGCATCACGAGCCGGGCTGCCGCTGGAGCAAACCGCAAGCCGGGGAATCATTACTCGCGATCCGTCGACGATCGTGAAATGCAAAGACGAGTTCTGGGTCTTCTATACCGGACGCGGCATTCCTTCGTTCCATTCCAAAGATCTGGTGAAGTGGGAACCCGGCCCGCCGGTGTTCCGGACAGCTCCCGAGTGGATTGCCGCTGCTGTTCCCGAGAACCGGAACATGAGCTACTGGGCTCCCGACATCATCCACCTCGGCGATCGATATCTGCTCTACTACTCCGTCTCCAGCCTCGGCAAAATGACGTCGGCAATCGGGCTCGCAACCACCCCCACTCTCGATCCAGCCGATCCCGCCTATCACTGGACCGATCACGGAATTGTCGTGCAATCGCGGGAGGGCGGCGACTTCAACACAATCGATCCCTCCGTGTTTTCCGATGACCACCGGACTTTGTGGCTTGCATTCGGCTCCTACTGGAGCGGAATCAAGCTCGCGCAGCTCGACCCGAATACCGGGAAGCCCTTGAACCCCGACGCGCCGTTCGCATCGCTGGCGTACAACAAGTCCATCGAGGCGTCATGCCTCTACAAGCACGGCGGCTACTACTATCTCTTTGTCAATTGGGGCTCATGCTGCCGCGGCGTAAACAGCACTTACAACATCCGCGTGGGACGAAGCCGTAACGTTACCGGTCCGTACATCGATAAGGATGGCGTCGACATGCTGAAAGGCGGCGGCACTCTCCTGCTTTCCAATAAGGGACCGCTGTTTGGACCCGGTCACGCCGGCATTCTTGTGGATAACGGAAAGAGCTGGTTCACCTCCGATTTTGAGGGCGATACCCGGATGGGAGGGAAAGCAACCCTCGCCATCATGCCGCTTACCTGGAAATCAGGCTGGCCCGAGGTAGAAGTCGTCGACAAATAACGCCGGCCCACTGCTCAGCGGATCCCTTCAACTTTGACTTCGCCTACGCTGCGGACGGCCCGAAAACCGTTCGTGGGAACTCGGTGTCTGCCACCAATGCCGGTTCCGACACTTCCCCCAACGGGACTTCGCGGTCGTCCGGGCATTTCACTTCTGCTCAAGGGACGTTTTTCGTCAAATTGACTCCGCGGTGGTTTCCTCAGCCGACGTCATCGAAGGACTGTGGCGAGGCACACGTGGAACCGCGGACCCGCTCATTATCCGCGATCCTCGCGCGTTTTCGAGGGCCTACAACCCGTAGATGGATATGTCGACAAGACGCAGAATAGGCCCTTAATCCATTTAGGACGCGAAGTGTGCAAGTTTCGTGCGCCATCTTGCGGTAAAATCGTGCTTGGGTAAGCACATGCTTCTTCGATTTCGAGTCTCGAACTTCCGTTCCTTTCGGACTGAACAAGAACTGTCGTTGATTGCTAGTTCACTCAGAGATCGTATGGAAACGGTCCGTCATCCACCCGGAACCGACGAGGGTGTACTACCCGTTGCGGCGATCTATGGTGCGAATGCATCTGGCAAGACGAACATCATCTTGGCAATGCGGTTTATGAGGCTGGCCATTAGGAACTCTCATGCTCGTTGGGAGCCCGACAAACCGATCGAACTCGAGCCCTTTGCGGGGCAGACGGATACGCCGACCACGTTTTCGGTCGACTTCCTCCTGGATGGAGTGCGTTACCAGTACGGATTTTCGATTGGCCCCGAGGCGGTTCTTGAAGAGTGGATGTATGCGTATCCGTCGGGCAAGAGGCAGACGTGGTTCTCGCGAGAGAAAGACAAGCCGATTTCCTTCAGCGCCAAATTGCAAGGAGATAATCGTACAATCGAGCGCCTGACCCGCCCCAACAGTCTTTTCTTATCAGCGGCCGCGCAGAATAATCACGAGGCTCTCTCAACCGTTTACAGGTGGTTTTCGAGGTCTCTGTCATTCGTGATCGGTGAACGATCCACCGCACGTCCCCGAGCTAGAGCCTTGTACCGCGACGCCAACCTGCGACAGAAACTTGCCAGGTCGCTATCATTGGCTGATCTGGGTATCACGGACCTGGTTGTGAAAGATGTGGAGATACCAGACCAGGCGAAAGATCTCGTCGAGAAACTGACGTCTTTGCTCAAGTCCGAGATCAAAACCGACAAACCTTTTCCGTTTGATGAGGCCCGGAGGGAAATTCAATTCCTGCACCGTATCGGCGATTCAACGCAACCGTTTAATGAGAACCAAGAATCAAAGGGTACTATTGCATTCTTATGCTTGTTAGAGCCAGTGTTCCAAGCTTTGACGCAAGGCGGCATAGTCTTTGTCGATGAGCTAGATGATAGCCTTCACCCACTACTCGCGATAGAAGTAATTAGGCAGTTCAGCGATGCTGGCACTAATGACCAATTGGCACAGTTAATATTCAATACTCACGATACCAACCTCCTCAGTGCTGGCGTGCTTCGACGCGATCAGATCTGGTTTACGGAGAAAGAACAAGACGGCTCTAGCCGGTTATATCCGCTAACTGATTTCAAGCCACGTACACATGAGAGCCTTGAAAATGGCTACCTTCAAGGGAGATATGGAGCAATTCCGTTTTTGAATTTGAGTGCATTTCTTAAGGCGGAACATGAAGAGTCGTGATAGGCTCCGTAGGCGCAGAAGCTTTCGACAGCCTCGCGCTCGATTCCTCATTGTCTGCGAAGGAAAGGTGACAGAGCCGCTCTACTTCACAGAGGTCCGGAGGGTCGAACGGGGAATAATTGATTTGGAGATCGTTCCGGCCGGCGTCCCGAAGACAGTAGTCGAACGGGCCGTTCACTTGAAAAAGGATGCCGAGCGAGAAGCGAGACGTCGTGGTGATCAGTATCTCCGGTACGACCACGTCTGGTGTGTCTTCGATGTCGATGAACACCCGTTCGTGCCAGAAGCCAAGCAGCAGGCGGGGGCTAATGCCATCGATGTCGCCGTCTCTAATCCCTGCTTTGAGCTGTGGTTTCTGCTCCATTTCCAAGATCAGACTGCCCATATCGAACGAGCTAGGGTTCAGCGCCTATGCCGAGAATATATGCCAGGCTATCAAAAGACGCCCCCCTGCGACGCTTTGATACCACACCAAAGCCAGGCAATTGAAAGGGCGTTTCAACTCGAAAGGTGGCAACTCTCACGCCTAAACGCAGGTGGCAACCCTTCAACTGGCGTGCATCGGGTGATCGAGCAGATACAGACGGCCGCTCGTCAGGGCGTACGCTAAGGTGATGCGAGAAACTGACCCGGTGGCTCTGAAACTCTCGTATCGCGCGGGACGCTGACGGTTGACATTACTGATTGCCAACTGGAATTGCGCCGATCACCGGATCGACGCTCATTGGAGCGTTATCGATTTTCCGGGGTAATCCACATGAGCGAGTAGTCCCATGTCGGACTTGTGCCTTCGGGACATTGGTCGAGTACTTCCGCCATTCGGCTTCGGTCCACAAACGGCGTTCCGGGAAGCGGCAGGTCGCGCTCTGGTCAATTCGTCCCTGAGCCGGAAATTGGCACCGCTCCGGAGGCTGGAGCAAGCCCTACCCTACCCTACGATCGCCCTGGCGTCGCCTGCGTGCAATTCGGTGCCGGGGTTGGCGTGCGGCGTGCGCACGTAAGCCAAGCCGAGGACTTTGCCCGAGTCCGGCGAGTAGACCGCGGAGGTGATCTCGCCGGCCTCGGCGCCGTCAGCGGTGAGCTTCGTGCCCGCCGCCGGCGCTTCGGCCGCATTCAGTTCGATGCGCACCAGTTTCTTGTTCACGTGGCCCTGGCGCGGATGCGCTCCACGATTTCCTGTCCCAGGTAGCAGCCCTTGTTGAAACTGATGGCGTGCATCTGCTGGGTCTCCTGCGGAAGCGAGGTCTCGCGGATGTCTTCGCCGTAGCGCGGCTTGCCGTTTTCGATGCGCACCTGGCGGAAATCGTCCGCGGTGGCGCCCGCCGCGCCGGCGGAGACGATTTTGCTGCAACAGGTCGCCGTCGCCGAAGATGCGGAAGCCGGGCTGTCCGGTCAGGCTCATGGCGGCAATGGTAGCGCCGTCCCACGGCAGGTGCGAGTATGGCTCACCGGGGATGGGAGCGTTCAGCGCGGCGAGCAGCGCGGCCGCGGTCGGACCCTCGAGGGCGATCTCCACGGTTTGCGCGGTCACATCTTCCAACTCCACCTGGTCGGCGATGATGTAGCGGCGAATGTGCTGGAATACCTTTTCGCGGAGTTCGGATTCGGTTTCGATAAGGAAACGATCGTCGAAGCAGAGCAGGTGCAGATCGGCCTGGATGCGGCCTTGCGGGCTCAGCAGAAAGGCGTAGCAACCGGAGCCCGGCGTCAGCTTCTTCACTTCATTGGTGGTGAGATTGTGCAGCAGACGGGCCCGGTCGCGCCCGCGCGCCACAATGCGCCCGCGCGCCGATACGTCCAGAAAAGCCGCGCCGTGGCGCAGTGCTTCGTAACCCTCGCTCATAATTTCAGTTTAGAAGATGCGGGTGAGCCACGCGGATATCGCGATGATGCTTAGGCCGGAAATTACCACTCCGGTCATCATGCGCGTGCGCCTGGGGTTGTCCGGCTTGCAGATGAGAAGCGCCACGGCGAACACGTGCAGCACCAGCAGCAGCTTGATGCCGAGCAGGGTGTGATACAGCACGGTGTGTCCCGGTGTGATCAGGAGCCGGTAAATGCCGGACATGATCAGGCCGATCATGGCCGCGATGACCAGCGGGCGATAGGCCGCCGCGGCCCGGTTGCCCAGTGCCTTGCCGGATTCCGGAGAAAGCTCGGCGATGGCGGGCGCCATGACCAGGCGCGCGTACAGAATCCCTCCCACGAGCGTCGCCATGGAAGAGATGTGGAGCCACCGCATGATGATCGTCAATACGTCGGACATAGCCTTAGAGTATACAATCGGCGTATGATCCATGAGATCCTGCCGGTGGGCGCGTTGCAGTGCAACTGCTCGGTCTTCGGCGATGAGGCGACGCGCGAGGCCCTGGTGGTGGATCCCGGCGACGAAATTTCGCTGGTGCTGGAAGTGATCCGGCGTCACGGCCTGACCGTGAAAGCCATCGTAATCACTCACGCGCACATCGATCATATTGGCGGCGCGCAGAAACTGAAAAAGGCTACCGGCGCGCCGGTTTATATGAATGCGAACGATCGGGAGCTGCAGAAGATGATGGACGTGCAGGCGCAATGGCTGCGCACGCGAACGCCCGAGCCGGTGGAAATCGACGTGGCGGCGAAAGAGGGCGACCGTCTGGTGGTGGGCGCTACCGAATTCCACGTGCTGCATACTCCGGGACACACGCAGGGCAGCATCAGCCTGTACATTCCGGCGGAAGAGAAGCTGGTGGCGGGCGATACTCTGTTCCTGGGCAGCATCGGGCGAACAGACCTGCCGGGCGGCGATTTCGAACAGATCCAGCGCTCGATTCATACCAAACTGCTGGCGCTTCCGGACCAGACGGTGGTGATTCCGGGGCACGGTGAAAACACCACCATCGGCCAGGAGAAGCAATTCAACCCGTTTCTGCGGGGACTGTAACCATGCGTACCACGCGTACACGGTCGGCCGTGCTGGCGGAGGCACGCGGGCGGGTGGCGATTGAATCGGTCTACCTCGGCGAGCCGGGAGCGGGCGAGGTGCTGCTCCGCATGGAAGCGTGCGGCGTGTGCCATTCGGACCTGTTCGTGGCCGGTCTGGAAAAACTGCCGCTGGCGCCGCTCACGCTGGGGCACGAGGGAATCGCCCGGGTGGAAGCCGTGGGCCCGGGAGTGAGCGAGTGGACGCCCGGGGATCGCGCGGGCATCACCTTCCTGGGCACCACCTGCGGCAGTTGCGAATGGTGCAGTTCCGGCCGCGAGCGTTTTTGCCCCCGCCAGACGAATTTCGGCTACACCCTGCACGGCGCGCTCACCGAGTACGCCATTGTACCGGCAGCCGCGCTGGTGCGCGTGCCGGAGGCTCTGCCGGCTGTCGAGGCCGCGCCGCTATGCTGTGCGGGATGGACCGCGTTCGGCGCGCTGCGCGAGGCCGGCCTCAAGCGCGGCGACGGCGTAGCGCTGTTCGGACTGGGGGGACTGGGCCACATGGCGCTGCAGTTGGCGAAGGCGCAGGGACTGCGCATCGCGGGCGTGGACGTATCGGACGATAAGCTGCACATGGCGCGCGAGTGGGGCGCGGAAGTGGCGGTCCACGGGGAAAATGCCGGCCGCACCTTGCAGAAAGAGTATGGCGGAGTGGATGCCGCGCTGGTGCTGACCCCTTCGGCGTCCGCGATCCATCAGGCTTTCCGCGCCCTCAAGCGGACCGGAACGCTGGTGCTGGTGGGGCTGGCGATGAGCCAGTACGAACTGCCGCTGGTAGACACCGTGCTCAAGGGCATCACGGTGCGCGGCAGCTACCTGGGCACACCGCAGGACCTGGTGGAAGTATTCGACCTGGCCGCCGCCGGCATCATCCGGGCTCACGTGGAGGTGCATGCGCTCGACGAAACGCCTGCGGTGCTGGAACGGCTGCGGCGCGGCGAGTTACTGGGCCGGGCCGTGATCGGCTGGTGATAACATCGTCAGCATGGCCAATGTCTATCCTCCGAATCCGGAGTTCGTGAAGCGCGCGCGCGTGCAGGGCATGGAAGGGTATCGCGCGCTCTACCAGAAGGCCGCGGAACAGCCCGAGGAGTTTTGGGGCGAACTGGCGGAGAAGGAACTGGCGTGGTTCCGGAAATGGTCGCACGTGTTCGAATGGAACCCGCCCTTTGCGAAATGGTTCGCCGGCGGCCGCATCAATGCCAGTTACAACTGCGTGGACCGTCACCTGGCCACTCATCGCAAGAACAAAGTGGCCATCCTGTGGGAAGGCGAATCCGGCGAGCAGCGGCAGATCTCCTACCAGGAACTGCACCGGCTGGTGTGCCGCTTTGCCAATGTACTGAAAGGCCGCGGGCTGAAGGCGGGCGACCGCGCCATCATCTACATGGGAATGGTGCCGGAGTTGGCGATAGCGCTGCTGGCGTGCGCGCGGCTCGGCGTGACCCACAGTGTGGTGTTCGGCGGATTCTCCGCCGAAGCTCTGCGCGCTCGCATCCAGGACCTGGAAGCGCAGGTGGTGATCACCGCCGATGGCGCCTGGCGGCGCGGCAAGGAAGTACGCCTGAAGGATGCGGTGGATGAATCGCTCTCCGGCTGTGACAGCGTGCGCGACGTGATCGTCTACCGCCGGACCGGCGGCGCGATCTCCATGCAGGAAGGGCGCGACCATTGGTGGCACGACCTGGAGGAAGGCGTCAGCGAGGTGTGCCCGGCCGAGGAACTGGATAGCGAGCATCCTCTGTTCGTGCTGTACACGTCCGGAACCACGGGCAAGCCAAAGGGCATTGTGCACACCACGGGCGGGTACCTGTTGCACGCCCACATGACCATGAAATGGGTCTTCGACCTGCGCGACGAGGACACCTTCTGGTGCACGGCCGATATCGGCTGGGTGACTGGCCACAGCTACATCGTGTACGGGCCGCTCTCCGCGGGAGCTACGAGCATGATGTACGAAGGCGCGCCGGATTATCCGCAACCCGACCGCTTCTGGCGCCTGATCGAAAAGTATCGTGTGAACATTTTCTATACATCGCCGACTGCCATCCGCGCATTCATCCGGCAAGGCGATCAGTGGCCCAACGGGCACGATATGTCCAGCCTGAGGCTGCTCGGGTCGGTGGGCGAGCCCATCAATCCGGCGGCGTGGGAGTGGTATTACAAGCTGATCGGCAAAGAGCGCTGCCCCATTGTGGATACCTGGTGGCAGACGGAAACCGGGGGCATCATGATCGCGCCGATGCCCGGGGCGGTGCCGCTGAAGCCCGGGTCTGGCACACTGCCCCTGCCCGGAATCCTGGCCGATGTGGTGGATCTGCAGGGCAAGCCGGTGGAGACGAATCACGAAGGCTTTCTGATTGTGAAGCCGTCCGTGGCCGGGCATCGCGCGCACGCTCTGGAAGGATCCAGACCGCTACCGGCAGGCGTACTGGGAGCGAATCGAAGGCGTCTACCTGGCGGGCGATGCCGCGCGGCGCGATGAAGACGGCTACTTCTGGATTCTGGGCCGCGTGGACGATGTGATGAATGTGAGCGGACACCGGCTCAGCACCATGGAAATCGAATCCGCCCTGGTGAAGCATCCGGCGGTGGCGGAAGCGGCGGTGGTGGGCAAGCCCCACGAAATCACCGGGCAGGCTGTGGCGTGTTTCGTGACGCTGAAGAAGGGCAACTGGAACCACGAGGAACTGGGCGAAGAGCTGCGCAAGTGGGTGGCGCACGAAATCGGCAGCTTCGCCAAACCGGAACAGATCCGCTTCACCGATGCGCTTCCCAAAACGCGCAGCGGCAAGATCATGCGCCGGCTGCTGCGCGAAATTGTGACTTCTAACTCAGTCACCGGAGATGTGACCACTCTGGAGGATCTCTCGGTGGTGACTCGCCTTTCCGCGCAGCACGACGAGGAGTAAGGCGCCGATTAAAGGTATTTAACTGCGCGTTAAGGAACCGCGGCGGCGGGTATGTCATCTCTATGTAGCGGAGGTGAGAAAAAATGTTCCGCAAAAGTTTAATTGCTTGTGTTTTCGCAGGAGCCCTGGCGGCTTTTCCGTCGATGGCGGCTGAGGTTTTCGTGCGGGTGGCGCCGCCCCGTCCCATCGTGGAGCGCGCCATTCCGGCTCCCGGCCCCGGTTATGTGTGGACTCCCGGATACCATCGCTGGGATGGCCGGGCGTACGTCTGGGCTCCGGGCGCGTGGGTGAGGCCTCCCCGGGCGCATGCCCGTTGGGTGCGGCCCTACTGGGCTCATCGCCGGGGCGGGTACGTGTTTGTGGAAGGCCACTGGCGATAGCCCGTTGCGGGCGCCGGCGGTTCCCAAGGCGAGCGCAAGCTCGCCTTTTTTTGTTTTTGATCATTTGATTTGACAAATCAAAGTATTTGCCCCATACTCCTGTTCAGTGTCCAAGGGTGAGGTCGAGACGGTGCTCCGGTGTTATCCGCAAATCTACTTCGCCTGTCACCGGCGGCACGTTCGGGACCCGAAGACCAAGGCGGTGCTGAGCGCGCATCAGGCCAGCGTGTTGGACCATCTGGACGATGAGGAGGGCACCTCACTGCTGGAACTCTCGCGCCACATGGGTGTTACCGCGTCCACCATGTCGCTGATGGTGGACCGGTTGGAGCACGGCGGATATGTACGGCGGGAGCGCAGCCGGCAGGACGGCCGCCGCGTGGATCTTCACCTGACCAAGGCGGGCGTGCGGGTGAAGCGGCAGCAGAATGTGCTGGAGCCGGAACTGGTGGGAGCGGTGCTGTCGCGTCTGGATCCGGACCGCCGGCGGCAGGCGCTGGCCGGCCTGGAGTTGCTGGCCGAGGCATCGCGCGGGATGATGGCGTCGGGAAAGCTGAACCGGTTCTTGAGAGGAGGGGCAAAATGAAATGGGTTTTGCTGGCGATCGCGGCCGCGGTAGTGATCGTGGGCCTGGCGGCGCTGATCGGGGCGATTCTGCCGGTGAAGCATCGCGCCACGCGGAAGGCCCGGTACCACGCTTCGCCCGAGGCGTTATACGCCGTGATCGCGGGGCCGCCGGACTGGCGCACCGGTGTCCAGAGCTTCGGCATTCTGCCCGAGAAGGACGGACGCAGGCAATGGTGGGAAGAAGACACGCACCGGCAGAAGATCACCTACGAACTTGTGGAGGATGTGCCCGCGCGGCGGCTGGCTATCCGGATGGCCGATCCAAAACTGCCTTTTGGCGGCACCTGGAGTTTCGACATAACGCCCGCGCCGGGCGGCGGAGCCGAACTGCGGATCACCGAAGACGGCGAAATCTACAATGTGGTCTTCCGGTTCCTGGCGCGATACTTTTTCGGATACACGGCGAGCATTGAAGGCTACCTGCGCGACCTGTCCGTGAAGTTCGACGATACCGTAGCGATTGAGGCTTGAGATGGGACAGGAGTTGGACTGCCGGATTCGATTCCAGAAGCGCTGGTTGACTGGACGCGCGCTTCTGGAAACCGATCACCTGCTGTTTCGCGGCGAGGAGCGGCTCAAGGTGCCGTTCCGGGAGTTGTCCGGTGTACGCGCGGAGGGCGGAGTCCTGAAGCTGGAGTTTCCCGAGAGGGCCGGCCGAGTTCGAACTGGGCGACGCCGCGGAGAAGTGGGCGCACAAGATCCTGCATCCCCCATCACGGCTGGACAAACTGGGAGTCAAGGACGGCCTGGCGGCCCTTGTGGTGGGCGAGTTCGAGGAAGCGTTTCTGGCGGAACTGCGGCAGCGCGGTGTGCAGGCCGCGGACAAGGGGAAGCAGGACCTGGTCTTCTTCGCCGCGGAGAAGCGTGCCGACTTGCGGAAATTGCGCGGACTGGCCGGCGAATTGAAACCGGCCGGCGCTTTGTGGGTAATCTATCCCAAGGGAGTCACGGCCATCCGCGAGATCGAAGTGATCGATTCCGGACGCGCCGCGGGATTGAAGGACGTCAAGGTCTGCGGCTTTTCGACTACCCATACCGGGTTGAAGTTCGTGATTCCCCGTGGCAGCGCGTGTAAAATGACGGCCAGGAGGCCGACATGCGCACGACGCTTCGGATGCTGGCCCGCCGTCCGGGATTTTCCGTTCTGGCGACCCTCACACTGGCCCTCGGCATTGCCGCGACTACCGTAGTTTTCACCTTTGCGTATGGTGTGCTGCTGAGTCCGCTGCCGTACTCCAATACCAGCCGCCTCATGCTGCTTTGGGAGTTCGACCGCACGGCGCGAAGCGACCCCGGCTCGGCGATGGGCCCGGTGACCACCGTTCCGCCGCAGGATCTGCTGGCCTGGCAACAGCAGACCCGGACCATGGAATCGCTGGACGCGCTGACGTTCGGGTTCTTTTCGATCACACAAGGCGCCAGCCCGACGGAGGTGATTGGCGGACGCGTGACGCCGGGTTTCTTCCGGACCATCGGCGTGCAGCCCCTGATCGGCCGCGCCTTCGCGCCGGGAGATCCGGATGACGTGGTGGTCCTGGGCTACGACCTCTGGCAAACGCAATATGGCGGCGATCGCGCCATCGTGGGACGGCAGATCCTGCTGGGCGACGGGCGATACACGGTGCTCGGGGTGCTGCCTCCGCAATTCTTCTTTTACATGCGCGAATTCGCGTTGTGGGCGCCGCTGTCTTTGCGCCCGGGCGGGCGGCGGCCTCGCCCTGTGATGGGCGTCGGGCTGTTGCGGCCCGGCGTCACCGAGCCAGAGGCGCAGGCGGAATTCGACGCCATCGCGAGCCGGCTGGAGAGCCAGTCGCCGGCCACAAATCGAAACCGCGGGGCGCGGGTCACCAGCGTACGGGAGCAGTATTCGCGGTTTTACCGGCCTATGCTGGGTGTGCTGCTGGCATCGGTGGGCTTCCTGCTGCTGATTGCCTGCGCCAATGTGGCGAGTCTGCTGCTGGCGCGCGCCACTGAGCGCGACCGGGAGATGGCCATCCGGGCGGCGCTGGGTGCGACTCGCTGGCAGATGGTGCGCCAACTTCTGGCGGAGAGCTTCGCCCTGGCCGTTTTCGCCGGAGTGACCGGCGTGGCGGCGGCGCTTTTCCTGGTGCCGCTGGCCCGCACCTTGCTACCGATGAGGTTGCCGATTCCTCTACCCGGGGTGGATCGGATCGCCATCAGCACGCCGGTCCTGCTGTTCTCGTCGGCGGTTTCGGTGGTCAACGGTACTGTTGTTCGGGCTGGCTCCGGCGCTGCGTTCCGCGACGGCGGCCTTAGGCGCGCGGAGCACCACTCCGGGAGTGACACAGCGGCGCTTTCTGGATGCCGTCGTGGTGGCCGAACTGGCGCTGGCGGTGCTCTTACTGACCGGTGCGGGACTGGGCATGCGCAGCGTGTATTCTCTGTATCACGGAACCGGTTTTCGCGTCGACCACATTCTCACGTTTCGCACGCCCACGGCTGGATTGCCGCCACAGCGGCTGGTGCGTTTCTACCAGGATGTGACTCGGCGGGCTGCGCATTCTGCCGGGGGTGCGCGCGGCGGCGGCGGCATACGGTCTGCCGGGCGGAGGGAGCAATGGACGGAGCGCGCTGTTCGCCGAAGACGGCAGCACGGATCCGAAGGATGCCGAACAGACCGTGGTCAACCAGGTGAGCGGCGAATTCTTCGGCGCCCTGGACATTCCGATTCTGGCGGGGCGGAGCTTTTCGGAGCAGGACACCGCGGACGCGCCGCAGGTGGCGATCCTGAGCGCGGGACTGGCGCGCAAACTGTTTGGCAGCGGCAATGCCATCGGGAGGCGGGTACGGATCGGCGGCCAGGCGCCCGATCAGTGGCTGCGGGTGGCGGGCATCGCCGGAGACGTCCGACCCATGCTGTCGCAGGCTCCTCAGCCGACCATGTATCGCCCGTTTACGCAGGACACACCGGGCGCTATGGGATTCGTGATCCGCTCCGAGGGGCCGCCGCTCGATCTGGCGCCAGCCGCGGAGAAAACGGTCTGGCAGATCCGGCCGGGTCAGCCCATTACCTATGTGGGGTCGCTGGAGGGCGATCTGGACCAGCAGGGCTTTCGCGAGCGCCTGAGCGCCATCGGATTGACGTGGTTTGCCGGTTTCGGCCTGGTGCTGGCGGCGATCGGGATTTACGGGCTGATCGCTTACGTAGTGAAGCAGAGGCTGCGCGAGTTCGGCGTGCGGGTGGCGCTGGGTGCCACCTCGGACGACGTGGTGGCGCTGGTGCTCCGCCGCGGCGCGGTCCTGATCGCCGGCGGCCTGCTGCTTGGAGTGGGCGCGTCGCTGGTGCTCACGCGCGTGCTCAAGAGCGTGTTGTTTGGTGTGCAGCCCATCGACCTGCCGACGTTTGCGGCCGCGGCCCTGCTGCTGGCGGCGATCGGCATGGCCGCGTGTTACCTGCCGGCGCGGAAGGCCGGCGAAGTCGACCCGATGACGGTGCTTCGCAGCGAGTAAATGCTCCGCCGGTAAGGCTGGGAGGTGCGCGGCTGAGACCAGAGGCGCCGCCATGCTGACGGCGAATCGGCGCGGCGGCGTGTTACCTGCCCGCGCGGAGGACTGGCGAAGTGGACCCGGTGACGGTGCTTCACGGCGAGTAACTAACTACTCCACGGGTAAGGCTGGGAGTGCGCGGCAAGGGAACCAGAGGCTCCGCCATGCCGGCGGTGATCGGCACGGCGGCGTGTTACCTGCCGGAGATGACGGTGCTCTGGAGCTGGAGCGAGTAACTGCCCCGCCGGTAAGGCTGGGAGACGCGCGGCAGACACTCGGGGCCCGGTGTGCTGGCGGCGATCGGCATGGCAGCGTGTTACCTGCCGGCGCGGAAGGCGGCGAAGTGGACTCGATGACGGTGCCGCGGAGCGTCACTACACCGCGAGCAGGCCCGGGAGATCCGCGGCGGGGACTCCGGAGCCCTACCATGAATGCTCCGAACAGTGCGTAGACGGCGCTCACTTAGTCGAAGCGCATTTCGTAAATCAGCTTCTTGAAGACCAGCGGATCTTCGGCGAACAGGTCCACGCCCCACTCCCAATCGTCGAAGCCGATGGAGCCGGTGATGATCTGGCGCACCTCGCCGGCGTACCGGCGGCCCACCATGCCGTGTTCGTGCATCATGCGCTGGCGGTCCGCCATAGGCTCGCGTGTACCAGTTGACGGATTCGCCGCGGCGGCGGTCCATGGGGTAAAAGCAGAGGTACTTTGGCCGGAGGGATCTCGGGCCACAGGCGCGGCGCCATGGCCTGGCGCTGCCGCTGCAGCGCCGCTTCGATCTCCGCCTTCCATTCGTCGGAGTGCGGCTGGACGCCCTTGGACGGCGAGATCGCCATACATCTTCGACGTGGATTCGTACAGGCCCAGCTCGATGATGGACAGGTAGGACGTTGACCGGCTCCAGATAGTCGCTGAGGCGCAGACGCGCGAGCGCCAGTTGCGCCTGGTTCAGTTCCTCGAAACTGCGCCGGAAATGGAGCAGCATCAGATCGCCTTTGTGGCCCAAGAAGGGAGTAAAACGGCGCTCTGCCGTCCTTCGGCGGGCTGTTCCATTGCGGTGAGCGCTGGCGACCGCCTCGTCGAGAATTTCGCCGCGTCGTCGGGGGACAGAGCTCTCCACGCGGTCCAGCGGAAGCGCATCATCTGGTGCAGCACGCTGGCGCCCTCCACCGTCAATGGAACGGGAGGCAGGGCGGTCTCGGAAACGGTTCGGGCGTCATGAAGACCATTATGTGACAGAAACCTCACCGCTCGCCGCGCACCCAGCCCGCCAGGTACGATTCCGACGCCAGTTCTTCCACTTCGCGGTCGCCGGCAGCCTGCCACTCCGCCTGGCGGCGCTCCTTCAGCCGTTCCAGCAGGCGGCAGCGGCGCCGCGCCTCCAGCATGGCGGCCTCCTGCGCGTCGAGCGCCGACTGGCTCTTGGCCCGGCGGACGGCGATTTCCTGTTCCTGCGCCATTACATGCAGGCGATAGCCGCCGAGCGCAGTCACATCGCGGCCCGCCACCGGCCTCCACTGCGCGCACCTGGACCTCTGCGTGAATGCCGGCGGCCTCCAGTGCGGCGCGGGCGCGATCCAGTTCCGCGACGGCCGCCAGTTGCTGTTTGAACCGGGCTTCTTCCAGGTCGAGCTGGGTTCGCCGCCAATCGAGGACCCTCTGCAAGCTTGAAGCGGAAACTGTTCATCGGCCTCCCTGGGGCGCGCGCACCGCGATCTGCTGCGCTTCGCTATCCAGCGTCCGGCCAGGTCCTCCAGGCGGGAGAGTGTTTCCGCCGCCGGGGCATCCTCGCCGTGATCCTGGCGTAGAAACTCCAGCAGTTCGGGGCGCAGGCGGATGCTGGCGTCCAGCACCGGGTTCGAGCCCGAGACGTAGGCGCCCAGTTGAATGAGATCCTCGGCATCGCGGTACGCCGAGAGGGCGCCGCGGATTTTGCGTGAGGCCTCCTTCTGGGAGGGGGTGGCGATGGCCGAGGTCAGCCGGCTCACCGAATGAAGTATATCGATCGCCGGATAGTGGCTCTGCGCGGCAAGCTGGCGCGAGAGAATGATGTGGCCGTCCAGGATGGCGCGCACGGCATCGCAGATCGGTTCGTTAAAATCGTCGCCCTCCACCAGCACCGTGAAGAAACCGGTGATGGAGCCGCGTTGAAAATTCCCGGCTCGCTCCAGAACTTTGGGCAGCAGGTTGAAAACCGAAGGAGTATAGCCCTTCTGGCTGGGGGGCTCGCCCGCGGCCAGGCCGATTTCGCGCTGCGCCATGGCGAGTCGCGTGACCGAATCCATCACCAGCAGCACGTTCTTACCCTGGTCGCGAAAATATTCGGCGACCGCCAGCGCCACAAAACAGGCCCTCACGCGGAGGGGCGCGGGCCGTTCGCTGGTGGCGCACACCACCACGGACCGCCGGCGGCCTTCCGGCCCCAGTTCCTTTTCGAGAAAGCCGCGCACCTCGCGGTTGCGTTCGCCGATCATGGCGATCACGGTCACGTCAGCCGAATTGTGGCGCGCCATGGACCCGAGCAGAGTGCTCTTCCCCACTCCGCTGCCGCCGAAGATCCCGATGCGCTGCCCGTTGCCGCACGGCAGCAGGCTGTCGATGGCCCGGATGCCGGTGGTCAGCGGCTGGGTGATGTGCTCCCGGTGCAACGGATTGGTGGCTTTGCCGTACAGGCCGTAGGTGTCCTCCACTGCAATGGGCGGGCCATCGTCGATGGGCTTGCCGAAACCGTCGATCACGCGTCCTAACAGTCCAGGGCCCACTTCGACTCCGGACGTCCTGGCTGCGCGCGCAAATCGGGTCGCCCATCTGAAGACCGTCAATTTCCTCGAGCGGCATGGAGAGCACGCGTCCATTCCGAAAACCGATCACCTGGGTGCGAATGCGGCGGCCGCTGGAAGCCAGCACCTCGCAGAAATCCCCGATCGCCGCGCTGGGTCCGCGCGATTCAATCAGCAGGCCGATCACCTGGGTGACCTGCCCGGTCCATTGCAAGGGTGACGCCCGGTCCAGTTCCTCGAAATAAGGGGCCAGCGACACGCGCTCGTTCATGACTGTTTGCGCAGGCGGTCAGTGAGACCCCGCTCGATCTCCTGGAGTTGGGAATCTACGCTGGCATCCAGGTTGCCGCGGTCGGATTCGAAAATCACGGCTCCCGGTTCGCGCCCGGGATCGGCGATCACCTCGATGGTAGGGCCTGGGACCGCCTTCTTGAGATAGGCGGCGATCTGGGCGGCGTGCGACGGATGGACACGAACACGCGAGATCTCCTGAGACTGGAGTTTCTCGAGCGCGCCCAGCACCAGGCCGTGCATCGCATCTGGGTCCACTGCCAGTTCCCGCCGCAGGACCCGGCGGGCGATCGCCAGGGACAGGCGAATCATATCCCCTTCGGCCTCCCGGCGAAAACCGCTCGCAACTGGCCCATTTCCTCGACGGACGCCGCCAGGCGGTTGAGGACCGGCTGGATTTCCGCCGCCGCGAGACTCCTGCCCGCGGCTTCGCCTTCGCGGAGGCCGGCGGCATGAGCCTCCCTGATCTTCCGGTCACACTCCTGCTGCAGGAGGGCCCGAATCGTTGCCTCGTCCGGCGCGGGGGCCTCGGCAGGCTTGGACGAACCGCTCTCCACGCTTACCCGCTTCCACATCATGGGCCCGGAGGCCGGCGGGTCATCCGACGGGAACACCTTAGACGACATATTGTTCTCCGACTGTGCCCTTCAAACTGACCACGCCTTCTGCCTCCAGTTGCCGCACAATGGCGATGATCTGCTGCTGCGCGGCCTCCACTTCCTTGATTTTTACGGGTCCCAGAGCGTCCATGTCTTCGCGCAACATCTCCGCGCCGCGCTGTGACATGCAGCCCAACATCTGGTTGCGCAACTGTTCGCTGGTGCCTTTCAATGCCACCGTCAGGATCTTGCGGTCCACTTTCGCCAGCACCTCCTTCAGGCCCATGGGGTCGATGAGCAGCAGATCTTCGAAGACGAACATCAGGTGGCGAATGGTCTCCGCAAGGTTGGTGTCTCCCCTGTCGATGTGATCCAGAATCTCCCGACTGGAGGCCGAATCCAGGCGATTCAACATTTCCGCCACGGCGCGCACACCTCCGTAGGACTCGCGGCTGAATTCTCCCAATGCTTTCAGTTTCGAACCGATCACGCCGACAATTTTGAGGATGATCTCCGGCGAGATCTGGTCCAGGCTGGCCATGCGCTGCGAAACGTCCGCCCGCAGCCCTGCAGGCAGTGAGGTCAACAGTGCCGCCGCTTGCGTGGAGTTGAGATGCGAAAGAACCAGGGCAATGGTTTGCGGGTGCTCGTTGTGAATGAACTTGGCCAGTTGTTGCGGATCCGCCTTTTGAATTGCGTCGAAAGACGCCGCGTCCGCGCCCAGCGCCTTGGCGAGGCGATCCAGAAGACGCTTGGCCTGATCCGGAGAAAAGGCGCGCTGGAGCAGCTTGCGAGCGTAATCGATACCGCCGCGGGCAACGTAATCGCCCGCCGTGGAAAGGTGGTTGAATTCGTTAAGGACACTCTCGGCCTGCTCTCCGGAAATAGCCGTGAGCTTGGCCACTTCGCGGCTTACGCGCTGCACTTCCTCTTCGTTTAGTTGTTGCAGCAGCGCGGCGCTGGCTTGTTCGCCCAGCACGATCAGCAGCATGGCCGCCTTACGAAGGCCCGGCAGGTTCTCTTCTTTGGTGGTGTTGAGGATCATGCAGTGCGGCCCGGGTTACCCCCCTCAGCCCTCCTCCTCTTCGCGAATCCAGGTACGCAGAATCTGCGCCGAAACATCCGGCTCATTGGTGATCTTTTCCCGCAGATGTTTCGCCAGTACTTCGGCGGCCTTGGTTATGACCGGTGAGAGTTTGAGAGCATTCAGCGCGTCGGTTTCCGCCTTCTGCTGCAAAGCGTCCCGCTCCGCCAGCTTGGCCTCGAGCTCCTGCTGGATGGCATTTGAAGCGACGGACTTTGCAGCGGCGCCGGCTTCCCCGGCCGGCAGGGCCGTCGGCAGGCTAATTAACGATGCTTTCTTTTTGCGCTTCAGGAACCGCCAGGAGGCGAAGACCAGCAGCAGCACGAATACGGCTGCACCGGAGGCGATGAAGATCATATTGCGATTCCACTTGATGGGCCAGAATTGCGGGGCGGCGAATTTGGATGGGGCGCCCGGCGCTGCCGGTTTGGGCGAAAGGGGCGGTTCCAGTTGCAGGGTGCTTTCGAACGGCAGTGTCTCGATAATGAGCTGGTCCCCCCGCTCGGCATTGAAGCCTGTAATGCCCGCCACCAGATCGTGAATCACCTTGAGTTTATCGGCACTGGGCGGCACTCAGAATTCTCTGGAACCCGTTCTTGTCCGGTTGCCACTGAACTTCCTGGTCCACAAGCACCGAAAGAGACATCTTGCGCACCCCTCCGGCGGGCACGCGCGTCTTTTTGATCGTACGGCTGGTCTGGTAGGTGATGTTCTCGGTGACCCGGGAGGTGCGATTGTTGCTGCCGGCCGGGCGCGATGTAGGCCTTGGTAACGCGGAAGGGGTTCCCGGCACGCCGGCGGCACCCGCGCTTCCGGAGGTGTCCTCGGTGCGCTCGGAGGTGCTCATTACCGAACGCGCGGGGTCGAAGATTTCCTCGCTCTGGTCCAGGCCCGAAAAGTCGCACTCCACCGAGACCCCGGTGCGGAACTTCTCGGCTCCCAGAAGCGGCTCGAGCGTGGCGTTTACCTTGGCCAGCAGGTCCTGCTCCACTTTGTGACGATAGTCCAGGGCGGCTTCCGATGGCTCGGCTCCGTCCGGACCGCCCGCCGGCCGCGGCTTTCCGAGCAGGTTGCCGTTCATATCGAGCACCGAGACGGCGTCCGGCGAGAGGCCTTCCACCGCACTGGCTACCAGGTGATTGACGGCCATGACGTTTTGCGGTGACAGCCGCGAGCCCGGTTTGGTTCCTATCAGCACGCTGGCCTTGGCCGGCTGCTGTGCGTCCAGGAAGACGGAATCCTTCGGAAATGTGAGATGAACGCGGGCCTGTTCCACCTCTGCCAGAGACATGATCGATCGCTCGAGCTCGCCTTCCAGCGCGCGGCGATAGTTGACGTGCTCGGTAAATTCGGTGGCTCCCAGATTGGTCTTGTCGAACAGTTCAAACCCGATACGGCCCGTCTTGGGCAGCCCGGCCGCAGCCATGCTGAGACGCAATTCGGCCAGCCGGCCTGACGGCACCAGGACCGCGCCCCCGGCATCCGGCAGGCGGTACTCCACCCCGCCTTCCTTGAGCTTCTGGACGATGCCGGCGGCGTCCTCAGGAGCCAAACCGGTGAAGAGCGGCTTGAAATCGGCTTCCTTCTGCCAGTGCACCAGGGAGTAAATCCCCCCGAAGGCGATCAGCGCCACCAAGGCAATGGTGATTCGCTGCGCGATCGAGAGGTTGGCCAGGGCCTTTTTCATGGCGTTTCCGATCCGGTACTTTCGCCTGTGGATTCTATCGGCGGATTGCGCCGGAAACCTGAGCCTCAGAGTTGCATTTTCATAACTTCCTGATAGGCGCTGACCACCTTGTTGCGGGTCTGCAGAAACAGGTCGAATGCCAACTCGGCGCGGTTCGTGGCCATCACCGCGGTGTGCAGTTCCTCTCCATCGCCGGCAAGGAAATGCTCTACCGAAGTCGCTGCCGTCTTTCCCAGCGATTCCACTTGCTGCACGGCGCTGGCGAACACGTTCTGGAATGCTCCGGGAGTGGCCGCGGCGCCGGCCGGCTGGATGGTGTTGACTATGGAGGCGGGCGATACCGGCAGAATGGGTGCTGACATAGTTCACCTTTAATGCAGCAGGTCGATGGAGCGCTGGATCATGTCTTTGACGGCCCCGATGGCCGCCACATTGGCTTCGTAGCCCCGTGCCGCTCCCATCAAATCGACCATGTCCTCGGCGGGTTTCACGTTGGGAAATGCTACATATCCGTCCTGGTCGGCGTCCGGGTGGCCGGGCATGTAACGCTTTTCCGGGTCGCTGGCATCGGTTACCACTTCCGAGACCGCGACTCCGGTTCCTTCGACGTGGGAATTGAAAACGCTGGAGAAGGGCGTCGAGACGTCGCTGGTTTCAAAAACCACGTCCTTACGCCGGTACGGGCCGCCTTCCGGAGTGCGGGTCGTTTCGGCGTTGGCCAGATTTTCCACCAGCATCTCCGCGCGCGTGCGCTGCGCCTGCATTCCCGACGAGCCGATGGAAAGCACCGAAAACAAACTCATGAGCTTTGGCCCTCCTTGATGGCCGATCGCACCAGTTGTAGCTGGGAACGCAGTAACGAGGAAGCCAGGCTGAAACGCAGCGCGTTTTCGGCCAGCAGGCGTGCTTCGCGATCGAGACTTACATTATTGCCGTCGTTCTTGGTGGTGAGGCCTTCGACTTCCTGCACCATCGGAGCGCCGCCGGTGGCGTTGCGGAATTCGGCCTGGAAATCGATATCGCGGGTTTGGTAGCCCGGAGTATCGGCATTGGCGATATTGGAAGCCACCAGCTTCTGCCGTGCTCCCAGCAGGTCCATGTAGCGTTCCAACTGTCCGGCGATGGCGTCGAGCATCACGCGGTGGTTCATGCACGGCGGGGACCATGAGGAAGGGGTTTGGAATCAGGCACTCATCGGGGAACGCCGCGGCAGAATCTTGCCGGGCGGCAATAAGTTGTCAATACCGGAACAGCCAGCGGGCCTTCTCGATTACCTTATCGGCATTGGGCAGGAACGCCGTTTCCAGGGGCGGGCTGTAAGGGACCGGAGTATCGGGCGCCGTGACCCTAACGATGGGGCCATCGAGGTATTCGAAGATGCTCTCGGTGATGCTGACGGCGAGTTCGCCGGCGATTCCCGCCGTCCGGGTGTCTTCGTGGAGCAGCAGGACCTTGGAAGTCTTCTTCACGCTCTCGCAGACGGTTTCGCGATCCAGCGGCAGCAGCGTGCGGAGATCCACCACCTCCACCGACACGCCTTCCCGGGACAGGGTATCGGCGGCTTCCAGGGCCACCCAAACCATGGCGCCATAAGTGACGATGGTCAGGTCCTTCCCTTCGCGCACGACCTTGGCCTGGCCGATCGGCACCGTGTAATCTCCAGCCGGCAGGTCCTCCTTGATGCGGCGGTAGAGGGCCTTGTGCTCCAGGAAGATCACCGGGTCGTTGTCACGGATGGCGGACTTGATCAGCCCCTTGGCATCGTACGCGGTGGCCGGAGCGACCACTTTGAGGCCCGGAGTCTTGACGAACCACATCTCGGGATTCTGCGAGTGGAACGGCCCGCCGTGAATGCCGCCGCCGGATGGCGCACGAACAACCATCGGCACGGCCGCGTTCCAGCGATAGCGGCATTTCGCCGCGAAGTTCACGATCTGGTCGAAGCCGCACGAGATGAAATCCGCGAATTGCATCTCCGCCACAGGCCGCAGACCCATCAGTCCCGCGCCGATGGCCGCGCCAGCGATGGCAGCTTCGGAAATAGGCGTATCCACCACGCGCTTTTCCCCGAAGTGCTCGAAAAATCCGGCCGTGACCTTAAAGGCTCCGCCATAAATGCCGATATCTTCACCGAGGAGGAATACATTCGGATCGCGCTCCATCTCCTCCCAGAGGCCTTCCCGGATGGCTTCCAGATACGTAGTCGACATGTTTACTGGTTCTCGTAGACGCCATCGAGCAGGGTCGAGGGGTCGGGGTACGGGCTCTGCTCCGCCCACGCCACGGCCTCGTCCACCTCCGCACGCACGCGCAAGCGGACCGCGTCCAGCTCTTCCTGTTCCGCCCAGCCGTTCTTTACCATCCTGGCTTCGAGTTGAGTGATGGGGTCGAGTTTCCCCCACTCGTCGAACAGGCCCTGCGGCACGTAGTGGGCAGCGTCATGAGCGGAGTGTCCAGTCATGCGGAAGGTCTTGCACTCCAGCAGATACGGGCCTTTGCCGGAACGGATTTGGGCGAGCGCGCGCCGGGTTGCGTCGTGTACTGCCAGCACGTCGTTGCCGTCCACAATTTCAGCCGGCATGTTGTAGGCGGGTCCGCGATCGGCCACATTGGCGCAAGCCATTTGCGCGCTCAGCGGCGTGGAGTAGGCGTACTGGTTATTGTTGCAGATGAACAAAACCGGCAACTTCTGGACGGTGGCCAGGTTGACGCCCTCGTGCCAGTCGCCGCGGCTGGTGGCGCCGTCGCCAAAATAGCTGAAGGCAACGCCGTTTTTGCCCTGGTAGCGCAGGGCCATGGCCGCACCCGCCGCGACCGGGACGGTGGCGGCCAGCGCACTGATGATGGATACGATGTTCCGGCTCATGTCGCCCATGTGCATGTTGCCATCGCGTCCCCGCGTCAATCCGTCTACCCGTCCCATGTATTGGGCGAGGATTCGGCCCAGGGGCACGCCACGAATGAAGAACACGGCCATGTCGCGGTGGGACGGAAACAGGACGTCATCCGGCTCGGATAGCAATGCCGTGCCGACCGGAATCGCCTCCTGCCCGCGCCCTACGTACACGCCGCCGACGATCTTGCCCTGGCGGTACAATTTGCGCTCGATGCGGTCTTCCACTTCGCGCATCAACGACATGTAATACAAACACTTCTGCGCCAATTCGGCTTGCTCTCGGGCGGCCTTGGTCTCCGGACGGGTGGCCTGGGTGGCGCTCATCGGGGAATCCTCATCGTTCTGGGTGCACCCGTAGTATATCGCTATTAAGCTCTGCTACGGTCGAAGAGGCTTTGGGCCGGTTGGACGGTGCCGGAGATTTCCGATGCCGCGGCTTGCCGGTCCAGAATGCACCACAGCACCGCGAATGGAACCAGGGCAATCCCTGCCACAACGGCCAGGTTCGGCGGCAGGTGGCGGGATACGAAGAGCAGGCCGCCTTCGAGCGCCGCCTGGCTGACGGGCCCAGGGATCTTACTAATCAACAGGTCTCCCAGAATAGTGACCACGATGACGAGTGTGGCCCCGTACGTCAGCGCCTTGCGTGCCGTGTCGGAGAGCCTGCCCAACCGGTGCCACGAAAGCAACTCGATCAGCCACGCCCAGATCAGCGCGACTGCCAGGACGGCGCCGATGCTGAGAATCTGCATGCGCGGCCGCAGAGTAATAGGCGTCAGGCTGCCAGGTTTGGCCTCCGCCAGTTGACGGGGCGTCATCGGCCGGCCGTAAATATCGGAGGTGGCGCGGGCGAATTGCCATTCTTCGAAGCGTTGGCTGTTCTCTTTCGCCGGTGGCGTACGGATTGTAGAGAGTCAGGCTAAGGACGCGGACCGGCTCCGGCTGAGATTCTTCTCCCCACGGCGCCTGAATCGCCGGCACGCTCCCTCCGGGCGCGATCCGCCAAAAGACGGGATTTACCCAGACATCCAGAGTCCCCGTAGGGCGGAAGTGGCGGGGATCGCCCTGGCGGACCAGGTCCCGACCTTGTCGCGTGTACCCGGTCAACATGCCGATTTCGGCGCTCCCGGCCAGCAAAAACAAAATCGGGACGATCGCCATCGCGAGCATGAAACGGCGCGAGATCGGTAGCGCCAGAGTCCAGCGGGTGGTCAACTGGGACTGGGCGTATGCCATCATCATGTACATTGGCGCGAAAAGCCACATGCCGGTGGCCACCCACCACAGGCTGATCGGAACAATGATGGCCGACTGCCAGGGAAGCAGCGACCGGATGACGGGCCACCAGGGACTCGACGGTGCAGCCCTTCCGGCACTTTTCCGCGGCGCCGAGACGGCTATGGGAGCGCACTGGAACGTCTCGGGGACGCGTTTCCAGGTGACCACACCCAATATGATGGCTACCGCCGCGCAAATGGCAGGTATCGGAACCGAATGCTTGAACACCAGCGTGAGCACCAGGACCGCGGAGGCGGCGGCCGGGCATGCCATTGTCGCCCAAACCGGGGCGGCGAATTCCTCGATGCGCGTGGACAGAATCAAAATCACGCCCAGCGTCAGCACGATGGCGGCGAAGCCGACGATAGCGAAACCCGAAACCGCCGCTGCTAGCAGCAGCAGGCAGCCAGATCAGGGCCATCAGGGACAGAAATCGCGCCAGGAGCAAATCGCGGGCCGAGATCGGCAGTGACGCTTCGAAAAACGTGACGCGCCGATGCGGCTGAGCACGCATCAAGAGAACCACGATCAGGCCTGCCATCGCGCCCAGAATCGAGCTTCCATACCGGGAATTGAAGAGAGCCGCGATCGCCGCAGCGGCAGTCAGCCAGGGCGTGAACTTCCATGCGGGATCGCGATTGATCAGTTGCAGAATCATGCGCGCTCCTTACCGGTCGCTCCCGACCATTTCGATGAATAACTCCTCCAGGGGCACGCGCACGCAGCGTGTGCCGTTGACGCCGAGCGATTCCTTCAGGCGCCGCTCCACGGCATCCGGCGCACCTTCGAACACGGCGTGCCAATCGTCGAAGACGGGGCGCGCGTGCAGGCACCCGGGGAGGCGCTCCAGCGTCGCGGAATCCGGAGCCGAGCCGCGCGGCAGCATGGCCACGCACACCTCTTCCCGCAAACGGTCCAGGTCGCGGTCCAGCCGGACCTTGCCACCGTCCAGCAGGACCACCCGCCCGCCGATCCGCTCCACATCGCCCATGTGGTGCGACGAAAACAGGATGGAGCTGCCCTCGCGGTTCAGCAATTGAATGGAAGTCTCCAGAAACTCGCGGCGCGCCGCCGGGTCCAGGCCGCCCGCCGGTTCGTCCAGGATCAGCAACTCGGGCCGGTGGCAGACCGCGCAGAGCAGCGCCACCTGCCGCGCCTGCCCCTTGCTCAGAGACTTGATACGCGCCTCCGGCTTAAGTCCGAAACGTTCCAGCAGTTCCGCCTCCAGCCCATGGTCCCAGCGCGGAAACAGATAATGATGCAACGCGGTCAGTTCGGCGATCGAAGAACCCGGAGGCAGCACCTGGTCTTCGGCCACGTACCCCACGCGCTTTTTCACCGCCACCGCGTTCTTCAGGGGCGAGAGCCCGAAGACGCGGACGGCACCGGCGTGTGGGTACAGCATACCCATGGCGATGCGGATCAGCGTGGTTTTACCGGCGCCGTTGCGGCCCAACAGCCCCACCACTTCGCCCGGCGCCAGGGCGAAACTGACGCCGTCCAGCACCGGCACGCCCCTGGTATAAGACCGGGCGATGTTCTCAAATTCCAGGACGGGAGTCATGCTTTCTCCTTTTCCGATTCGGGGCTCTCCGTAAGATGCTCGTGCGCCTCTACCAGGATCTCCAGCGCGTGTTCGAAATTCAGGCCGGCCAGGTAAGCCTGGGCCAGAAACCGGCGGGCAGTCTGCCGTACCCTTTCCAGGTCGCCTTCCAGGTCTGGCACGGGGAGTTTCGCCGCCACGAACGTTCCCCGCCCCCGGGCGGTTTCGATGAAGCCCAGCGACTCCAGTTCGTCGTAGGCCTTCTTTACCGTCAGGGGCGCGATCACCAGTTGCTCGCTTAACTCCCGGTGCGACAACAGCTTGTCTCCGCTCTTGAGCTTGCCGCCGGCGATGGCTTCGGTAATCTGCCGCATGATCTGGCGGTAGATCGGAAGCTCGTCGGCGGGATTGATTAGCAAATGCACCTAAGTGATATATAACTACATATCACTATACTGTCAAGAGTTTTTTGCACCCGTAGGAATCCTCAACACAATTTGCCGCATCCAAACCTAACAAGTTAGTTGGGTGAATGGTCTTCAGGTCATGTATAGTTCGGCAATCGCAATACCCGAAACAGATCACTCCACTGCGGAGCGCTATGAATCTTTGATTCGGATCGCCACGTCGATCCGAGCTCAGAGGGACCCCGGCGAATTGTTCGGTGTTCTGGTCCACGAACTGGGCCAGGTGCTGCAATTTGACGCCATCGCGCAGTTCGACGAATGGTCCGCCAAAGTCGCCATTCATCTGGGTCCCGGTTGCCTGGATACGGAACACTGTCCAGGAGAGATCGCCAAAGAGGAGACAGTGGCAGCCTGGGTGTACGAGCACCAGGAGACGCTGGTGCTGGGCACGCTCGATGGCGAGAGGCGTTTTCCGCAGTCGACGCACATCATGCAGAAGGCCGGGCTGCAATCGGTGTGTGCGTTTCCGCTGACCACGGCGCACCGCCGGCTGGGCAGCCTGGTGATTGCCAGCGTGCATCGCGACGCCTATACGCCGGAAGAGGTTCGATTTTGCAATATGGTGGCCGACCAGATCGCGCTGGCCATGGACGACGCCATCAACTTCCGCGCTTCGCAGCAATCGCAGGAACGCCTGCAACTACTGCTGGATCTGACCAACCGGGTGGTTTCGAACCTGAATCTGCGCGATGTGCTGAACGAGATTTCGGCGAGCATTCGCCGGGTAATGGAGTGCGACGGCGCCGCCATTATGCTGCCGAGTCCCGAGGACGGAAAGCTGCGCATCTACGCGCTGGATTTTCCCGGCAGCCCGGAACATATCGAACATGGTTCAGAGCCGCAGGTTCGAGGAGAAGGCGAGCGCGCTCCACGTATTTCAAAGCGGCGAAGCGATGATTCTCACCACCGAGGAAGTGCGGCGCGAGTCGCTACCTCCGGAGCTGGAATTGCAATCGCTGGCGAACGCTCCCTTGAAAGGGCGGAGCGGCACGGTAGGCGTGCTGTCGCTCGGCGCGCACCGGGAAGATGCGTTTTCGGCGGACGACCTTCCGTTTCTCACGCAGGTGGCGCACCAGGTAGCCATCGCGGTGGAAAACGCCGTGGCGTTCGAAGAAGTTTCCGACCTGAAGAACAAGCTCACACTCGAAAAGCTGTACCTGGAAGACGAGATTCGCAGCGAGCTGAAGTTCGAAGAGATTGTCGGCAAGAGCGAGGCATTGCGGCGCGTTCTGCACCAGGTGGAGACCGTGGCGCCCACCGATTCGACGGTGCTGATCTACGGAGAGACCGGCACGGGCAAGGAGTTGATTGCGCGCGCGGTGCATAACCTGAGTTCGCGGCAGTCGCGGTCTTTCGTGAAGCTGAACTGCGCGGCGATTCCCACCGGCCTGCTGGAGAGCGAATTGTTTGGACACGAGCGCGGCGCGTTTACGGGCGCGATTTCGCAGCGGGTCGGCCGCTTCGAGCTGGCGAACCACGGCACCATGTTCCTGGACGAAATCGGCGAAGTGCCGCTGGAACTGCAACCCAAGCTGCTGCGCGTGCTGCAGGAACGCGAATTTGAGCGGCTCGGATCGACGCGCACGCTGCGCACCGACGCCCGCCTGATCGCCGCGACGAATCGCGACCTGGAGGCGCTGGTCGGCGAGCAGAAATTCCGCTCCGACCTGTACTACCGGCTCAACGTGTTTCCCGTTCGCGTGCCTTCCCTGCGGGAGCGGCCGGAAGACATCCCGCTGCTGGTCCGGCATTTCGTACAGCAGTTCAGCCGGCAGCTCAGCAAGACCATCGACACGATCCCTTCGGACACCATGTCCACGCTGGTCAGGTATCCGTGGCCGGGGAACATCCGCGAATTACAGAACGTCATCGAACGGGCGGCGATTCTGAGCAGGGGTCCGGTTCTCACGGTGCCGAGCGACGAGTTGCGTGCCACGTCGAACTCGCAGGCTATGACCATGGCGGCGAGTGCGGCGGCTGAGGCGGAGCCTGCCTGGAACGGTGCGAAACGGAACATGCGTTCGATGTTGGACGATGCCGAGCGGCAGCAGATTCTCGCCGCCCTGGAGCAGTCCGAACTGGACCGTAGCCGGACCCAACGGCGCGGCGGCGCGTCTGGACATGAAGCGTTCCACTCTGCAATCGCGCATGAAGAAGCTGGGCATCCGCATCGCCCGCACCAGCGCCTGATCCCGCAAGTGCCGGGAATCCGGCACCCGGCTGCGTTCCCGTCAGCAGTTCGTGCTTCACGGCCGGGCACTGTAAGCGCAATCAATCACATAGCGTTCCAGCGGAATTGGCCACCGGCATGCCCTCCACTCAGTCACAGAAACTGAGACGGCCATGTTACGGATTTCCTACTCGCGGATGAATCATCTGGATCGCTGGACGCTCTGCGGCCAACTGGCGGGAGCCTGGGTACACGAACTGCGCTCGTGTTGGGAACATTCCCGCAAGGTTCCCAGGCGCGACGCGCTGGTGGACTTGAGCGACGTCACGTTCATCGACGAAAGCGGAGAGGAGCTGCTTTCGGAGATGCGCGCACGCTGGAGTGAAATTCGTCGCTACCGGAATCGAAACCAAACACCTGATTGAGAATCTGAAGAGCAAGGCCGAAAAAACGCTGCGGCGGCTGGTGTAAGAGAGGGGCAAAAATGACAACTCGTTTGAAAAATGGGCTGGCGGCAGTTGTTGCCGTTGCAGGGCTGTTAACCATGATCGGCTGTGCCAAGACCAAGGCGGCGGGGAATCCTGCACCGCCCGAGGTGGAAGTAGCGGTGGTTGCACAAAAGGATCTTCCGACCGTCCGCGAATGGATCGGCACGCTGGACGGGATGGTGAATGCCGCCATCAAGGCGCAGGTGACCGGCTACCTGCTGACGCAGAACTACGCCGAGGGTTCGTTCGTGCACAAGGGACAATTGCTGTTTGAAATCGACCCGCGGCCTTTGCAGGCGGCGTACGAGCAGGCCATGGGGCAACTGGCACAGGCGCGGCGCGCAACTGGACGCAGGCCAGGACGGGACTGTTGCAGGCGCAGGCGCAGCTTCTGAGCGCCGAAGCCAATCAGAAGAAGGCGCAACTGGACGAGGACCGCTACGTTCCGCTCGCCCAGCAGCAAGCCATCACGCAGCAGGATCTGGACAACGCCCGGCAGAACAACCGTTCCCTGCAGGCGCAGGTGGCGGCCTCGAAGGCACAGGTGGAGACTGCGAAGGCACAGATCGAGGCGGCCCAGGCCGGAGTGACGGCGGCTGCCGCGGCGGTGGATACCGCGAAGGTGAACCTGGGCTTCACGAAACTCACCTCGCCGATCGACGGCATCGCGGGCGTGGCCACCGTGCAGGTCGGCAATCTGGTCAGCCCGGCGAGCAACGCCGTTACCACGGTCTCGACACTCGATCCGATCAAGGCCAACTTCACGGTGAGCGAGCAGGAGTATCTGCGGCTCGACGCGCGAATCGACTCGCAGCTCACGCAACATGCAACTGGAATTGATTCTCGCCGATGGCACCGTGCATCCGCAGAAGGGCCACTTCTCTTTCGCCGATCGCCAGGTGGATCGCGAGCACCGGCGCGATTCAATTGACGGGCCTGTTTCCCAATCCCGGCAATCAGCCTGCGCCCCGGCCAGTACGCCAAGGTGCGGGCCACCATCGGGCTGCGCGCGGGCGCGCTGCTGGTGCCGCAGCGGAGCCGTCACCGAAACGCAGGGCAGTTACCTGGTGGCGGTGGTGGATCCGAACAACACGATCCGCTTCGCGCCCGTCAAAGTCGGCGACCGTATCGGCTCGGACTGGGTGATTGAGGACGGGCTGAAACCCGGCGAGCGCGTGGTGACCGATGGACTGTTCAAGATCCGTCCGGGCGCGCCGGTGAACGCCGAAGGGAGGCTAAGTAATGTCGAAATTCTTCATCAACCGGCCGATCGTGGCGATGGTGATCTCCATCCTGATGGTGATCATCGGCGCAGTCACCATCGCGCACGCTGCCGATCGCGCAGTTCCCGGCCATCGCGCCGCCGGAAGTGCAGATTCGCGCGAACTACGTGGGCGCCGACGCGCAGACCATCGAGCAATCGGTGGCCACGCCCATCGAGCAGCAGATGAGCGGCGTGGACAACCTGAATTACATGTATTCGCTCAACGCCGCAGGCAACGGGCAGATGACCATGATCGTGGATTTCGACGTGAAGACCGATCCCAACACGGACCTGATGCTGACGCAGATGCGCGAAACGCAGGCCGCCTCGCAGCTTCCGCAGGATGTGACCAACTTCGGCGTGACGGTGCAGAAGTCGGTCACGGCGCCGCTGATGGTGATGGGCCTCTATTCGCCGAACGGCACCTACGACGGGAAATTCCTGGCCAATTACTCGTACATCAATCTGAACGATCAGTTGACGCGCGTGCCCGGGTATCGGCAACGTGCAGGTGTTCGGCGCCGGCCAGTACGCCATGCGGCTGTGGGTGAAGCCGGACCAGCTTTCCAAGCTCGGCATCACGGTGACCGAGATGGTCTCCGCGATTCAGGCGCAGAACACCGTGAATCCCGCCGGGCAGGTGGGCGGCGCGCCGGCTCCCCAAGGGCCAGGAGTACACCTATTCGGTGCGCGCGCAGGGCCGCCTGACGACGCCGGAGGAGTTCGGCGATATCATCGTCCGCGAGACTGCCCAATGGCGGAATCGTGCGCGTTCGCGACGTGGCGCGCATGGAACTGGGCGCGCAGGATTATACGCTCTCCGGGCGCATCAACGGCAAGCCCGGCGCCATCATCGCGGTGTACCAGCTTGCCGGGCAGCAATGCGGTGGAGGCGGCCAAAGGCGTCCGCAAGCTGATGGAAGACGCCAAGAAGCGCTTTCCGCAGGATGTGGATTACGTGGTCTCGCTCGACACCACCGAGTCGGTCACGGAAGGCATTCAGCGAGATCGTGACCACGATTCTGATCGCCATCGTGCTGGTGACCGTAGTGGTGTATCTGTTCCTGCAGGGCTGGCGCGCCACCTTGATTCCGCTGCTGGCCGTGCCGGTCTCGCTGATCGGAACCTTCATCATCTTTCCGGTGTTCGGCTTCTCCATCAACACGCTGTCGCTGTTCGGCCTGGTGCTGGCGATCGGACTGGTGGTGGACGACGCCATTGTGGTGGTGGAGGCGGTGGAGCGTCACATCGAAGAGGGCCTGGCTCCGAAGGCGGCGGCGCTCAAGGCCATGGAAGAGATCTCCGGGCCCGGTGATCGGCATCGCGCTGGTGCTTTCGGCGGTGTTCATGCCCACCGTGTTCATCCCCGGAATCACCGGCCGCCTGTATCAGCAGTTCGCCGTCACCATCGCGATTTCGGTGATCCTTTCGGCCTTCAACGCGCTGACGCTGAGTCCCGCGCTGGCCGCATTGCTGCTCCGGCCGAAACAGGAGAGCCACGGCCTGCTGCGCCGATTCTTCGACTGGTTCAATCGCGCCTTCGGCCATGCTACCAACGGCTACATTCGCTGGTCCGGGGCCATGCTGCGAAAAAGCGTGGTGGTCGCTGGCGCTGCTGGTGGTGGCCGGCGCGGGCGCGCGCGTTCTTCAGCGGACGCGTTCCCTCCAGCTTCCTGCCGGACGAAGACCAGGGATACATGTTCATGCACCTGCAACTTGCCGAATGCGGCCTCGCTGGAGCGGACCGAGGCCGCCTGCACAAAGATCGAAAAGATTCTGATGCACACTCCGGGTGTGAAGTACACCACGCGCGTTGCCGGCTTCAGCCTGCTGAGCTTCGTCAGCACCAGCTACACCGGGTTCTTCTTCGTCACGCTGGACGATTGGAAGGATCGCACCAGCTCGCGCCACGCAGTACCAGGAGATCGTGCAGCACGTGAATCAGGAACTGGCCAAGCTGCCGGACGGATTCGCCATCAGTTTCCCGCCGCCCGCCATTCCCGGCGTCGGCACCTCCGGCGGATTCACGTTCGTGCTGGAAGACCGCGCGGGCAAAGACGTGCAGTTCCTCTCGGACAATCTGCAGAAGTTCATCGCGGCCGCGTCCAAACGGCCGGAGATTGCGCCCGGCATGGTCAGCACGTTTCTGCCGAGCGTGCCGCAGGAGTACCTGGACGTGGATCGCGAGAAGGCGCTCAAGCAGGGCGTCGCGCTCACCGATGTTTACCGCACGATGCAGGCGTACATGGGCGGGCTGTTCGTGAATTACTTCAATCGCTTCGGCCGCCAGTGGCAGGTGTACGTCGAGGCGGAAGGCGACTACCGCAACGACACCAGCAAGCTCGATCAGTTCTATGTGCGCAACTCGAAGGGCGAAATGGTGCCGCTTTCGGCGCTCACGAAATTCGAAACGCGCGACGGGCCGGAGTTCACCATGCGCTACAACCTGTACCGTTCGGCGCAGACTCATCGGCTCGGCGGCACCAGGGTACAGCTCGGCGCAGGCCATGAAGGCGCTGGAAGAAACGTTCAGTCAAACCATGCCGCGCGAGATGGGCTACGACTACATGGGCATGTCGTACCAGGAAAAGAAGAGCGCAGGAGGGGCTGCCGACGTGGGCCATCTTCTCGTTCTCGCTGCTCTTCGTGTTCCTGATTCTGGCGGCGCTGTATGAGAGCTGGACGCTGCCGTTCAGCGTGCTGCTGAGCACGCCGGTGGCGATCTTCGGCGCGTTTGCGGTTCTGTGGCTGCGGCGGTGGCTGATGGGTCTGTACCTGCCGCAGTACATGGTGCAGATCGAAAACGATGTGTACTCGCAGATCGGCCTGGTGATGCTGATCGGACTGGCCGCCAAGAACGCCATCCTGATCGTCGAGTTCGCCAAGGAGAAGTTCGAGGGCGGCATGGGCCTGGCGGAAGCGGCGCTGGAAGGCGCCCGCCTCCGTCTGCGGCCCATCCTGATGACGTCGTTCGCATTCATCCTGGGCTGCGTGCCGCTGTGGACGGCGTCCGGCGCGGGTTCGGTGGCACGGCAGATCATGGGGACCACGGTGATCGGCGGCATGCTGGCCGCCAGCGCCATCGGCATTTTCCTGATTCCGGCGATCTTCTACGTGGTGGAGAAGCTCTCGGGCGCGCGCAGGCCGGAACCCGGCATGTCGCCGGCGATGGCGGAGGGAGATTGAGATGAGGTGCTCGCTGATAGCGGCAGTGGCCGCCGCGGGGGTGCTGACCGGCTGCACCGTGGGACCGAACTACTCGCGTCCCGCGGTGCCGGTGCCCGCCAGCTTTCGGGCGCCGGAGCCCCTGCCGCCATCGCAGGCGGCTTCGCTGGCCGACTTGAAGTGGTTTGAAGTATTCAAAGACGAACAACTGCAGGAGTTGGTCCGCACCGCGCTGCAGCAGAACTACGATCTGCGCGACGCGGTGACTCGCGTGGAAGAAGCGCGCGCCAATCTCGGCATCGCGCACTCGAACCAGCTTCCGCAGGCGAACGCCAGCGGCGCCCTGGAAGTGGACCGGCTGTCGCGCGACGGCCAACTGCCGCTGCCCGCTACCTTTGTGCCGTCGCAGAATCGCAACTGGGGGCAGGCGGCGCTCAATCTGCTCTCGTTTGAAGTGGACCTCTGGGGCAGGCTGCGCCGCTCCACGGAAGCAGCGCGCGCGAATCTGTTGAACGCGGAATGGAATCGCAAGGCCGTGGTCACCACTCTGGTGAGCGATGTCGCCGGGTCGTATTTCAACCTGCTGCAACTGGACTATGAACTGGAGATCTCGCAGCATACCCTGGAAACGCGCCGCGATTCGCTGCGCCTGGTGCAGGAACGGCAGGGCGGAGGCGTGGCCACGCTGCTCGATCTTCGCCAGGCGGAGGAACTGGTGAGCACCGCGGCGCAGAAAATTCCGGTGCTGCAGCAGCAGATCGAGCAGACCGAAAACCAGATCAGCCTGCTGCTGGGCAGGAATCCGGACGGCATTGTGCGCGGGCGCAAATTCATGGAGCAGGAGATGCCTCCGGAGATTCCACCGGGTTTGCCGTCCGCGCTGCTGGAGCGCCGTCCCGATATCCGGGCCGCGGAACAGGCGCTGATCGCGGCCAATGCCAACATCGGGGTGGCCAAGGCCGCCTATTTCCCGCAACTGAGTCTCAGCGGAATTCTGGGCGGACAGAGCACGCAACTGTCGAGCCTGTTTTCCGGACCGCACAGCACCTGGAGCTTCGTGCCGCAGGTCACTCAGCCGATCTTCGCCGGCGGCCGGCTCAAAAACAACGTGAGGCTGGCGCAGGCCGAGCGCGACAACGCGCTGGTGCAGTACGAGAGGACCATCCAGACCGCATTCACCGAAGTCTCGAACGCGCTGATCGCACATCAGCGCACGCGCGAGAGCCGCCTGGAGCAGGAGCGGCTGGTGACCGCGCTGCAGGATCGCATGCGCCTCGCCTACGTGCGCTATCGCGGCGGCGTGGATACGCAACTCAACGCGCTGGACGCCGATCGCGACCTGTTTCAGGCCGAGCTGACGCTGGCGCAGATCCGCTACAGCGAACTGCTCAGCGTGGTGCAGCTCTACAAAGCGCTCGGCGGCGGCTGGCAGCAGTGAGCGGAGGAGATGCCCGGGCGGACGCCGACTATAAGTCGTGAGGTTGAAGGCCCGTCTTCTTGCCGACTTTCGCCAGGATGGCGGGACCAAGTTCCTCGGAATCGTGGAACGAAAACGGATAGCACGCCCATCCTTCCTTTTCATGATTTTGTGGGAGCCCACTGTGCGGTCGTGGCGCCATCCGATCCGCTTCAGCGCGCCGAAAACGCGACGCGCCTTAGCCGCTGGCCAAGAACTCATGCGGCAACGTCGAATATTGCGTTCGCCGATTCCGGAGGCAATTCACCGTGGGCGATTCGGTCGAGGACAATCTCTCGCGCGGCGGCTTGAACTCGTTGAATCGCGTCCTGCTTCGAATCCCCATACAGAAGGACGTTCAACTCCGGCACCTCGGCGATCCAGCGCCCGTCAACCTCGCGGTCAAGCTCGATGGTGAGCTTCATAGCCATACCTTAGCATCACTTCCCGGTACGGCTCGCATGTGCGACTCGGGGCGCCGGCGATGCCTACCGGGTCCCTGGCAAGGCAGCGCTGCCCGGCATGCTCCGGTTTCGCGCGACGTGCTGAACAGGTCGCCCTCGTCCTTGTAGAGCAAGCTCAGGCCCGGTGCGTCCTTCGAGCCGAACCACCTCCGGCCGTAGTTATAGTTGACCTCGCCAGGGCCCGATCGAGGGCCAGCACTTCTATCAGACGAGGGCGTTGCGAGCAACGCTTCGTCCACCGGCAACCGCACGGCATCTCCCCCACGCTTCGCGCTCCCCTTGCAACTGACATCTTAGTGAAGGGCGGGACCATCAAGGATGCTGCAAACGTCCTGGGTGACAGCCCCGCTATCGTCGAAAGGCACTACGCAAAATGGAGCGTAGCATATCAAGACCGCGCGGTTGAGATCATGCAGCGCGTCCGTGGCACATCGGTGGCACACAGGAGAATTCAGCCGGTAACCGACCTGTCTTCAGAGTTTAAGTTGGTGCCGGAGGTGGGACTTGAACCCACACGCCCAGTGAAGTGCGCCGGATTTTGAGTCCGGTTCGTCTGCCAATTCCGACACTCCGGCATCAGAGGTGTCGCCTCAATTGTACAACGAAGCCGGCGCCGCCTTCATGCCGTTGCGATATCATTTTGGCTTGACCCGAAAACTCTTTCTTCCGCTCAGCCTTGCGCTGTTGATCTTCCAGGCCCGGCCCTGCCGAGAAGTTCGCCCTGACCATCGACAACATCATGCGCGGTCCGGCGCTCGTCGGGTATGAGCCGGCGCAGGTCCGGTGGTCGTTCGATAGCCGCACCCTCTACTTCCAGTGGAAGCGGGCGTCCGACAAACTGGACGCGCCCATGGATACCTACACTGTGAACCGGGACGGCTCCGGCCTGCGCAAGCTAACCGACGACGAAATCAAACTGCTGCCGCCCGCCGGCGGCGATCCGTCGCGCGACAGGCGATACACCGTCTACACCAGCGAAGGCGACATCCACATCTACGACAGCACTACCGGAAAGATCCAGCAGGTAACGAAGACCGCCGATCAGGAATCCAATCCTCACTTTCTCCCCGATGGGAAGCACATCTACTTCACGCGCGCCAACAACCTGTACGTGCTGTCTCTGGAAAACGGCTACCTGGAGCAGATGACCGACATCCAGACCGCCGCGGCCGCAGCCGCTCCTGCCACAGCCACGGCAGGCGGACGGGGCGGCGGGCGTGGATTCGGCGGGGGCCGCGGCCAGGGCGGCGGAGGTCGCGCTGCCGCTGCCACCAATACCGCCCCATCGACACCCGCGAGCGCCAGCCAGGAGTATCTGAAGAAAGAACAGACGGATTTCTTCGAAACCGTGCGCGACCGTGCCGCCCTCCGCGAGGAGTCCGACGCCAAAAAGAAGGAGCCAGCGGCGCGCAAAGCCTTCACCTTGCAGGCTCGTCAGACAGCCACAAATCTCCAGCTTTCGCCGGATAGCAAATGGGTCATTGCTACCGTGATCGACGCCGGCAACGCCAAGAACAACATCGTCCCGAGTTGGATCACCGATTCGGGATACATCGAGGACATCCCCGCGCGCTCCGAACGTGGGCGACGGCCAGTCGCGCATCCGCCTCGCCATCGTCGACGCGCAGACCGGCCGAGGTCAAATGGGCCGAGCACGGTCTGAAGGCGGGGACTTCCGAGCGCGCCATCCAATTGGGCCAGCCATCTGGAACGAAGAGGGGACCCGCGCCGTCGTGGTCGGCCGCGCGGCCGATTTCAAGGACCGCTGGGTCTTTGCCCTCGACCCTGCCACCGCCAAACTGCGCGTTCTGGAAGACACGCACGATAATGCCTGGGTGGGCGGTCCCGGCGCCAACACCGTAGGTTGGATGAAGAACGATCGCGAGGTCTACTTCCAATCCGAGAAGACCGGCTACTCTCAGCTTTACGCTGTCGGCTTC
>CAVVLD010000118.1:0-70104 GCA_963748795.1 uncultured Solibacteraceae bacterium
CCGTGGGTCCACGTCAAAGGGCTGGCGAGTAAAATCCTCGGCCTGAGCGCCCGGCACATGCCGGGCGATTGGGAACGCCAGTATGGATATCGACCGCTGCTGCTGGAAACGCTGGTGGACGGGAGCCGTTTTCGCGGGACCAGTTACCGCGCCGCCAACTGGCTGCATGTCGGCCGAACCACAGGACGCGGCCGCATGGACCGGGAGCATACAGCTCACGGTCAGGCGATCAAAGACGTCTACGTCTACCCCCTGGTGCGCAATGTCCGCCGGCAGTTATGCGGGGATCTCACGGGGTAACAGATTTCCTGCGGGCTTATCCGGATCGCGGTCATGGTACGCTGAATTCCTTGTCGCTGACTCGCAGACAATGGCTGGCGCTGGCCGCCTCGCCGGCTTTCGCCGATGTGTCTCCGGCGGATATCACGCTGCGCATCGGCGAAATCACCGCCGACCTGGGCCACGGACATTCGGTCAAGACGCTGGCGTACAACGGGCAGGTTCCGGGCCCGCTCCTGCGGATGACCGAAGGACAGACCGGTGGCCATCGATGTGGTCAACGACACGCGCCGGCCGGAAGTGGTGCACTGGCACGGGTTTCACATTCCGCCCGAGGTGGATGGCGCGCACGAAGAGGGCACGCCGATGGTGCAGGGCCTGGACCGCCGCCGGTACTCGTTCACGGCGCAGCCCTCCGGCACGCGGTGGTATCACACGCACGCCATGGCGGGCTTCGATTTCCGCATTGGCACCTACTCCGGGCAGTTCGGCATGGTGATTGTGGCGCCGCGCAGCGACCCCGCGCGTTACGACGCGGAGGTGCCCCTCCTGCTCCACGAGTGGGACCCGTATTTCGCGTCGGACATGCGCACGGACGTGGCGTTCCGGCTCTTTTCGGTGAACGGCAAGATGCTCGGCGCGGGCGAACCGGTTCGCGTGCGGGCAGCGCAACGGGTCCTGTTCCGCATGGTCAATGCCAGCGCCACGCTGCGGCACCGGTTGGCGCTTCCGGGGCATTTGTTCACGGTGATCGCGCTGGATGGCAATGCCGTTCCCACGCCGCGAAAGGTGCCGGTGGTGGAACTCTCTCCCGGGGAGCGCGTGGACGCCATCGTCGAGATGACCACGCCCGGCGTGTGGATTCTGGGCGAGACCGACGACCGGCAGCGCGCCGCGGGGGCAGGCATCGCGATCGAATACGCCGGAGCCCGGGGAACGCCCCGCTGGAGCCCGCCGCCACGGCACGTTTGGGATTACGCGGCTTTCGGCGATGGGCGGCCGCCGGTGCAGGCGGACGTGCGCATTCCCCTGGTGATCGAACCCGGCACGGACGGCAACCTCTGGGCCATTAACGGCAAAGTCGTACCCGCAGACGGATCCCGATCGTGTTGCATAGCGGAGCGCGCAACCGGCTGGTCTTCGACAACCGGAGCAGCATGGATCATCCGGTCCACCTGCACCGGCACACCATGGAACTGGTCACTTGCGCGGGCAAGCCGGTCCCGGGCATCGGCAAAGACGTAGTGCTGGTGCCGGCCCACCAGACGGTGGAGGCGGACGTGGTGGCCAGGAGTCCGGGACCATCGCTGTTCCATTGCCACCAGCAATTCCACATGGATTTCGGGTTCATGGCGCTGATGCGCTACTCGGGATGAGGCATCAGCGACAATGAGACAGAGGAAGGCCATGGCGAACTTGAGCGATTTTGAAAAAATGTTGCCGGCTTTATCACGCGGGGAGAAGGCTCAGCTCCCGAAGTGGGTGGTTCGGGAGCTTGATGACGATTTTCCGGGCATCGACTGCCGGCCGGATGTGTGCGGCGGTGAGCCTTGTATCGTTCGAACCCGGATTCCAGTTTGGCTGCTGGAACAGGCACGCCGCCAGGGGACCAGCGAGCAGGCACTGCTGGCTGCATACCCGACTCTCCGTGCCGAGGATCTGGTGAACGCCTGGGCTTACGCGCGCTCGCACGCTGAGAGTCTGTCGCGAGGCTACAGCATCGCCCCCTGTGTCCGCTCCACAACACCGGACTGACGACCCGCCGGGATAGAACCCGCCGACAACCGGCCGGGTGATGCCTCGCCGCGGCGGGTTGGTACCAACTGCCGTGGTCTGCGAAACTATAGGTTTTGCACGATATGGCCAGAGGCACTCTTCCCGCTACCGGGTCTCGCGCGCTTCTGGTGCTGGGTCTTGCCGGGCTGGCGTGTACGGCCTATGGGCAGAACATCTTCAGTATTGCAGGAGTACCCTATGGCCACCGACCGGCCGTGGATGGCCAGCCGGCACTGAATGCCCCACTCAATTCGGTGTATGGCCTGCTTTTCGACCGTGCGACGGGACGGCTGCTGTTTCACGACGAAACGCTGGTGGAGCGCCTGGAACCGGACGGCTCGCTTCTGGCGCTGGTTGGCCGCGGTGAGCCTCAGGACGGCGTAACGGCGTACGGCACACTCGCCAGCAATCTTCGAATCTCGATTCTGCGCGGCATGGCTCAGGACGCCGCTGGCAATCTTCTACCTGGCCGATGCCGGAGCGGGCATGGTCTACAGGGTAGGGCAGGACGGGAGGGTATCGGTGTTCGCGGGTGGCCCGGCGGCGGCGGCGCCACTGGGCTCGCCGCGGGGAATGGTATTCGATTCGAAGGGCAACCTGGACATCGCCGAAGCCTCTTGCGATTGCATCCGGCAGGTTTCTCCGGCGGGAATCCTCTCGACCCTCTACACGGTACCCGGCGCGCCCGGGCCCACGCCGGTACAGGTGGAGGGTCTGGGTATCGACGCGCAGGACAATCTCTACGTGACCGAATGGCTGGGGAATACCGTTCTGAAGATCGAGGCGAACGGTTCGGTCACTACGATTGCCGGTACCGGCGTCGCAGGATTCAGCGGCGATGGAGGAGCGGCCGCGGCGGCTCAACTGTACGGGCCAGTGCGGTGGCGATTGGCTCCGATGGGACGATCTACATCGCGGATTCGGGCAACAACCGCGTGCGGAAGATTGCTTTGGACGGGACCATCTCTACGATTGCAGGCGACGGTTCCGGCCTGGGGACGATTCTTGCGCCGCCGTCTTCTGGAAGCTGCACATTTTCCGGCGATGGAGCGCCCGCGGCCAGCGCGACTCTGTGCGACCCGGCGCAGCTCGCCTTCGATAAGACAGGCAGCCTGTACGTCGCCGATTTCGGCAATGCGCGGGTACGAAGGATCTCGCCCGGGGGCATCATCACGACGGTGGCTGGAAGCGGCCAACCCGTCCCGGTGGGGCAGACCGGGTACGGACTCGACTACTCCCCCGACGATCCATTTTCAAGCGGCGATGGAGGCCCGGCCGTCCACGCGACCTTCGACCGGATTGGCGGAGCCACCTACGACTCCGCGGGTAACCTATATGTAAGCGACTCGGGAGGGAATCGAATCCGTAAGATCGAAACCGATGGGACCATCCGCACATTCGCAGGGACAGGCCAGGCGGGGTATTCGGGCGATGGCGGGCCAGCGTTGCAGGCAACGCTTTTCGGCGCGGGACCCCTGGCGGTGGACCCGAAGGGCGACCTCTATGTAATCACCGGAGACAGCCGGGTCCGTAAGATCACCGTGGACGGGACCATCCATCTGGTTGCGGGTACCGGAACCGGCGTGGGCCTCGATCGCGCGCAGGGCGATGGCGGCCCGGGAGTGGACGCGACCCTCAACGAGCCGGGCGGCGTGGCATTCGATGCGCAAGGCAATATCTACATCGCGGACACTTCCAACGCCCGATTGCGGAAGATCGACACCAGCGGCATCATCACCACTGTTGCCGGACCCGGACAACCGGGCACGGATTACTACAATGGAGTCGCAATCGATCCGCAGGGGAACATTTTTCTGGCGTGGACTCATGCGGCCCTGTATCCCGCGGTGACTACCAACGCCGTCTCGGGGATGATCCTGCGAGTCAATCCCGGCGGAACGCTGAGCCGGGTTGTGGGCAACGGACAGCCTTGCACGGGAGGACCGGACAACGCGCAGTTCGCCTTCGACGGCATGCCCGCTTTGGCGGCTCAGTTGTGCGAGGTGGTGTCCCTGACGATCGACAAGAATGGCGTCATGTATTTCCCGTATGGAGGGCAGATCCTGCAGGTGACTACCGATGGAATCATCCATACGGTAGCCGGCAACGGTCTGGCGACGGCAATTGGCGACGGCGGTCCGGTTCTGGATGCCGGACTCAACGCGGATAGCCCGGGAACGCCGGCGTTCGATCCGAACGGGAGCATGGCGATTCCGGAGCCTGGCATCGATCGAATCCGGAAGGTGACGGGGACGCCGTATCAGCTCTCGGTGTCGCTGGATCATCTGAGCTCGACGGGCACGCAGCCGCAGAGCTGGCCTATCGCGACGTCGGCAAACTTCGCGGAGCCGTTTCCTTACGGCGTTCGCGTGAGCACCGATGACGGCGGGTCGTGGCTGAGCGTGAACCGCCTGAGCGGCCTGGTTGGGGAGCCGGTCGTGGTGAGCGTCAATCCGGCCGGCTTGGCATCGGGTTCGTATCGCGGGACAGTTTCGGTAACTTTGGAAGGTGGAGCCTCGGGTCAGGTCAATGTGCCGGTTACGCTCTCGGTGCCGGCGCAGTGATCGTCAATCCCGACCCTGTTATTCTGTTCTGTTGACCCCCTCCCAGCAGAAACGCATTGTCATCGCGATCGACGGCCCGGCCGGCGCCGGCAAGAGCACCATTGCCAAGCGGCTGGCTTCGCGCCTCGGCTTTATCTATATCGATACCGGCGCGATGTACCGCGCGGTGGCCCTGTGGGGACTGCGCCAGAACGTCGGGATGACGGACATGCACCGCATGGAGCAGCTTTCGCTCGCCGCCGAAATCGATCTCGCGCCGGGCCGCATTTCCCTGAACGGGGAAGATGTCACCGAGGCCATCCGCACGCCGGAGGCTTCCAGCGGCGCCTCCCAGGTGGCCGTCATTCCCGGCGTGCGCCGCGCCATGGTGGCCAAGCAGCGGGAGATCGGGCGAGCGCGCCAGCGTGGTGATGGAGGGCCGCGACATCGGCACGGTGGTGTTCCCCGACGCCGACGTCAAGATCTTCCTGGATGCCGAGCCGGAGGAGCGCGCCCGCCGCCGCGCCGCGGAAATGCGCGCGAAAGGCGAGGACCCGGACGTGCGGGCGCTGGCCGCGCAAATGCGGGAACGCGATCAGCGCGACAGCACGCGCGCCGATTCGCCGCTCTCGCAGGCGCCCGACGCCATCTACCTGGACTCCACGGAACTCAGCCTGGATGAAGTGGAAGAGGCGATGTTGAAGATTGTTCGCAATCGCATCACCAACGGAAAGGACTTCCAGTTGAAAGACCTGCTCATCATGAAATTCGGCGGCACCAGCGTGGGCTCCGCCGAGCGCATGCGGGTGGCCGCCGGCTTGGCCGCCGCAGGAGGGCAAGCGGCGGCCGGTGGCGGTGGTGGTGTCCGCGATGTCGAAGATCACCGACCTGCTGCTGGACACCATGCGCCACGCCGAAGCGGGCGATCACGCCGGCATCGACGACGAACCTGGCCGCCTTGCGCCACCGGCACGAGGAAGCCTGCCGGGAACTGCTGCCGGAGGGAGCGGCAGGCCGCCGTTCTGCCGCGGATTCACGAACTGATCAGCGAGTTCGAGCGCATCGTCAACGGCATGGCCATGCTGAACGAGCGGCCGCCGCGCTCGGTGGATGAAGCCGTGGCCATCGGCGAGCGCCTCTCCGCGCTGCTGGTTTCCGAATATCTGAACAGCGCGGGAACGCCCGCCGCAGCCGTGAACGCCTGGAGCGTAGTGGTCACCGACGCCGTGTTCGGCAACGCGTCGCCGCTGATGGAACCGACCCGGGAGAAGGCCCGCGGCGTCCTGATGCCGCTGCTGGAGCAGGGGAAGATTCCCGATCGTTACCGGCTTCAACGGCGCCACCGCCGACGGACGGCCGACCACGCTGGGCCGCGGCGGATCGGATTTCTCGGCCTCCATCCTGGCCGCCGCGCTGGACGCTTCCGAGTTGTGGATCTGGACCGACGTGGATGGCATCATGAGCGCCGATCCGCGGCTGGTGCCGGACGCCCAGGTGCTGGACGAGGTCACCTACGTCGAAGCCGCCGAACTGGCCTACAACGGGGCCAAGGTGCTGCACCCGCGCACGCTGGCGCCGCTGGCCGAAAAGAAGATTCCGGTGTGGAGCAAGAACAGCTTCGCTCCCGAAAAGCCGGGCACCAAAATCGTCCCGCAGATTGCCGGAGGCGGCGCCGGCGCGCGCGCCGTCACCTCGATGACGAACGTGGCGCTGGTTTCGCTGGAGCCGGGCAGTCCCGAATTGAACGGGGTGCAGGTGATGGCCCGCTCGCTGGACGCGGTGGCGCGGGCGAACGTGGAAGTGCTGGTGGTCTCCAGTTCCAGCTACCGGCAGAACTTCTGTTTCCTGGTGCGCACCGAAGAGCTGGCCCGCACGCTGCAGGCGCTGGAATCGGCCCTGGCGCTGGAACTGGCGCACGGCTATCTCAGCCCCATCCAAGTGGATAGCAACGTCGGCCTGCTGGCGGCGGTCGGCGAAGGCATGCAGGGCAAGCCGGGCCTGGCGGGGCGCATTTTCACGGCCATTTCGCGGGTTCACGTGAACATCATTGCCATCGCGCAGGGCGCCAGCGAATTGACGATCGCGGTGGTGGTGCGGCGGGACGGCCTGGAAAAAGCGGTGCAGGCGGTGCACGCCGAATGCGGGCTGGGGCAACGGCCGCCGGTCCCGGTTTTCCCGTTCACCGGCAAGAATTCGGGCGTACCCAAGCCCAAGCGGCGCCAGGTACCATAAAGCACGGCCCGGTGCCGTTCGGTTATAATAAGGATTCCTCACTTATTAGACAGGAGTTTTCTCTCGCATGTTTGATCTGTTCCGCAGCCGTGAAAAATCGGTGCGCATACTCTTGGGGGCGCTGCTGGTACTGGTGGCGTTGTCCATGCTTACCTATCTGATTCCCAGCTATGGCACGGGAGTTTCGAACACCCCGGATACGGTAATCGCCACGGTTGGCGGCGACTCCATCACCATGCTGGATATGCAGAAGGTGATCCAGGACACCCTAAAGGCGCGGCAGTTGCCTCCCTCCGCCGTGTCGACCTTTATTCCCCAGATGGTACAGGACGCTATTACCGAGAGGGCCCTGGCATATCAGGCCAGGCAACTCGGCCTCCAGGTGAGCGACGCGGATGTGGCGGTGACGATCCGGCAGACCATCCCGAATCTCTTCCCGGACGGCAAGTTTGTCGGCAAAGACTCCTACGCCGCCGTGCTGGCGCAGCAGAATCTGACTATCGAGCAGTTTGAGAGCGACCTCAAACGCCAGATTCTGATCCACAGGCTGCAGGACATTGCGATAGAAGGAACGGTAGTCACGCCGCAGGAAATCGAAGCCGAGTACAAGAAGAAGAACGAGAAGATCAAGATCCAGTACGTCAAGCTGCTCTCGGACAAGTTCAAGGCGGAGGCTGCTCCCAGCGCCGACGATATCCAGAAATACTTCCAGGCCAACGCGGCGCGCTTCACCGTTCCCGAAAGGAAGAACCTGACGATCCTGCTGGCCGACCAGGCCAAGCTGATGCAGACGATCACTCCGACCGATAACGAACTGCAGGCCATGTATAACCTGAACAAGCAGCAGTTTCAGACTCCGGAGCGCGTCCAGGTGGTTCACATTCTGATCAACACGCAGGGCAAAACGCCGGCGGAAGACGCCAAGCTGAAAGCCAAGGCGGACGATCTGCTGAAGCAGGTGAGAGCAGGCGCCAACATTACGGAACTGGTCAAGAAGTATTCGGACGATCCTGGAAAGGCGCAGAACAACGGGGAGTACTGGGTGCAGCAGGACAGCGGCATGGTGCCGGAGTTCAAGGCCGCGGCCTTCCGTCTGAAGCCGGGCGAAAGCGACGTGGTCAAAACCACGTATGGCTATCACGTCATGAAGGTGCTCAAGCATGAAGCCGCCCACCTGAAGACGTTCGAAGAGGCCAAGCCGGAGCTCACGACGCAGTGGAGGACGCAGCGGGTGTCCAACCTGTTGCAGCAGATTTCGGACAAGGCGCAGGCCGAATTACAGAAGGATCCCACGCATCCGGAAAAGGTGGCCGCGGAGTTCAATATGCAACTGGTGCAGGCCAATGCGGTCGCGCCCGATGGCACCGTTCCGGAAATCGGCGTGAATGCGGATTTCAATTCGTCCCTGGTCGGCCTGAAGCAGGGAGAAGTCTCGCAGCCGGTCGCGCTGCCTGGCAATAAGCTGGTGCTGGCGGTGGTGACCGGAATCGTTCCGGCGCGTCCCCAGACGCTGGACGAAGCCAAGGATGCCATTAAGGACACCCTTACCGGCACGCGGCTGACCCACCTGGTGCAGGAAAAGGCGACCGAACTGATGAGCAAAGCCAAGTCCATGGGCGACCTGGAAAAGGCGGCCAAGTCCATGGGGCTCGAAGTCAAGACCAGCGCCGAATTCGGACGCACCGGCACGGTGGAAGGGCTGGGCACCGCTACCTATCTGCAGGATGGTTTCCGGACGGCCGATGGCGGACTGTTCGGACCCATTGCCATTCCCGACGGCGAGGTGGTGGCCAAGGTAATCCAGCACATTGCACCCGACATGTCGCAACTGGAGGCGCAGCGCACCCAGATTCGCGACGATCTGAAGTCGCAGAAGGCCCGCGACCGCGATTCCCTGTTCGAAGCCGGCGTGCGCGACATGCTGATCAAACAGGGCAAGCTGAAGGTGGAACAGCAGGCGTTGCAGAAGCTGATCGCCAGTTATCAGACCGGCGGATGATCCAACATCTTTTCGATCTTTACAGGTCTCTGACGAACCCGGACCGGCTGATCCACCTGCTGGGAACGCTGCTTTCGGGGTGGTGGGGCTACCTGGCGATGTTCGCCGTGGTGTTCTCGGAGACGGGATTGCTGGTGGGCTTCTTTCTGCCGGGCGATTCGTTTCTGTTCACCATCGGGGTGGTTGCCGGCGCGGGCGCGCTGAATATCGTCACTGTAAACATTGTGCTGATGCTGGCCGCGATGATGGGCGATTCCACCGGGTACCTGCTGGGCCGGCAGACCGGGCCGCGCATCTTCAGCCGTCCGGATTCGCGCCTGTTTAGACAGGAATACGTCACCCGCACCAAGGCATTTTACGATCGGTATGGCGGAAAGACGATCACGTTTGCCCGCTTCGTGCCCATCGTCCGGACCTTCGCGGCATTCATCGCCGGAGTGGGCCAGATGCCGTATACCCGCTTCCTGCCGTACAGCGTCTGCGGCGGCGCCGGCTGGGTATTTCTCTGCACGATGCTGGGCTACCTGCTGGGCGGCATTCCGATCGTGAAGCAGAATTTTGACAAGGCGATCATTCTGATCATCCTGCTATCGCTTTTGCCCACGCTCATCGAAGTGCTCAAAGCGCGCCGCGAAGCGTAAGACAGACCTCCCGGTCTGTCTAGTCATTCCCCTGTCATACCGACCGCCCGAACAAGCCACTCGCGTATAGCCGCTCGTCTACCCGTCCCAGCCTGGAGACGAGCTTGGGCGCCAGCACCGGAGTATGCGAGATGGTGCACAGGTATTCCGGGATGGCCCACACGTCCTGCTCCGCGGTCATCCAGCCTATGGAATCGAAGCGCTTCAGATTGACGGGCCGGGAGTAGCGCCGCAGGGTCTTCTCCTTCCGCAGATTGTAGTAATGCTCGAAGTAGGACATGGCCAGTTCGCGCAGCGTGCGGTACACCGGCTCGCGATAGCGCAGCCCGGAGTAGTTCGATTTCGCCAGCGCACCCCAGTGGCCGCGCAGGCGGAAGATGGCCAGCACGTGATCGTCGTCGCGCACGGCTTCGAAATCCAGCAGCAGCGGCTGGTGGCCCAACATGCGCAGCGCCGCGGCGCCGAACAGGGCTCCCTCCATGCAGTGGCCGGTGCGGTCTCGCAGGACGCGGCGCGGCGAGCGGCAGGTGGGGCCGTGCGGTTCCTTGTTGTATGCCAGGTCGTCCAGGAAACGCTGGATCTTCTCGGGCGAGCGGAGGCGGCGAAAGACCGCGCGCTCCGCGGCCGTAAACGGGTCGAAGGCCATCGCGTCCAGGGTAACCCACTATACTGGCACCTATGCAGTTATTGCTCTCGATTCTTTTCTTCTTCGCCGCCGCGACCCCCTACGACGTGGTGATCCGCAACGGCCGCATCATCGACGGCACCGGCTCGCCCTGGTATGCGGGCGACATCGGCATCCGCGACGGACGCATCGCCGCCATCGGCAAGCGTGGACGGCGCCCGCGCGCCGCACAATCGACGCGCGCGGCATGGTGGTGGCTCCCGGCTTCATCGACATGCTGGGCCAGTCGGAGCTGACCATTCTGGTGAATCCGCATCTGCCGTCGAAAATCTATCAGGGCATCACCACCGAGATCACCGGAGAAGGCGGCTCCATCGCGCCGCTGAACGACGCCATCCTGAAGGCCGACCACGTCACCTACGAGCATTACGGCATCACGCCCGACTGGCGCACCTTCGCCCAGTACTTCGCGCGCCTCCGCAAGCAGGGCATGGGCATCAACCTGGCCAGCTACGTAGGCGCCACGCAGGTGCGCCGGATGGTGCTGGGCGACGACAATCGCGCGCCGAGCGCCGCCGAACTGGAACGGATGAAGAGCCTGGTGCGCGATGCCATGCACGATGGCGCCATCGGCGTCTCGACGTCCCTGCAGTACGCGCCCGCTCCGTATGCCACCACCGAAGAACTGATCGCCCTGGCTGCCGAGGCGGCGCAAGCTTGGGCGGCATTTACGCTTCGCACATTCGCGATGAGGGCAACGGCATCGACGCCGCGCTCGACGAAGCGTTCCGCATCGGGCGCGAGGCCAGAATTCCGGTGGAGATCTGGCACCTCAAGGCCGCCGGCAAGTCCAACTGGGGCCGCATGCCGGAGATCATCGCGCGCATCGACGCTGCGCGCCGCGCCGGAGTGGACGTGGCGGCCGACACCTACGCGTACACCGCCGGCTTCAACAGCTTCTCCGCCATCATCCCGCCGTGGGCGCACGATGGCGGCGACAAGAAGCTGATCGAGCGCCTCAAGGACCCGGCCACGCGCGCGCGCATTCGCAAGGAAATGGAAACGCCGTCGGGCGACTGGAACAACGAGTGGCAGCAGGTGACCGGGCCGGAATCCTTCATCGTGGGCGCCGTGCAGAATCCCAAGCTGCTGCCGCTGCAAGGGAAGACGATCGCGGAGATCGCGCGGATCTGGCACAAGGACCCCATCGATACGGTCTTCGACCTGCTGATCCAGGACGACGCTTTCACCCAGGTGGCGCTGTTCATCATGTCCGAGCCCGACGTGGTGCTGGCGCTGCAGCAGCCGTGGGTCTCGGTTTGCAACGATTCGCAAGGCACCGCGCCCGAGCGGCATCCTCGGCACGGGAACATCCGCACCCGCGCGCGTACGGCGCCTTCCCGCACATTCTGCACCAATATGTGCACGAGGAAAAGAAGCTGACCCTGGAAGACGCCATTCGCAAATTCACGGCGCTTCCGGCACAGCGCATGCGCTTCGCCGACCGCGGCGTGATCAAGTCCGGCATGTGGGCCGATATCGTGGTGTTCGATCCGGATACCGTCCGCGATCTCGCCACCTTCGACGCCCCCAATCAACTCTCGCAGGGCATGCGCTTTGTATTGGTCAATGGAGTCCCGGTGATCGACGAAGGCAAGATGACCAACGCGCTGCCGGGCAAGGTGCTGGACAGGCATATAATGAGTCAAGGATGTTTATGCCTACTGACGAGTCGGACTTGGCACTGCAGAAGAAGCGTTCGAGTGTCTCGTTCCCAATTGTCCCGGGTGCCCGTTGTCTCAGGGCGACCTCGCCGCGAGGCTGGAGGCCTGGGAAAACATCCAGGATGCGATTCGTGAATACCTTGCTGCCGCGCAAGATCTAAACCCGGACGCCGAGATGCGCGAAGTTCTGGTATCGGTTTAGCACCGGCCAAGGGCAAAATTCCCGGTGTCCCCCACCTCCACGCTGTTCGTGCATTGGAAAAGGCGGGATTTCAAGTCGTCCGGCAGGGGAAGCACATCGTCATGTCCGACGGCACGCGGATCATCACTGTTCCCCGCCACAATCCGGTAGACGCCTACACCATGGGTGGGGAATTCGAAAGATGCCGGCCTCGCCAATGAACAGTTCCGGAAGTTTGCTCTGACCGACAGCTACATCGCCGCGGCGGGAGTTCGACCATCTCACCGGCGAGTTCCCACACACACCGCCGTCATGGCGCGTTCAAACCCCGCAAGCGAGCGCTCGATTTCGCTCTTCGCAATGGTCAGCGATAACCGCATGTAGCCGCTGCGCCCGAAGCCTGTGCCGGGTACCGCCAGGATTCCTTCCCGCTGGAGCAGCCCGATGAATGCCACATCGTCTTCAATGGGAGTCCTTGGGAAGACGTAAAACGAGCCCTGCGGCCGCGGCGCATCGTACCCCATCTTCGCCAGCGCCCCGCACAGCAGATCGCGCTTTTCCTGGTACGGCCGGACGTCCACTGCCGCGTCCGGAACCTGGCCTACCACCCATTGCCAGATCGCCGGCGCGTTGATGTAGCCCAGGATCCGGTTGGCGAAGGTACAGGCGTTGCGCAACGCCGCCCGCTCGGCGAGGCGCGGCGAAATCGCCAGATACCCGATGCGCTCGCCGGGAATCGCCATCGCCTTGGACCAGCTCCAGGCCACCACGCTCCGCTCCACCAGGGCCGGCACCTCGGGAGGCGTCACCCCGTCGTAAGTGAGCGGCCGGTACGGTTCGTCGCTGATTACCATCATGGGCTCGCGAATCACGCCATTCAGTTCGCGCAGCGTTTCCGCGGAGTATACCGTGCCAGTCGGATTGTTCGGCGAATTCAGAATCAGAGCCTTGGTGCGCGGCGTAATCGCGCGGGCGATTCGCTCCACATCGGGCTGAAAGCGTGCGTCCGTCTCCACGAATACCACGCGTCCGCCGTGGTTCTCCACATAAAAGCGGTACTCGGGGAAGTGCGGATTCAAGAGGATTACTTCGTCTCCCGGATCCAGAATGGACTTCAGCACCGTATTGATGGCCCCGGCGGCTCCGCTGGTCATAATCACGTCGCCGGTTTCGAAAGGCAGGCCGGTGCGCGCCGCAAGACCGCGCGCCAGCACTTCGCGCACCTGGGGATAGCCGGCATTGGGCATATAGCCGTGACTGTGCGGGCGGTTCTCCGCCACCACGCGGCGTAGCGCCTCCACTACGCTCTCCGGCGGTTCCACTTCCGGATTGCCCAGCGAGAAATCGAAGACGTTCTCCGCGCCGCGTTGCTGCCGCATCTGGACGCCGATTTCGAACATCCGCCGGATCCATGACGACCGCTCCATCTGCTCCGCTATGGCTTTGGAGATACTCATACCTTCAATTCCGATATTAACACCACTTTGATGTGGGTGATATATCTGCAGGGAACAAACCGTTATAATCAGGCTTCCATGGCACTTGCCGCCGAAAGGCCTACATCGTCGCGATACCGATGGGTGATTTGCGGCCTTCTGTTCCTCGCCACGGTGGTGGCCTATATCGACCGCGGAATTCTCGGGTACCTTCAGGTGACCCTTCGCAAGGAGATCGGCTGGGACGACATCGCCTATGGATATGTGGCGGCCTCGTTCAAGGTGGCGTACGCCATCGGCCTTGTGGCGGCCGGATGGTTCACGGACCGCTTGGGGACGCGCAAGGCGTTTGCCATCGCGATCGTGCTGTGGAGCTTCGCGGCGATGTCGCCCGGGCTGGCCACCTCGGCGTTCACCTTCGGCATCGCCATGTTTTTTCTGGGACTCGGTGAAGCGGCGAACTTCCCGGCCTGCATCAAGACTGTGGCGGAGTGGTTCCCCCGCAGTGAGCGCGCGCTGTCCACGAGCCTTTTCAACTCCGGCGCGAACATCGGCGCCATGCTGGTTCCGGTAGTGGTTCCGGTCCTGGTGGTGGCGTTCACGTGGCGGGGCGCGTTTGCCGCCGCCGGGGCTAGTGGATTTGTATGGCTGGTGCTGTGGTTGTGGCTCTACCGCAAGCCGGAGGATCACCCGCGTGTCTCGAAGGCGGAGCTGGCATACATTCAAAGCGACCCTCCGGAAAATCTGGCGCGCGTGCCGTGGGCCAGGCTGCTGCCGTGCAAAGAGACGTGGGCATTCGGTATCGCCAAGCTCCTTACCGACGGCGTCTGGTGGTTTTACATTTTCTGGCTGCCGGGCTACTGGCAGAAGACTTTCCATCTGACGCTGGAAGGGAATCGGCTTCCGGTGATGCTGTCGTTCGGCATCTCGATCGTCGGTGGCATTTATGGCGGCTACCTTTCGGGGGCGTTGATCAAGCGGGGGAAGAAAGTCGGCACGGCGCGCAAGACGGCGCTGCTGGTGTGCGCACTATGCATCCTGCCGGTGGTCCTGGTCCCGTTCGTGAATAGTCTGTGGGTGGTTGTGGGTCTGGTCTGCCTGGCGATGGCGGCGCACCAGGGGTGGTCGGCCAACCTGTTCACGGTTCCCTCGGATCTATTTCCCAAGGCAGCGGTGGCCTCAGTGGTGGGTCTGGGCGGCATGCTGGGAGCGGCCGCGGGAGCGGGATTCGATGTATTCGTCGGCCACATCGTCGAATGGACTCACAGCTATGTGGCAGTGTTTGGAGTGTGCGGGTGCACTTATTTCGTGGCGCTGCTGATGCTGCATCTGATCTCGCCGACCTTCGCGCCGGCCAAGTTAAAATACTGATGCGAGCGAACATTCACAACGGCGACATCTTTGTGTACGTCTGTTCATAGTTGGACGGAGATACTTAGCGTCCGCGTACTTTCAGCGCGCCTGAAACCGGCAAATCTGGACTAGAATCGGGATGTCATGGCCGAAAGCAAGAAAACCATTCTGGTCGTCGATGACGAGCCGGAAGTGCGGAAACTGGTGGGCGCGGTGGTCAACCAGTCGGGCTACGTGGCCCTCACCGCCGATAGCGGCGAACACGCCCTCACACTGGTCAGGAAGCAGAAAGACCCGCTCGCGCTGCTCATCACCGACGTGGTCCAGCCCGGGCATGAGCGGACCTATGCTGGCCGACCGCCTCGCGGCCCTTCAGCCGGACCTGAAGGTGCTCTATATCTCCGGCTACGACAACACTCACGTGGTCCAGAAGTACGTAGTCGAAAAAGGTCACGCCTTGCTGACCAAGCCGTTCAACCTGGAAGACCTTCGTGCCAAGATGACGGCACTTCTGGCCTGAGCGCGATTCAGTGCTAACATCACGAAGACGTGACCATTCGGCCCGCCAGCGACCGCTCTATCCTGGTTTCTTTCGGCGATGAAATCTCTCTCGCAATGCACCGGCAGGTGCTCGGGCTAACGCGCACTCTGCAAGGCGTCCGCGGCATTCTCAACCTGCATCCCGCCTTTTCCACGCGTGCTGATCGATTTCGATCCGCGATTGCGCACCCACGCCGAAATCGAGGCCCTGGTGCGGGAGCGCCTGGCCGCCGCCACGCACGAGCCGCTCCCGAGCCGCGAACCGTGGAGATTCCGGTCTGCTACGGCGGCGAATTCGGGCCGGACCTGGAAGACGTGGCCCGTCACAATTCGCTGACGCCCGCGCAAGTGGTCGAACGCCATTCCGCCGCCGAGTACGTGGTCTACTTCGTGGGCTTCGCCACCTGCTTTCCGTATCTCGGCGGGCTGCCGGCCGAACTGGCCACGCCGCGCCTTTCCGCCCCGCGCAAGCTGGTGCCGGCCGGCAGCATCGGCATCGCCGGCGCGCAGGCCGGCGTGTACCCCATCGCCTCGCCCGGCGGCTGGCGGCTCATCGGACGCACGCCGCTGCGTCTGTTCGACCCTCAGCCGAGCCACCGGCGCTCTTGCGGATGGGCGACCGCCTGCGCTTCGTACGCCTGCCGGAGTCGCCCCTGTGAGCCGGATCCACGTTGTCTCACCCGGCATGCAGACCACGGTGCAGGACCTGGGCCGCTTCGGCTTCGCCCACTTTGGAGTCTCCGCCTCGGGCGCGGCCGATGCGCTGGCGCTGCGCGCCGGAAACCTGCTGGTGGGCAATGCCGAGAACGCCGCGGCGCTGGAAATGACCCTGGCGGGCGGCGCTTTCGAGTTCGAAGGCGATGCGGTGATCGCCCTCACGGGCTCGGATTTCGGCGCCGGCCTGCCGCTGTGGACCGCCATCGAGATCCGCGGCGGCCAAACCGTGCGCTGCGGCGCCACGCGCACCGGCGCGCGCTGCTACCTGGCCGTGCGCGGCGGCATCGCCGTTCCCAAGGCGATGGGCAGCGCGTCGGTCCACATCGTGACCGGAGTGGGTGGACGGCCGTTGCGCAAGGGCGACATGCTGCCGGTGGGCGATGCCGCGGTCCGCAAACCACGGCCGGCGGCTCGCCAGGTGCCGGAATACGTGCGCGGCGGTTCGCTTCGCGTCACCGCGGGACCGCAGGCCGATTGGTTCGCGGGCGAACTGCTGGCCTCTCCCTACACCGTCACCGAGGAATCCAATCGCATGGGCCTGCGGCTCTCGGTCCGGCCATTCCGAGCCATGCCGGCCACATGCTCACCGAAGGCGTGGCGCTGGGCGCCATTCAGGTGCCGCCCGACGGCCAGCCCATCATCCTCTTCGTGGAGCACCAGACCACCGGCGGCTACCCCAAGCCGGCCAACGTGATCTCCGCGGATTTCTGGCGCCTGGGCCAATTGCGCCCGCGCGACCAGGTTCGCTTCGAGCAAGTTACTATCGAGGAAGCCGTCGAGCTGCTGCGCGATCAGGAGCGCTGGCTCTACAGCCTGGGACAGCGGTAACGCTTATGACTATCGACCTGAACTGCGACATGGGAGAACTGGAAGACGCGGCGCATGAAGCCGCCCTGATGGAGTACATCACGTCCGCCAACATCGCCTGCGGCGGACACGCCGGAGACGACGCCATCATGGAGCGGACCGCGCGGCTGGCCATGGAGCGCGGCGTCCGCATCGGCGCCCATCCCGGCTATCCCGATCGCGCCAATTTCGGCCGCATCGAAATGCCGCTGACGCCGAGGCGATCGAGAGCACCGTGCTCGAACAGATCCAGCGGCTGGACGGCATCGTCAGGCGCCTGGGCGGCGAGATCGTGCATGTGAAGCCTCACGGCGCGCTCTACAACGTGGCGGTGCGAAATCGCGAAGTGGCGCAGGCCATCGGCAGGGGCGTGGCCCGCTGGAATCCGCGCATCCCCATCTTCGGCCTGGCCGCATCGCCCATGCTGGATGTGTGGCGCGAAATGGGGCTTGACGGCCACCGCCGAAGCATTCGCCGACCGGCGCTACGAGCCGGACGGCACGCTGCGCAATCGCAAGTTCCCCGATGCCCTCATTACCGATCCCGCCGCCGCCGCCGCGCAGGCCGTGCGGCTGGCGCGCGAGGGCAAAGCCGAGACCATCTGCGTGCACGGCGATACTCCGGGCGCCGTCGCCATCCTGAAAGCCTGCCGGGAGGCGCTGCTAAACCAGTGATGAAATTGCTCCTGCTGCTGGCCGCTGCCGTTCCGCTCTTCGGCCAGACGACTCAGTGCACATACAAGCTTTCGGCGGGAGGAGTCGCCGTGAGTGCCGCCGCCAGTGTTGCCGGCAAGCTCCCCTCGTTCACCGTGACCACTCCGGGCACTTGCCCGTTCGTGGCAGTCACAGCGGCCACCTGGCTGCACATCCAGGCGCCCGCGAAGGGCACGAATTTCGCGGGCACGAGCCAGGTATCTTTTTCCGTGGATGCGAACACCAGCGCGCAACTCCGTACCGACCAGATCCTCATCTATCCCGGCACGCAAGTGACTCCCGACAGCCAGTCACTCGGATACGTAGTGGCTCAAGTGGCGGGTATCTGTGACTACTCCCTCTCCGCCTCCTCAGCCACCGTACCGGCCACCGGCGGTTCCGGAAGCTTCACCGTCAACACAGGCTGCACCTGGGGCGCCACTACCAGCACCTTCATTACGGCAACTGCGCCGAACGGCACGCTGGGCACCGGACCCATCAATTACCAGGTCTCCGCGAATCTTTGCGCCGCACCGCGCACCGGGCTGATCACGCTGCAAACGGGATTGGCGAATCCTCCGGTCTTCCAGATCACGCAGGATGGGTCACTCTCCAATTTCACGCTCTCGCCCGCCGGCGTGACTGACCCGGCGGGCGCACTCACCAATCAGAAAGTGACTGTGACCACCGGCGCCGGCTGTCCCTGGAGCGCCTATACCGATTCGGCCAACTGGCTGCACCCCACGGGCGCCTCGGGAACCGGCCCGGGCGTTGTGACTTACTCCGTGGATACCAACCAGGGCGCATCCCGAACCGGCCACATTTATTTTCAATCGGGCGTCGATCTGACGGGAAACCCGATTCTGGCCGCGACTCTGACTGTGACTCAGCAGGCAATTCAGGCCACCGGGCCGATCCTGGCCGCCGTGGTGAACGACGCCAGTTACGACATCGGGACGCCTGCGCCCATATCCATCTCGCCCGGCGAGATTGTGGCGCTGTTCGGCAGCAACCTGGGACCTGTTGCGGGAGTCGTCAACACGCAGACCTTTGGAACCAGCCTGGGCGGTGTGCAGGTGATGTTCGGAAATACCGCCGCACCCCTGCTCTACGTCTCTGCCGGCCAGATCAACGCCGTGGTGCCTTACGCAACCGGCGGCTCCGAGTGTGGCGGTGACGGTGAGTTACAACAACTCGAATTCGCCGGCGTTGACGGTGCCGGTGCAGGCGGCGACGCCGGGGATTTTTTCCTACGATCGCTCCGGCAGCGGACCCGGCGCGATTCTGAATCAGGACTACAGCGTCAACTCCGCGGCGCGCCCGGCCGCGAAAGGCAGCGTGGTGGCGATCTACTGCACCGGAGCGGGAGTCACTGTGCCGGCATCCACGGATGGCGCGCTCGCCACGCTCACTCCGCCCTTTCCGAGCCTGGCCGCCCAACCGGTAACCGTGACCATCGGCGGCCTTTCGGCGGACGTAGTTTATTCCGGCGCAGCGCCCGGCGCGATCAACGGCCTGACTCAGATCGATGCCGTCGTGCCCGGCGGGTTGAAATCGGGTTCCTCGGTTCCCGTGGTGGTGACGATTGGCGGCGTCTCGAGTCAGGGCAATCTCTCGATGTCCGTTCAGTAAACGGCCGGGCGAGCGGTATCCTGTGGAGATGCGAGAATTCAAGCTGGCGATCCTCCGCGCTTTGCATTGCGCGAATCGCAGTCCTGACATCGCTTCTCGTGGTCCCTGCCGCGGTTGCCTCCGATGTGCCCGATTTTTCCGGCGTATGGGTGGAGACACAGCCCGAGAGCGGTCCGCCCATGAGGTTGCAAGTGACTCAGTCCGGCTCAAGACTGCAGGTTCGAATCAGTTTTCGCGATGACTACTTCCCGGACGCTGTCTTCCGTACAGCGACGATCGAAAACGGAGCCGCGAGTTGGACCATACCGCAAGGCTGTATCGCACGATTCCGCTGGCTGGGCTACAACTACGATAATCCGGGGTTAACCACGTTCACGCTATCGCTTCGCGAGCCCGCCGAGTCCGGAGAATCTGGCCCGCTGCTCGTCTATGTGCAGAAGATCCATTGGGACGTGCCGTGTGCCAGTAACCATCCGATCGGCACAGAGCAGGTTCAGAGAATATTGAGGCGGCGGTAGCCCGGGGCAGCTAGAATGAGCCATGCGCTCGTTCATCCTAGTCATCACAAAGCGCCTGCGCTCTTGAAATTCCGGGGGAGGGGTCAACGCGATATCCCTACGCGTCTTGGCGTGATCCTCTTCTTCGCTTCTCAGGCGTTGAACAAGTTGCTCCTTCCGCTTCGATTCAGGGTCAAAGGTTGGAATGCGCACTAGGACGCACGCAATCCAGGAAACCGGCATCCTGTCTCCACGCGTGCAGACGGGGGCAGGTTATTTGGTTCCGGGGATGCGCGGCATACCTTCCGAAGCTGTCTTCCACGAATGCATGCAGATCGTAGAGGCGGGTACCGGCTTTGAACAGGTAGGATCCCGGCAGCGACATGGCCCGACCGAGCTCCGGGTAGAGCGGCCATACACAGCTACTTAGCAATTCGTCCGGAACATACGACTCTACTAGCCGAGCATCGACCTCAATACCCAGTCTGTGCATGATTTCAGCAGCCAGATCCGCCAACACGAACAGCTTGGGGTGGTTAATGGTGTGCATAAAGACCCCGCGCTGGGTCCACGAGCGGTAGAGCTTTTCGAAAGGAAAATCAAATTGTCGACCGACCACCAAAAGGGCTTGCTGAGAGCTTGCCCAAGCGTCGAAATATCCGGCGCGCTGGTAGACGCTGGCCCGGAACATCCCCACCGTCTCTTCCACCCCCATGCCCTCCGTATAGCCGAACAGCGCCAGTGCGGAATTGTAGTCGCCCAGCGCTGAATGCACAGGATGGCCGGTATCCTTACGGCTGGCAAGTACACAATCGGGGTGAAAGGCATGGAAGTTTACCGGTGGACAGATCATCAGATTTCCGCACGCAGCTTTTAGGACAGGCAGCAAGTCCGGTTCGCCGAATAGATTTTCCAAAGGTGCTATCGCGATCAGCTTGTCGTAAGTAGCAAACTCGGCCAGCATTTCGCCCTTATTGCGAAAACTCAAGGGAAACTCCGGTAGAACGTAGAGAGTGCTGACAGTAGCAGGGTGATAAAAGCGCAGACACCTCCCAATCCCATTACTGAGGCAGTTCCCTACGATGCCTATTCGCACGAGTCACCGTTCAACCCATGTGGTTGTGGTTTCACCGCTGGAACTTCGCTCTCGATGATGTCATCATCGCAAACAACGGCTTGCATGGCAGCCAGCTCGCTTCGGAAGTAGGTCTTGTCCGGAAACGACGCGCCGGAGATTGCCTGCGGGGCGCCATCGGCCAAAAAGTGGGAGCAAAATACTCGCATCACATGGCCGAGGCCGAACTCACTTACTGATCGTAAGTCATTCTCGTAATATCTACCCTGCGCATGTGGACCAGTTACGATTTCGTAGGCAGGAAAATAGGCCACCCGCGCCCGCGCAGCACAGCAGGATTCCGCGGCTACTCGGAGTATAGACTTACTAAGGCAGGTAGCAGCTAGGACATGCCGCGGCTGGTAAGTGGCCCTGAGTGGGACGGGAGATACCGTCAGAACCACCCGGCAGCGGGAATTGACGCTACGCAAGCGATCGACGAAGGCTAGCAAATCATCGGTCACGTCGGCGCAGGAATAATTCGAGAAGCGATACAGCGCCGGATGCCAATCCCCAGCCGCCACTCCAGGAGCCAGCGGCAAAAGCGCCCCATCCTCCTTGTATTCCCAGGCTTCCGTAAGTCCCAGAGTAGAACACCAGGACGTCGAGCTCCTCGAACAGCCGCCGCACACAGGCCAAGTGCTCCCTTCGATCATCCTCCAGAGCCTTTACAGAAAGAAAGCCACCGGGTTTAATACGCGGCCGGAAGGGATCCACATATTCGTTGGACGGGCCGCGCCAATGGGACAAGCAAGGTCGAAAACGGCCATACGCCCGGTCGAAAAGCTGCACCAACTGCCGGGCTGTGTAAATGTTTCCGTACCGTGCGGAAAGGGCGCATGTCCCTCCCTCTCCCCAGCGGGAACTTGTTCGGCCACGAAGTAGTGAAATCCCAGAGCCTGGAGATTGCGCGAGAGATGCTCGGCAAAGCAGCTTCCCGCGCTGGCAATGGCATCATTCCTGTTGATGAGGAACGGCGAGTTAATGAGCGGATCTACCGCGAACGGTGGAACTGCCGCCACTGCTCTGCTCCAAAACGCGTGGTCCGGCAGTTCGGAGTAGGGATTGTGGCCAGGTTTCTGCGAGTCCGGATCGCGCATTAGGTTCATTCCGAAATTCTAACCCACGGCTGAACCCCACGGGTTAGCACAAAAGCTCTGGCTTGCGAGGAAGTCCGAACGACCGGCGTCCAAGTGCACCGCACCGACCGGCTCTCCGTTGTGCTAGCCTTCCAAAAGGTTTCGAAAGCAGAGCATCCGAAGTAGTCTGTTTCCAGAAAGCAAAGCTATGACAAGAGACGAAATTCAAGCCCAGGTAGATCGCATTAAATGGTGGCACCAGATCGATTTGGGGCAAGGCATTATTACTCCCGGGCTCGATCCTACCATCGATCGTGTCCGCCTCCTGGGTTTGCCCAACGACCTTCGAGGCAAAACCGTTTTAGATATTGGGGCTTGGGATGGAGCTTTCGCATTTGAGGCGGAACGCCGGGGTGCCAGTCGTGTTCTGGCTATCGACGAGTTCATTTGGGCTGGCAAGGGTTGGGCTTCCAAAGAGGGCTTCGACGTCGCACGACGTATTTTAAATTCTAATGTGCAAGATATGTTGATCGATGTCTATGAAATTGCACCGGAGAACGTCGGCCTATTCGACCTGATAATATTCTCTGGCGTCCTATATCATCTGCGGCATCCCCTATTGGCGCTCGAACACGTAGCCAGCGTTTGCAAAGACCAGCTCATTTTGTCTACACATATTGATCTGATCAGCGTGCAACGGCCGGCGATCGCCTTTTATCCAGGCAAAGAATTAGCCGGCGATCCGACGAACTGGTGCGGCCCGAATCTTCCGGCACTAGAAGCCATGCTCCGGGACGTTGGTTTCGACCGTGTGGAGGTTGTCGATTCCAGTCCAGCACCCGAACCCTACGACATCGATAAAATCTACCGAGGGTGGGTTACCGTCCACGCTTGGAAGACCAGCTAATGGCACTGAACAAATTGGAATTCTCGTCAAGCAGAATTCTTATCAGACGAGCAAGCTTGGTCGCAGAACAACTCACTTTCACCGGCGCTGACGGTGCCGGTGCAAGCGGCAACGCCGGGGATTTTTTCCTACGATCGCTCCGGCAGCGGGCCCGGCGCGATTCTGAATCAGGACTACAGCGTCAACTCCGCGGCGCGCCCGGCCGCAAAAGGCAGCGTGGTGGCGATCTACTGCACCGGAGCGGGAATCACTGTGCCGGCATCCACGGATGGCGCGCTCGCGACGCTCACTCCGCCCTTTCCGAGCCTGGCCGCCCAACCGGTAACCGTGACTATCGGCGGCCTTCCAGCGGACGTAGTTTATTCCGGCGCAGCGCCAGGCGCGATCAACGGACTGACTCAGATCGATGCTGTCGTGCCCGGTGGATTGAAATCGGGCTCCTCGGTTCCCGTGGTAGTGACGATTGGCGGCGTCTCCAGTCAGGGTAATCTCTCGATGTCCATTCAGTAAATGGCCGGGCAAGCGGTATCCTATGGGGATGCGAGAGTTCAAGCTGGCGTTCCTCCGCGCTTTGGCATTGCGCGAATCGCAGTCCTGACGAGTCGCTTCTCGTGGTCCCTGCCGCGGTTGCCTCCGATGTGCCTGATTTTTCCGGCGTATGGGTGGAGACACAGCCCCCAGAGCGGTCCGCCCATGAGGTTGCAAGTGACTCAGTCCGGCTCAAGAATGCAGGTTCGAATCAGTTTTCGCGACGACTACTTCCCCGCTGCCTTCCGTACAGCGACGATCGAAAACGGAGCCGCGAGCTGGACCATACCGCAAGGTTGTACCGCACGATTCCGCTGGCTGGGCTACAACTACGATAATCCGGGATTAAACACGTTCACGCTCTCGCTTCGTCAGCTCGCCGAGTCTGGAGACTCCAGCCCTCTGCTTGTCTATGTGCAGAAGATCCGTTGGAACGTGCCCTGTGCCAGTAACCATCCGATCGGCACAGAGCAGATTCAGAGGATACTGAGACGGCGGTAGCCGAGGGGCAGCAGAATGAGCCATGCGCTCGTTCATTCTAGTCGCCTGCGCAACTGCCTTATGTGGGCAGACAGTTATGGAATCGCGGGCACGACGAGTGTCACGCTTGGAACAGCCCTTGGATGACCTCGCCAGGCAATGGCTGCTCGATCCCTTACCTCAACACAGAGCTTGGGGGGCGAGATTGGCCCAGCCGTGTTGGGGACTCCTCGCTCGATGCCGACTTAGTCGCCGCTTTGGGCGACCTCGGGTCAGTCGCGGCAGGACCGGAGGACGACGAGCACAGAATGCGTCTCGCCCTGCTTGACGCCCTGATACAACGCGGGAGCATGGTTCCAGAGGAAGCCGGTCTATCCCTGTTCCGGCAGTATCCCGCTCAGGCGCTGATTATGTTGTATCGGAGAGGTTGTCCTCACCTTGCAACCAGCCTTGCAATACTGAACAGAGCGATTGCCGACGAAGCTTGGCTGGCGGCAGCAGGTGCCTGGCCCGACAGCCAGGAGGGCCTGTCGAGCTATTGCAACGTGTGCGAGTGAAGGCCCGGATCGAGGTTTTCGACGTAGAAAGAGAGAGGACTATTGGCGGCACTCCGGGCGGCCCCCTGGCCGGCATCATCGGTTCGATTCCCAGCGAGTGGCCCCCGGAAACTACTTAGGGCTTGCGATTGATCGGGAAGCCGGGGCAGGCTACGTTCTATTGAGCGGCGGACCGCATCCCCGTATATTACGTGAAAAGATCGATCTCCGAGTGACTGGCGCGAATCGGACTGTAACTGGCATCGTGGAGACCGGAACCAATTCGCCCTGGACATTCTTGCCAGTAGCGCTGGGTCACCTTTCGGCCGCCCTCTAGAACCGGTAGGCCGAGCGAGACTGCACTGGGCGACGCCAGAACAAGGCCACATCGATTTGGAAGCGCTCGCGGACGACCTGCAACGGAGGTACTCCCAGTTGCTCTCCGGCTTGATGAGTCGGAAACTGTTGACCCCCCTTGAGCGCAGCCGCTGCCCCAATCTGTCGATATCGAAGTCTATGACAATCGCATCGATCGGAGTCAAGCTCTCCCGATCCTGGCAGTTCACGAACAGCTTAAATGATCTTTCAAAAACCAACTGGTCGCCCGCCAGCGTACCGGTTCGTTGCGCGGTGCCCGCGGGAAGTTCCAGGATGGAACGCGCCGAAAGGCACATCGAAAGCCGCCACGCCGGCACCGCGTGACGCACTTTGCGGACTTTCTTTTGCTTGTCCAGATACACCAGGTCGATCGGAAATTTCATAAAGAACGTGTGGACCGATTCGCAAGGAGTGATCCACAGTCCCTGTCCGGCGTCCAGGCGGTCGTGTTTCAACAAACCGGTCCGCCGGGTCGAACTGCTATCCGCCACGTCCACGGCATCGCCTAAAACGGTGTCGCGGGTCTGATTGCGCACCAATACTTTCAATTTGATTTGAAAACTATAACACGCTGGAGGGGCGGGCGGTTGCGGAGGCGTTCGGAAAGCCGGTCACGCACGTGTTCCGGCACATTCTCGGAAGCCGTAACTCATTGTTTCTCTTTATGTTTTTGTTTTTTCGACTGCCGGCGCGGGCCGGAATCGTGCAACCGGCCAGTTACACTGAGGGCGTTGGAAGAGTTCGCCTCTCTCCCGCGCCCATCCGGGTGCGGATTCATTTTCCGGAGGAAATATGTTTTCGCGTTTCTGGTTCGCAGCCGTGCTGGTGTCGTCCGCGCTCGCTGCCGGTCCGGCGTTGACCACGATTCAAGACGTGCTTTACAAGGCCGATGGTACCCGCTTCAACGGTTCGGTGACGATCAGTTGGAACAGTTTTCAGGCTGCCGATAACTCCAGCATCGTGACGCAATCCACCACGGTGAAAGTAGTGGACGGAGTGTTTCGCGTGCAACTGGCGCCCACCACCACCGCCGTCCCTCAAGTGTATTATTCCGTCGTCTATACCAGCGATGGCCGCGTGCAATTCCAGGAAACCTGGGCGGTGCCCTCGAGCGGACAAGCGCTGCGCATCCGCGATGTGCGGATTGCCGCCGCGACCGCCGCGTCGTCGTCGGGTTCGAGCGCCGGCGATACCGGCACCACGCCGATACCCGAGTCCTCGGTAGTCGGACTGATTGCCGACCTTGGTTCCCGCCCGCTCAAAGGCGTGTCCTACGCCGCCGGGTCGGTGGCTGTTGTGGACCCGACCGGCATGTTGTCTTCGGTGAGCGGCGCGCCGTCGGATTGCGTCCACGTGGACGGATCGTCCGGCCCTTGCGGTGGGGTGCAGCCTTCGTTCATTGACAGCGAGGCGCTCAGCGGCATCGTGGACGGGGCCAACAACCTCTTCGGGATCTCGACCGTGCCGGATCCCGCCAGCAGTTTGGCCATCTACCGCAACGGCATGCTCCAGAAGGCCGGCCAGGATTTCAGCGTGACCGGCAGCACCGTGCAGTTCCTGACCGGAGCGACGCCGCAGCCCGGCGATACCCTCCTGGCCAGCTACCGCGTAGAGAGCCAGGATCCCGGAGGCGCAGCCCGCCACCAGCCCGCAGGTGCTCTGTAGCGGCTCCGGCGGCACTACCAGCAGCCTGACCCTCGCGAACATCGGCAGTTGCGCCGTTCAACCCGGCGTGCTGCAGCCGGGCGACCGCCTGGAAATCCGCTTTGACGCGGCTCACACCGGGAACCGCCGCGGGCTTTTCGCGTGGAAGTGGACTGGGGAGGCACGGTGCTGGTGCATCGCGATGCCGCCGCCGGCGATGCGCTGATGACCGGCATGGCCGGCGCGGCCATCCAGGACACCGGCGCCCAGGTGAGTTCCCAAAGCTGGGGCACCATCCTGCCATTCGCCGCGACAGTCGGAACCGCCGGCGACGATTACGCCAACGGCTTGAGTATTTCGTTCCAGGGCAAGGTTGCTCAAACCGGCGACAGCGTGACGCTAACCAACTTCACGGTGGTGCGCATCCCTTAATTTCTTCGTACAATACGTGAAGGAGACTTTCAATGGAAGACGGTCACGAGTCGGCCACGAAAGCAGACCTCTTGCAGTTGGGTGAGCAGCTACGTTCCGAGTTCCATCACGGTTTTGACGATGTCAAAGAGCAGCTACGTTCCGAGTTCCAACACGGCTTTGACGATCTCAAAGAAACCCTGCGCGACGTGCAGACCGAGCTGCTAAGGGCATTCTACAGCTTCGCCCAAAGCACCGAGACGAAGCTCAAGGAATCCGAACTCGCCGACTTCATGCTCCGACAGCGGCTCACGGCTGTCGAAGCAAGGCTCCTCGAAGTCGAAAAGCGGCTGAACTTCCCGAATCAGCCCCCTCAGTAGGTCAGGCGCATTTTCTACCCCACATACCGCGCGTACAAACTTCGCGCGACTCCCGGATCGGCCGTACCTTTCACGATGGCGCGGCCGTCCGGAAATACCGTCATCTCATAAGGCGGAATGAAAAACCGCAGGGCGATATTCGTTGGCGCGGACTTCACCCAGCGGCCTCAGCCGCGCCGCCAGGTCCCGCAGATCGATGGGCCTTTCGCGATCGCGGACCTGCACCGCATTGCGGCCGCACAAGCTCACCGGCGGGCAGTGCGGTTCGTTCCAGGTACGGGAATTCCCGCCGCCCGCAGGTCGGACATTCGGGATCGCGCGGCGGGCCGCCGATCTGGCGGATGCCGCCCTCCCAGACATCGACGGTGGTGATGCGCGGGCGCACCAGGTGCGCATTGCCGGAGAGAATCTTCAGCGCGTCGGCCACCTGCAGGGAAGCCACCACCGATACGATCGCATTCAGCACGCCGGCCGTCTCGCAGGTGGGTTGGACTCCCGCGGGCTGCTCCGGATAGACGCACCGCAGGCAGGCCGTCACGTCCGGAATCACCGGCATCGCCAGGCCGTAGCTGCCGACCGCGGCTCCGTAGATCCAGGGAATTCCGCGGCTCACGGCGTAATCGTTAATCAGGTAGCGCGTGTCGAAATTGTCGGTGCCGTCCAGGATCAGGCCGGCGCCGTCCAGCAAATCTTCCACGTTCGCGGCCGTCAGGTCCGCCACCGCGGCGCGGACGGAAATGCTGGAATTGATGGCGGCGATGCGTTTTTGCGCGGCCACCGCCTTGGGCAGGGACTCGGCCGCGTCGGCTTCTTCGAACAGCCACTGGCGCTGCAGATTGCTCGGCTCCACGTAGTCGCGGTCGACGATGGTGAGCCGGCCCACGCCGGCCCGCGCCAGCGCCGCCGCATGGAAACTGCCCAGGGCTCCGCAGCCGACGATCGCCGCGTGCGACCGCAGCAACGCCTCCTGCCCCGCTTCTCCAATTCCTGGAAACAGGATCTGCCGCGAATATCGCTCGCGCCCGGCCGGGTCCATGGAAGCTCATGGTAACAAAGTTGCTATGGAGCGCTTACGCTATCATGAGGATCGTGTGCCGGCGGTTTGCCTTCATTCTTCGCGCGCTCCTGCTTGTCTGCCGTGGGCGGGCTGCGGATCGGGCCAGGCTCAGATATCAAAAGTACGAAGGCCAGCCGATAAAGAACATTCAGTTCGATCCCGCGGCGCAGCCCCTCGAACCCGATGAGCTGTTTCAGATTCTGCCCCTGAAACGCGGCCAGCCGCTTCAAATGTCGGTGGTGCGCGCCAGCATCGAACGCCTGTTCGCCACCGGACGGTATGCCGACATTCAGGTCGAGGCCGATCCCTACGAAGACGGCGTGATCGTCCGATTCGTCACCACCAATAGCTGGTTCATCGGGTCGGTTACGGTGCGCGGCGACGTCTCCAACCCGCCCAGCGCCGCACAACTGGAAAATGCCACCCAACTCAACCTGGGCGAGCCTTACACGGAATCCAAACTTACGATGGCCCAGGCGAACCAGCGGCGCCTGCTGGAAGCCAACGGACTGTACCACGCCACCGTGCATCCTTCGTTCGATTGGGAAACCGGAAGAGACTACCAACAGGTGAACATCACGCTTGGAGGTGGATAGCGGACCGCGTGCCCATTTCAGCACACCTGTGCTGGTCGGCGATGCCAAGATGGATCCGGACCGGATTCTCCGCGCCACCAAGTTCCGCCGGTGGATCATTCACACCTGGAAGCCGATGACCCAGACGCGCGTGCGCCAGGCGCTGGATGGAGTGCGCGCCCTCTACCTGAAGGACAACCGTCTGGAGGCCAAGGTCTCGCTGGATAGCATGAAGTTCGACGACGCGGAGAACACCGCGCGTGCCCACCCTGCGCATCGACGCCGGACCGACGCATCATCGTGAACACCATTGGCGCCAAGGTTTCCGAAGGCAAACTGCGCCGCTACATCCCGATTTACGAAGAGCACGCGGTGGATCACGATCTGCTCACGGAAGGCGCCCACAACCTGCGGGATTATTTCCAATCCGCAGGCTATTACGACGCCGAGGTGGAATTCAAAGAGCAGAACGTGATCAACGACCAGGCCACGATCGACTACCTGATCAACATCGGCGACGCGGCACAAACTGGTCTCCATCCAGATCAGCGGGAATCGCTATTTCAGCACCGGGATGTTGACGCGAGCGCATGTTCCTGCGCACCGCGTCGTTTCTGCAGTTCCCGCACGGCCGCTACAGCGAGAACCTGGTGGCGCGCGACGAGGACACCATTCGCAACCTCTACCAGTCCAACGGATTTCGCGACGTGGAAGTGACCCACCGGTCGCAGGACGACTACCAGGGGCAAGACCGGCGAAATCGCGGTCTTCTTGACGATCAAGGAGGGGCCGCAGTATTTCATCAATAACCTGCAGGTGAGCGGCATCGAGAAACTGGATCCGCAAACTGGTGCTCTCGCAGATCAGTTCCGTCCAGGGCCAGCCCTTCAGCGAATTCAACGTCGCGGTGGACCGGGACACGATTCTGGCGAAGTACTTCGAGAAAGGCTTTCCCAATGCCACGTTCGAATGGAGTTCGAAGCCGGCAGCCGCAGCCCTACCGGGTGGATTTGCAGTTTCGTGATTCACGAAGGCAGCCAGCAGTTCGTGCGGCAGGTGGTCTACAGCGGCAACTCAAGGACACCAGGACCGCATCGATCAACCGCACTCCTGGAACTGAATCCCGGCGATCCGCTCTCTCCCACGGCCATCACCGATACCCAGCGGCGCCTGTACGATCTGGGCGTGTTCGCGCGCGTGGACGCTGCCATTCAGGATCCCGACGGCGAGACCGACCGCAAGTACGTGCTCTACCAACTGGACGAAGCGCGGCGCTATCTCGATCGCGTTCGGCTTCGGCGCCGAGATTGCGCCGCATCGGCGGGTGCAGCACCTGCCTGGATGCTCCCGCCGGCGCCACCGGCTTTTCGCCGCGCGTCTCCTTCGACATCACGCGCAACAATCTCTGGGGGATAACCCACAGCATCAGCCTGCGCACGCGCGTTTCCACGCTGGAACAGCAGGCCCTGCTCACTTACACCTGGCCGCGTTTCGCAGGACAACGACAATCTGAGCTTTCTCGATCACCGGACTGTACGACAACTCGACGGATGTGCGCACGTTTTCGTCCAGGCGGGAAGAAGGCTTCGCTGCAGCTCTCCCAACAGCTCACGAAAGCCACCACGCTCTTCTACCGCTACTCCTACCGCCGCGTGAGTATCGACCAGGCCACTTTGAAGATCACGCCGTTTCTGATTCCCCTGCTGTCGCAGCCGGTCCGCGTGGGCGAACTTTCGATGTCGGCATGATCCAGGATCGTCGCGACGACCCCGTGGATCCGCACAAGGGCTTCTACAATACGATCGACGTCGGGCTGCCGGAACACGTCTTCGGATCGCAGCGCAATTACGTACGCTTTCTGGGCCGCAATGCCACCTACTATCCGCTCAGCCAAGCGGCTGGTGCTGGCGCGCAGCACGCAATTCGGCGATGATCTACGCGTTCAACTACAGCGGCGATCCGCTGGACGCCATTCCGCTGGCCGAGCGCTTCTTCGGCGGCGGCGGCACTTCCCACCGCGGCTTCCGCGAAAATCAGGCCGGCCCGCGCGATCTCGACACCGGGTTTCCGCTCGGCGGCACGGCCCTGCTCTTCAACCAGACCGAACTGCGCTTTCCGCTGATCGGCGACAATATCGGCGGCGTGCTGTTTCACGATATGGGCAACATCTACTCCAGCATCGACAACGTTCTCGTTTCGCGTGAAGCAGCGATGACTTGCAGGACTTCGACTACATGGTGCACGCGGTGGGCTTCGGCCTGCGCTACCGCACACCCGTCGGCCCGGTGCGCGTGGACCTGGCCTACAGCCTCAATCCACCGCACTTTTTCGGCTGGAATGGAACCGAGCAGGAACTGATCAACGCCGGCGTCAATCCGTGCGCCAACGGCAACCAGCCTGTGCACCGTGCACGAACATGGGCCATTTTCAATTCTTCTTTTCCATAGGACAGACCTTTTGAGAGCCTCGGGACATGGAAGTGGAGGGCGGCCGCGACTTTGGCGGCAGTGGCGCTGCTGCGCGCCGATATCATCGACCGCATCGCCGTTTCGGTCGGGCAATCGCGTGATCACCACCAGCGACCTCGATCGCGAGATTCGCGTCACGGCCTTTCTCAACGGCGTCAAACCCGATTTCACGACGGCCGCGCAAACGCGCCACGCTCGATCGCATGGTGGAACAAAAGCTGATTCACAACGAACTGGAGAACGCCCGCTATCCCGTCCCCGCCGCTTCTGAAGTGCATGCCCGAACTGGCGCAATTCAAAGCCAGGTTCTTCGCCAACGACGCCGCCTACCAACAGGCGCTGGCCGCTGCCGGGACTCACCGAACAGGACCTGAAAGACGAACTGCTGTGGCAGCGCACGCTGCTGCTGTTCATCGACATCCGCTTCCGGCCCGGCGTTCAGGTGACGGACCAGGAGATCCAGGATTATTTCGATAAAACCGTGGCGCCGGCGGCCAGGCTGGCCCATCCGAATGAGACGCCGCAACTGAAGGACTACCGCGACCAGATCGAGCAGACGCTGATCGGGCAAAAAGTGGACCGCGAAATGGACACCTGGCTGCAGGCTGCGCGCCGGCGCACGCAGATTGTCTATCATCCGGAGGCGATTCAGTGAGCCGCAAACGCAAAGTATGGATCCTGTGCAGCTCTCTGGTGGGAATGGCGCTGTTGCTGGCGGGCGCCCTGGTAATGACGCTGCAGAGCGCCTGGCTGTACAACAAAGTGCGGGAGCGCATCGTCACCGAAGTGGAAAAGGCAACCGGCGGGCGCGTGGAACTCGCGGCCTTCCGTTTTGACTGGCGGCAAATGCGCGCGGAGGCCCGCGGGTTGACGGTACACGGCAAGGAAACCGCGGACAAGCCGCCGCTGCTGCACGCTGCCTCGGTGGTCATCGGGCTCAAGCTGGTGTCGCTGGTGCGGCGCGATGTGAATATCGAATCCGTGGACGTTGCCGAACCGCACGTCTTCCTTATCGTCAATCCCGACGGCAGCACCAACCTGCCCGAGCCGAAGACTCCACCGAACCCCGGCTCGCGCCCGCTGGACCCGCTCTTTCAACTGGCTGCCGGGCGGTTCCAACTGCGGCACGGTATTTTCGAAGTGGAATCGCGCAGCCGGACGCCGTTCGATGCGCGCGGCCAGAACCTGGAACTCGCCCTGTTTTTCGATGGCGCCGGTCCGCGATACCGCGGCACCCTTTCCATGCGGCCGCTGGAGGTGCAGGCGCCCGGCGTCGCGCCCACGCCGCTGGACGTCACCATGGCGCTGGAGGTGGAGCGGAACCGCATCGGCATTACCAGTGCCGACATCGCCACCGGACATTCCAGGCTGCACCTGAACGGCGAGCTGGCCGATTTACAATCGCCTCACGGTGCGGTGCACTACCAGTTGAACGCCTCGGTAGCCGATGCGTCCCGTGCATTCGGCATCAAGCTGCTGGATCGCGGCGAAGTGCAATCGCAGGGCACCCTGACATGGCCGGGCGGCGCCGCCTACACCGTGACGGGCGACCTGCACGCCGCCGGAGTGGAGTATCGCGGCGCAGTACGTGCAACTGCGAAACTCGCGCGCCGAGGGAAGCGTCTCGGTGAATCCACAAAGGGTCGAGCTGACCGGTCTGCGGTTTTCCACCAGCGTGGGCGGGTCCGGCGCGTGCAAGGGTACGGTGTGGCCCTGCGCGACTCTGCTGGCGGGCAATATCGCCGCTGCCGAAGTGCGGGGGAAGCGATCTGGAACTGCGCGGCCTCGCCGTAGCCCTGCTGGGCGGCCAGTTCCAGGGGCAGGCGCGCCTGCTGGATCTGGACCGGTTTACAGTTAACGGCGAAATCAGCGGCGTGGACGCGCGTCGCGCGGTGGCGGTTTACAGCCCGGCGCCGCTCCCCTGGAATGGCATGGTGTCCGGCCAGACGCGCGTCGAGGGCCGGTTGCAGCGTTCCGGCGAACTCCGCGCCCAGGTGGACCTGAGCCTGACGCCGGCGCCGGAAGGCGCGCCCGTCCACGGGCAGTTGACGGCGACCTACGATACGCGCGGCAACCGCATCGACGTGGGACATTCGACCCTGACGTTGCCCTCATCCAGCGCGGAAATTTCCGGCGTGGTCGGCTCGCGCCTGCAGGTCCACCTGGAAACGCGCGACTTGAACGATTTTCTTCCGGTCCTGGGACAGAGCGCGGCGGCGCTTCCGGTGAAGTTGCAGAACGGCTCGGCCGTTTTCGATGGCGCGGTCACCGGCACCCTGGACCGCCCGCAGTTGAGCGGTCACATGCAGACCACCAACGTAGTCTATTCGGGCCAGACCATCGATGGCTTCCAGGCGGACGTGGATGCCACCGAAGACAATCTCCGCCTGCGGAACGCATCGGTGGCTCGGGGCTCCCTGCGCGCGCAGTTTCAACTGGCGGTAGCGCTGCAACAGTGGAAGCCCGGGAACGGCAGCCTCATCGATGGCAGCGGAACGATCCGTGGCGCGGCGGTGACGGATCTTGCGGCGCTGGCGACTGCCAAACCGCTTCCCGTTTCGGGGACGCTGAATGCCACCGCCCGGGTGAACGGCACCATTAGCGATCCCCTGGTTACGGCTGACCTGGAAGTGACCAAGGGCCAAACGTATGGCGAGCCCTTCGATCGGTTCACCGGCCACGTCCGCTACACCGCGCGGCAAATCGAACTGAGCGGCGGGCAGGCCACCGCGGGCTCCAAGACGGCGCAGTTGTCGGTCACGTTCGACCACGCTCCACAGGTTCTGGACGCCGGGCGCCTGCGCTTTCAGATCAACACCGGCGCGACTCCGTTGGACCAGGTCAAAACAATATTCGCCGAATATCCGGGGGTGAAAGGCACCATCCAGTTGACGGCGTCCGGCGCGCTGGATCTGGCTCCGGCCCGCAATGGGGAAATCGAGGTGCGGGTGGTGGATCTGGAAGGCGACTTCTCCGGCCGCGGCCTGCAGCTTACCGGCCAGGCGCTGGGCGATGCGCATCTCACCGTGAACTCGCAGGGGAAGGCACTGCACGCGCACCTGGAATCCGCGGTGGCGAATTCCAATATCCGCGGCGATGGCGCATGGGACCTGTCCGGCGACGACCCCGGCACCGCCACGATCACCTTTTCGCGCGTGGATTTCGCAGCCCTACGGGATTGGCTTCTGCCGTCCCACCCGGCGGGGTCCCTGCCTTTCGCAGGGTTCGCCGAAGGCCAGTTGACCGTTAGCGCTCCTCTGCTGAAACCACAAGCCGGCCGGGCGCAACTGCGCATTCCCACCCTGGAAATCACCACGGCGCCGCCGACCGGTCCGAAGCCCGCCGCCGCGCCGCCGAACCTGACCCTCCGCAATTCGGGCCCCATCGTAGCCGACCTGGTAAATTCGGTCGTCACCGTCACCAGCGCCCACCTGGTGGGCCGCGATACCGATCTCAGCCGTCACCGGCAAGGCTTCGCTCCAGGACAAGAGCCCGCTGGACCTGCGCGTCAACGGCAAGGTAGACCTGGCCATCATGCGGGAGATCAACCGGGATTTTGTTTCTACGGGCATCGGTCTCCGCCGACGCCACCGTTCGCGGCACGTTTGCCGCGCCCCAGGTCAGCGGCCGTGTCGCCTTTCAGAACGCCACCTTCCAGGTGAACGACCTGCCGAACGGAATTTCCAATGCCAATGGCACGATCCTGTTCACCGGAGATCGCGCTACCATTCAGAGCTTCCGGGGCGAGACCGGCGGCGGCAGTATCGCCGCTCTCCGGTTTTGCGGCTTATAGCGGCGGTCCGCTGGCGTTCCGGCTGCACGCGCGCCTCGACCAGGTGCGCGTCCGCTATCCCGAAGGCGTGAGCACGGTGGCCGACGCCAACCTGAACTTCACCGGCACCACCGACCGCAGCATGCTGGCCGGCACGATCACGATCCTGCGCACCGGCTTCAATCCGCAATCCGACTTCAGCTCGATCATGCTCCGCAATCGGCCGAACCGGTGCGCACGCCCGCGGCGCAGTCCGGGATTCTGGGCGGCATGAACTTCGACATTCAGATTCAAACCGCGCCCGATATTCAGGTGGAGAGCACGCTCACCCAGGATATCGACGTGGAGGCCAACCTGCGGCTGCGCGGCACGTTCAGCAATCCGGCGGTGCTGGGCCGCATCAACATCACGCAGGGCCAGGTGGTCTTCTTCGGGACGAAGTACAACATCAGCCAGGGCTCTATCGCGTTCTACAACCCGGTGCGCGTCGAGCCGATGCTGGACATCGACCTGGAAACCAAGGCGCGCGGCATCGATGTCACCCTGACCGTCTCCGGCCCGCTGAGCAAGCTGAACCTGACGCCGCGCTCGCGATCCGCCGCTGCAGTTCAACGAAATCGTGGCGCTGCTGGCCACCGGGCGGGCCCCTACCACCGATCCCACGCATGCTGGCGCAGCAGGCCACCTCGCCGCAGTCCTGGCAGCAGATGGGCGCTTCGGCGCTGCTGGGCCAGGCCATCGCCAGCCCGGTGACGGGGCGCCTGCAGCGCTTCTTCGGCGTGAGCCAAGCTGCGCATCGATCCCACGCTGCCGGGCGTGGAATACAACCCGCAGGCGCGCCTCACGCTGGAGCAGCAGGTGACGCCGGATATCACGTTCACCTACATCACCGACGTGACCAGCAGCAATCCGCAGGTGGTGCAGCGTGGAGTGGGCCTTCGCCAAGCAAGTGGTCGGTGGTGGCGCTGCGCGAGGAGAACGGCATGTTCGGCATGGACTTCTTTTTCAAGAAGCGGTTTTGACGGGCCGGGCGCAGGCCGGTGCGGCCCAGGCCCTACAATAAGCTTCTGTGGACCAGGCGATTCCCATCGCGGCGGCGGGCTTGGCCGCGGCGGCCGGATGGATGACGTGGGCGGTGCGCGGACGTTCGTCGGCGGTGTTCGGCGCCTCGGTGTGGCGCGGACCGCGCGACCGGCGCGCCATCGCGCTCACCTTCGACGACGGCCCCAGCGAAAGCACGCCGCAGATCCTGGACATCCTGGCCGCGCTACCACGTGCCGGCCACGTTTTTTCAGGTGGGCGCCAACGTGGAGCGGCTGCCCCAGGTCGCGCGCGCCGTGGCGCAGGCGCGGCCACGAAATCGGCAACCACAGCCACACCCATCCGCTGTTCTGTTTCCGCTCGCCCGCGCTTCATGGAAGAGGACCTGCGGCGCGCCCAGGAAGCCATCGAACGGCACACCGGGCGACTCGTCCGGCCTGGTTCCGCGCGCCTTTCGGCGTACGCTGGTTCGGCCTGGGCAGGGCGCAGCGGCGGCTGAACCTGACCGGCGTCATGTGGACGGCAATCGGCTATGATTGGAATCTGAAGGCGGATGCGGTGGTCGAGCGGGTAGCCCGCGGCGCGTCGAATGGCGCTATCCTGTGTCTTCACGACGGACGCGAGCTTCGCGCCAGGCCGGATATCGGCGTGACCGTGGAGGCCGTCCGGCGCCTGGTTCCCGTGCTGCTGGACCGGGGCTACAGATTCGAAACGGTAAGCCGACTACTATGTCCGACGACCTGATTCAACGAGTTCTGAAGGTGATCGCCACTTCCAAGCGGATTCCCCTCGAAACCGTCACCATCGACAGCGAATTCCAGCAGTTGGGAATCGATTCCATGGACGCGGTGGAGATCCTCTTCGCGCTGGAGAACGAGTTCGACATCAGCATTCCGGATGACGAAGTGCGCAGCGTGCGCAACGTGCGCCAGATGTGCGAGGGCGTGGAGAGGCTGGTGGCCGCCAAGTCCGCGGACGCGGCGGCCGGCCAGTAGCCGATGCGGCGCGTCGCCATCACCGGCATGGGCGCGATCTGCGCGCTGGGCCGGAATACCGCGGAGTTCGCGGAGGCGCTGTGCGCAGGGCCGTTCCGGCATCGGCCCGATCGAATCCACCGACATCTCCCAGGTGCGCTTTCAGAACGGCGCCGAGGTGCAAGGGCTACAGCCACCAGCCCTATTTCGACGACCGCCGCGCCGACTTCATCGACCGCTTCGCGCAGTTCGCGGTGATCGCCGCGCGCGAGGCGGTGGCCGACGCCGGCGTGGAATGGACGCCGGAACTGCGCGAGACCGCGGCCATCGTCACCGGCTCCTGCGTGGGCGGCCAGAGCACCGAGGACATCGGCTTCCAGGAAGTCTACAAGCTGGGGCACAACCGCGTGCACCCGCTGACCATTCCGAAGACCATGGCCAACGCCGGCGCCAGCCACATCTCGATGGAGTTCGGCATCACCGGCCCCAGCTTTCACCATCTCGACGGCCTGCTCCTCGGCCGGCCATGCCATCGGCCAGGCATATCTGGATGGTGCGCCGCGGCGTCGACCGATCTGGCGATCACCGGCGGCAGCGAAGCGCCCTTCAGCTTCGGAATTCTGAAGGCCTGGGAGGCCATGCGCGTGGTGTCGCCGGACACCTGCCGGCCGTTTTCCAAGGACCGCCGCGGCATGATTCTGGGCGAAGGCGCGGCCATGCTGGTGCTGGAGCCGCTGGAGGCGGCGCTGGCGCGCGGCGCGCGCATTCACGCGGAGATCGTGGGCTTCGGCATGTCGGCCGACGCCTGCCACATCACGCAGCCTTCGGCGGAAGGCGCCGCCCGCGCCATGCGCGCCGCCTTGCGCGACGCCGCGCTCGCGCCCGGAGGCAGATCGGCTACATCAACGCCCACGGCACCGGCACGCCGGCCAACGATCCCACCGAAACCGCGGCCATCCGCGGCGTGTTCGGCGACGCACGCGCGAGCGGCTGGCGGTCAGTTCCACCAAATCGATGCACGGCCACGCGCTGGGCGCCGCCGCCGCGCTGGAATGCGTGGCCACGGCGCTGGCGCTGCGCGACGGCGTTCTGCCGCCCACCGCCAACTTCAACGAGCCCGACCCGGAGTGCGACCTGGACGTGATTCCCAACTCGGCGCGGCGCGCAGCAGGTGGAGTACGCGCTCTCGAATTCCTTCGCCTTCGGCGGGCTGAACGCGGTGCTGGCGCTGCGCAAGGCGTAACATCCAGCCCACCACGGAGCCACTGAGGACACGGAGAAAGCACGGAGAAAATCGAGATTTGGTTTTGACTCCTCCGTGCTTTCTTCGTGTTCTCAGTGGCTCCGTGGTGAAGGGGAGCGACGACTCAGGAAAACAGCGTACTCCAGGAGGGATCCAGATATTGCCAGCGCTGGGTGCTGTAGCAACTGGTGGGGATTTCCGGAACGTAGAGGAGCCCGTGGCCCTGGACGCAGATCAGTTCGGTGCCGTACCATTCCAGGAACACGTGCGAGGGGCCTCCGATGCGCGTGGGGTTGCTGAGCACGCGCAGGCATACGGGGCAGCGGCGGCGCTGATCGGCAAGGGCCCAGCGCATGGCCACCACGCTGCTCACGATGAAGCCGTGCATTTGAAACCCGGCCCCCACCAGGGACGCCACGTCGAGAGATCCGAAACAAACGACCGGCAGCAGAAGAAGAGCTTTCAATCCGAAGAAAATCCAGCGCCGGTGCCGCGCGGAGTGATGCGCCGGATACTCTCCCAGCGAAAACGTGGTAGTGGCCACCAGCAGCAATATGGATAAAAGCGTGGTCAAAACGTAAGGCAGCAGCATGCCCCCTTTCGCCAGGGAGGCGCACTCGAAGCTTTCGAAATTCCAGCGCGGCGCCGCCGGTGGGGGTGTGCCGAGGCGGGCCAGCACATATCCTTCCGTTCCCGCCGGCAGTTGCGCGATCCGCGCCTGGTCTACGAGCAGCCAGGCATCCATGCGGCCGGGAAGGTCCCACTGTCCGCGGGGGATCACGCCGGCGACTGTGGCCTTCTGCCCGCCGATATTCAGCACCCGGCCGGCGATGTGAGGGTCGCTGTGAAAATACGCGCGCCACGCCTCGCGAGTGAGTACCAGGCGCGGGCCCGAAGCGGCGGCGACCGGGATTCCCAACAGTTCGAACAGATTGTCGCTGGCCAGCGCCACCGGCATGTGGGCCGTGTTCACGGGCAGGTAGTAGGCCATGCCGCGGAACCGGTACGGGATGCGCCGCGCCAGGGAAAGGAACTGGTCCACGGGCATGCGGTCACTCCCGCCGGAGGAGATCATCACCAGGCTGCGGGCGTCGCGATAGGGCGAAGGCAGCAGCAAGGCGCGGGGCAGCGGCAGGCAGAATGCGGCGGCCACGCAGACCGCGGCCATCGCTGCCAGAACCAGGATGCAGTGCACAGGGGAGTGCAGGCGGGCACGCGGGGCCGCGCGATTGCTCCTCACCCAGAGCGCATCCCGGAATGCGCCGGCGCAAAATGCCGCGCGTATTTCCGTGGACGTACCACAGTTCCGATTGCCACTCCGCCAGCCACTCGGCGCGAGACTCGCCGGGCACCAGAAGGGCCGCCGTGCGCAGGATGGCGAGGGGCAGCGTCATGCGTTCTCCGCCTCCGTGGCCGCCATCAGCCTGGCCAGCAGCGGATAGCGCTTGTGCGAGGCTTCCAGCGTCGCCTTGCCGGAACGCGTGAGCTTGTAGTATTTCCGCGGCGGGCGCTGACCGGCGTCGGCGACGCATTGCGACTCCCATTGCGACCGGATCAGGCCGTCGCGCTCCAGCCGCCGCAGCGCCGGATAGACCGTGCCGCTGGGGAGGCCGGTCATCTCCATCACGCTGATAGCCGTAGACGTGGCCGGCAGTGGATGGCTTGCAGAATCAGGGCCGCGGTATGAGAGAGCTTCGGTTCGGCGCGCCATCGGCCGAATTATACCTATGTAGCATTCTACTTGACAAGGGGTAAGTAGCTTGCTACATAGGGTCAGCCATGCTCGAACTTCGCAACGTCTCCAAGCGATTCCCCGGCATCGCCGCGGTGGACAACGTCAGCTTTTCGGCGCGCGCCGGCGAAATCACCGGCTACCTCGGGCCGAACGGCTCCGGCAAATCCACCACCATGAAGATGATCACCGGCCTGATCGAAGTCGACCTCCGGCGCAGATTCTCTTCGACGGCGAGCCCATCCAGCGCGACCTGATCGCCTACAAGCAGCGCATGGGCTACGTGCCGGAAGAGCCGCATCTCTACGCGCATCTCAGCGGCCTCGAATACCTGACGATGGTCGGGCCAGTTGCGCGACCTGCCGGCGAAGCCGACCGCCGAGCGCATCGACGGCCTGCTGCGCCTGCTCTCGCTGCACGGCGACCGGCACGCGCCCATCTCGTCCTACTCGAAAGGCATGCGGCAGAAGGTGCTGCTCTCCGCGGCGCTGCTGCACAATCCCGACCTGCTCCTGCTGGACGAGCCGTTCTCCGGGCTCGACGTGGGCACGGCGCTGGTGCTGCGCAGCCTGATCCAGGAACTGGCGGCGCGCGGCAAGGTGGTGCTGTTCAGCTCGCACGAACTCGAGACGGTGGAGCGCGTCTGTTCGCACGTCGTGATTCTGCATCGCGGCAAGATCGTGGCCGACGATTCCATCGAGCGTCTGCGCACGCTGATGGCGCTGCCCACGCTGGAAGAGCATCTTCTCGCAGCTCGCCGTGGAGCAGGACACCGCGGCGATTTCGCGCGAGATCGCGGATCTGATCCGGGCATGAGGCGCCATGAGAAGCTGCAATTCCGCGTGCTCTATCGCGAGTTTCTGTTCCGCGTGGTCGATCTGGAAGTGCTCTCCGCGCACGCGCAGGGCGACGCGAACAAACTGCTGGGACAGTTCGCGGCCCTGCTGATCTTTATCAGCGTATGGACGGCGCTCGGCGCGCTTCGGGTACGCCGGCAGCACCATGGCTCCGCCCGCGGCTTTGGCTCTTCCAGTTGGTCACCAGCCATTTCCTGATTGCGACCACCATGCTGGTGGTTGGTTTGTTCGCGGTGCTGAGTTGGGATTCCATGTTTCCCGACCGGCGCGACGTGCTGGTGCTCTCGCCTCTGCCGGTGCGCGCGCGCACCATGTTTCTGGCCAAGGTGGCGGCCGTGGCCACGTCGCTACTGGTCTCAGTTGGCCTGCTGCACGGCGCCATGGGGCTGGTCTGGCCTTTCGCCTTCGCAGCCCACGCCACACCGCAGACCATTCCCGCGCTGACTGCCGATCCCACTCCGAATCCGGTATCGGCCGCCGATCTGCAAGCAGTCCTGACGCGCGATCTGAAGGAGCAACTTGACGCAAGGGCCCGCTGGCGCCCGGAAGCCGGCGGAGGACTGACGGTCGGGGTGTGGAAGCACGGCGATCGCCGCGTCTTCACGTATGGTGTCGCCGAACCCGATTCGCTCTTCGAGATCGGGTCCATCACCAAGACCTTCACCGGCCTGATGCTGGCGCAGATGGTGGTGCAGGGCAAGGTGACGCTGGACGAACCGGTCCGCCTGCTGCTTCCGCCCGGGACGGTCCGCAAGCCCAGCGGCGATGAGATCACGCTGATCGATATCGCCTCGCAGCATTCCGATCTGCCGCGGGCCGTTTCCGAAGACTGGCTGGAGTACCTGTCGGGGCGCGGCGTCGGGAGGCGGGCGCAGGCTCCGTTTCAGTACAGTAACTTCGGCTTTCGGAGTCATGGGGCAAGTGCTCGCTAATCACGAAGGTCTCACGTATCCGCAACTCCTGGAGCAGCAGGTCATCGGCCCGCTCGGCCTGGCCAACACGGTGGCATCGCCTTCGCCCGAGCAGCAGAGACGGCTCATCCAGGGGTACAACGAGGCCCACCAGCCGGTGCCGCCGGACCTGGACGGATTGGCCGGCGCGGGCGCGATTGTTTCCACGGCCGGCGACCTTCTGAAGTACCTGGTGGCCAACATGCACCCGGAGACGCTCCCGGGCACTCTGCCCGAGGCTATGACCCTGGCCCACCGGCCCGCGCGCCGAAGGGCCGCCGCGCACGGAGATCTGCCTGGCGTGGTTCTACACCGCGGAGAACGGCACCTGGTCGCATAGCGGCGCCAAGCGCGGCTACACCAGCTTTGCATTCTTCAACCCGGGAGGCGATTATGCCGCGGTGGTCCTGCTGAATAACGGTCCCGATACGGCCGCCCTGGCCGACCTGCTGGGCGACCACATCCGGCAGCGCCTGGCGGGTGAGCCGGCTGTCTCGCTGGATACGGCGTTCATTCCCGCCAACCGCAATCTGCTTCGCTGGTATGCGGCCTATTGGTTCACCATGCTGGCAGCCGGAGCCTTCATTTATTGCTCGGTCTTGAGCTTGCAAGGGCTGGCCGCGCAACTGCTGCCGCGGCGGATCTTCCTGCGTGTCTCCGGCCTGCTGCAAATGGGCGCGTTCTGCCTGTTCCTGTGCGGATTCTTCCTGCAGCCGGCGTTTGGCGCGCTGACGGACCTCACCGCGCCGGGCTTCGAGCGCACTCTTCACTGGCTGCCGTCTTACTGGTTCCTGGGGCTGTTTCAACAATTGAACGGATCTCCCATTCCGCTGCTGAATATTCCGGCGACGCGCGCCTGGATCGGCCTCGCCGTGGTCATCGGGGCGGCGGCCATCTCGTACGGGCTGTCCTACGTGAGAACGCTCCGGCAAATTGTGGAACAGCCGGACATCGCACCGGGCGTACGGAAGCTCGGCTGGCTGCCGCCCTTTGGCGATCCCGCGCAGACGGCGATCGGCCAATTCGCCGTGCGCACGCTGGTGCGCAGCCGCCAGCATCGCATGATTCTGGCTTTCTATTTGGGCATTGGGTTTGCGTTCGCCATCTTCCTGTTGAAGTCTCCGGAGATGAAGCGCGCCGCCAGCACCCCCCTGCTTTCCGCCAGCATCGTCATGATGGTGCTGGCGGTAGTAGGCACCCGCGCGGTATTCTCCCTGCCGCTCGATCTGCGAGCGAACTGGATCTTCCGCATCACCAGCGTGCGGGGCGGGCCGAAAACCGTCGCGGCCAGCCGGCGCGCGCTTCTGGCCATCGCCGCGGCGCCGGTCTGGCTGATCACCGCGGTGCTCTGCCTTCGGCTTTGGCCCTTGCAGCAGGCGCTGGGACACCTGACGCTTCTGGGGCTCATCGGGCTGCTCCTGACCGAAGCCTGCCTGCTGAACTTCCGGAAGATTCCGTTCACCTGCTCTTACCTTCCCGGAAAGTCCCAGATTCACCTGATCTTCCTGGGCTCCCTGTGGCTTATGTATTTCGCCGGGCTGAGCGTGAAATTCGAGCTCGAAATGCTGCAGCAGGCTCGCAGCACCGCCACGCTGGTGATGCCGTTCGCGGCGGCTGCGATTGCTCTGAGGATTGCCGCGATGCTGCTGAAGCCCGACGAAGACGAACTGCAATTCGAAGAATCCATAGCCCCGGCAGTCATGGAACTGGGACTGCACCGCGACGGGTTCATGCCGGTGGGCGCGCCGCCGGAGAGTCCCGGATAATGTTACCTTCGAACTTATAGCCCCTCTGGCACGTATGTGCTGTAGGTTGCCGTGCGCCCGAAGAGTCATCGCATCACCGTATGGGTAACCGCGCGCGAAGCCTTCTGGATCGCCGCGGAAGCGCTGCGGAGTCACAAGCTGCGCTCGTTTCTCACGCTACTGGGCGTGGTGATCGCTACCACCACTTTGATTGTGGTCATGTCCGTGGTCAACGGCATGAACCTCTACATACAGGAACACATCGCCAACCTGGGCACGAACACGTTCGTGCTGCACCAGTTTCAGTGGGCCCAGAGCTTCGATACCTTCCTCCAGGCCCGCCGGCGCAACCAGCCCATCCGCATCGAAGATTACGAATACCTGCGGGACAATCTCCAGGGATACCTGCAAATCGGCGCCCTGGCGAATCTCAGCCCCAATCCACCGGCGCGTTACAAGAGTCACGTGATCGAGGAAATCACCCTGAACGGCATGACCGCCAGCTTTGCGGATATCGGTCGGGAGAAGATCCAGTCCGGCCGCTACCTCAGCGAGAGCGATTATCAGCACAATGCCCGCGTCTGCGTGATCGGCCAGGACCTGGTGGAAAAGCTGTTCCCCAATATCGATCCCCTGGAAAAGGAAGTCTCGATCGGGGGCCTGCCGTTCCGCGTTATCGGCGTCGCCGAAAGAGTCGGCAGCACCTTCGGGCAGAGCGAGGATAACTTCGCCTTCGTGCCTCTTTCGACGGTGCGCAGCATCTGGCTGGGCCGTCCCGAGCTGCTGGTGTACATCAAAGCGCCGGACGGCAGTCACATGATGGAATTGCAGGACGAGGTACGGGCATTGATGCGCGCCCGGCGCCACGTCCCGTATCACGAACCCGATACCTTCGGCATCAATGCGTCCGACACCCTGATGAGCGCGTGGAAGAACCTGACGGGCACCATCTTCGCCGTGACCATCGGTCTGGTGGCCGTGTTCATGGTGGTGGGCGGAATCGTAATCATGAACATCATGCTGGCCAGCGTCACGGAGCGGACGCACGAAATCGGCATTCGCAAATCGCTGGGGGCCAGGCGGCGCGACATCCTGTGGCAGTTCGTGATTGAAGCGGGGGTGATGTCCGGCGCGGGAGGACTTGCCGGGGTGCTGCTGGCTACGGGTATTGCGCGCATCGTGAACGCGTTCTTCACCGCGTCGGTGCCGATGAGCGCGATGGTGATGGGAGTCGCGTTATCGGCCACGGTGGGCCTGTTTTTCGGCATTTACCCGGCGCGTAAAGCGGCGCGCCTGGAGCCCATCGAAGCGTTGCGAACGGAGAACTGACGATGCAAATCCGCGGCCGTCACATTCGCGAAAATCTGCTGCTGGCGCTGGATACGCTGCGGACGCACAAGTTTCGCAGCTTTCTGACGGTGCTCGGCGTGGTCATCGGGACCACCACGGTGATCGCGGTGACTTCGCTCATCGCCGGCCTGGACAAGCAACTGGTGGACGTGGCCGAACAGTTCGGCACACGCACTCTGTGGGTTTACAAGCTGCAGATCGGCGCCCCCCACGCGCTGACCCGCGAAGAGCGCCTGCGCAAGCCGCTCAGCTATGAAGACGCCATGGCCATTCAGGAGCAGTGCCCGTCGGCGGAGCTGGTATCGGTGGAACTGTTTCGCGAAATGAGCGACTTCGGCCTGCCGCCCGTGACCGCGCGCTACAAGGGCCAGGACATGCTGGACGCCCTGTTCGTAGGGGTGACCGCGGACCACTTGCGGCTGCTCAACGCGACACTCCGGGAAGGCCGTTTCTTCACCGGAACCGAAGACCAGCACCGGCGGGATGTGGCGGTGATCGGCAACGGGGTGCGCGAGCGCTTCTTTCCGCACGAAGACCCGATTGGCAAGAGCCTGCTGGTGGACGGTCATACCGTGGAGGTCATCGGCACGCTGACCAAGTTCAAATCGTTTCTGGGCGACGATCAGAACGATAAAGGCATCCTCATTCCGTACGACACCTACAAGAAGGTGTATCCGGAAGCCAAAGACAATTTTCTGTGCGTGCTGGTGCGGCCCGGGGAAAATGGAGCAGGCCAAGGATGAAGTCACCGAACTGCTGCGGCGCCGGCGCCACGTGAAGCCGAAAGACGAGGACAACTTCGGCGTGGCCAGCGCCGAATCGGTAATCACGCAGTTCCGGCAGGTGATCAGCACGGTGGCGCTGGTGATGGTGGTGGTCTCTTCCATTGGACTGCTGGTGGGCGGCATCGGAGTGATGAACATCATGCTGGTCTCGGTCACCGAGCGTACGCGGGAAATTGGTGTGCGCAAGGCGGTGGGCGCGCGCCGCAGCGATATTATCTGGCAATTCCTGCTGGAGGCCATGACGGTGACGGCGGCAGGCGGCATCATCGGCATCCTGGCGGGATGGGTGCTCAGCTCTGACCATCCGGACGTTCGTGCCCAGCGTGCCTTCCACCGTGCCTTTGTGGAGCGTGTTCGCGGGCTTTACGGTGGCCACCAGCGTGGGACTGTTCTTCGGCATCTGGCCGGCTATGAAAGCGGCGAAGCTGCGACCCGATCGCGGCGCTGCGCTACGAGTAGGGTGTAGTTGGCGGGCTTGTCTCGCGGGTCTATAGCAATGTGAGACTTCTCGCGCTAGTCGTTGCGTTCCTGCGCCGCGCCCGCACAAACGCTGTCCTTCGGCGTTTCAGCCGGTGTACCCCTGTCGCCGCACTCGCAGAATTACGGGCAGGGCTGCATTTCCGCAACGCAGGAACAGTGCGGCCCTAACGATTTTTACTCCAAGGCTTACGCCGTGGGACCGGTCGCGGGAATCGGTATCCGGTGGGGCGTTTCCATTCAGGCCGGCGCGCTCTATGAAAGATTTCACATAGACCAGACAAGCGGGCTGACGGTGGGCCGCGGCAGCGGTTCTGTCGATTTCGGGCACATGTACAGCGTGGGCGCCAATGCCTGGCTCTTTCCGCTGCTGCTCAGGTACACGCACGGACGCGGCAGAGTATCGCCTTTCGTCAATGCCGGCGCCACGCTTCGCCATTTAGGCGTCTTCACGGGCAAGGGGACGCAACTGGACTTCTATCTGCAGCCACACCCGGCCACTTTTCAAATCGCCACGGGCCGCGATCTCGATGCCGCCGTTACTGTCGGAGCGGGCCTCAAGTGGCGCGCTGCCATTTTCGATATCGCACCGGAGGCGCGCTTCCTCCATTGGACGTCTTCGTACTACCAGCCGGCGCGGAATCAGGCCATGCTGATGGTAGCGATCACGTTCCCTTGGCGGCGTTAGAGAATCGTCTGGAACAGCGTCTGCACCAGGAACCAGAACATTGGACCTGCCTGCGGCCTGATCCATGCCAGGTACACCGGGCCGTATTGCGCGGCGTTGGTGACGGTCTGTTTGCGCAGGCCCCGGAAGCCGCCTCCGAACAGCTTCTTCTGCAAGAGCTGATGATCCTTGCCGCGGTATACCCGGACCTCGATGGCGAGATTGAGGCTGTCTCCGGTCTGCGCCTCGCAGGCCGCGCCGGGCTGGATTTCCACGGTCATCTGCGCATCGGCGTCGCTCGGTTTATCCACCTGCACGATCTGTACGATGCCCTTGCCGGAGGTGCGGGCGTAATCGACGATCTCTTTCACCGTGGCCGTTCCGAGGTCGAGGTTGGTCACCTCCTGCTTCAACTGAAGGGGAGGCATGTAGCAGGAACTGATGAGCGCTCCGGCCGTCACCACCGTATCCATGGCAATGCGCGGGTGCGGCGGTTGGGGAAGGGCCTGAAGCGCCTGCTCGTGATCATTGCGGCCGGCGGGCGCGAGCAGCGCCAGGCCATAGGCGGTGAAGCCGGATTTATCGCGTGCATCGGCTCGGGCGCCTTTGGCCAGCAGCACGCGGACCGTTTCCGCGTACCCGTGCTGGGCCGCGAGCATGAGGGGCGTCCGCCCTTCCTTGTCGTGCGCTTCCAGTGGGGCGCCTTTGGCGAGCAAGGCCTCGACGGCGGAAGTCTTCCCGGAAGCGGAGGCCGAGAGGATCTGCGTGGAAAGGTCCGCCGCGCGAACCGGTATCGCGATGAGCGCAACCAGGACAAAGAGGAATCGCATGATTAGTGCATGGCCACGCCGCCGGCGCGGTGCTTGGGGCGCTTCATCACCGCGAGCAGCGGCAGCACCAGTAGAAACACCACCCCCAAGGCCAGGAAAGTGTCGACGAAGGCCTCCATGGATGCCTGGCGCTGCACCAGGTTCCAGAGCGATATGTAGGCCTGGCGCGAGGCCAGAACCGGATCCGAGCCATGCGCCATCATTTGCGATTGCAGTCCGTTGGTAAGCACCCGCGTCTGCGGATTGAAAGCCGTGACGTGCGCCCCCAGGACGTTGGTATGAAACTGCGTGCGCCGGAACAGATAGGTGGTGGCGCTGGCGATGCCCACGCTGCCGCCCAGGTTGCGCATGAGATTGAACATACTGGTGGCGTTCCCCATTTCCTCCTTGGGGATGGGATCCATGGTCGCGGTGGTGAGCGGCACAAACAGCAGCGCCAGCGCCGCGCCTTGAATAAATTGCGGCCAGAAAATGTCCCAATAGCCCGCCTCCAGATTCAGGCGCCCCAGCGCATAAAGGCTCCAGGAGGCGCCGATCAGGCCCACCGCCAGCACCTTGCGCGGGTCGAACTTGCCGAGCACTGTACCCACCACCGGCATCATCAGGAACGAGCCCAATCCGCGCGGCGCCATGGCAATCCCGGCCTCCAGCGCGGGATACCCGAGCAGGGTCTGCAGGAAGATGGGGACCAGCAGCAGACTACCGTACAGGACGAAGCCGAGCACGGTCATCAGGAACACTCCGGCACTGTAGGTTCGATCGGCGAATACGCGCAGGTGCACTACGGGATCGCGCGTCTTCAGTTCGCGGATGATGAACGCGGTGATGCCGATGCCCGCCAGCACGGCACAGATGACCATCCAGTTGGAGGCGAACCAATCCTCCTCCTGGCCTTTGTCCAAGACGAGCTGGAGCGAACCCACCCCTACCGCCAACATGCCTATGCCCCAGAAGTCGATGCCGCGATTCGAGCGCCGGATGTAGGGCGGGTCGAAAATAAAGAGGCGCGTCATGATGATCGACGCCAACCCCACCGGCAGATTGATGTAGAAGACCCAGCGCCAACTGTAGTCTTCCGTCAGCCAGCCGCCGATTACGGGACCGAGCATGGGCGCCACGACGACGCCGAGTCCCCAAAAGGCCATGGCTTTGCTGCGGTCGCGCGGAGGGAAGGCTTCCAGCATAACGGCCTGGGAGAGCGGTTGCAGCGCGCCGCCGGTGGCCCCCTGAATGATGCGGAACAGAATCAGCACCTGGAGGGTGGGGGCCAGCCCGCACAACACCGAAGCGGCGGTAAATCCGAAAACCGCGGCGGTAAGCGTACGCTTCCGGCCGAAGTAATTGGCGATCCATCCCGTCATGGGAAGAACGATGGCGTTGGCCACGAGGTAGGAGGTAAGCGCCCAGGCGGCTTCATCCACACTGGCCGACAGGCTGCCGGCAATGTGTGGAAGGGACACGTTGACCACAGTGGTGTCCAGCACCTCCATGAAGGTGGCCAGCATCACTGCGATGGCGACAATCCAAGGGTTAATCTGGGGCTGCTGTGGGGCAGACGGCATCCGTTAGTTTCATGATGCCATGCTTCCGTAAAAAGATGCGCGTCAGAAGGTGTAAGGGGGCGGCGTGATACCCTTCACCCGCAGATACACTTCGGCCTGTCCGCGGTGATGCGCGGTGTGCGTGAAATAGGACCAGAGCCACTCGAAGCCGGTCATTTTTCGCGACGTGCCCACCACGGCGTCCAGTTTTTCCGGCGTCATGGAGGCGACGGCTTTATTGCAGAACTCGAAAGTATCGGTAAGGAACTTGATGGCGGCGTCTTTCTCGATGCCGAGTTTTTCGTCCTTCAGGGCAGCCGACAGGGTTTGCGGCACGGCCGGCCCCTTCATTCCACTGGCCAGGCTACAGGCATTCAGATTGGCTCCGGCGATCTGCACCATCAATTGTCCGAAGCTGAGTTCCGCCGGGACCGGTTTGAAACCGTAACTGTCCGCCGGCATCTTCTGGGCCACCGCAAGGGTGAATTCTTCGGTGGTCTTCCAGTGTTTCACCAGGCTGTCGTGCAAGGTGGATTGCGCCAGGGCAGGCAGTGCCAGGGCCACGGCGAGAATCGGGGCGAATCGGGAAGGCGAGAGTGTTGGCATAAGCACTTTACACTCTAGCGCAACAAGGCCGCTACTTTTCGCGGGTGATTGTTACATTCCCGCGGGCTTCGATCTGGCCTGAATCCTCGTGGAAATCAGCCGCGTCGGCATGCATGACCACATATCCAGCGCAGACCTGCGTGTTGCCGGGACCGGTGACCACGCAGACCCGCATCCTGATTTCGACGCTTCCCTTCAGATGGACGACGGTAGGATACTCAGCCCCGCGTTCGATTTCGAGCGCGGCAACGGTAACAACCGGCTGCCCGCTGGCAGTGGGAATCGGCAGGTGCTTGAGTTGGCCGGCAGGATAATCCTGCGCGGCGAGGGCCAAGGCGCAGACGGCAAGGGCGGCAAGAAACAGTTTCATGGGCCGGGGATCCTCCGGTGGTTCTGACGCGGGCGCGGGAGCGGGCGTTTCGGCAAAAAGGGCTCTTGTAAGATAGGGAGTCACGATGAACAAACGTCCCATCCCGGTGACTGTAATCGCGTGGGTGTACATAGCGACCGGCACCGTTGGCCTGGTGTATCACTTCAGAGACCTGAACGCCGGGAGCGTGTTTCGATACGACGCGCTCTGGATCGAACTGGTGCGGATGGCGGCGGTGGTGTGCGGCGCATTCATGCTCCGCGGACGCGACTGGGCCAGGTGGGTGGCGGTAGCCTGGATGGGCTTTCACGTAATCGTGAGTGCGTTCCACACGCTGCCCGAACTGGCGATGCACTGTCTGTTCTTTGCCGTGATCGCCTGGATTCTGTTTCGTGGCGACGCCACGCGGTATTTCCGCGCCACCGCCGGTTAAGGCGCCCTATTTCTCCGGCTGCGGCGCGGGCGCAGCTTCGCTTGAGGGAGGAACGATGTTCTTCAGCCGCAGATAAGTGACGAGGTTGCCGTAGTGTTCCGTAGCGTGCATGTTATTGACTTCCAGCACGACGGGTTTGGGCATGTCGCCTCCGAAGAGCTTGACGGTTTGCGTGACGGAGGCATCCGTCATACCGTCGTAGACCTTGTCGCAGTAAGCGAAGGCGTCTTTGAGAGCGGCAATGAGATCGGCCTTCGAGGTTTTGGTCTTCTCGATTTTCAGGGCGGGATCTTTCTCGCCGAGTGCGGTGGAACAAAACAGGTATTGGGCGTCGGCCACGTGTCCAATCACCTGGCCAAAGCTGCGGACGGCGTCCGTGGGCTGAAAACTGTAATTCTGCTCCGGCATTTTTTCGGCCGAGGCGATCAGCCAAACCTTAATCTGTCCGTACGCGCGCTTGTTAAAGGCGCTGAACGGATTCTCCTGAGACAAACCGGCGGCGGCCGTTACCAGAAGGCAGATCAATACTCTTCGCATAAGTCACCTCATGGAGCCGCATACGAGATCCGCCGGCCGATTGTTCCAAAGCCGTTCCGTTTACAACCTTCCGCCCGCAGGGGTGCGCATGAGCGCATCCGGCAGTTCGGCGATGCTGTGGAGGACCAGGTCCGGGCGGCTCTCGTGGATGCGCGCGGCTTCCACATAATCGGTGACGATTCCGACGGTGAACACGCCGGCATTACGGCCCTGCTCTATGTCCACGGGCGTATCGCCCACGTACCAGCAGCTTCCGGATACGCAGCCCATCGCCGCCAGGGCTTTCAGGACGCCCTCGGGGTGCGGCTTGGAATGGCTGACATCTTCGTGGCAGACCACCGCGCCGAACCTGGATTCCAGACCCCAGGCACACGAGTTCTTTTTCGATGCGCGGACGGGTGCCGTTGGTGACGATGCCGGTGACGATCCCCTGCTCGCCGAGCGCGTCCAGCACCCGCCCGGCGCCCGGCATCAGCCCCGGAGCCTCGCACCCGTAATGATGCTGCCAGCGAAGGTCGGCCTGCTTCCAGAGCTCTCCGGGAAGGCCGAGCGCTTCGTACATGCGATACCAGCGCGGCGTGTAGATGGCCCGGTACTTCTCGTCGGTGAATGCCACACCGAAATCCGCCATGGACTTCCGAAACGCCCGCAGGCTGGCGGCGCCTGAATCGAAGAGAGTGCCATCCCAATCGAACAACACGGTTGCGGGGATTGTTGCCGTCACCTTCGAATTATCCCATTCTGGAAGAGCATGCAGCCCCTCAAAACCAAAGTCGTCTACTCCACGCCGTTCTTCGACCTGCTGGCCAAGACCATGAGGCCCGGCGAAGAGCCGTACTATTCGCTGCGCGTTCCGGATTTCGCTGTGATTGTCGCGCTCACCGGAGACGATCGGGTGCTGGCGGTGCGCCAGTACCGGCCCAGCGTGGAGCGGTACACCGTGGAACTGCCCAGTGGGCTGGTGGACCCGGGCGAGAGCCCAGCGCAGGCGGCGCAACGGGAATTACTGGAGGAGACGGGCTATGCCGCCGATGAGGTGGAGTTGCTGGGGCCGATGATTCCGGAGGCGGGCCGGCTGTCCAACCGGCTTTGGACCTGCTTCGCGCGCGGCGTGCGGCGCGTGGCGGATCCCGAGGCGGGGATGGAGGCGGTCAGTTATTCCATGGAAGAACTGCGTGCCGCGACGCTCGGCGGCGAATTCTGTCACGCGCCGCATGTGGGCAGCGTGCTGCTGGCGCTGCTGCACGGAAAGTTGGCTTTGGGCCCCCGGATCTGATTTCTCCGCGCAGCCTGTTACAATCCGTTCAGGGTCCGAAATACCTTCTATGCCGCGCCGTCTGGGCCGGAAGCTGATGCTTTCGATCACGGTGATTGTCATCATCGTGGCCGCAGTTTCAGGCTTGGTCAACGTCAAAACCGAGGAACAGCAACTCCTCAAAACCATGATCCTGGGGGCCGACCAGCTCTCCAAGGGAATCACCAGCGCCACCTGGCATGCCATGCTCGACGACAATCGGGAGGCCGCCTACCAGGTGATGCAGACGATTGCGCTCAAGCAGGGAATCGATCGCATCCGCATGTACAACAGCGCCGGCCAGGTGATGTTCTCCACCAATAGCGAGGACACACGCAAGGCGGCCGCCACCAAGCTGGATCTCGAATCACCCGGTACGTTCCAGCCGCGGCGCCGATGGGTACCGCCGGCTGGAGATGCTCACCCCCATATATAACGAGCGTTCCTGCAGCCAGGCGGCATGCCATGCGCATCCGGCCGACGTGAAGGTGCTGGGCGTTCTGAACCTGGCGCTGAATCTGGAAAGCGTGGATCACGAAGTCGAAAGCATGAAGTATCGCGTGCTGCTGGTGACCGGCGTCGAAATCACCCTGATCAGCCTGTGCATCATCTTCTTCACGCGCCGGTTCCTGGGGCGGCCCATCGAAAAGCTGATCGAAGGCAGCAAAGCGATCAGCCACATGGAGCTGGACAAGCCGCTCGACCTGGCCAGCGGCAGCGAAGAACTGGACGAGCTGGCGCGCTCTTTCGAAGTGATGCGCGGCCGCCTGCAAACCGCGCTCGGTGAGATCAACCAGTTCACACAGAACCTGGAAAGCAAGGTGGCCGAGCGCACGCAGCAGCTCCAGGCCGCGCAGAAGAAGCTACTGCACAGCGACCGCCTGGCGTCCCTGGGACAGCTTTCGGCCAGCGTGGCGCACGAGATCAACAATCCCGTCTCCGGCGTGCTCAACCTTTCCATGCTGTTGCAGCGCATGTTGAAGGACGACGGCATTCCGCCGAATCGCATCGAAGAGTTTCGCAAATACCTGTCGCAGGTGGTGAATGAGACCGCCCGGGTGGGCCGCATTGTTTCGGACCTGCTGGCCTTTTCGCGACGCTCCAAGCCGCAGCGCACGCCGGCCGACCTGAACAAGATCGTCAAGATGACGCTCTCGCTGGTGCAGCACAAGATGAAGCTCAGCAATGTGACGGTAGAGCAGAATCTTCGCGAAGACCTGCCCGCGGCCGCCTGCGATGCCTCGCAGGTGCAGCAGGTGGTGTTGAATCTGCTTCTGAACGCCGCCGAGGCCACGCAGAGCAAAGCCGACCGCCGCGTGACGGTTTCGACCGAAGCCGGCCCTGGCGAGGTGCGGCTGCTGGTGACTGACAACGGCGAGGGCATCCAGCCGGAAAACCTCACCAAGATTTTCGACCCGTTTTTTACCACCAAGGCCGAAGGCAAGGGAGTGGGGCTCGGGCTGGCCGTCTCCTACGGAATCATCCAGGCGCACGGCGGCGATATTGAAGTGAAGAGCGAGGTCGGCGAAGGCGCCACCTTCATCGTCTCGCTGCCCCTGGAGCGGCACGCACCGGCGGAGGCGGCGCTGCCCGTGGAGCCGGCTGCGCAAGGGATGAAGTACTTCTACCTCGGCGCGACTCCCGAGGTGGAGCGGCCGCCGTTCGAAGCAGTGCGCCGGCGCATGGCGGCGGAATATCGGCGAGCCGGTGAGGGAGATTGCACTTCCCGGCGTGGAGTTCGCGTTCGACACGGGCCGGCAGCAGTACCGGTCGATGGATGTGCTGGAGATGCTGGCCCGGATTTGTCCCGGCCGACGCCGCGAAGTTGCTGGCGCTCACCGGGCGGGATCTGTTCGTCCCGGTGCTGACCTTCGTCTTCGGGCAGGCGCAGTTGGGCGGCCGCGTGGCCGTGGTTTCGCTGGCGCGCCTGCGGCAGGAGTTTTACGGCATGGCGCCCAACGGCGAGATTCTTATGGAACGCGCCGTCAAGGAAGCGCTGCACGAAACCGGCCATACGTTCGGGCTGGTGCATTGTCGCGGACCGGAGTTGCGCCATGTCTCTGGCCACCAACGTCCGGCAGATCGATGAAAAGAACGGAGCCTGGTGCGCGTCGTGCGCGGCGCAGTTACGGCGGGCAAAGGGAGTAATTCGATGAAGACCCACTGGCAGATTCTGGTGGTGGACGACGAAGAGGTGATGTGCGAATCGCTCGCCGCGTGGCTGCGCGAGGACGGCTACCACGTGGATACCGCCGCGTCCGGCCGGGAGGCGCTGGAAAAGGCCGCGGCAGCGGGATTACGCCATCTACTTCGTGGATCTCAAGATGCCGGGCGGCATGGACGGCATCGAGACCATGATGCAGGTGCGGCGCCTGCATCCCGAAGCCTCCATCATCATCATCACGGCCTACGCCACCGTGGATACGGCCATCACGGCGATGAAGGAAGGCGCGCAGGAGTACATCGTCAAGCCGTGCAATCCGGAGGAGATTTCGCTGCTGGTCAGCCGCATCATCAAGGTGAAGAACCTGCAGCGCGAGAACACCATCCTGCGCAAGAAGCTGAGCCGGCAGTATTGCGTGCAGGACGTGATCAGCAAGAATCCCAAAATGCAGGAGATTCTGGCTCTGGCGCACCAGGTTTCGAGCCTGCGCAGCACGGTGCTGATTCAGGGCGAGAGCGGCACCGGCAAGGAGATGGTGGCGCGGGCGATTCACTTTTCGGGCGACCGCGCGTCGAAGCCGTTCGTGGCCGTCTCCTGCGCGGCGCTGGCCGAGACGCTGCTGGAGAGCGAACTGTTCGGCCACGAGAAGGGCTCCTTCACCGGAGCGGCGCAGCAGAAGCAGGGCAAGTTCGAGATGGCCGACGGAGGCACCATCTTCCTGGACGAGATCGGCGACATTTCTCCCAAGCTGCAGGTGGACCTGCTGCGCGTGCTGCAGGACCGCAGCTTCTACCGCGTGGGCGGGATCGGAGGAGGTCAAGGTGGATGTGCGGGTGATCGCCGCCACCCACGTCAATCTGCAGCAGGCGGTGGCCGACGGCGACTTTCGCGACGATCTGTTCTACCGGCTGAACGTGATCGAAATCCGCATTCCGCCGCTGCGCGACCGGCGCGAGGACATTCCGCTGCTGGCGGCGCATTTCGTGGAAAAGCTTTCGCACGAATTAGGGCGCGATGCCGGCGAGATCTCCGAAGGCGCCCTCAAAGTGCTGATGGACCACGACTGGCCGGGCAACGTGCGGGAACTGGAGAATGCCGTGGAGCGCGCCATGGTGACCTGCCGCTCCCACGTCCTGACGGAAGAGGATTTCTCGTTCCTCACCGAGGTGCGGGAATCCGCCAAACCGATGGCGATTCCCCCGGGCATGACCATGCAGGAGATGGAACGGCTGCTGATCGTCGAGACGCTGCGCCGCGCGGGAGGAAATATCAAAGAGTCCGCCGCCACCCTGGGAATCGACCGCTCGACGCTTTACGAGAAGATCAAGAAGTACGAGATTCCAAGGTAGGGGCGGGGGATAGCGCCTGCAATACGCGCCAATTTCCGAGTCGACAATCCGACCGGAGGGCGGACAAAGACTTCGCGATTAGGGCATGTCACGACCGGGTGGCGGAGAGGATCATCTACCGCGGGGATTCGCACGCGGGGCGTTCAGAGTAAAATGTAGTCATGCGCAACGAGTTCACGGCAATCGTCGAGCAGGATGGGCCTTGGTTTGTAGCGTACTGCGCCGAATTGCCAGGCGCGAATGGACAAGGCAGGACTGAAGAAGAGTGCCTCGCGAACTTGCGCGAGGCAATTGCGCTCATCCTGGAACATAGGCGTGAGGAATCTCTGCGGGCCTTACCCCCTGACGCGAGGCAGGAACCCGTAGTTGTTGGATGAGGCGCGAAGGGCTTCTCCGGCACCTTCGCCGCCACGGTTGTGTGCTGCGCCGAGAGGGCAAAGAACACACTCTTTGGGAAAATCCACAAACCGGCCACGCTGAAGCAGTGCCTCGCCATTCCGAGATCGCAAACCTCTTGGCACGAAGAATCTGCCGGAAACTGTCAATCCCAGATCCGCCAGGCTAACTAGCAGCGAAATAGACTCCACACCGATTGACCGGCCACGCGTTCCACCTGGTTCCGGCCTACTTCTTCTTCCAGTATGAGTAGACGCCATCCATGTTGATGCGTAGATGCCGAAGGCACTCCCCCACCACCCGCTCTTGATGCAGCGTGAGTGCCTTGATCAGGCGCCGGAAATGAACTCGCTTTGCGATAACGCCGAAACCTGCTCCACTTCAAGATCGGCCCATTGCCGGCCGCGAAGCTGTCGAAACTCCCCCTCCGCTTCGTCAACATTAGTCCGGCCTACCCGGAATCACCTCGTCCCCGGGGATAAACTGTGCCGGCGAAAGCCGACTTCAGCTTTTCTATCATAGGGTCCCCCTTGATTTCGGAGATTCTCATGCGGCGTTGACTGGGATCTGTTCGTGCTTTACGTGGTGTAGTTGCACGAGGCGGGGCTGCACCTCGCTATCTTCAAAGTGAAGGAAAGTGGCTTCCAGAACATTGGCCCGAAGGTCGTCCCAGGTGTCAGCTTGGGTGAAAATGGCGTGGCCCAGGGCTCGTTCCAATTCCATGCCCTTAGGAGACTACCCCTCCAGGAGCGCACTTCGTGGAAAACTCTCTCACGATTTAGTTAGGACGCGATGCCGGCGAGATTTCCGAAGGCGCCCTCAGAGTGCTGATGGCCCACGATTGGCCAGGCATCGTGCGGGAACTGGAGAATGCCGCGGAGCGCGCCATCCGATGGCGATTCCCCCGGGAATGACCAAGCAGGAGATGGAACGGCTGCTGATCGTCGAAACGCTGCGCCGCGCGGGAGGGAATATCAAAGAGTCCGCCGCCACCCTGGGCATCGATCGCTCGACGCTCTACGAAAAGATCAAGAAGTACGATTCCAAGGTAGGGCGGGGGGAGCGCCTGCAATACGCACCGATTGCCGAGTCGACAATCCGACCGGGGGCGGACACATAATTTCGCGGTTAGGGGGCGTGATGCGGTCGAGTGATACACGAGCTACATTACCGTAGAGGTCACAACCCAACAAATCCCTTCGGCGTAACAGCGGATCAGCAGGGCAGATAGCTTTACGACCAGGGTGGATTCTGTAATCGCCAACTTCGATCCGAGTCGGCAGTATATGTATCGGCCTGAGGGTTCGGTTTTCGGATACGTTAGTGGTGTTGGAAAGAAGTACCTGTATGCTCCATCAAGAGAGAACATTGGGTACTTCAAACCAGGATTCCTAGAGCTTGTCTGAAGATCCGGCTCCATTTTTCGGGATCACTTGGGGCCAATTTGGGCGAAACCCGCGGCGACTCCAGAATCCGTATATCAAGCGCTCAGTTTTTGAGGTTTGCGGACCAAAGACACAACTTTGTGTCCAGACCGGCGTTGCCGCTTTTTTGCGGCCGATAGGATGGCTTTGACGTCAAAACGGTGCTTGGCGGCCTCAGCCTCACGGGCGCGCCGGACTTCATCTACGATGGGATCCCTGGACATGGATCTATTCTCCTAATAATCCTTCCGGCGTACAGACGACGGGACATTCGCACCCGTGCTCCCGGCAAATGGAAGCAAGCGACTTGAGGATCACCGCATTGGCGATGTGCACGCAATTCCAGGTTATCAGGAAGTCCATGCCGTGCACAGCCGCAATCGCGATATGCGCTGCGTCGGTGGCAGCCTTGCGCGGGATCGTTCCGGAGATCAGAATTCCGGACGCCAATTCCGCAACCCCGGGCGTAATATCCAACATCGGGAGGGGTTGTAGGATCTTCAGCCGCTCGCGGGCTGCTGCGGGGTCTCCGGCGCTCACTTCGTCGAGGACAAACTGCGAGATATAGATTTGGAAATCGCCCCGACGTCTGTCCCACCACTCTCGTGTCAACTGCTGATGGCCGGCAATGATCAAGTCCCGGCTTGGCCGCGAGGTCAGATAGCTGGGAATAGTCGTTTCCAGATACAGGCGAGGCTTCATTCCCCGATATTAGCCCGTCTCAATTTCAAGCAGGAAGCATTTCTTCGAAGCGCTTCCACTGGCCGTATAGTTCTATCTCGTCGAAGTGCCGGCTCCGAACAGATAACGCCGCGCCCGGAGAAAGGTCACCTCTGCCCGTCTCGAGCATAGGAACATGTCCCTCGGCGGCAGCTATCTGAACAGCTTTCCGTAATAGACTCCACACTGATTGACCGGGTTTGCTGCGACCCAACACTCGTATGCCGTATCTCGCTATCTTCAAAGTGAAGGAAAGTGGCTTCCAGAACATTGGCCCGAAGGTCGTCCCAGGTGGCAGCTTGGGTGAATATGGCGTGGCCCGCTACCCCTCCAGGAACATCTCGCCGCAGACCGCGTCCCAATCTGCCTTGGGATAAGCCTGGGACATATCCGCGATGGGGACTCCGCCGTCGGCCAATGCCGGGGCCGCGCCTTCGGCGGTAAGAGTGAGTTGCAGCCGTTCCAGTTCCCGCATGAGCCACGGGCGCACTTCGGCGCCGCGCAGCAGATGACGAAACGCGGGTTCGCCGGAGGCGGCGGGCCGCACTTTCAGGTACCAGCCCGCGCCGGGAGCGCCCGCTTCGATCACCTCGCCATCCACGGGGGAAAGCACGCGCACATCCGCGCCATGCTTGTGGACGCGGAATGCCGTGCCGTTCACCTCTATCCGCGAACCCAGCCGGCGGCAGCGCGACCTGGTCGGGAGTTCCCAATAGCCGCGAGCCCAATTCGTCCAGCCCGACCGTCACCGTGCCGTCGCTCTCCGGGCGCACCCAGGTGTGCCCGCGATGGTAGAGGCGATCCAGCGGGAACGACATGCCGAAGATCTCCTCTTCTTCGCCCGCGGCCACCGGGTGGCTCTCCACCAGGCGTGGCGTGCGTTTCGCACTCCCGGCAGTCGAAGGAATGCGGGCACTCGCGGCTTTCGAACTCGCCGGTGAGCACGTGGCGGCAGACGCGGTCGCCGGCGGGCAGGTCGTGAAATTCCGAGTGCCAGCGGATGCGCTCCACCTTGCGCGAGCTCAGATCCCGGCGCGAGCGCAGGGCGGCATTCACCAGCGTCGTGACCATAATCACCAGCACGGTGTAGAAGGCTCCCAGAAACACAATGTGTCCGGCGTCCAGATGAAATCCATAATTCCAAGGCAACATGTGAGTATCTCCTGCAACGCTCCCTGACAGGGGCTGTTCCGAATTTCAGTTCCCGCTCCGAGGGAAAAAGCTGGAAGTAGCGGAACGAGAACGAATAGACCAGAACTCCGTACGCCACCACCGCCAGGAACGTGCCGGTCTCCTGCCAGCTTGGCAAGTAGGATAGGAACCGGTCGAAGGAGAGCGTGGGCAGCGCCAGCGTCTGCACCGTCATTACGAATCGATTCAGCGCCACGCCGGTGCAGGCCATAGCCGCGGCGGCGACCAGCCATCCGGTGCGCGCGCGCAACTGCGGAGCCAGCAGGATCAATGCCGGAACCAGTCCGAACAGCACGATTTCGGCGAACAGGATCCAGGTGCCGAACGGCTGCCACGAGTAGTATTGCGCCGCCGGGAATCCGGTCTCGGGCGAGGTGCGATTGATCCAGATCAGCGTGTCGATGGTCTTGGCCAGCACGTAGACGGACAGCAGCAGTCCGGAGATGCGGCCCAGCAGGCCGAACACTTCCGGCCGCACCAGTTTCTTGCGGCTGATCTTCTCCACCAGCCAGGTGGTCAGCAGAATGAAGCTGGGGCCCACCGCCGCCGCCGAAATGATGAACAGGAAGAACGTGGACGGCCAGACCGCAAAGCCTTCGCGAAACGCGAACGGCCGGCCGCGCAGCACGCCGTACAGGCCGCCGAGCGAGCCCTGGTGGAAGAACGAAAGGAACGTGCCCACGCCCGCCAGCACATAGATCAGCTTGTGCAGTTCGAATTCGAACACCAGGAACGACGGCACCTGGCGCAGCTTCCGGTTCTTCAGCACGATGGGCAGATACTCGATGGCCAGCACGGTGAGGTAGCAGCTGATGCAGAAGGTGACTTCGGTCAGCATGGAGTGCACGTTGGGATACCAGAAGGTGAACCAGGCGCGCAGCGGCTGGCCCACGTCCACCGCCAGCACGCAGACCGCGCCGCTGTAGCAGACCAGCCCGATGACCACGGCGCTGTTGATGACCGCCCGCAGTTCCTTCAGCTTCAGAATGTAGAGCAGGAATCCGGTGAAGAACGCGCCCGCTCCCAGCGCGATCACGGTGAGGTCGAGGAAGATCCACAGGCCGAAGGCGAAGCGGTTGTCCATGTTGGTCTGGTTCAGGCCTTTCACCAGGCAGAGACCCGCCGAATAGAGGCCGAACACCAGCAGGGCGGCCCAGGGCAGGATCCACAGCAGGAACTTGGCGGTGGAGCAGCGCTTCACGCCGCGCGCGATGAATTGCTTATCCACTTGCTTATCCACGGTGATTCTCCTTTCCGGCATCGTGCTGCCCGGCGGCGGGATGCGGCGCATCGGCGGCCTCGCGCACCCAGTCGCGTTTCGACCGGTAGTAGATCTTGGGCTCGGTACCGAGCTTCTCGAGCAGGCGGAAACTGCCGCCGCTGCCGCGCCGCCTGTGCAGGGGCGCTGGCGGGGTCGTTGAGATCGCCGAACTGAATGGCGCCGGTGGGGCAGGCTTCGGCGCAGGCGGGCAGATAGTCGCACCGGCTCGGTGTCCGGCTTGCCTGCGGCCGCGGCCTGCTGCTTGGCGGCGTGCCAGCGGCCGTGACAGAAGTTGCACTTCTCCACCACGCCGCGCATCCGCGGCGTCACGTCGGGATTGAGCGTCTTCTCCATGCCTGCGGGCCACGCCGGATCCCACCAGTTGAAGTAGCGCGCGTGATACGGGCAGGCGGCCATGCAGTAGCGGCATCCCAGGCAGCGCTGCGGCATCTCGCCGACGATGCCGGTGGCCGGGTCCACATCCACCGCCTGCTGCGGGCAGACGTGCGCGCAGGGCGTTTCATTGCCGCACTGCTGGCACATCACCGGAACGAACGCCGACGCGGGTTTCCGGATACGGCAGGCCGTTATCGATCTTGTAGACGCGGATCCAGGTGAGCCCGTTGCGATCGGTCGCGCCCGCATGGGCCGGCGGCACGTTGTTCTCCACGGCGCACGCCACCATGCAGGCGCCGCAACCGGTGCAGCGATCCACGTCGATGGTCATTCCGTAGCGTGCAGCCCGGATGTGTTTGTTTGGTCGCAGTCATACGCGCACCACCTTTGCCCGCGGCGAGGAGCCGCACAAATCCAGCGTGCGCGGCCCGGCCGCCAACTGCACCACGCCCTGCGGAGCGCCCGCGTCCACCGAGACCCACACGTCGAGCCGGCCGCAACCGGTCTCCAGGATGGCCCGGCCTCCGTCCTCAACGCGGCATTCGCTCGCCACCGCGGGATGAAGCACCACGCGGTCCGCGGCGCAGCCGCAGGTTGGATTCCTGGTACAGCTTGGAGAGGATCGGCGAACCCGGCGCCGGCCGGCGCTTCGGCCATCACCACAGCCAGCGGAAAACTGTCCGCTACCGGCTCCGCGACGGGCGGCCCAAGGGCCAGCTTGGGGATCTCCGTGTGCTCCGGCAGCGCGTCCATCCAGCAGGCGCCTTCATGGAGCGCCTTCCAGAAGTCGTCCGCCTTGACGTCCTTCACGGCGGTCGATTTCGCGTCGGCATACGTGAATACAGTGCCACGACCGGCTTTGTGGATGGCGTCGGCGCGTTCCCGCAGAGCGTTCGTTGCGGAAATCTGTGCCAGGCCGGCGATGAACTCCGCCGGATTCACCACGTCGGCCGGCGGCGGCAGCAAGGCGGCCGAAAGCCGGAACATGGCGGCCGGCGAATCGACCGCGGGCGGGATATCGTCCACCCACTCCGGATACACCGCGGCGGGCAGAACGAATTGCGCGTGCCGCCCATAGCCTTCGCCCGACCATGCGAACGCGACCACCACCGGATTGTCCGCGACCAGTTTCTTTTCGATGGCGCTCCACGGCAGGTAGCGGGCCCGGCGCCGATTCGTCGATCAGCAGAACGCGCACCGAACCGTCCGGCACCGCGTGCCAGTTCCGTCGCGGCCACGGCCTTGTTCCACTCGCCCGGAACCGGCGCTTCGCGGCGCGTCACGATGGTGTGTCCCAGGGCGCCCACCAATTGATTCAGCGCCAGAATCTCGGGCGCGGTCCCGGGCATCCAACACCAACGACGGGCCGTTCTCCGCCAACTCTCGTGCCACCGCGACAATCTGCGCCTCGGTGAGGCCGGTTTCCAGTGCCGCGTCATGCAGAGGCTGGTTCCCCAGCACGTTCGCGATGGCGCGCGCCAGTGCCGTTTCCGATCCCGGCCGGATGGGCAGCCACTGGTCGGCCATCACGGCCGTTCGCGATTCCACCGTCTCGGCTTGAATCAGGCGGAAGCCTTCGCGCGCGGCGATCACGTTACCCGGGGTGCCCCAGCCGTCCAGCAGGGGAGCCCCAAAGCTGAGGACCGTCTTAGCCGCGGCCAGGTTCACCGCCAGGTTCCCGCCCAACGCGTGCGGCGGCGTCAGGTATGTGCCATTCTTCCATTGCGCCAGCGAGCGGCGGTAGGTCCAGGAAGCTGTGCGGCCGGGGCGCAGATCCAACACGGCGATTCGTTCGCCGCCGGCGCAGTGCGCCAGGGCATCCGAAATCGCCGCGGCTGCCTGTTCGACGGGCCCCTGCCTGATCCGCGCGGGATGGTACGGAAGATGATGTCCCGCCAGGCCAAACGGGCACAGCGCGCCGTGGGTGAACGGGTGCTCCGGAACTCCCATCAGCGCCACGGGCTGCTCGCCCACACAGCGGGCGCGCACCGCGCACCCCGCCGGACACAGCGAGCAATTGGTGTACCTGGCGCGAATTTCGCCGCGCGCCGGGCGCGGCACGCCGGGCCAGGTTTCCGACCAGAGCGCGGTATCCGTGACCAGCCGCCACGGGGCCGGCGTAAACAGGGCGCCCACTGCCGCGCCGCCGGCGAACTTGAAAAGATCTCTTCGAGTGGATGTCATGGTGGGCCTCCTATTTGTGGCAGTCCAGGCAACTGTTTTCCAGCCCCTGCTGCCGGTGGCATTCCACGCAGGCGCTCATGGTCATGGCGGCGCGCGTGGTCTTGACGCGTTCGGCCGTTTGCCAGATGTTGCGGGAGTAGCCGCTCACGCGGTCCTGCTGGTACGGCAGCAGATGGTCGGACGCGCCGTGATCGCCATGGCAGGTTTCGCACGAAAGTTTCGCCCGCTTCACGTGCGCGATGTGGCTGAAGAAGACGTTTTCCGGCTGCCGCGCATAGACCGCCCATTGCGGTTCGCGCGCGGGCGTGACGTACTGCTCGACAAAGTTCTTTTCCGCGGCCGTGGTGCCCATCGCCGCGGCATGACAGCCCGCGCATTTGTCCAGAGTAGGGATGCCGGCGAACGTCCCATCGGGACGAAACGCGTGACAATCCTCGCATTTCTGGCCGGCCTTATCGGCGTGGACCTTGTGACTGAAATCCACCGGCTGAAGCCGGGTCTTGTAAATGGCGCGGGGAAACCCCGCCCACCCTGCCACCAGCATGATTGCCGCGCCGGCCGCAAATGGGAAAATTCCGCGCATTCAGACTCTCTTTCCGCTCGCGTAAGGCGAGAAAAATTCATGAAACAGCACGCGCAGCCGGTCGCCATCCAGATGATGCGCCAGGCCGGCTGCAAACAGGCCGCCATCGGCCATGGTGCCCGATTGAGCGGCCTGCTCCTGCTGGAGAAACTCGTTCATGCGCCGCTGTTCCTGTTCCATCCAATGGCGCGCCGCAGGGCCTTCCATCAGGTTCTCCGCGGTCTGGGGCAGAGGCCGGCCTTCGAACAGCCACCCCGCGGTGTAAGGTTCGCTGGTGATGCGCGAGGGGTTGGCCCGCAGGTACAGGTTGCAGCCGGTCAGCAGGATGGGATTGGGAAACATGACTTCCAGGTCCACGCCGTTTACGGTGAGCACCGCGGCGGGCCGGGTGCGCCCATTCAATTGCACGAAGGTGAGCCGGTCGACCGGCCCCAGCACGCGGCTGAGAAACGCATCGATACCCACGTGGCACATGCCGTCTTCGCCCATGTCCAGCCACATGTGATTGGCGGTGTAGCGCAGCCGCTCCGGCATGGCGAGCCCTTCCACTTCCTCCGAAGGAGTGCCGGGGTGGGCCATGGAAAGGTACAGTTCGCAGTAGCGGAAACTATCGTTGCCGCAACGCGAGAGCAGCGATTCGCTGTAGGGCACCAGTTTCGCCACCGGCGCCGCCGCGCAATACTGCATCAGCGATTCCCGCAGGAACGGGCACGGCCCCCGGTCCGCCGATTCTTCGAGCGGCTGCGTTTGAAACACCTTGCAGGTGCCATATTCCCCGGACGAGCATTTCTCTTCCGTCCGTCCGGCCTGCGCCAGGGGAATCAGCTTCCGGACAGCAGCCGTCCGGCAATACTTGACCTGAGCTTCTCTGAGGAAGGGGCAGGTCATACGGGCTACCGCTCCTCTTCTTTGTCGAGCTTCTCGCCGCCATCCGCCATGGTGAGGCCAAGCCCGGGAGTGTGAAACGCGTGCCCATCCTGGAAGGACGACACCAGGTCTGCGACCTCGCGGTCCAACTGCGACAACGCGGCCCGCTTCTTTCGCCTCGCAGCGACTTCCTGGAGGACGCCGATGCCCACCGCAATGCAGCAGATCAGCACCACTATGCCTAACGCGGCATTGGTGAGAGTCAGCCAATAAGTCGAAGGATCGTTCACGGAAACTTCTCCTTTCCCTGGAGGAAGGTGCAAGGCGGGGGCCATGCACATAGGAAAGGAGTTAACGGGCGCGCGGCAGTGGTTTGTGTAGGATTATCGGATGATTCAGTCTGGAATTCCGGCAGTACGGCGGGTCGCCTGCGGGTTCCGGGACAGTTCCTGCAACGGCAGCGGCTCGATCTCTCCGTCAACGCCGCCGAGCACTCGGGCGGTGTGAGCGAATGCCAGAGGGTCGCCGGTGACGAAGTGCAGAACGCGGCCTTGTACGAAGCAGGCGGGCGGCGTGCCCAGCGCGGCCTCGACACACTCCGCCGTCACTTCCGCGCTGTCCACCAGTTTCACGCCTTTTCCAGCGACCCGCCGCAGCACATTGCGCAACAGCGGATAGTGCGTGCATCCCAGCACGAGGGTGTCGATTTCCGGATGGCCGCTTAAATAATGCCGCGCCAGCAGTTCCGCTTCCGGCGAATCGGCCAGCCCTTCTTCCACCAGGTGCACCAGCATGGGGCAGGGCTGCGCCCACACGCGGAGGCCGTGCGCCTGGAGCCTCCGTTGGTACGCTCCGCTGGCAATGGTCGCCTTGGTTCCGATGACGCCGACGCTGCCCGAGCGGGTGACGCGTGTCGCGGCTTCCACACCGGGGTCGATGACTCCCCACACCGGGACGGGGCAGCTTTCGGCCAGTCCGGGGAGCGCCACGGCGGAGGCCGTGTTGCACGCTACCACCAGGCCGTCGAGCCCCATGTCACACAGGAAGCGGGCGATGCCGTGGGCGAATTCGACTACCATTTCCGGGGGTTTACGGCCATAGGGCACGCGCGCCGTGTCGCCTAAGTACACGAAGTCGCGGTGGGGCATACGACGGCGCAGGGCCTGCAGTACGGTGAGTCCTCCGACTCCGGAATCGAACACGCCGATGGCGTGGCGCAACTGCGGTTTCAAGGTCATTGCCGGTGACGATGCACGTTCCGGGCCGTTTGGCGTGCGATAATCGGAATTCCACAATGAAAGCCCGCGTTTTTGTTTCCTTGAAATCCACGGTGCTCGACCCGCAGGGGCAGACCGTCTGTTCCGCGCTCCACGGACTCGGCCATCAGGGCATCGCCAGTGTGCGCCAGGGCAAGTTCTTCGATATCGCCATTGCCGAGGGCGTCACGCGCGAGCAGGCGCAGAAGGATATCGAGACTATTGCCCACGAAGTACTGGCCAATCCGGTAATCGAAGAGTACCGGGTCGAACTGCTGGACTAGGAGAATTCATCGCGGAGGAACGGAGGCGCGGAGGAAAACGCGGAGAAAGACCTGGATTGATTTCGCTTTTCTCCGTGTCTCCGGCTTCGTGGCTCCGTGGTGAACGCAATTGACCGCACCTATAATAATGAGATGTGCGGAATCGTGGGCTACATCGGCCGGCACAAGGCCGTGCCGATTATTCTCGAGGGGTTGAAGCGGCTGGAATACCGGGGATACGACTCCGCCGGCATCGCCGTCTATTGTGACGACCAGCAACTGGCGGTGCGCCGCGCCAAGGGCAAACTGCGCAACCTGGAAGAAGCCATTCGCATGGTTCCGGTGGATGGCAGCTACGGAATCGGGCACACGCGATGGGCTACGCACGGACGGCCCACCGAAGAGAACGCGCACCCGCATAGCGACTGCAAGGGCGACATCGTGGTGGTGCATAACGGCATCGTGGAAAACTACCTGTCGCTGAAGCACCAGTTGGAATCGGAAGGGCACATCTTCAAAACCGAGACCGATACCGAGATCATCGCGCACCTGGTGGAGAAGCATTTCCGCGGCAACCTGGAAGAAGCCGTGCGCACGGCCGTCAAGGAACTTTCGGGCGTGTTCGCCCTGGTGTTCATCTCGCGGTCGGACCCGAACAAGATTGTGGCGGCGCGCAATGGACCGCCCGTGGTGATCGGGCTGGGAGATAACGAGTACTTCGTGGCCTCCGACGTCCCCGCCATTCTGAGTCACACGCGCGACATGTTTTTTCTGGCCGATGGCGATATGGCGGTGCTGACGCCGGAGGGCGTGCGGCTCAGCGATTTCGAGGGGCGGCCGGTGAACCGGCAGGTGACGCGGGTCTTGTGGGACCCCATCATGGCGGAAAAGGGCGGCTACAAGCATTTCATGCTCAAGGAGATTTACGAGCAGCCGCGCGCCGTCCGCGACACCATGCTGGGGCGCGTGGGGCAGGAGACCGGGCGCATTTTCCTGGACGAGATGGATATCACGCCGGCGGAATTCGCGCGTTTCCGGCAGGTGCGCATCATCGCCTGCGGCACCAGTTGGCATGCCGGACTGGCCGGCAAGTTCATGATCGAAAAGCTGGCGCGCATTCCGGTGGAGGTGGATTACGGCAGCGAATTCCGGTACCGCGACCCGATCGTTCCCCCGGATACGCTCACCGTGGTGATTTCGCAATCCGGCGAGACGGCGGACACCCTGGCGGCGCAGCGCGAGGCCAAGCAGAAGGGCTCCAAAACCCTGGCCATCTGCAACGTAGTCGGCAGCATGATCACGCGCGAAGCCGCCGGCACCCTGATTACGCACGCCGGACCGGAGATCGGCGTGGCATCCACCAAGGCGTTCACCTGCCAGTTGACGGCGCTGTTTATTCTGGCAATGTACCTGGGGCAGACCAGCGGCTATCTGGATGAGAGCGGGTCGCGCTGCCTGATGCAGGAACTGATGCGCATCCCCGGCAAGATGGAAACGGTGCTTTCGAACGATTCCATTTACGAAGGGCTGGCGCGCGAACTGTCTCACTCCAGCGACGCTCTGTACCTGGGGCGCGGCATTCATTTTCCGATCGCGCTGGAAGGCGCGCTCAAGCTGAAAGAGATTTCCTACATCCACGCCGAAGGCTACCCGGCCGGCGAGCAACCTACCTGGTGGCTGCGGAAATCTCGGCCCAGCTGCGGGCAGCCGCTATGCGCGACCTGTTCGGCGAATTGGCGGATCCAGTCCGCGGATACCCTGAACATGAGCCAAGCGAGTTACGCATTTCTCATGGACGCTTACTGCGTCTGATCTCCGCGTCGATACCGGGCACTGGCGAACGGGATACCTAGTGATCGTTTCCAGCGAACTCGCCTCATTCGCTGGAATGGATGATCCTAGTGAATCCACAAGCTGCAGAAGCATTTGCCGATTTGGTTGCCTCGGCTCAGGCTGACGCGGCTTAGCTGACTGGTAGCCGGATCGCGAAGCTGTGGCGTTTCCGCGGAGACGCATCAGCTGCCGGGATGAGCCGGTCCGGCGCTGGCTTGCGGACCTGAAGATCGCCTGTACCCGCATTCCGCCCGGCTGGGCGGGCGGCCTGGCTGTGGATGCTAATGCTGCTGGGCACCGCTGGCGCTATCCTGGTCCTGCTGCTCCCAGCCGGCCTTGCTCAGCGCATACTCAACGACTTCTACCGGATGGCCGCCGGTCGCGCCAGGCAAGGGCTGACCGAAGGTCCGCACCAGCGTCAGGCCTGCTTTCTCCATCACGCGCCGGGAGGCCATATTCGCGGTCATCGCTTCGGCGGTCACGCGCTGTACGCCGGACTCGGTGAAGCCTTTGCGGATCAGCGCGCGCGACCCTTCGGTAGCGTACCCCTTGCCCCAGGCTGACTTGCGCATCCGGTAACCGAGCTCGAACCTGGTCCGGGGCGCTTCCCTCCCGCGGCCGGAAGTGGAACCATCCCAGGAAATCCCCGGTGGACTTCTCGATCGCCGCCCAGAACCCGAACCCCTGGTAACGCTGGTAGTAGCCCAGGAACGCCGGCAGCAACTCGTTCTCGATCTCGTCGCGGGACGTCGGCATGCCTCCACTGACAAAGCGCATAACGTCGGGATCGGCGTCCAGGCCGGCCAGGTTGTCCACATCGCCCGTGGTGAAGCGGCGGAGTACCAGCCGCTCAGTTTCCAGGAAAACATGCACAGCTACGTCCACCTGACGACAAGCTTCATACCTGTTATCGACCGCAGTCTGCCTAATATAGACGACCGCTCATGCCGCTGATCGAGATGTTGAACGCTCCACTTCTTCTCGAGTGTCAGTGGTTGCGCAAGGAGATCTGGTCGGACTCGGCAATGTCACCGGCCTCGACGGCCCGCAGCCCTTCACCTAGTCGTTCGCGGGCTTGCCGCAGGAGCTTGAGCGAGTTGGTAGCGGGGCTCTGCGCAGCGGTGCGATCCGGATCAGCCCCGTGCTCCTCGATGAGGTGTGCCTGAAGTGCCGCAGCGATCTCGTCGGCTGCCTTCAGCGCGTGGTAGATGGCCCGGTCCCGTGCGGTGTCGTTAACCATGCGGTCAGTATTACCCGAAGCCTGCTTCGCGATGCAGCCTCGGGCATGCACCGCCGGAAGTGCCGCGGATCGGCAGGCACCCCGGGCCGGATGAGGCTGACAAGACCCAGGCGTGGCGTGCCCTCCACAAGCATGAGCGGGGATTGTTGCGGCGGCCGGGGAATGTTGCCGCCCCGGGTGTAGAGCATACTGCCTGCAAGTGGGACAGCGGCTAGCTAGACTATGCGACGCGTGAGGAAGCTAGGAAGCGGGACTGGCCTCAGTCGCATGTTCGCCGGTGGCGGCGCGTCAGGGGGAGGCGGGATTGCACCATGAGCCGTTCACTCCCACGGCGGTAATGGCCGGCGCAGCGGCGGCCGGGTTTTCTATTCGGCGGCTGACCATGGTGACACGCTCTGCCTCTCCCGGACTGCCGGGGCTGGAACCGGCGGGCCAGCGTCTCCTGCTGGCTGCGGCCCGGCTGCCCTATGGAGCAGTGGCGTTCCTGGCGAACCTGGAACGCT
>CAVVLD010000119.1:0-21168 GCA_963748795.1 uncultured Solibacteraceae bacterium
TCTCCCTGGGTCGAGGTGCTTCACGTGGCCAGCCACGTCCTGTCTTTAGCCGCTCGTCGACTCCCCACCGATTGGCAGGCCGCTTACGGCGTGGAACCTATGCTGCTGGAGACCCTGGTGGACCGGCCTTACACCGGGACCTGCTACCGTGCCGCCAACTGGATTTGTGTAGGCCAGACTCAAGGCCGCGGCCGCATGGATCGTACCCATGAGGCTCAGGGTACCTCCAAAGACATCCTGCTGTACCCACTGGAGTCACATTGGCGCCAACGTTTATGCCAGTCTCCGGCGCCTCGGCTTTGCCATGCTCTTACTGGAGAAATTCGATGAACTGTTGCAACCCTGGCGTTCCGCCTTTGCGCAACAGCGCACCTGGCAACGTGCGCATCGTCTGGCTTACGGTTTGCTCCTGTGCCTGCGGACGCATCTGACCAGCAATGCCATTTGCGCGATCGGCCGTCAGTTTCTGGATTGGGGCGCCGACTATCGTCTGTTTTCGCGCAGTGCCTGGGATCCACATGCCTTGTTCGATCCCATCTTCGATCACCTGGGAGCGCTGCTGTCTTCTCCGCAGGCTCCCGTGATAGCCGCCCTGGACGATACGCTCTGTAAAAAGACCGGCCGTCATATTCCCGGCGCCACCTATGCCCGCGACCCGCTGTCCCCACCTTTTCATGTGAATCTGGTCCGTGGATTGCGCTTCGTGCAGGCTTCCCTGCTGGTGCGGGCCACCCGGTTTCCGGGTCCGGCGCGCGCTTTACCGGTGCGCTTTGAGCCGGCGCCCCCGGCCGTCAAACCGCCGAGCCTCAAGGGCACCCACAAGCGCGCCCGGAACAACCAAAGGAATCAGAAGAAAAATCAAAAGAAAGATGCAAAAAACAAGACCCGGGTCGGAGCAGGCAAGAACAAAGCTGTAGTCAGCCCCGAAGAGAAGCAATATCGACTCCAGAAAAAGCTGCATGCGTTAACTCAGGTGGGGGTCCGTCTCTTACACTCTCTGCGTCAGGCTTTGGATGCGCGTCCGGATACGCGCCAGCGTCAATTGGTGGTATCCGGTGACGGATCCTACACCAACCGCTCCGTACTGCGGCAACTGCCCGAACGCACTACCTTCATTGGACGGATTCGCAAAGATGCCAAACTGTTTCTGGCTTTGTTGCCCCCCGCCGTTACCCGCTCCGGCGGACGGCCGCGCCGCTATGGCGCGCCGGCGCCTACGCCCGAACAAGTCTTGCACGATGACGCGGTGCCGCTGGTCAAGGTCCGCTGTTTCGCCGCCGGAGCGGTGCGCCAAATCCCGGTGAAGATCCTGTCGACGGTTTACTGGCGTAAGGCCGGTCCCGATATGCCGTTGCTGTTGGTGGTTATCAAGCCGCTGGGCTACCGCCTGCGCAAGGGTTCCAAACTGCTCTACCGCCAGCCGGCTTTTCTGATCTGTACCGATCCCCAACTGGATCTACAGACGCTGCTGCAAGCTTATATCGACCGCTGGGAAATCGAGTGCAATCACCGCGACGAAAAGTCGCTCACTGGCGTGGCCCAGGGCCAAGTCTGGAATCCCCTAGCCGTCACTCGTCTGCCGCAATTCCAGGTAGCCATCTACAGCTTGCTGTTGTTGGCTTCCATCCTGGCTTATGGGTTTCAGCGCACCGCCACTTATCTGCCCCTACCAAAATGGAGAAGAAAATCCATTCGCCCTTCGGTCTTGGATCTGCTGAACCTACTTCGCGATCAAATCTTTGCTCGCCAGACGCAGGATCAAGGCGCGTCGAATATCGGCGACTTCGCGATTCCGGCGCCCGCGGACGCGAACGCATCGAAACCCCCGCTGGGCTCGGAGACGTTCTGCACTGTCGCGGCTTAGCTAGGCTAGGCTAGTTAGACTGTGGCCCCGCCCTCAGCGCTGTTCTCAAATGGCCAATCTCCGGCCCCCGCGCGCGAAGCGCGCCCGGCCCCCGCGCTCACACGGCCAGCGTGCCGAAGTCTTTTTGCAGCACCAGGGCCACCGTGCCGCGCAGCCGCGCCATGCCGTCTTCGTAGGCCGGGATCACTTTCGGGACGCATCCGCCGGGAAGCACCTGGGCCTGCACTTCCGATTCGATCACCGGGCCGAAGCGGTGCCACGACCGGGTCAGGTCCCCTACAATAATGATGCGTTCGGGCGCCAGGCCGGCTACCACCATGCGCGTGCCGCGCCCCACGTAATGGGCCATGGTCTCCAGCGCCCTGACGGCTCGCGTGTCGCCCTGGTCGGCGCGCCCCAGCAGTTCCAGAAAGGTGATGTCGCCCGGCTCGGCGCCGTTTTCGCGGTAATATCGCAGGGCTGCGCGGTTGGACCCGAACACTTCCCAACAGCCGTTGCCGCCGCATCCGCACGGCGGCCCGTTGGGATCCAGCGGCACGTGACCGAATTCCCCGGCCATGCCGTTGAGCCCGCGCACCAGTTGGCCATTCGCCCAGACTCCCGTGCCGATACCTTCCGATATGGTGACCACCACCAGGTTGCGGCACTCTTCCATCCGGTCGAACCACACCGCGGCCAGCACGCAGGCGTTGGCGGCGTTCTCCACCGTGACTTCCAGGCCGGTGGCCTTGGCGATGGGATTGCGAATATCCACGTCCTGCCACTTCAGATTCGGAGCGAAGACCAGCCGGTCCGAGCTGTGATCGTACCGCCCGGGGACGCTGACGCCTACGCCCTCGACTTTCGTTCTCCGGCTGGCGCCGATCATCCGCTCGATGGCCTGCGTCAGGGACTTCAGGAGCAGTTCCGGATCGGCCGACGTGGCCATCATCTCCTGCGAGAGGAACCTGCCGTTGGCATCGGCCACCGCCACCGTGGTCTGGATCGGCCGGATATCCACCGCGATGATCACGCGCTCGTCGTTCAGCCGGAGGAAGGTGGGACGGCGGCCGCGCGGCAGCCGGCCGGTGGGCCCTTCCAGCACCCAGTGCTCCGCGATCAATTGTTCCACGATGAGCGAAACCGTGCTCCGCTGCAACCCGGAGAGCCGGGCCAGATCGGCGCGCGAGATGGGGTGCCGCGTGCGAATCAGGTTCAGCACGATCCGCCGGTTGATATCGCGAACAAACTCGCTGGAGGCGCCCTGGATTCGTTTGGGCGCGTTGGCCTGCGTCTGGTCGGGCATAGGAAAGCGTTTTACCTACCGTTTCAGCTTACTGCACTTGTTGGGACGTACCCTCCATCTTCAGGTTAGCTTGCACCCCGTTGGCTTTGCCCGGTTGGCCTCCGCCCACCCAAATGGTGTAGTCGCCCGCCACCGCCGTGCGTTTGCCGTTGGCTTCTACCCTGGCGAGTTGGCGCGGCAGCAACGTTGAACTGCACGGCCTTCTTTTCCCCGGCGCGCAGGGCGATGCGCTGGAAGCCTTCCAGCGAGTGGATGGGTGCCGCCCCGGGCACTTTCACATACAGTTGAACTACCTCTTCGCCGGCCCGGCTTCCGGTGTTTTGCACCTGCACGGCCACCTGCACCGGCTGTCCCGTGCGGGCAGCGGGAACTGTCAGGCCGCTATAGGAAAACCGGGTGTAGCTCAGGCCGTATCCGAACGGGTAAAGCGGTTCGCCGTTGAAAAAACGATAGGTGCGGCCTTTCATGCCGTAATCCGTGAAGGGCGGCAACTGGTCGGCGGACTTGTAGAAGGTCACCGGCAGGCGGCCGGCGGGGTTATAGTCGCCGAACAGCACATCGGCCAGGGCGTCGCCTCCAGCCTGGCCGGGATACCAGGCATCCACGATGGCGGGCACGTGGTCGCGAGCCCAGTTCACGGCCACCGCGCTGCCGTTCAGAAGCACCAGCGCCACCGGCTTGCCGGTGGCCATCACCTTCTGCATCAGGTCTTCCTGCACGCGAGGCAGGCCCAGTTGGACGCGGTCGCCGCCCGCGAAGCCTTCCACCGGCACGCTCATTTCCTCGCCTTCCAGGCGCGGGGAAAGGCCCAGCACCAGGACCACCGCATCGGCCTGCCGCGCGGCGGAAACCGCGGCGTCCAGCAGGCTCCCGGCGGCGGGGCGCGACCACACCAGGCGGATATCGGCATCGCCCACGAATTCGTGGTAGTCCAGGCGGATCGGATAGAGCTTGCCGGCCTGCAGGTCCACCGTGGCGTAGCGATAGTTGCGCTCGTGAATGTTATTCAGGTCGGCAATGCGCTTGCCGTCCAGGTACAGTTCGAAGGCGTTCATTCCGATGGCGCCGATCTGGTACTTGCCGGTGGCCGGCGCGGAAAGGTAGCCGGTCCAGCGCACGCCGAAATCGTCGTCGTTCAGGTCCGGACGCGGGGCGCCGTCCCACCAGCGAAAGTCGATTTGCCCGTCCACGCGCGTGAAGGCCGGCTTCGCGCCCGCGGGCACCTTCCCCACCATTTGGCCGGAACTGGGATACGTGAGCTCGCGCGGACGGTGCTGCTTGCCGTCGAAGTTCCCGGATGCGAAGTATTCGCCGTTGAGCCCGCTGCGGCGACCGGCGCCCTCGGCCGTAAAGAGCGCCGAAGAGGGAATCGTCTCGAAGCTCGGCAGGTTGGCCGCCAGGTCGCTCCCGCGGGCGTAGAGAATTTTGGTCTGCGCGCCCACTTTGCGGCGGATGCCTGCCAGCGGCGTCACCGGCGCCGTCGGGTCGCCGTTGTAGTTGCCCAGCAGGATTTCGGCATCGTCGGCGTCCGGCCCGATCACCGCGATGCTCTTCAGCGATTTGCGGAGCGGCAGGACGATTCCCCTCGTTCTTCAGCAGCACGATGGATTTGCGCGCCGTCTCCAGGGCCAGTTGGCGATGCTCGGGGCTGTCGTTGACGCTGTACGGAATGCGCGCGTACTTGACCTGTGCCGGCGGATCGAACAGGCCCAGCTTGAAACGCGCCGTGAACAGGCGCCGCAGCGGCTGGTCGAGGTCCGATTCCTTGAGCAGGCCCGCTTTGACCGCCGCCAGCAGGTTGCCGTACTCCACGCCGCAATTCAGGTCGGTGCCGGCCTTGATTGCCGCTGCCACGCCCGCCGCCGCATTGGGAGACGATTTGTGATTGAGATAAATATCGCCGATGGCGCCGCAGTCCGAAACCACGTAGCCCTGAAAGCCCCACTGCTTGCGCAGGATGTCGTCCAGCAGGCGCGGGTTGGCGCAGGCGGGCAGCCCGTCCACGCTGTTGTAGGCGCACATTACGCTCTGCGCGCCGCCCTCTCTAATCGCGGCTTCGAAATGCGGCAGGTAGGTCTCGAACAGGTCGCGCTCGCTGATGCGCGCGTCGAAGGTGTGGCGCAGGGATTCGGGCCCGCTGTGCACCGCGTAATGTTTGGCGGTGGCGATGGTCTTCAGATACTTCGGATCGTCGCCCTGCAGGCCGTGGATGAAGTTCACGGCCATCTGGCCCGTCAGGTAGGGATCCTCGCCGTAGGTTTCCATGCCGCGTCCCCACCGCGGATCGCGGAACAGGTTGATGTTGGGAGTCCAGAAGGTCAGGCCCTGGTAGATATTGCGCTTGCCGCGGCGGACGAATTCGTGATACTTGGCGCGGGCCTCGTCGCTGATCGCGGTGGCCACCCGCAGGGTCAGGTCCGCATCCCAGGTGGCGGCCAGGCCGATCGTCTCCGGAAAAACCGTGGCGCGTCCGGCGCGCGCCACCCCGTGCAGGCACTCGTTCCACCAGTTGTAGGCCGGAATTCCGAGCCGCTCGATGGCCGGCGAATCGTTCATGAGCTGGGAGACTTTTTCCTCCAGCGTCATGCGGGAGATCAGATCGTTCACGCGGCGTTCGGTAGTCTGCGCGAAGCAGCAGGAAACCAGCACGAGGGCCGGCAAGAGGAGTTGGCGCATGTTAGTTTTGCATCCAGACTATATCCTTACCGGGTTGGCGAATGCAAGCCGGCGACAGGTGAGTTGATGCTGCGCGCGCGTCTGTGTCACAATCGCCAGATCTGAGTCAATTGTCATTCACCCTCAATGGAGACCTGGCGGAACTGGCCCGCATGATGACTGAGGTCGAGCAGATTTTGCGCCGCGCACGCTCTCACCGGAGACCCGCAGTTTCAACTTACCCTGGCACTCGACGAACTGTTCACCAATTGCGTCCGCCACGGCGGATGCAAAGGCGTTGCCGGCGCAGTGCAAATCCGTCTCACGTCCGCGGAGGGCACCGTGCAAGTGGAATTCCGCGATCGCGGAATACCTTTCAATCCCCTTACCGTACCACCGCCGAATCTGCAACGCGCCGCTGGAAGAGCGGGCCCAGGGAGGGCTGGGAGTCCATTTCGTGCGTCAAATGATGAAGAACTTGCAGTATCATCGTTGCGGAGAGTGGAACCGGCTTACCATGGAACTACCGAAATGATCCAAGCCACACAGGAAATCCGCGCGGGGTGGTGCGTGGTAGGCGTCACCGGCCGCGCCGATGGAGAATGCGCCGACACTCTGGAAACGATTCTGCGCGCCGCGGTGGAAGCCAATCCCAAAGTGGCCGCCGATTTCAGTGCACTCGACTATATCTCCAGCGCCGGGATTCGTGCGGTCCTTCAGGCAGCGCGCGCGGCCGAAGGGAGCCGGAGCGAATTCGCTGTTTGCTCGCTCAGCCCTCCGGTCAAAAAGGTATTCGATATGAGCGGCCTGCACCACATTCTGCGCATCCATGGAACACTGCCATGTTGACCATGCTCGAAGAGGTAGTTCTGCTCGCGGTAGACGAGTTCACCGGAGACTTGCGCTCGGCGCGCGAGTTCAGCACGGAGTACGCCCTGGTCGGCGCGGTGTTTTTCGATTTGGCTTTGGCCCGCAGGATCGATACCGATACCGAGGCGATCCAGGTAATTGACCGCTCTCCGACGGGCAATGCCACGCTCGACCGCGTGCTTGCCGGGTTGGCCGCTCAGCCGCAACTTACCACCGTCCGTGACTGGATCGAACACCTGTTTCACCAGCGGGCCGATCTGGAAGGCGAGGCGCTTGCCGCCCTGACCGCCCAGGGCATTCTGCGCCACGAAAAATCCAAGTTGCTGTGGATCATCGATGTCGAGCGGTTCCCCTTGATCGATAATGTCCGCCAGCAGGATGTGCGCCAGCGCCTGCACGAGACCATCATGCGCGATGGCATCCCCGATACCCGCGATATCATGCTGGTGAGTATCGCCGAGCCGTGCGGCCTGTTGGGATACGTGCTGAGCGATTCGCAGTTGGAAGCGCGCCGGCAGCGCATTCAGATGCTCTGCAATCTGGAGACGATCAGCCGCAAGGTCACCGCGGCCATCGCGGGGCTGGACGCCACTCTACGGCAGGCCATGGCGAAAGTGGTCTAGCTGCGGATTCCGCTTCGATTCGGCTTTTCCGCCAGGGAAAGGGCAAAAAAGACTGCTACGCCCAGGACCCTGCCCATCAAAAACGAAATGAACCTTAAATTTATCTCTCTCTTGTTGTCTTGACACTCGCTCCCGTGTATACTAACCGAAATCAACCCAAGTCAGGTTCGCGGAATAATCGCGTGAGCTGAACCGCATCACGTTCACGATAGGCGGCTCTTGCCCGCCACAAGTGTATCTTCGCGAATCCGGCCGGGCATAAAAGGGAGCAGGGGCATGAGATTCTCAACCTTCGTACTTTGCGTGGCACTGTCCGCGGGCGCCGCTTTTTCACAAGTGACGACCTCCCGCCTGGATGGAACCGTAACCGATAGCGGAGGTGCGTTGATTCCCTCCGCCGCCGTGGAGGTGCTCAACGTCAGCCAGCAGCAAACCTTCAAAACCGTCGCCGACGAGAAGGGCTATTGGGCCATTCCCAGCCTGCAGAGCGGCATCTACCGCGTTAGCGTTTCGCGTGCCGGATTCAAGACCGGAGTGGTGGGGAATGTTAAGCTCGATGCGGGCGTTCCCGCTACCGTCAATGTGACCTTGCAAGTGGGCGCGCTCACCGAAACCATTGAGGTGACCAGCGGCGCCGAGGTGCTGCAGACCGATACCGCCACCGTCGCCTCCACCCTGCAGGGAGCGCAAATACACGACCTCCCCTTCACCAGCCACAACGCTACCGATCTGATCGCGACGCAGCCCGGCGCCCAAACGGCGCAGGGACCCCGCTATGCCGTAATTAATGGCCTGCCGCAATCCACCATCAACATCACCCTCGACGGCATCAACATCCAGGACAACACCAACAAGAGTACCGATGGAGTATTCAATGATGTTCAGGCCCGGACTGAAGCGATCGAGGAAATGACCATGTCGACGGCGGCGGCAAACGCGGATAGCACAGGGGAAGGCGCCGCACAGATCAAGTTCGTCACCCGCGCGGGCACTAACCAGTGGCACGGCGGCGTTTTCGAGACCAACCGCAACACCTTTTTCGAAGCGAAGTATTACTTCAACAGCGTCAACGGCCTGCCGCGGGACTATCTGAACCTCAACGAGTGGGGATACCGCCTGGGAGGCCCGGTGAAGAAGAACAAGCTGTTTTTCTTCACCACGTTTGAGTTCTTCTTCCTGCCGCAATCGTTTCTGACGCAAAATCAGATGTGGCTGACACCCTCGGCTACCAACGGTGTTTTCACTTACAAAGACGGCAGCGGCACTGTCAGAAACGTCAATCTTTATGCGCTGGCGGCCTCGGCCGGATTTCCCGGCGCCCCGAATCCCACTCTGGCCAAGGCCTATTCTCTGATCCAGCAGCTTACTGGTTCGGGCGGCACGTTATCGAACCGGATCGCCACGAATAACGACTACAACCGCAATAACTTCGCTTTTCCCAATAAGGCGGTCAATAACCGCAAATTCGAAACCACGCGCGTCGATTATAACCTGTCCGATAAGCACCACCTGAGCGGCGTCTGGAATTACCAGGTCAATTCGCGCGCTCCCGACGGTTTAAACGGCACCCTGGCCATACTCCCCGGGACCGGCACGGTGCTCGGCACGCCGGACCTCCAGGGCCAGTACGGCCTCAATTGGACAGGAACGATCTCCGTGCGCTCCACCTTATCGGCGCGCTTGACTAACGAGGCCACGTTCGGGATCCAGGCCGGCACCGATATTCTCGGCTCCGGTACGGCTGCCAACGATTATTCCCTGTTCGGCAATGTGCAGCCGAGCTTCGCTTCGTACATGACCAATCCTTACCTCGGCGGCTATCTCAGTTATGCGCCGCGCAACGCTCCGGTCTATCAGTTCACTGACAATATGTCTTACTTGAAAGGGAATCATCTGTTTAGTTTCGGCGGTGGATTTACCCAGGTGAACTACTGGACGTCAACCGCCAACAATTCCCTTATTCCGCAGGTGGCGCTGGGCAACGCTTCGGGCGATCCGGACAACACCGGCTCTACCTCCATGTTCACCACAGGCAATTTCCCGGGAGCCAGTTCCACCCAGTTGTCCGACGCCGCCAACATGTATGCCATTCTCACTGGCCGCGTGTCATCCATCACCACCTCCGAGGTTATTAACCCGGTTACCAAAACCTATGGCCCGAATTATACGGTCGCACGTACCCGCCAACGGGAGTTTTCGCTGTACGTGCAGGATACCTGGAACGTTAGTCCGCAAATCTGACACTGCAGCTTGGGCGTGCGTTGGGACAAGCAAAACGCCCTTCGAGGATCTCGACTGGCACATATACCCGACGTCGGGCTGGCGGGATTGTTACGGGGTATCGGGCGTCGGCCATTTGTTCCAGCCCGGGAGTCCTCATCGGGCAGCGCGCCGGTATTTAATCCGTTAATGCCTCCGGGCGTCGACAGATTCGATCCAAAGGCGCTTCGGAAACTTCAACCCGAACATTCGGAGTCGCCTACAAATCGCATCAACTCACGGCGGCCGCTCTGCACTGGCTCACAGGCAAGGGCGACGCGGTGGTGCGCGGCGGATTCTAGCATCGCCACCATCCGCGAAGGCATCGGCTTCCTCGGATGGCGTGCTGGAGCGGCAATCAGGGACGCAGCCTGCGCTACCAGCGTCGATCGCCAACAACTTCCCCAGCATCTTCGGACCGGCCGGCAGCGTCTCCTTGCGGCGGATCCTTACCCCACTCGGGCAGCCTACCAGTTCGATCGATCCGAACTTCCCCAATCACAGTCTTTCCCGCTGGCGGTGCAGAGCGGGCAGAGCGTGGAAGACTACAACCCCAGCATCAAGCCCGAATACGTGGAGAGCTGGACCTTCGGCTTCCAACGACAGCTCGAGCACGAATACCGTGACTCGAGTGTGCGCTACGTCGGGAACCCACGGCGTGGATCTTTGGTCGCGCGATCAATCTGAATGAAGTGAACGTCGTGGAAAACGGCTTCGGCCAGCAGTTCCAGGCCGCGCAGAACAACCTGGCGATCGCCAACGGCTTCCCTAATCTCGCGTGCGTTGCAGAACTGCGGCCTTCACCAATCCACGCGTTTAAGCTGAACACGAATAATTACGGGAACTCGGGACTGCCCGGACAGAGCCGCCATTCCGCATCATCCAGACCGCGATCGGAAGCTGCTACCGACACCACCACCGCCAATCAGCTTCTGCAAGGCCAGACCGGCGCCACCGCCAATGCCATCGCCACCAACGCCACGCGCATGGGGAACTTGGCCAAGGCTGGCTGGTACCCGCCAATTACTTCCAGGTGAACCCTTTGGCCGGCGGCAACGCATCCATGATGACCAATGGCAACATCGAGCACTTACAACGGGCTTCAGGTTGAGGTGCGTCGCCGGCTCTCCGCCGGTCTTCAGGTTCAGGGCAGCTACACGTTCGCCAAGTCGCTGACCAACGACACCAACGTTTCGACGCTGCGCGACATGAGGCGGTGAAAGGGGGCCGTCTCCCTTCGACTTCCGCAATGCCTTCAAGTTCACCTGGATCTACCAGCTTCCCTTCGGACCGGGACGTAGCGCTGTCTCCCCAATGCGCATGGCGTCCTGCGGCAAAGTCTCTGGAGGGATGGGAGATCTCCGGAGTGGGACGCTTGCAGAGCGGCTCCGCCGTGCAATTGAACAGCGGGCGCGACACCTTCAATCAGAACGATTCGGGCGTGGTGTTGCACAATATGACGGCGATCGCAACTGCAGAGCCAGATGAGCATCTGAACAAAACCAGCCAGATCAACGCCAGCGGCGTAGCCACCGGCACGGTCTGGTATTTGCCGCCATCCCTGGTGCAGAATACGCTGGCCGCATTTCAGTTAGGAACAGCCACGTTGAACCCTGACGCACCCTATATCTCGCCATGTACCTCGGCGTCCCAGGAGTGCGATCGTATTTTCCTGTATGGGCCATGGCTCTCCAAGTGGGACGTGAGCCTGGTGAAGGTGACGCGAATCCACGAACGGTTCACGGCGGAAGTCCGCTGCCAGGCGCTCAACGTCTTCAACTTTGCCAACTTCGATCTTACTTCGGCCACCAGCGGCGGCGGAGGTTTGACCATCGGCAGTTCCTTCGGACAGACCACTTCGGCCTATCGGGATTTGAACAATACCAACGACCCGGGGTCACGCACATTGGAGTTTGTGTTCCGGCTGAATTTTTGATGCCTGGCGCCACAATCAGGTTTATTTGAAGGCCCAGATCCAACGCGAGCGAAGCGAGCCTACAGGTACGTGGGCACCACTTGCATCTCCGGGACGGCGGCACGCGCGGGGAGTTGTGCCACGGCCAGCGCGGCCTCGGCGATATCCTCCGGCTGGAGGGCCTTGGCTACCACCTCCGGCGCCGTCTTTACCGGCCGCCGCGCCAGAATTTCGGTATCCACCAGCCCCGGACAAATCACGCAAGTGCGAATGCCGTTTTCTTTTTCTTCCACGCGAATGGCATGCGCCAGTCCCAGCAGGCCCGCGTTTGGCGGCCTGATACGACGCGCCCGATACGTCCGGCACCAGTCCCGAGATCGACGAAACGTAAATCAAATGGCCCGCGCCCTTCTCGCGCATGGCCGGCAGCACTGCGCGCGTAATATAGTACGCGCTGTTCAGATTCACCGAAACCATCATGTCCCACAGCTCCGCATTCAGCCGCTTCAGCGACCGGTCCGGAATGTTCGTGCCGGCGGAATACACCAGGATGTCGATCCTGCCGTGTTGCGCCAGCACGTGCTGCGCCAGCTTTTCCATATCGCCGGCCTTCGCCGCGTCAGCGGCCACACCTCGATTGACGGGTACTCCTTCTGTAGCGCGTCGAGCCGCTCCTGGCGGCGGGCCGACGCAGTCACGCGCGCGCCTTCGCGGGCAAATAGAGTGGCCGTGGCGCGTCCGATCCCGCTGGAAGCGCCCACCACGAGAACAATTTGATTTTTCACGGATACAGGCATAGGGAAGCTTATAGGATAACTCTATTGCGCTTCCGGCTTCCGGGCGCTCGGCGGCTCTTTCCCGGAATGCACGTCGAACAGCCGGTGATGCGCCGCCAGCACGCCCTCCAGAAGACCGCGGATACGGGATGTCCGTCACGTCCACCATGCCGATGTTATAGTTCTCGCCGTCCATGCGCCCCGTCACCGGTTCGTCCAGCCACTCGAACCAGTGGGTGCCGATCATCGCCGGAAACGCGGCGGCATTCTCCACGTAATAGCGGTAGGCCACCCCGCGCTCGGCCTCGCTGCGCGCCTGCCGCAGGCCCGGAGCCATGCCGCGCCCGGGAGTCCCGATGTGGAACTCGCCGATCAGCATCGGCAGGCCCGTAGCATCGTAGATACGCTGCAGGCGGGCCGGATTGGGAGCATAGTCGTAAGCGTTGAGGCTGTATACATCGAACCTCTTGCTCGCCCTTATCATGGCCGGCGAAGGGTCGCCCGCAAACCGCATCCCCAGGTTCAGATGATTCGGGTCGTGCTTGCGCATGGCGCCGGCAATCACATCCACATACTTCTCGAAAGCATGCTCGATGAAGCTCCGGCGCCTCTCGGCGGTGTCGCCATCGGCCAGCCAGGCTTTCAGTTCGCGCTGCGTGGCCGTCTCCGGCGCCTTCAGGATCATGTCCGTAATCAACTGTTCGCGGCCCGGCCACGGCGGCTCATTGGCCATGAAATAGCCCAGCAGCCACGGATCGTCTTTGCGCGCATCGCACTGCCGCGCCACGGCGGCGTCCACGCGCCCGGCCCATTCGGCCGCGTACACGTCCGGCATGCCCAGCCAGCCCACGTCCATTCCCAGTCCGCTCAATTGCACTACGTAGGCTTTCTGCCGCTGGAACATCACCGGGTCCGACCAGTTGGCCACGGTGTTGATGCCCCACGCGGACATGCGCCGCGCCGCCAGGTCCGGGCCATTTCTCTTTCCACTCCGCGCCGAAACGGCGCAGCAGGTTCCAGGTATAAAACGAGACCATGGAGCCCTGCCCGAGTTCGGCGGGCGGCAGCGCCGTGTACACGCCGTCGCGCCCTTCGGTGCGCGTGCCCATCTCCGAACGCACGCAATCCACGCCGGTGGAATAGAACAGGTGCCCGTCGGGATCCACGAACCACCACTTGCCATCCACTTTTTCCACGCGGAAGAAGCCCGTGGCCTTGGCCCTGGTGGCGGCGAATCCGCCGTAGCGGCAATACCCGAAGTCGCCCGCGCGCAGGGTTTCGTCTTCACGAGCCCATTCGCGCTTCACCTCGTCCAGCGTACGGTGCCCGGCGTGAATCCACTGTCCCAGTTCGTCCACCAGCGGCTTGGGCTCCAGCACCGCATCGCCCGGCGAGTCCTTCGTCAGGCGCACGGATCGCAACTCGAACGTGGGCTTACCCAGCGGAACCTGCATCACGATGCCGATCGCCTGTACCGAAGTCAGCGGCCCGTATGGGCCGTTCAGGTTCAGGTAATAGGACGGCCGCGAGCGGTTGGAAACCGAAGCCATGTCGCTGCCCGAGCGCGATTGCTGCGTGAAGATCGAGAGCGGCAACGCCGCGCGGATCCATGCGCCTGGGAAAGCGTTGATGCCGGCATTGCGGTTGCCGTCGGCGGTGTACAGCCGCAGTTGAAATCGCTGCGGCGTAGAGCAGCGGAATTCCAATACCAGGTAATCGAAACCGGACCAGTCCGCGGGCAGGTCGGGGCTCAGTTCCTTCAGCGGCCACTTCTGTTCGGCGGTGGTGCCGTCCAGGGTAACGGTTCGGGTTTCCGCGGCTGCGAAGCCCATCGCGGCCTGCAGCGCGAGCAGGCCCACGGCGAGAGTCTGAGACATGGCGATCTCAATTCTAGCGCCGTTGGCCGGAAGCCGTTATTCGCGCGCTCCGGCCTTTTCCAGCGCCGCCTCTATGTGCGCGTAGTGGTACCGCTTCGCCTGCGAAAGCGGAGTCTCGCCGGCCTTGGTGCGACAGCGTCGGGTCGGCGCCGGCTTTCAGCAGCAGATTCACCATGCGGTCGTCGCCGAAATCGACCGTGGACGCGTAGAGCAGCGGCGTATACCCATGTTTGTCGGCATCGTTCAAAGGCGCGCCCGCGGCAATCAGCGCCTGTGCTGCTTCCACGTGATTAGCCATCGCAGCCATTTGCAGCAGGCTGGTGCCGTCGGGATCATGCTCTTTGATGTCCGCGCCGGCGGCCACCAGCGCCCGGATCACCTCCGGTTCGCCCATCGCCACGGCCTGCGCCATAGGGGATGTCGGGAAGGCGCCCAGTAGCAGCATCCTGCGATTGGCATCCGCGCCCTTGGAGTGGAGCAGTTCAAGCGTGGCCGGGTCCCCGGCGAATACCGCCAGCAGCAGCGGCGAGGCGTTGAACATCACGCCCGTGCCCGGCGCCGCCTTCGCGCCCCTGTCGAGGAGCAACTGAATACCCTCAAGCGAGCCGCGATACAACGAGGCGACCATCAGGGCCGTAAAGCCGCTCTTGGCTTTCGCGTTCACGTCCACGCCGCGGTCGAGCAGCATTTTCATCTTGGCCGTATCCGGCGCCGCCATCATCAGCAGCGTGGTGCCGCCTTCGCTGTGGCTCGCCGGGTCCAGACCGCGATCCAGCAGCGACTCAAACTCCTTCGGCGTGCCGAACAGTGCCGTTCGCATCCAGGGTTCGACGCCCTTCGGTGCCAACTCCGCAAGACCCGGCGCGGGCGCTGGCTTAGCGGCCTTGGGCAGCGCCAGCATCAGCGCCATCGCGGCATAAGAAGTACCAGAGGAGGAGATGAACTGGTCGTGACCGAACGGAAAACCGGTTTCGAAATACGGCGGGCTCACCTGCGCCGGAGTAACCATGCGGGTCCGAACGCGCCAGGATCCATCGGGGTTCTGCGTGGACAGCAGGTACCGCAGTCCCTTGCGCCAGCCCGGGTCCGTGGGCGGCACGTTGCCCGCTTCGGCCAGCGCCACCAGGGCTTCGCCGGTGGCATAGGCGTCCGGCTCCATGCGCGGCAGTTGTGCCCAGCCGCCATCCGAACGCTGCAGTGCCCGAAGATCTCGCACGGCCGTGGCCCGTTCCGCCGCGCTGGCGCCGGTCCAGGCGAGCCCCTGCAGCCGGAAGGTATAGTCCTCGGTGGTCACCGGCCTGGTTTGCAGGAGCCATGCCTTGGCGGGTTCGGCGCGCGCGGCCGCTTCCTTGCGCAGTTCCTCGGGCATATAGAGAAGCATCGCCCGCGCGGCCTCGGCGGTGGCGGTGAACTGGCTGTGGCCCTGCGGAGGACGCTGGTCATCGGTCAGCCAATTGCCGTCCGCGCGCTGTTGCCGGGCGATCAGGCGCGCCTGCACAGCGGTGGTGAGACTCGGCTTCACTCCCGCTGCCGCGGCCGTGATCAGGGCCGATCCCTCACTGGTGGAAGGGTCGATGATCATAACTGGACTGCACCACGCGGTCAATCGAAGTCAGGTCGGGGCTGTAGGAAAGGGCTTTGACCAGCGTTGCACGGGCAGCCGCCTCGTCTACCGGTCACGCCGCGTTCGCGCGCCAGTTGCAGCACGCGCGCCGGAAGTCTGGCATGGTGGCAGGAATAACAGTCCTGCGCCTTGTAGAACCCCGCGGAGCCTTTTTGTAGCAGCGCGACAGACTGCGTGGCAGCGGAGCGGATCTGGTTGACGGTTGGCTCCTGGGCGAAGAGCGCGGGAGCAAGCAGAACGGCGGCCAGATATCTCATGTGTGTCCCCTCCGGGTTTCCATGAGTATACACGGATACTGCGGCTGCGAGTACTCTCAATTCGCCAGCAGGTCTCGCACGGTCTCCACCAGGCGGGCTCCGGTCACCGGCTTCTCCAGGGCCGCGGCCCCAAAGTGCGCTGCGAGCCTCAGTACCGATTCGGGGAGGCAACCCGACGTGGCAATCACTTTCAGCCCCGGCCTGCTCAAATGGACGAAATGCAGCACGTCCAGGCCATCCATGTCCGGCAGTCCCATGTCCAGAAGCAGTAAGTCAAACCGGGAGTGAAGCAGAACTTCGGACCGCGTCCCGGCCGCAGGAGACTCCCTCCACGTAGTAGCCTTCGTGCTCCAGCATAAGCCGGAACAACTGGCGTACCTGTTCCTCGTCGTCAACGATCAGGATACGTGACGTACTGGATCTCCCATTATCCATTCGAGATAACCCGTCGCAACTTACATTGCAGCATGAGTAATGTGCGGGTCCAACTAGCCCGACATGGTCCTTTGCGGGTAACTACAGGTTACAAAGCGGGTATTTCTACAGGGAATCACTGCCGCCCAAATTAGCTCCCGGGGCCCGGCCGGAATAACTGCCTCCGCGAACTCACACCCACAGATCGCGGTAGAAGAACAACTGCTGCCGCAGCAAAGCCGAAGTTCGCCTGGCCGCTATAACACCGGGGTCCTTACCGCATTGTGTTAGCGGACGAGTTGGAGCGGCCCGAAGATGCATTGCCCGAGGATGTAGTGAGCCACCGTGATCCCGAAGATGGTGCGATGCCGCGCGTACAGGCTGCCAAAAAGCACCGCCCCGAAGAACGCCAGCACGCCCAGCTCGAATGAGTAATGCAGGTGAACCACACCGAACTCCGCCGCCCCGAGAAGGATCGCGAGAATCGTTCGTCCCTTGCCCTGCAGCAGGCGTTCAATGCATGTCTGGAGGAATCCGCGCGTAGAGAGTTCCTGCACGCTGCTGACCAGGACGTAGACGACGAACATCTGCCAGGGTCCCCAGTTCCCCCATTCGACAATAGGTCTGCCTTGGAAGTGCGGATCGTAGCGCACCAGGAGCGCTTTGAACGCGATCAGGAAGCCGAGCGCCGGAATGCAAGCCAGCAGGGACTCGACGAGTGACCGCTTCCAGTTCTTCCACGTCAGGCCGAAGCTGCGCATCGGATAATGATGCCGCCGTAGGAACCACGCCATCGAGCCACCCAGCATGAGAAAGAGTCCGAGATTTACGAGGTGGGTAGCCCAGGCCAGCGGGCCCATGTCCACGTGAAGGCCGTCGCGCAGGAACGAGACCATCATGGTGTAACCGCACAGGAGGATGATCGTCCCGGTGAACAGCTTGCTGAACTCGGCCCGGAGCTGAGAAGCCTCCAACAGGTCCGCGTCTTCTTCTTTCGCAGCTCTGCAAGCGCTTTCTGCGGCGTATGTCCCGCGCTTCTACCTTCACGGTCATGAAGCCGAAGACCTCGGCCAGTTCTCCGACGTCTTCGGGACAACTGCCCTCCCGCGTCAAATCGAAAATCTGTGCGGCAGCCCGGTAGTTTCCGCGGATGACCTCCTGACCCGCGGTAGCAAGCCTCGTGAAGTGCGATGCTTCGCGTTCCGACATGAATCCCCTCTTTCAATCAGCGGCCGCGACGGTCTGCGGCTTTCGTCCCCATTGCGTGTCGAGGCAAAATCTCGTCGTGTTCTCGAGACAGGTTCTCGGATCGGGCGGCGCCACCCCGCTTCCCTTTAGTTCTTCCACAGTCAGCGCGTTCAGGTGCACCTGGCGGATGGCGAGCAGCCGGACATGATGTCCCACCAGACCTGCAAGCGCGGCGATCTCACGGTCCGGACAGTTGGCGAGGAACCGGTTATACTCGCCCAGGCTCACGAGTTGGGGAATGCCGATGCGTCGTCCTGAGCTGTTTGAAGGGTGCAACTCCACCACGCGGCAGATCCGCGCCATCGCTTCAGACAGAGGTACGGAGAGCTCCGGCCCGGCGCACAGGTGCCGTATGGAGCCTGCGCAGAAACGATTCGTATAAAGGTGCACCAGGGCTGCCGCCACCCAGTCGTTCGGCACCAGGTCCACCAGCACATCGGGATCTCCCGGGATCACGGGAAGCGGGCTTCCGGGCAGCCATCGAAGCAGGTGGTGAAAGTAGTTGTACTGCGAAACGTTCCCGTGAACCGAATCGGCGATGACGAGACTAAGCCTATAAATTGCGGCCGGGATCCGGCGCATCGCGTCGAGCACCAATCCTTCCGCCTCATACTTCGACTGCTGGTAATGGTTGACGAACCGCTGACCGCGCGGCACTGGTGCTTCCGCGAAAACACCTTGCCGGTACCCGTTGACGTAAACCGTACTGACGTGCAGGAATTTCTCCAGCCGGTGGCAGCAGACCGCCAGTTCGAGCATCTCCTGAACACCGAAGAGATTGACAGCTCTGGATTCGGCCAGCGTCAGGTCGAAACGGATATCGGCCGCTGCTCGATGAATGATGTCGGTGGCCGACGACACGATGTCCTGATAATCCAGATCCGAAATCCCCAACCGCTCCCGGCTGATATCGCCGAGGACCGGCCGAATTCCCCGGCCGCCAGTGCTCGCGCCTGATCCTCCCGCCTCACCAATGCGAGTACCTTGGCGCCGTCAATCAATCGCAACAGTTCCGTGCCGAGCAGACCGGAAGCGCCGGTCAGGAATACACACCGGCCGCTGAATAAATCGCGATTTGCGCGACGGCGTACATCATGATCGGCTAACACCGGCACGGGGGGGGCATGCCGCAATTATAACGCATCGTCTCTGCCGGGTCGCAACGTCAGTCTTATCTCATACAAGATGATCCTGGAGGCGCGGACCCATCCGTCCGGTTAGAAGGTTAGGCCCAAAATGACGACATCGAGCGGGATGTGGAAGCGTCCCGACGATCGTGACGCGACGGCGTCAACCCGAGCGCCGTGAACCGGACAGGATCCAGAAAAACTCACGGAACTCACCGATATGCCCGCCACCGCGTGGATCGGAGCGAGTTCCTTTCCAACGACCTCACGGGCAATGGCGTCGAGCCCATCTTCGCCTTCGTCTGCAAACACGCAGACCGAAGACCGACGAAGACTTTCCAGCCAGCTCGATCTTGCAGTGTACGCACTTCCTTGCCGCCGGCGGAGAGGACGCGCACGCTGACAACATTTCGATTCTCGCCCGCCAGGATCGCTAGTTCGACGTCGATTGGAGCGTCACACAGAGCTACTGCGTTTCTCGCCTCCGCACATACTTGAAGGGGAATGGACGATGATCTCACTTGGCTCAAACACGTCACATCGCTAGCCCTGTAAGAACGGGCGATGTGACGCTAGACTAGTGATTGTATGGTGCGGAGAGGGGGACTTGAACCCCCACGAGATTGCTCCCGCTAGCACCTCAAAGCACTTGACAGGGTTTCATCGGGTGTCGTTGACTCGCAACCTGTTGAATTCAGTAAAGACCGCTTTTATAGCTTCGCCATGAATTTCGGCAAGACCGTTGCAAGACCGTTGCAGTCTGGCAGATCTCTTTGGCTCTCTCGTCATCTGGTTTCCAAAACGCTAGGACTCTATCTGGAGTGACCCGGCGCACACGTGCTGAGGAGCGGCGGAAATCTTGAGCGCCGGGTCACTTCGGATAGAGACGTTTGAAGGAAGCCGCTGGCGTTTGCGGCGGACGCGGGGCCACCGGGGCCACTTTTGGGGCAGACACCGGCCATTATTGGAATTTGAATCGATATTCCACTGGAAGTAATAAAACGGTTCCTATCCCAAAAGTGTAATTAGCGTTGAAGTACCGTTGATGCAGCCACATGCGGGTGAGTGGCTGGCATGAATCCCAGGATCATCTAACTCTTTGAGGGCTGTCAGGTACGCCCGGGAAGAAGAGGATGGCGGTGCTCATCGAAACGTTTCTTAGAAAGCAATTGGGGTTGAAGGCCCATACAGTGACAAAGGTAGAGGAGACCGAGAAAGCGATGGTCGTCCACATCGACCGATTGGGCAGTCGACTGCTGCGTTGCGGGCTCTGCCGGCAGCGGTGCCGAAGGGTGCACAGCGTGCAAAAGCCGCGAGTGTGGCGCGATCTATCGATGCGGAAGTTGCCGCTCAAACTGTGTTACCGGCCCCGGCGGGTGGAGTGCCCCAGGTGCGGTGTGCGGGTCGAGGATTTCCCCTGGGCCGAGCCGTAGGCGCGAGTGACCACGGCTCTAGCCAATGCGGTAGCGCGACTCGCCCGCGAACTGAGTTGGCAGGGAACCGCCCGCCAGTACGGCTTGAATTGGAAGAGCGTGGCAACAATCGTTAAGCGGGCGGTGCAGTATGGGTTGAAACACCGGACGCGTCCCCCGGTGCATGTCATTGGCATTGATGAGGTGAGCCGGCGGAAGGGGCAAGTCTATCTGACCGTGGTCTACGATCTGGAACGGCGGGTTCTGCTGTGGGTGGGCGACGACCGAACCGAGGAAGCGGTGAAACCGTTTTTCACCAAAGAAATGGGCCCGCGGCGCTGTCATACCCTGCGCGTCGTCTGCATGGACATGTGGGCGGCTTACGCCAAGCTGGTCAAAGCGCACGCGCCCCAGGCGCAGATCCTGTTCGACCGGTTCCACATCGTCAAGCATCTCAATGAGGCGGTCGAAGAAGTCCGGCGCAGTGAGATGCGCCGCCTGAGTCTGAAAGAGAAGGTGCCATTCAAGCGCAGCCGCTGGTTGCTGTTGAAGAACCCTTGGAATCTCAGCGACGATCAGAAAGAGCGGCTGTCGACGCTGGTGCAGTGGAACCTACCGATCGTACGCGCCTACTACCTCAAAGAAGCCTTTCAACTGTTCTGGCTTTACCGGCAGCCCAAGCGGGCCAGCGACCACTTAGAGAAATGGATGCGTTCGGCCATGCGCTCCCGGCTGGAGCCGTTCAAGAGATTCGTGCGTATGCTGCGGGGCCATCTCGATGGGATTCTGAGCTGGACGAAGCACCGAGTCTCCAACGGCGCCGTGGAGGGAATGAACAACAAGATCAAATCCATCAGCCATCGCTCCTTCGGATTCCGGACCGCAGAAAACTTCATCGCAGCCATCTATCACTGCTGCGCGAAGTTGCCGCTGCCTGTCGAGCGCTAATTACACTTTTGGGA